>JADJVQ010000075.1 GCA_016710525.1 Burkholderiaceae bacterium
ACCTGTTGTCGATCAGACATCATCGCCAGCTTTCTTTCGACTTTGATGGGTTCTGGCAAGCCAACCATGGGGATTCGGCATAGGGCGCCGAACCGATCGACAACAAGGCAAGGAAACGATCATGATGGCGAAGGCAGCGAGCGTGGTGCGGACGTTGGGACTCTTGACCTCTCTTGCCTGTCTCCCGGCGGCGGCGCTTGCCCAGGATCGCGCATTCGATGTCGCGCTGTTCGGCGACATGCCCTACACCAAGGTGCAGGAGCTCGAGTACCAGCGCGTGCTTGCCGCGCTCAATGCCAACGACCTGGGTTTGGTGGTGCATGTAGGCGACTTCCAGTTCGACCCGCGAGGCTACAACCGGCGCCCGGCAGGCAGCTCGATGCCATGTGTCGAGGAAAACTACCAGGCGATCTACGACTCCTTCCAGACGGTGCGGCATCCGTTCATCCTCACGCCGGGCGACAACGACTGGTCCGACTGCTGGCGGCTGGAAGCCAGAAAAGCCGATCCGCTCGATCTGCTGGCCAGAATTCGCACCCGGTTCTTTCCCGAGGGCAAGAGCCTCGGGCAACGCACGATCGCGGTCGAGCAGCAGTCGTCCGATCCCCGGTTCAGTTTGTTCCGGGAGAATCTGCGCTGGCGAATGGGTGGGGTGCTGTTCATCACGCTGCATACGGTGGGCGACAACGACAACTTCGGCCGCACCCCGGAGATGGACGCCGAGCATGCCTTGCGCAAGGCGGCGAACCTTGCCTGGCTGCGGGAGGCGTTTGCCCAAGCCAAGGCGACAGACAGCCGGGGGCTGATGATCTTCACCCAGGCCAATCCGAGGTTCGAAACTGCCTGGTCCCCAGGCGCGAGGAGGGCTACATGAAGCACGACCCGCCCGCTGCCTCAGCGGCCTCGGACCCGCCAGCGGCGCCGGCCACGCCCCTGGGCTTCGAGGACTATCTGCGCACGCTCGCCGAGGAGATGGAAACTTATGGCAAGCCGGTTGCCTATCTGCACGGCGACACCCACCTTTTTCGCATCGACAAGCCGCTCTACAGCCGCAAGACCAACCGGGCTTTCGAAAACTTCACCCGGGTCGAAACCTTCGGCTGGCCTAACAGCCATTGGGTTCGCATCACCGTCGACCCGGCCGATCCGCAGCTCTTTCGTTTCAAGGCGGAGATCGTGCGCGAGAATGTCGTCAACGCAATTGGTCGCTGAGCATCTCTTGCTTGAAAGGACTCGACTGACATGACGCAGAGAACAGGCGGCTGCCTATGCGGCCAGGTGCGCTACCGGCTGAGTGCGGAACCGGTGGTGTCTCGACTGTGCTGGTGCCGCGATTGCCAGCACATCGCCGGCAACGGCACGGCCAATGCCATCTTCCCGACTGACAGCATCCAGATCACCGGCACCACCGCCGAGTTCAGCAGCCGGGGTGACAGCGGCAACCTCGTCAGCCGGCGCTTCTGCCCCCAGTGCGGCTGCCACCTGTTCGCGGATTCGACCGGACGGGTGGGGCTGACCGTCGTTCGCCTCGGCACGCTCGACGAGCCGTCGTCGATCAGGCCGGTGGCCAACATCTGGAGCGCCAGTGCGCCGGATTGGGCCTGCCTCGACCCGGGACTGCCGCGAATCGAGCATCAGCCGCAGTCGCCCCAGCCGCCTGCGGGATGACTCACCCGGCGGCCAGCCGCCGGCTCATCCGCTGCGGCAGTCGCCGGTCCACGAAGAGCTGCCGAACTTCCTTCACGCTGAGGTAGCGGCCGCGCTTGCCCTGCTTGCCCATCACCTTCAGCAGGATCGGCCATTCCCCATCCATCAGGCGACGGTCGATGACCCGCCGCCGGCCTTTTGCGCGGGCGAAGTTGGCATCCATCATCCGCTTCAGATCGTCCAGCGTCAGTCCGGGCTCCGCCCGGCCATTGGCGATCAGGGCAATGGCGCGGATGGCGGCCGCCGGCAGCTGCGGGCTGCCATCGCCGGCTTTTGCGGTCTTGACGATGGTCTTGCTAATCTCCCCGAGGCCCGCGACATCGTCGGGCAGCATTCCCTGGCTGACCAGTGCGCGCAGAAAAGCGCAAGGGTTGTTCGGCGAGACGTCTGCCTTCCTGGTGGTGGCGGGCATCTGGCCTCTGATGCGGTGATGGAAGCTGGATCTTAGACCTCGAAATTGCGGATTGGGCTATGGTGCCCACACGTCGATGACATCACGATACCCAGGAGGCGACACCGTGTTGAGCGAACCGAAGAACATCAGGAAGGATTTTCTGGAGAGCCTGCCGGAGAAGGGCCCGGTGGTGATGGTGAACCTGGTGCGGTTCAGGGCCCGTTCGCTGGATGGCCAGGGCACCGGCTGGGACGCCTACAGCCGCTACAGCAAGGGCGACATTCCACTGATCAAGAAGGTGGGCGGTACCGTGCTCTGGGCCGGCCATGTCGAAGGGGTTGCGTTTGGCGAACTGGCCGACGGCCGCTGGGATTGGGTGGTGCTGGTGCAGTACCCATCGCGCGCCGCCTTTCTCGAGATGATGACCTCGAGCGACTATGCGCAGGTCAATGCGCATCGGGAAAACGGGGTGGAGGCGCATGTCGTGATGTCGGCGAATCAGACGTATTCGAAGTTCGCACCGACGGGCTCGTCTGCCTGATGTCACCCAGGCCGAATTGCGCAAGATGGATGATTCAGGAAAGTCGACGATGCCCAGTGCTGACGAGAAGAGCGATCTGCCTTCCTTGCCGGAGGCCCGATGCGGGCGCTACCGCCATTACAAGGGCGGGGAATACGAAGTGATTGGCGTCGCCCGGCACAGCGAAACGCTGGAGCCGCTGGTGCTGTATCGCCCGCTATACGGTCATTCCGGCCTTTGGGTGCGTCCGTATGCGATGTTCTTCGAGGACATCGAATTCGAAGGTCAGCGCCAGCCGAGGTTTGCTCGCGTCGAGATCGGATGAACCGGCTCAGATTGCAGCACACTCCTTGTTGACGACTATTCCCGATCGAGATCCGATGACATACCTGAAAGCCTTCTTCGCCCTCATTCTCGCCGCCTCCCTGGCCAATGCCATCGCCCAGACGCCCCCACCCGCGGGCAGTCTCAAGGGCGACGCGTGGGTTCACAGCAGCGACTCTCTGGCGGCCGCCGTGCAGCAGGCGGATGTCTGTCTTCCGGCCTTGGCCACCGGCGGCTCCGTCTACTGTGGCAAGTTCAAGGCGATACCGGCCCTGAGCGGCGCCAAGGTGCCGGTGATCCTGTTCCTGCATGGGTCCTCCGGGCTGAAGCTGAAAGCCATCGGAGAGTGGCAGCAGTGGCTCGCCGGGCTGGGTTACGCGACCGTGGCGCCCGATTCCTTCGCGCTGGAGGGACGGGTGACCTATGCCTCGCCCATCGACAAGGATGCCTATGAGCGCATTCATGCGCTGAGAGCTTCCGAGATCGCGCCGGTTGTCGCGGCGCTGCGAAATTCGTCCTGGGCCGACATGGGCCGCCTGATCCTCGCCGGGACCAGCGAAGGGGCGGTACCGGTCGCGCGCCATGCAGGTGGCGAATTCGCGGCCCGCATGCTGTATGCCTGGAGCTGCGAGCTCAACTACTTCGTCAAGGAACCGAGAAACGCCTTCGAGCCCGACAAGCCGGTGCTCAATGTGATCAGTGCGACCGATCCGTTCTTTTCCCGATCCAACGGCTGGCTGGGCAACCCCAGCGCCGACGGCCATTGCGCTGGCGCACTCAAGGGCAATGCGCGTGCGTCCGTCCTACTGGTGCCCAATGCGCCGCATACGCTGCTCAATCTGCCTGCGGCGCGCAGCGCGACGGCGGGGTTTCTGAACCTGCTGACCAGGCCCTGATCGCCTGATCGGGTGGAGGCCGTGGGGCGCCAGAGAGGCCGTTGATCCTTATCGGTGCTGCGGCTTGCCAATCTGCTGCAGAGTCGACGGATGCGGGCTGCCCCACTGCACCGAGCGCAACTCGCTCACCGGCACTTTGTGCGGCGGTTCGGCGGCGGTGAGCAGATCGCCGTCGGTCCAGTGTTCGAGTTCGTTGCCGAACGGGTCTTTCCAGTAGTCGAACACCTGGCTGCCCAGGATGTGCCGCCCGACGCCCCAGGCGGCCTCGCGCCCTTTCGACTTCAGGTGCTGGTGGCCGAGCATCAGGTCGTCGAGGTTGGCGACCTCGAACGCCGCGTGCATCAGGCCAGGGTTGCCCGGCAACTGCGCCAGAAACAGCGTGTGGTGATCGGCAGGCTTGTCGCCGCGGTCGCAGCGCATGAACGCGCCCAGTGGCACATCCTTGGCCGCTTCGATCTCGTCGGAGGTCAGAAAACCGAACCGGTCTTTGTACCATTTCTCCGAGGTGCGGAAGTCGCGCACCCTCAGCACGGCATGACCGATGCGCCGGACGTGGGCCGGGCCCGGATCGAGCCGGACGGGCGAGCGCAGGCGCGGCCGGGCCGCCGCGGTGTTGCGCAGCGGATCGGCGAGGGCGGTTGTCGCGTCGGCGCGCGACTGGCCTGCAATCACTTCGACGCCAAAACCGTCGGGGTCCGTCAGGCGGACGATCTTTCCGCCACCGGGTTCGTCGAGGTTGTCGACTGGCAACCCTTCGTGCGCTGCGAGTTGCTCGAGATCGGCGACCGATTGGGCGCGCAGACCGATGGCGAGAAACTTCGCTTCGCCCGGCTGCGTGACGTGGACGAACGGGCGCCCGTCGTTTCCCTTGCCGTAGAGCTTGCCGTTTGCCTCGAAACTGCGCAGGCCAAAGTCGTCGAGGAAGGATCGCATCTGCGCCAGGTCCGGCGCGGCGAAGCGCACGTGCGCGATGTCTTCCACTTTGATGATGGGCATTGCTGCTCCTGTTCGTCGGGGTGTCGTCCAGGGGTGCATTTGATCGTGCCAGCCTGACGGATGCAACTGCCAGGGCCTGCGACGGTCTTTTCGTGCGGGCTCACTGCAGGCGCTGGGCCTTGCGAACGTTGAAGAAGGCCAGGCAGCACACGAAGCCCATGGTGAAGATCGCCACCAAGCCCAAAGACTCATGCATTGCGCGCGAACTCCACACGACGCCGGCTGCGTCGGTCAGCGGTCGATCCGCAGCGAGCCAGGCGAAGGCCGGAAATTCGATGAAGGTGGCGAAGTAGAAGGCGGTGTTCAGGTGCCAGGTTTCGCGCCGGGCGTCGCCGTTGGCGCCTGGCTCACGCTGCGGCTGCTGCTTCTGGAGCACGAGCGCCAGGATCTGAAAGATCAGGTAGACCGTGAGATACCAGCCCATGAAGTTCACGAAGGGCACGCCGAAATAACCGCCGCCTTCGTGCCAGATCCATGCCTGCGACAGCGTCGCCCGTGACGGGTCCATGGACAGATCCCACATCACCATGATGAAGGCCGCGATGACGGGCACAGCAAAACGCTGCAGGGTGTCGGCGCGATGGTCGAACTTGTCCAGCACGATGTGCGCGAGGTTCCACGACACATAACACATGGCGAAGTAGGCCGGCATGATCAGCAGCGGCACGGTGCCGAGCCTGGGGCCGAGCTTGTCCGTGTAGTGGTAGTGGCCGAACGGGAACCCGGTGGCGATGGACAAGGACTCCAGACACCAGCTGACCGCGAATGCGATCGCGAAGAAGGTGAGCATGGTCGGCCAGCCCAGGCGGCGGCTGCCGTGCATGAAGGCGAACAGCGTGGGAACGAGGATGCTGGTCGCCGGAATGAACGCCATCAGGCTTGGCGCCAAGGGCGTGGCCTTCAGAAAGGCGAACACGCCGAACAGGACCGTCATGGCCCACAAGACCCGATTGCGGGTGGTATCGCGCATGGTGCGTCGCTCCTTGGTGTGATCTGCCGGGTGCGCTTCGGCGACCTAATGACATCGTCAGCGAAGTCGAATTCGATTGCATAGTGACAAAAACGTCAACATGACGCAATTGATTTTATGCGATGACCGCCGACGATCGCCGCCTGCTGCCGTTCGACTACTGGCGCGCACGTCGGGCAAAATTGCGGGATGAATCCTGTCGACCATCGCCCGCGAGTGGCTGCCGAGCGGCGTCAGCGCATGCGCGCCCGTCTGTTCGAAAGCGCACTGGTACTGGCTGCTTCCGAAGGGCCGGAGGCCGTGTCCATCGACGACGTGATCAGAGTGGCCAAGGTCTCGCGGGGCACCTTCTACAAGTATTTCGACGCGCCGCGAAGCCTGCTTCAGGAGCTGGCAGCGGAGGTTTCCCGCGCCGTCATCGAGACGATGGATCCCCTGGTCGCCCCACTGGATGACGTCGCCGAACGGGTGGCTGTCGGTGTGCGAACGGCATTGAGGCTGGTGCGCGCCCACCCGATCCTGGGGGACTTCATGGTGCGGGCGGGCTGGCCGGCCATGGATCGCACCCATCTGTTCTTCGTTGCCGTGGGCGGCGACATCGGCAAGGGCATCCGCCAGGGGCGATTCGCGCCCATGCATGTCGATGTGGGGCTGAACTTGCTGGCGGGCTCGATGGTGGGAGCCATGCACTCGTTGAATCACAGCAAGGTGCCACGCGACTTTCCGGAGCAGACCGCGGCGGCGGTGCTGCGCGCGCTTGGTTTGCCTGCGCGTGAAGTGCGCGACCTTTCGACGAAGGCACTGGCGATGCCGTCGATTCCGCCGGAGTCTCTGCTATGGCAGCTGGTCGGGCCGCGCAGCGACTGATTTAGCGCTCTGCGATCCCCGGAGACGAGCGCTTGGCGAGATACAGGAAGAGCTCCTCGAGCTGGTCACTGGCCTCGGGTGAGTAGACGACGTCGTAGGGCATCAGGGCCTGGTCCAAACTTTCTTGCGTGCGGCGGCTCAGGTCATCACCACTTGGGTATGCACCTCTACCCTGAGCGCGCGCGTGATGGCCGCGAAAACCGCCGAAATGTTGCTCATGGTCGGGCTCGCCATTGATGAACAGGGTGATGGCCTCGTCCAGCAGGGCTTGCGACGGCCTGATCATTCCTGCGCGCAAGGCAGGGGCGACACCTTTGATCAGGGGCGCCAATCGCTTCGGCGGCCATGCCTGACATGCAGCACCTGAATCGCCTCGTCGACAACGGCGTAGTAGATTCGCCAGCGGGTCGCCCGACCATAGAGTGCCCTGCGAATCGGGATGTCGAAGGCCTGCGACTCTGGTGCAATCGGATGCGCCTCGGGCATTACCCCAAGGGCGAGGATCGTCTCGCGGATGCCCGACAGCCATTCGTCCGCCATCCTCGGGTTCCGCTCGTGCAGCCAGGCCCACGAGGCCGCCAGATCATCCGCTGCATTCGGCGTAATGATGACGGCAAGCGGGGCAGTCATTTCGTCCGGGCGAGGTGCTCGAAGAAGCGGCCAGCCTCGGTTCCTTCTCCGGCACGGGCCTGCGTCAGGCCCTTCCGGATCCCGGCGACGGTCTCGGCATGATCGAGTTGGTCCTGCATTTCCTGCCACGCGGCGGCGTCCATGACAACGACCGAAGGCTTGCCGTTGACGGTCAGGATCTGCGGCCGTCCGGTTTCCTTGATGCGCGCAATCATGCGCGATGAGTCTCGCTTGAACTCGGTCAGTGGGCTTATGTCTTTGGTGATATCCATGGCTGGACTCCTGTTCGCACTTAATTCGATGCGAATATAGCGCTTTATGCGATGCGGGTCCGCCCTTGACCCGACGTTCGCGCTTCGGCCATGGAATCGCTTGCTACGTACGGACATGTGCCGTACATTTCCATCAGGGAGACAACCATGGCCAGTCGCGACACCACCGACATCCCCGACACCACCCGCGACGCCCGGCTTGAAGCCCGCGTGTCAGCGGCGCAGAAGAGCCTGCTCCAGCAAGCGGCAGCGCTTTCCGGCCGCACGTTGAGCGAGTTCGTCGTCGCCAGCGCGCAAGACGCAGCGCGGCGGGTGATCGCCGAACACGAGTCGATTCGTCTGTCGCGTGAAGAGCAGTTGGCCTTCGTGCAAGCCTTGCTGAACCCGCCGGAGCCCAACCAGCGCCTCAAGCGCGCGGCCAAGGCCTACCGCCAACGCACCGGCTCATAGCCGGTGGCTTTGACCAGTGTCGCTGTCGAGCCCCTGGGCCGACAGCACGACCGAGCGGCCTTCCACTGCGGCGCGCAGGCGCTCGACCGCTATCTCAAGCAGCAGGCCCGGCAGGACGCAGACAAGCGCGTGGCCGCGCCTTTCGTCGCCGTCAGGCCGTCCGACACGCGCGTCCTCGGCTACTACACGCTGTCGGCCTCAGTGCTGACCCTGGCCGACCTGCCAGACGAACTCGCTCGCAAGCTGCCGCGCTATCCGCAACTGCCCGTCACGCTGCTGGGCCGGCTGGCGGTTGATCAATCTGCCAAGGGTCAAGGCCTTGGGGAACATCTGCTCCTGGATGCCCTGCGCCGCAGCCTGGCCCACGCCGACCAGATCGCCGCGATGGCGGTGGTGGTCGATGCCAAGGACGAGGCCGCCGCGGCGTTCTATCGGCACTACGGCTTTGGCACCCTGCAGGCCCAGCCGAGCCGGTTGTTCGTGCCGATGCGCCTGGTGGCGCAGCTTCTGGGGTAGCCGGCGATGGTTCGTCCTCACCGACCAACAGGCACGCCTCGTCGAAAAGCTCGTATCCACCGGACGCTAAAGATCGCTAGCGAAGTGCTGCGCGAAGGGCTGCGACTGATAGAAGATCGCGAAGCTCAGGACAGTGCCCGACTCCAGGCGCTGCTAGAGGCCGCCCGCATCGGGATGGCCGACATCGACGCCGGACGTTTTCGCAGCTTCGAATCGCCCGCCGCGCTCAGCCGTCGTCTGGCCGCAATAGCCGACAAGGCGATCGGCGGGCAGCTGGCAAGACGCTCGAAGTGAGCGCAGGGGCGAGCGCGATTTCGGTGTTGATCACCTCGCTGTCGGAACGGGTCGATCCTGGCCGGCCGCCCTTCAGAGAATACGGGCCACTGTGTGGCCAGGAGTGGTGGTCTTTGGCGAGTTCGAGAAGCACGTCGACCAGGAAGTAGGGTTCACACCAACTCGATCCTCAGCTTTCGCCCCACCAGCGCCGCCGCCCGCTGCAGCGTCGACAAGGTCACATCCCGAGTGGGATCGAGCAGCCGGTCGACCTGCGAGCGGCTGGTCTTGAGCAGTACGGCAAGGCGAGCCTTGGTCAGGGACTGCTTGGCCATGGCTTCGGTCAGTTGCCAGACCACGACTTCCTTGACGGCGAGCGCCTGCGTTTCTTCGAAGACGCCTTCTTCTTGCAGAAGGCTGTCGAGGCTGGAGCCGTGATGTTGCTTGCTCATGATTCCAAATCTTTCTGACGCCAGTATCAGATCCTGCCCACCGGCAAGACGATCCGGTGGATCCAGCCTTCTGACCCAGTCGCGCACGGGTTCATTGCCTCGCCGAGTGCGATAGAAGATCAGTGGAATCTTCTTCGTCGGCTGGCGAAGCATGTTTCGTCACCCCTCGAATGTACCGTTTAAGGTACGTCGACCGCAAGCCATCTGTCGCGCGCGATGACTTCATCGCTCTAGGGTGATCTTGGCGAGGGAAGCCAACGAGGAACATCCGCGCTTCGACTGTCTGCACGGTTGGAAGCGGTAGGCCAGACGACTTATCGTGTTCTTCTCCCCAGTGACGAGCGCTCGGCAAGATGCAGGAAGAGCTCCTCGAAGTAGGTCACTGGCCTCGGGTGAATAGACGACGTTGCAGGGCAACAGGTCTTTGCCGAAACCTCTTGCGGCGGCCGGACGAGCCTTGACATCGCTGACATCAGGGCAGCGCGCAGGAATGACCCGTCCGTCGATCAAATATCTGACTTCGTCCGTGGCAACGGCGCCTTTGCAAGGCGTTCGGCCATTCGGGTCTGCCAGCCTGGTCCGGTCGCGCGCCAACGGGCAATCACCTCGGCCGGCAGCCGCAAGCTGATGAGCTGACGCGGATTGGCCGAACGTGGCCGACCACCGCGTTTGAAGACTCCCCGCGCGAGCATCTCGTCGGTGAGTTCCGGGAGTTCCTTGTACTCGGCTGGCTTGATGACGTGCGCGTCCACGCGAGCCAGGTCAGAGCCCAAAGCAGGGCGCGAGGCGGGTTTGCTCACGATCGTTGGCTTTCGCATCCTCAGGTTTCGCAAGGGTCCCGCCGTGTTTGGCGGGGTCGAATGGGATTCGAACAGGGTTATTGTACATACGGAAACTAGGCCGAACGAATGTTTGCTGTGTCGACTAACGGGGCAGTACGGCAACCACGGCTCCAAACGGCTGTCGGTGCCTGACGCGCACCCGATGGCGTCTGACAGGATTGCGGGATGCCTATCGCTGAGATAGCGTCTTGATGCTTCAACACCCAAATGAGCCGACTATGAGTCGACTGACCATCACCTTGTCCGAGGCCCGTTACAAGGCCCTCAGGGAAGCCGCGGTGCAGCGCGGCAAAACCATCGGGCAATTGATCGACGAGAGCCTGGACTTCTACGGCATCAAGTCCCGCGAGGAGGCTCGCGACCTGGTACGCCGTGTCCGGGCGCGCAGCGAACTCACCGAGGAGCAGGCGCTCGCGTTAGCCCAGGAGCAGGTCAGGGCGGTGCGGCGCAAGTCTTGATCCGCCAGCCCGTTTTACATTCGTGATGATCTGGGCGATCAAAGGAGGGTTTCGCCATGAGCCGCCTCACTATCGAAATGACCGATCAGCAACACCAGAGCATCAAGGCTTCGGCGGCCCTGCAGGGCAAATCGATCGAGGAATACGCGCTCGAGCGTTTGATTCCGACGTCGACGAACGAAGATGCCGCCTTGCGCGAGCTGAAAGCCATCCTCGAGCAGCGCATGAGCGAAAGCGCCGGTGCGGACGTGCTCGCCCGAAGCCTGACCGAGATCGCGGAAGACGTCATCAAGGATGGCGGGCCCGCGTGAGCCGCGATCAGTCCCACTCAATCGCCCTCATCACCACCGGCCCACGCGGATGCAGCCTCACCGCCGGCTCCACCCCCTTCAGCCACCTGCGAAACGCATCCCCCAGCCCGCTCGCCTCCAGCCGCACCTCCTGCATCGCCAGCCGCCCGGACAAATGCCGCCTGGCCACGTTCCCGTCGAACCGGCTTTCCGATTCATCCAGCGAGGCGTAGGTCTCCATGTCCATCGCAATGACCGGCCGCGAGGTCGCGGCGGCCTCTTGCACCGGCACGAACGCGCAGTATTTCGACGGCGCGAAAAGCCCGGACCGGGGGTCATGCACGAAGTAGGTGACGGTCCGTTGCCCCCAGGCTGCTCTGCCGGCGGGCGTGCCGATGGCATCGTTCCAGGCGTTGACGTTGACCATCACCTCGAACAGGTTTGCCGCGAAGTGAATGCGGTGATGCGGGTCGACGGCCATCGTGCGAGTGATGGCGATCGCCCGTTCGATTTCTTGTCCGGGATCGAAGTGATGGCCATTGAGCAACTCGTCGAAGGGCTTCTGGTTCAGCGCGGCGATATGCTGCGGCGAATGCGTGGGCAGCAGCGATGTCTGGAAGGCGGACATGCCCACCGCGCGCATCAGGTAGACCGCGGACGCGGCCAGGTTGCTGCGCCCGTACACGACGTGCGAGCTGACCATCGACACGAACACGTCCGTCGCGGCCCGCGGCTCGAACAGGTGCGCGGCCGCGAACTTCGCGTGATTGGCCACCGGGTCTGCGCGGCTGATCTCGAACTCGATCCAGATCCGCTGCGATCCGTCGGTACGGGCGAGCAGCACATCCGCGCGTGGCGCGAAGCCCAATTGCCGCTCGAGGTCGGCGCTCATGATCCGCTGCTCGGCGGTGCTGGACCAGCCGGCCGGGGCCGCCTCGCGGAAGCGCTGCTGCAACAGGCGAGCGAGATTGCCCATGGGTCAGCTTGCCTGGCGGGGCGCTGCGCTGCCCTTGGTGGCGTCTGGCCCCTCCCACTCGGGCACGCCCTGGTCTTGCCGAAGCCGTATCCGCTGCAGCATGACCCCGGCGAACACGTCGTCCAGCGCGAGCGGGCCGTCGGGTATCGACGGCAGGCTTGATCGTGCCTCGAGCACGAACCGTTGATCGAGCACGTCGCCCCGGTGCCGATACCCGCGATCCCACCACGCGAGGATGCGTTCGTGCGCATCGCGCAGTCGGGCGTGGCTGGGCAGGCGGTCGCGCTTCTGGTGCTGGTTGACCTGGCGCTGCGCGGGCATCAGGTTCCACAGATGGTCGCAGGGCCAGGCGGACCACGGAAAGCAGTGGTCGATGTCCAGGTTGCTTTGATTGAGCGCCTTGCCGGTCCACACACAGTGCAGGGGGCCATCGTTCATCGCGCGCAACGCCTGCTCGCGGGCCAGCAGGGTGTCGCGGGCCGGGTCGGCCCAGGTCATCGCGCGAATGATCGTCGCTTCGTCCAGGGACCGGCCCTGTCGGGTGGCGTATTGCTTCATCAGCCGGATCCATTCGGCGATCACGGCCGGCTCGATCCAGGCGTCGAAGCGCTGCATTGCGCGCCACAGGTGAGACGGCACGGTCAGTTCGCCGAAGGATGCCAGGTACGAGTTTTCCAGCGTGACCGTGGGCGGGTGGCGCGGTACGCGCGGTGGCATCTGCACGGGAAACACCGGGCCGCCATTGGGGTAGGTGAGGTAGGTGGCCGGCATCCTCCTGATCGTTGCCGCGGCGTCGCGCAGGGCCGTGTGCAGGGGTGTTAGCGACGATCGGGAACCGCGTAAATCTGGCTGTCAGAACGCGCTTTTGTTGAGCGTGGCGTCGACATCGGTTCGGGATTCCGCCACGACGGCATGATCGAGTGATGGCCGGCGCAGCCGGCCATCTGGGGTTTGTCAGAACGGCGGGTCCTCGGTGTAGTCGATGTCGAGTTGTGCGGTGGATTTCGCGCTCGAGCGTTGCGCTCGCATGGCCTGCTGGATCTGCCCGCCGTAGCGATGCCACAGCAGTTCGCGCAACCCGTCGACGATCTCGAACACCGCGAGCGCTTGCTCAGGGGACCAGTGCTCGGGCAACGTGATGAGCGGGACGCCGAGACGGTCGCTGGGCAGCGAGCCGGACGCGGATGCCGGTCGTGTCCGGCGCTTCATGCCTTCTTGCCCTTGCCTCGGGCCGCCGCGCGCAGCGCCGTCTTGCGTTCGGCCTGCTCCTTGGCCTCCTTCAGCCGGTACGATTCGCCCTCGATCAGCACCACCTCGCACCGGTGCACCAGACGGTCGATCAGCGACACCACGCAGGCCGCGTTGGGGAACACCTCACGCCATTCCTTGAACGCTCTGTTCGTGGTGACCACGGTGCTCTTGTGCTGGTAGCGCCGGCTGATCAGTTCGAAGAGCAGATCGGCATGCCGGTTCGAGTACGACAGGTACCCGACCTCGTCGATGACCAGCAGGTCCGGCCCGGCGTAGTGGCGCAACCGGCGACGCAGCGCCGAGTCGCTGTCCAGCGCGGCCAATTCACCCAGCAACTGTCCGGCGCTGGTGAACACCACCGTGCGCCCCTCGACCAGCGCCTGATGGGCGAGGTTGCAGGCCAGCATCGATTTGCCCACCCCGTTGGGGCCGACCAGCACCACGTTGGTGGCATCGGCCATGAAGGCCAGCGTCATCAGTTCCTGCACCGCGGCGCGGTCGCACTGGGCGGGCCAGCCCCAGTCGAAGTCGGCCAGGGGTTTGAAGCGCCCGATGCGCGCGGCGCCCAGGCGCCGCTGCAAGCTGCGCTGGGCGCGCTCGGCCTCCTCCCAGTCGAGCAGCGCCTGGGTCCAGGCCAGGTGCTCGGGGTTGGCGCGCACCGTCTCCCAATGGGCCAGCAGGCCCGACAGGTGCAGCGCCCGGGCACGCCGCTGCAGGTGGGTCGGATCAGCCGGCTCGGTCGCCGCGCTCGGCAATGAGGGGGTGCTCATGGTTCATCCTCGGGAAGTGGGTCTGCGGCGCCCTCGGCGGGTGCCGAATCGGTGGTGCGAGATTCGGGGCGCAGCTCGTCGTAGGCGGCTAGCCCGTGGGTGCGCACCGTCACGTCCAGCGCCTGCGCGCGTTCGGACAGCGGCAATGCCAGCGGCGGGGGCTGGTTGCGTTCTTCGCGCTCGCGCTCCAACGCCAGGCGCACCGCGTTGGGGTGCGGTACATCGCGCGCCAGCGCCTCGGCCAGCGCCGCTTGCATCGATGGCGCGCCGTACTGGTCGAGTAGGCGCGCGAGTTCCAGCGCGATCGCGCGCAGGTTGTAGCCGCGCTCACCGGCGCGCACCAGCAACTCGGCTGCGCCCGGGACGGCGTGGGTCAGACGATCGGCGGCGCGGTGTTCGCGCGCGCCGCGCTTGTGCGCGACCAGCGCCTGCAGGTGGGCCTCGTCCTCGATCTGCGCGCCCCGGTCGAAGCTGCGCCGGTGGGTGGCCAGCACCGTGGCGGCGTCGAACACGCGCACCCGCTCGGGATCGGCCACCACGGTGAGGGTGCTGCGCACGTGGGTGTGAGGGACCGAGTAGTCGTTCAGATCG
Organism: Burkholderiaceae bacterium; assembly: GCA_016710525.1. Lineage (GTDB taxonomy): Bacteria > Pseudomonadota > Gammaproteobacteria > Burkholderiales > Burkholderiaceae_E > Quisquiliibacterium. Next base: position 14,446 of record JADJVQ010000075.1, read on the forward strand.
AACCGCACGTACGGGGTCTTGCCCGCCCGCACGACCACCCGCTCGCCCAGGTCCCAGGCCTGCTCGGGGCAGGCCAGCAGACGGGGCTGCTCCTGGGCGAAGGCCTCGCGCACCGTCAGGCGCTGGTCCTGGGGCCAGGCGCGCGAGCCGGCATGGGCCTCGCACCAGGTGCGCGCCTGCGCGTTCAGGTCGTCGACGTCAGTGAAGTGGCGGGCGGCGAAGAAGTTCTGGCGGATGTACCGGATGCTGCGCTCCACGCGGCCCTTCTCGTTGCCGCGGGCGATGCCCGCCGCCCGCGGCTCGTAACGGTGATGGGCGGCGAAGGCCAGCAGTTGCGGGTTGAACCGGATGGCCTCGCCCATGCGCTCGAGCACGGCGCTCTTCAGGTTGTCGCTCAAGACGACCCGCGGCACCCCGCCCCAGGCGGCGAACGCCAGGACGTGGCCGCGCAGGAAGCTGTCCATGCGGGCGTCCAGGCTGAAGTGCACGAACAGGTGGCGCGAGTAGCTGAGCACCATGACGAAGGCCATCAGCGGGCGCCTGGCCCGGCCCACCGTGTGGTGGCCGAAGTGGGCCCAGTCGACCTGGGCCTGTTCGCCCGGCAGGGTGCGCAAGCGCAGGTAGGCCTCGGCGGATGGGCGCGGGCGGCAACCGGCGATGCAGTGGCGGAAGTGGCTGGCGCTGCCGACATAGCCGCGCTCACCGACCATCGCGTGCAAACGGCTGGCCGCGAGCGTGGGGTACTTGGCCAGGGTCTCGCGGATGAACGGCAGATAGGGGTCCACGCGGCTCGCGCGCGCGGCGATAGGCGCGGGTGCGGCGCGCGCTTGCTCGAGTACCCGCCGCACGGTCCCATGGTGCACCTTCAGTTGCCGGGCGATGGTGCCCACGAGCCAGTGCTCGACCTCGAACAGGCGCAGGATCTGAGCGCGCAACTCAGGGGCTATGGCCATGGGTGAGGCCACGGGCTGGCGCCCTGCGCAGAAACCCCCACCGCACATGACTCGGGCAGCGCGTGAGGCACCAGCGGCAATGCCCGTGCTCGGGGTGCACAGCGGGGCCAAGACTGGCAACGACAGCGGCAGCAGTAACGGGTGGCAGCAGACATGGCGGCGAGGCCACGAGTGCGGCCGGTGTGGACGATGGGGCCACTACACCATCGGGTCCCCCGGGCGCGGAACCCTGATGCGTCACCGATTGCAGCAAGGCTGCGCGGCGCTCGCGCCAGCGGCGCGTGCGCGCGGCGTGCTTGAAGCGCCCGGCACGACTGGCCTGATAGCGCCGGGCGGCGTCACGTTGCAGGGCATGGCGAGTGACCTGGGCGCAGCCATCGGCGCAATAGCGCTGGCCGCGATCGCAGTGGCTGCACACGAGCACCTGGGCGCGACAACGCCCGCACACGAAGAGTCGGGCCGGCTGGTGGCGCATGGGCACCCCTGGCAAACCAAGGGGGTGCTGGACGGGATCGTCCCGGGGTGCAAAACTAACGCAGCACCCGTCATTGACACGGTGTAGGGCACGGCGTTCGGATCAGACTTGCCACGGTAGGGACCGGCGCCGTGCCCGCCTACCTCGGTATCGGCGTATTACAGCGCAAACACCCGCGCTTGGCTCATCGCTCGATGACTGCGGCCACCGGCGGGCCGGCACCCAAGACACCCAACTGACACAGCGCGCGGCGGCAAAGCCCGTGCGCTTCTCCCTGGCCGCCCTCCGGGCGGCCGGGGAGAACAACCAACAAGACCTTCAACCCTCAGGAAGCAAAAGCGCGTGCTGACAGCCGGAAAACCGCGCTTCTCGACAGCCGTTCACACAGGGCGGCGGCCCGTTCGCCGGTAAAGCTCATTCCCACGCGCAAGTCCAGGTGCGAGAGGTCGCTGAGTTGGCGGTAGGCCTCGCCCACGAAACCCAAGCCCGTCAACCCGGTCTGGGTGGGCAACTGCGGCAGGTTCGCGGCCAGCAGCGGCTTGTAGAGCCGCAGCCAGTAGAGCGCCACCAATCCCAGCGGCACGCCCACCCCGCTCGTCGTCGATCCGGCGCGCGTACCCGGCAGCGCCGTCGGCAGTAATGCGGCCCAGAACGCGCAGCAGCCCGAGCTTGTAGGTGGAGGACTTGTCGTCATCCAGGATCACATGCCGCAGCAGTGGCAGCGCGCCGGTGCCGTCATCCGGCAAGCGGACGACGATCTGCGCCCACGAGATCTCCGCGCGGCCGAGTTCATCGGGTGCGCGTGCCTCACGCTCGGCGATCGCACCGTTCGCTCGCGCAATTTCTCGACTCAGTCTTCCGATACCGGGTACATCCACCGCGCGGCGTCGGGTAGGCCGATTCTCAGCGTGATCGCCAACATCCCGCCCGGTTTACATCAGCGATACCAGCTTGCGGAAGGCTCGCGCGCGATCTGCCGGGGCGACGTGCATCAGACGGCAGACAGCAGGATCACGTCGAAGGCCAGGCCGGCGCGGAGCACCTCGCGCAGGTCCGGGCAGTGCGTCGCGAAGCCAACGTACTGGGGCGGATGGGTGCAGGGACAGTGCCTGCTCGCGCATGGAATTCGAAGGTTGCACGGCGACCACGTCCAGGCCTCGGTGGGCCAGCCAGGCGGCGTCACGGCCGGAGCCGGCGCCGACGTCCAAGGCTGCGCCGCGTACTGTCGGCAGCAGGTCGGCCATCCATGCGTTCAGCCGGTCGGCTTCGAGGGATTCGTAGGTGCGCGAGATGGCGGGGGCGTTGTTATCGTACCAATCGGTGGAGGAGGGCATGGGGTGCGGACGGATTGCGGCCTATGTGCGGTCAGGCATGCTGTGCCCGTGGTACACCGGTTCTCGAGGCCGAGCGTCCTGTCGATGATATGGCGCCCCAGGGCTTCGACCGCTTCTCCGGCCGATCAAGATAGCCGGAAAGCGCGGGCAGAAGTCGGTCTTCGAATGCTTAGGCTAAATCAGGTTGCTCCAGCCGGAAGGAAATCCCCTCTATCCTCGCTGCTCAGGCTCAAGTATGCGAGACGCCATTGATCCACTCGGCGCAGATCGGCGAGTGTCATGCGCGTGTCTGCCACGGCTTCGCAAGCGTCGAGCGCGATCTCCGCGGCAATGTCGGGCTTGCCGTAGGATTTTTCGAACAGTTCGCTTAGCCGCCGGGCGACCTGCTCAGCCGAGAGCCTTGCCTCGCTGCCGCCCTCGTTTGCGTCGTACACAACGGATATAGACAGGGCGTAGGGCTCCCCTTCGCCCGCTTCTGCGCCTCGCTGCTCACCCAGATCGAAGAATAGCCCGACCAGGTGCTTCGCGTCGGGCTCCAGAATCTTGGCGATCAGATGCTCGACGGTGCGCTTGCCAGAGAGCTTGCGCAGCCGCTCCTCGAAAGCATTGGGGAAGGCAGGTCGGCCGTAGCGCGCGGCAAGCCACTGCTTCAGGGCACGCTTCGCGTCAACCGGCAGCGCGAGGCTGTTGTCTTTGACTGCGCGCTCGGCGAAGTCACCTTTCGGTACGCTGCGGCGATCCCCATGCCGGAGCTCAAGGATCAACGGCGCAGCGTCGGCGCCCTCGTAGGCGAGGTGGAGTCGTCGCGGGTTTTTGGCGTAGGAGAGCTGCGGGTCAGGCTTGGGGTCCTTGACAACCAACTCGGCGACGATGACCTCGACGCAGTGCTCGCTTTCATGCGGCAAGTCGCAGTCATGGGTGATGACCATTGCGCGGTGTCCTTGGTCGGTCGCGCCGACCAAACCCAATGCAACAGCGGTCTCGCAAGTTAGAAGATCACCTTGTCGCCAATCCGTATCGCGCGCCAGCATCCATCGCCCCCGACCTATCGCTCGGGGACCCGGGAATGGACACCTCGGTACGCCAATCGTCCGAGGGCTTCGCTTTCGACTTCGCCAAGCCTGATCGGTCGTAAGCCGCATCCATCGCCTGGGCTTCGGCGATCAGCGACTGGATGTGCGACGGCAAGAGCTGACCGGCAGCAGCGAGGCCCATCAAGGACCGGCCCTGAAATGCCTTCATCTCCAGCATGGAAGACGCACGAGTGATTCCAGCGTCTCGGAAAGCGTCAGCTGCATGGCTGAGGGCGCGAATCCGCTCGAACTTGTCAGGCTCTGGCGTCGCTTCTCCGCCGATCCACTTGTAGATTGCCTGTCTGGAGACGCCGAACACCGTGGCCAGATCCGCGATGGCCGGATTCAACACCTGGCGGATGTTGCCGAGGTGGTCAGATGCTGATCGAAGATCAGGGCGTTGCTCCTGGCTGTCATCAGCCATCCCGATGTCGACGTGGAAGGGAACTCGCGCCTCCAACATCCGGCGCCAGTCCCCTGCGCGAGAGATGTTGAAGACGCTGCCCGTGCCGACGACCGCAAGGGCCGAACCAAGCAACGCAAAGGCTGCGGTGGCGGCAGCGCCAATCGGCGCGGCGAACGGCATCGGTCGGGAGGTAGGTAGGGTCGCGGTGTACATGGCGTCTGTTTTGGCTGGTTCAGGCCCACGCGTCGCGCGCGTGACCCGTCGTCGTCGCTTCGAAGACAGACTTGATGGTCGCATGCAGCGAGAGCACCTGCTTACCCAGGTTGTCCATATCGATAGGCATGCGGCCTTCGACAAAGTGGTCCGTATCGATGACCGCATGCGCCCGAGGCTCCTTCACCTCGAATTTCGGATTGATCATCAAGCCGTTGGGCTGCATGTCTGGTGGGAACCCCAAAGGCGCGGTCATCCTATGCACCCGTGTCACGAGCGTCCCGGTCTGCACCAGTGGGCCGGTGTCCGTCCCAAAGACCGATTCCGTCAGCCTGTACCGCTGCGTGGCATTGAACTCAATGCCGTGCAATCCACCGACGAGATACTGCTCCACGCTCTCACCGGCGCGAGGCAATACGGCATCCAGATAGCGAAGGCCCAACCGACTGACGTGATCGAGGGTTGCCACCTCGTGCACGGCCGCCAAGCCGCGCAGCAGCTCCGGGATGAACTCGTTGTGTGTGTCAGTGGGTCGTGTGGTACGTGATGGCCGACGGCGCCAGGATGAACCCGGCCGTACGGTCGCTTTGCGTGATGAGCCAGGAGACCGTATGCGTAATCTGCGGCTCTGCTTGCTGCGCCTGGCCAGGACCCGGCACAACCAGGTGCGTGACCTGTTGCGGCTCGAACAACGGATATCCCTCGCGCCGCAGACGATCCTGGATCTGATCCACGTACTTGGACATCGCGGCGACAGGATTGAAGTGCGCCTGCGCGAGCGCGTAGTACACCGGCGCGTTCAACATCCTTTCGCTCACTGGTAGGCTCCGATCTTTTCTTGGTTGACAGTTCAGTTGTCAGTTTACACTTTGGTTGACGCTACCGCCAGAGCAATTGCTGGCCTGCTTCTGGCGGCTCAGCCGCGCGATGAGTCGCTTTCCTTGATCTGAGAAGTAGTCTTCCGCCGGCAAGTTTGCCGGCAAAGCTGGGCGGCCTTGCTCTTACTGCTCAGACATGGCACGATTCGTCTGCCGGCAAGTTTGCCGGCGGACATTTGAGCTTCTGCCACCATGGCTTCAGCCTCCCCTCTGTTCCCGTCGTCGGGGATCTCGGATCGCGCCGCGAAGGTGGGTTTTCGGTTTGGCGCCAAGGGCACGCACACGAGCCGAACGATGATGTTCGACGAACTCACGGCAGTACTTGCGGCGGCGCCGGAAACGGCATCGCGCGAGGACTACGCGGCGGCGATCGTCGAGGGCAACTGCCTCGCCAAGGCGACCACCGCGACCCGGAGGCTCACCAACCAGCGGCTTGGAGAGCTCTACGGCTTGGACCCGCGGATACCGCTCTTCCGGGTGCTCCGGCGACTCTGGTCCGTCGACGTGCCCGGCCGCCCGCTGTTGGCGCTCCAGTGCGCACTCGCACGCGATCCTTTACTTGCCGCGACCGTGTCGCCCGTGCTGGCGCTGGCCGCTGGAAGCGACGTGCAGCGCGACGCGATCAGGGCGGCCCTGAAGGACGCTGTCGATGAGCGCCTCAGCGAAGCGACCCTGGACAAGGTCATCCGCAACGTCGCCAGCTCGTGGGAGCAGGCTGGGCACCTCGTCGGGCGAACCTTCAAGAAGCGTGCGCTGGTGCAGGCGACCCCCGGGGGCGTCGCCTTCGGCCTTTATCTCGGTCATGCCGTCGGCTTTCGCGGCGCCTCACTCTTCGCAACCGGTTGGGTATCGCTGCTCGATTGCACGCCCGTCGCAGCGCGCGATCTCGCCATCGAAGCTAAGCGAATCGGGCTCATCGATCTGCGCATCGCGGGCGACGTCGTGGACCTGGCGCTAGATCGACTGGACCCTGCAGAAGGACGGAGCTGACATGGCCCGCATCGAAGACCTGGCAGATCGTTTTGGTCGGCACATCGCGACGCCCTGGCAGCGAACCGTCTCGGGCGCTCAGCGGGTGGTCATGCTCGTGTACGACAAGGAACTCGAACGGACGCTGAGGGCAAGAAAGGTGGCGTTCGAGACGGCGACGCGGCAGGCCGGACACGACTGGCACGAGCTGGATATCTCCGAGGCATTCGCCGCGTGGATGGCAGCCGACGACTACCGCGAGGAGTACTTCGCCGCGCCCGAGGACCTTCAGCTCAAGCTGCAGGCCGAGTTCCCCGAGTACGTGGCCGAACGGCTCCGCACCATGCTCAATGGCCCCGAGATCAACGACGACTCCGTCGTCGCGCTGTTCGGCGTCGGTGCGCTGTTCGGCTTTGCCCGGCTGTCGCACATCCTGAAGATGGTCGAGTCCGACATCAAGGGGCGCCTCGTCGTGTTCTTTCCCGGGCATCTCGAGCGCAGCAACTACCGCCTGCTCGATGCCCGCGATGGCTGGAACTACATGGCCGTGCCCATCACCCTGCACGGGGACGGAGGAGTGCAATGAAGATCAAGGACGTTCTGCAGCGAGATCCGGATACCTTCCCGCTGGTCAACCAGGGGCAGGCGCGGATCGTCGACAGCCATAACGCAAAGGCGCTCGAGGAGCTGCGCGGCGAACTCTCGACGTTCGTGTGCGAGGGCCAGTACGCCGACGGCGTGCAGCGGATCATCCGCTCCTACCTCGACAGCCTGGGCAAGACCAACCAGAAGGCCGCATGGGTCAGCGGCTTCTTCGGCAGCGGCAAGTCGCACCTGCTCAAGATGCTGTGCCACCTGTGGCAGGACACCGCCTTTCCAGATGGGGCAACCGCCAGAGCCATTGTTCCCGCCATGCCGGACGAGTTGCGCGAACTCCTGCGCGAGCTTGACACCGCAGGCCGGCGCGCCGGCGGCCTGCTCGCGGCCGCGGGCTCGCTGCCCAGTGGAACCACCGACCAGGTCAGGCTCACGATCCTGGGCATCCTGCTGCGCGCCGTAGGTCTGCCGGAGCAGTACCCGCAGGCACGCTTCTGCCTGTGGCTGCACTCGCAGGGCTACTTCGACAAGGTGAAGTCTTCAGTCGAGGCCGCGGGCAAGGCATTCGACCGGGAATTGAACAACCTGTATGTCAGCGGCCCGATTGCGAAGGCGCTGCTGGCTTGCGATCCGGGCTACGCATCGAGCGACGCCGAGGCGCGGCAAACGCTTCGCGCAAGCTACCCGCCGATGGCGCGCGACATCACGACCGAAGAGTTCCTCTCCACCGTCAAAGAGGCACTCAAGCTCCACGGCCGGGATGGCCGCACGCCCTGCGTGCTGCTCATCCTCGACGAGGTGCAGCAGTACATCGGCGAATCCAATGACCGCTCGGTGCTCGTGACCGAGGTCGCCGAGGCGGTGTGCAAGCAGCTCGACAGCCAGGTGATGATCGTTGGCGCGGGCCAGAGCGCGCTGACGGACGTGCCCTTGCTGCAGAAGCTGATGGACCGCTTCACGATCCGCGTGCCGCTGTCGGACGCCGAAGTCGAGCAGGTGACCCGCAAGGTTCTGCTGCACAAGAAGCCCGCGTCGGTGGGCGAGGTTCGCAAGCTGCTCGACGCCAACGCCGGCGAGATCTCGCGGCAGTTGCAGGGCACGCGCATCGGTGAAGTCGTCGAAGACCGCGCCGTCATCGTCGAGGACTACCCGCTGCTGCCCGTGCGCCGGCGGTTCTGGGAGAACTGCTTCCGGCAGATCGACGCGGCTGGCACGCACAGCCAGTTGCGCTCGCAACTTCGGATCATCTACGACGCCATCAAGAAGATCTCCGGCCGCCCCCTTGGCGCCGTGGTTCCCGGTGACGAGTTGTTCGAGGCGCTCGCGCCCGAAATGGTCAACACCGGTGTGCTGCTGCGTGAGATCAACGAACGCATCATCCAGGTCGGCAAGTCCGACGGCGCGCTGGCGCAGCGTGTCTGCGGCCTCGTCTTCCTGATCGGCAAGCTCACCCGCGAGAGCGGGGCCGACATCGGCGTGCGCGCCAAGAAGGAGCACCTGGCCGACCTGCTGGTCGAAGACCTGACGGCCGACAACGGCAAGCTGCGCTCCGATGTCGGAGCCGTTCTCGAGAAGCTGGCCAAGGACGGCGTTCTCATGCAGGTGGGCGACGAGTACCGGCTGCAGACGCGCGAGGGGAGCGAGTGGGACCGCGAGTTCCGCAACCGCCAGACCAAGCTCAACAACGACGACGCAGCGGTTCAGTTCCAGCGCGACCAGCTCCTCTATTCCGAGACCGACAAGATCGTCCGAGCGGTCAAGCTGATCCAGGGCGCCGCCAAGGAGCCGCGCCAGTTCCTGATCTCGCGCGACGCCACGCCGCCGGACACCGACGGCGCCAGCATCCCGGTGTGGATCCAGGATGGTTGGTCGGCCGCCGAGAAGCAGATGGTCGATGCCGCGCGGGCCGCCGGCGCGACGAGCCCGATCCTCTACGTCTTCATCCCGCGCCAGTCGGCCGACGACCTGCGGCGCCTGATCGTCGAGGCCGAGGCGGCACACCAGACCCTCGCCGCCAAAGGCATACCCACGGGGGACGAAGGGCGCGAGGCGCGTCAGAGCATGGACAGCCGGCGTGCCAAGGCCGCCGGGGAGCGCGATCGCCTGGTGCGCGAGATCGTGGCCAATGCCAAGGTCTTCCAGGGCGGCGGCAACGAGCTGATCCGCCTGACGCTCGATGAGCGCATTCGCGACGGCGCCGCGGACTCGTTGGTCCGTCTGTTCCCGCGCTTCAAGGATGCGGACTCCGGCGCGTGGGAAGCGGCGATCAAACGCGCACGCGACGGCGCGGATCAACCCTTCCAGCCCGTCGGCCACGCCGATGCGACGGAGAAGCATCCGGTCTGCATGCAGGTGATCTCAGCGATCGGTGCCGGCAAGATCGGCGGAGAAATCCGCAAGGCTCTGCGCGCATCGCCCTATGGCTGGCCGCAGGACGCGATCGACGCGGCGCTGATCGCGTTGCACCGGTCACAGCACATCACGGCCACCTCCAACGGTGTGGCTGTTGCACTGGGGCAGCTCGACCAGAACAAGATCGCCAAGGCCGAGTTCCGCGTCGAGCACGCGACGCTCTCGGTCCAGGACCGGCTGCTGCTGAGAAAGCTTCTGACGCAGCTCGTTCAATGCAAGAGCGGCGAAGAGGGCGCCAGGGCGCCGGAGTTCCTCACCGCGCTGGTGAACCTTGCGCGCTCTGCTGGTGGCGACGCACCGCTTCCATTGACGCCGGCGACGACGGACATCGAGGATATGCAGCGCCTGGTGGGCAACGAGCAACTCGTTGCGATCAAGGACAAGGCCGCCGAACTCGAATCGCGCATCAAGACGTGGACGGCGGCGCGCGACCTCGCCGCGAAGCGCCTGCCTTCCTGGGCGGTGGTCGAGCATCTCGCACACCATGCCGGCGATCTGCCGGGAATGCAGCCCCACCTCGACCAGATCGAGGCGATCCGCACGCACCGCTTGCTGCTGGAGCTGACGGATTCCGTCGCGCCGATCAGGGTGGCCATTGCCGGCCTGCTGCGTGAGGCCGTGAACGGCGCGCATGTCGATCATGCCGCCTCGTACAGCCAGGCGATGGGCACGCTGGCGGGCAATGAGAACTGGGCCAAGCTCGATCCGACGCAGCAGACCGGCATCCTCGCTGCAGTCGGCCTGATTGCACCCGTGAAGCCCGACGTGTCCAGCGATGAGGCGCTCGGCCGGCACCTCGATGGTCGCCCGTTGAAGGTCGCACTGGCCGAGCGCGACGCGATTCCGGGGCGGGTCCAGCAGGCCATCGAACGTGCGGCCAAGTTGCTGGAGCCGAGGGTGCTGACCGTCAGCCTAGAACGCAGCACGCTGCGATCGGAGCAGGAGGTCGATGCCTGGCTCGGGCGCCAGAAGTCCAGGCTGCTCGAGGGTCTGAAGCAGGGGCCGGTGCTGGTCAACTGACAGGGCAAGACGCATGACCACACTCACCCGTGAGCTTCGCCGCTCGCTCGAAAACACAGTGCGAGAGGCCCGCCGCACCGCCGAGGCGGGCGCGCGCAAGGTCATCGAGCAGCTTGCCGTGCACCACCATGAGCCGTGGCCGAGCATGACGCCGGCGCAGCGCGAGCTGCGCAACCGCCTGCGCGCCCATGGCCGGCAACTCGGCGACCGGCGCGACGAACAGCGGGGGCTGCAGGCCATCGATCGGCTGAGCGCGGAGTGCGCTTACGAGCATTGGCACCGCCTGCTCTTCGCGCGCTTCCTGGCGGAGACCGAGCTGCTCATCGAGCCGCAGTCCCGTATTGCGATCTCGCTGTCTGAGTGCGAGGAGCTTGCCCACGACGCAGGGCGCGATTGGCTTGAAGTGGCGGCGGAGTACGCGCAGCGGATGCTGCCGCAAATCTTCCGCAACGGCGACCCGGTGCTCGAGGTGGCGTTGCCGCCAGAGACGCGGTCGGCGATCGAAGACCTGATGAAGGCGTTGCCGCGCGACGTGTTCGTCGCCGCGGACAGTCTCGGTTGGGTGTACCAGTTCTGGCAGGCGGACCGCAAGGAAGACATTAATCAGTCCGCAAAGAAGATCGGCGCCGAGGAGTTGCCGGCAGTCACTCAGTTCTTCACTGAGGACTACATGGTCTTCTTTGTGCTGCACAACACGCTGGGCGCCTGGTGGGCCGGCAAAGTGCTCGCGGCCAGCCCCACCTTGGCCAACTCTTCGGCGGAGGAGGTCGAGCTGCGTGCTGCATGCGCTGTTGGCGATGTCGAGTGGACTTACCTGCGGTTCGTGCGCGAAAAGGAGGGACCCTGGCGTCCGGCAGCGGGAACATTTGAAGGTTGGCCAGAGGCGGCGAAAGACATCACGCTGCTGGATCCGTGCATGGGAAGCGGCCACTTTCTGGTGTTCGCACTGCCGATGCTAGCGGCGATGCGCGCCAGTGAAGAAGGCATGTCGCCGGAGGCGGCGACATTGGCGGTCCTGCGTGACAACCTTTTCGGCCTTGAGATCGACCCGCGATGCACGCAGATCGCCGCGTTCAACTTAGCTCTTGCCGCGTGGCGACGCGTCGGATACCGCGCGCTAGAGATGCCGCATCTTGCATGCTCTGGTCTGTCACTCGGGGTGACCAAGACGGAGTGGTTCAAGCTCGCCCAACAGGTCGCGCAAGCGTCGCCCGTTCCGCCAAAGATCGATCTGCTCGGAGCCGAAGATAACCTCTTCTCCGATGCGATGAGGCGTGGCTTCGACCGGCTCTACGACCTGTTTGCGCGTGCACCTTGGATCGGCAGTCTGATAGATCCACATCGAACAGGGAAAGACCTGATCGAACAGGGATTTGCTGACCTCGAACCGCTGCTTGCGGCTGTTCTCGCACGCGCGGAGAGCGCGGAGATCACGGAAATGGCGGTAGCGGCTCAGGGCTTGGCGAAGGCCACAGAGATTCTGGCAGCGCGATTCACTCTCGTTGCGACCAACGTACCTTATCTCGGACGCGGCAAACAGGATGACGTGCTCAAAGACTACTGTGAACGTGTTCATCCGGAGGCAAAGACAGACCTAGCAACCTGTTTCATCGAGAGGTGCCTTGCGTTCTGTGCTCATGGCGGCAGCACGACTCTAGTAAGCCAGCAGAACTGGTGGTACCTGACAAGCTATCGAGGATTCCGGAAGACACTCCTGGCAGCTTCAGCATCAATCTTCTTGCCACGCTTGGAGAAGAAGCCTGGCAGGCGTTCGCGGATCGAGGGCCTGTTGCAACGCTCATCATCATCGGCGAGAGCCAACCGGTGGGGCCATGCAATGGCCGCCATTGACGCCCTACGGATGCCGACCATTGAGGCGAAGGTCCAAGAACTGCGCCGGGGCGAAGTTCAACTGCTGAGTCAGGAAGGGCAATTTGGAAACCCGGACCATCGCATAACAATGTCTCTTTCGGGAGCGGGAACGCTGCTACAGGAACACGCGCGAGCCTTTCAAGGGATTGCCTCCGCAGACTACGCCAAGTTCGGGAGATTCTTCTGGGAATTCGCAGCGAAGCCGGCGATATGGGAATTTCAGCAGAGCACGGTCGCGTCGGAGATTCCTTTCGCCGGCCGTGAACACGTTCTGCAGTGGGAAGATGGACGCGGCGAACTCGCTAGAAGTGGGCAGGCAAGGGTTCAGGGCCTAGAAGCGTTGGGTAGATGGGGGGTAGCAGTTTCTCAGATGCGAAACCTGCCCACGACTATCTATACCGGCGAACTGTTCGACAACAACTGCGCTGCTATGGTTACCGGCACCAAAGCCGAAGCGCTTGCTCTGTGGACATACTGTGAATCGGGGGAATTCAAGAGCGCAGTTCGGCGAATTGACCGCTCACCGAAGGTAACTAACGCAACTCTGGTGAAGGTCCCATTCGACTTAGCCTACTGGCAGAAGGTGGCGGAAGAGAGGTACCCGCAGGGGATGCCAGTGCCAGCTTCGAATGACCCTACGCAGTGGTTGTTCAACGGACACCCCAGTGCATCCGACCACCCTTTGCAAGTGGCTGTTGCTCGACTACTCGGCTACCAGTGGCCGCGTCAGACGGGATCGAAGTTTCTCGACTGCCCGGCATTGGAGATGGATGGCCTCGAGAAGTGCGCTGACCACGACGGCATCGCTGCCCTGAGCCCTGTCAAGGGGGAGCAGTCAGCTGCAGCAAGGTTGACCACACTGCTGTCTGATGCCCTTCGCGGCGAATGGTCAGCGACGAGGCTAAATAGCATGCTTGAGGGGGTCGGGTACAGAGGGAAGAGCCTGGATGACTGGCTGCGCGATGGGTTCTTCGAGCAGCATTGCGCGCTCTTTCATCAACGGCCTTTCATCTTGCACATCTGGGATGGGCGGCGCGACGGTTTCCATGCGTTGGTCAACTACCCCCGACTGGTGGCGCCGAACGGGGAAGGCAAGCGCACGTTGGAAAAGATTCTCTTTTCCTATCTCGGCGATTGGATCGACCGGCAGCACGCCGACCAAATCACCGGTGTGGAAGGCGCAGATGCGCGTGTAGCCGCGGCGGAGCAACTGAAGACTGAGCTCACGAGGATGCTAGACGGCGAGCCGCCATACGACATTTTTGTGCGATGGAAACCCCTTCATCTGCAGCCATTGGGTTGGGAACCAGATGTCAACGATGGCTTGCGCATGAACATCCGTCCGTTCATGTTCGCGAAGCCACTTGGTGCTCGTGCCAGAGGCGCGTGCGTTCTGCGAACGACACCGAAGATCACCTGGGACAAGGACCGGGGCATCGAGTCCGAGCGCAAGCGCGGAGACTTCCCCTGGTTCTGGAACTGGGACGGGCGGGCCACTGACTTCGAAGGGCGTGGAAAGGAACCCGACGGGATCCGCTGGAACGACCTGCACTACACGCGGGCGTTCAAGCAAGCGGCGCGGGACAGAAGGAGCAAGCGATGAAACCATTTACAGACGCGGATCTCGAGGTGCTGCTGGCCGAGCTGGAATCCGACCGCGTCGAGCGCAAGCAATCATTCCGAGGCGACGCGCCAACCACCGTGCGCGAGGCGGTGTGCGCCTTCGCCAACGATATGCCGGGCCATGGCGCCCCGGGTGCGGTGTTCATCGGCGCGCGCGACGACGGCTCGCCGCTGGCAGGCTTCGAGGTCACCGACGAGCTGCTGCGACAACTGGCCGACATCAAAACCGACGGCAACATCGCACCGCCGCCCTCGCTGCTGGTCGAGAAGCGCCATCTCGCCGGCGCTGACTTTGCCGTGATCACGGTCTGGCCCTGCGACACGCCCCCGGCGCGATACAAGGGACGCATCCACGTGCGCTGGGGCCCGCGGCGCGGGCTGGCCAGTGCGCAGGACGAGCGCATCCTCAACGAACGCCGGCGCCACCGCGACCGGCCCTACGACATCCAGCCCGTTAGGGACGCGACGCTGGACGAGCTGGACCGTCTGCGCTTTGAGAGCAGAGTATCTGCCGTCGCTCATCGCGCGGGATGCTTGCGGCCAACGATCGCAACATCGAGCAGAAGCTGGCGGTCACCAAGATGGTGGTCAGCGACGCCGAGCCCGTGCCCACCGTGCTGGGGCTGCTGGTGATCGGCCGCTCGCCCGCGGACTGGCTGCCTGGGGCGTATACGCAGTTCCTTCGCCTGGCCGGCAACGACCTGACCGCACCGGTCGCCGACGAGGAGGTCATCCACGGCACCGTGGCCGACCAGATCCGCAGGCTGGAAGAAAAGCTCGAGGCGCACAACCTGCGCGGCGTGCGCTTTGCAGATGTGGCACAGGAAGCGCGCAGCGAAGCCTATGCGATGGACGCGCTGCGCCAGCTCGTTCGCAACGCTTACATGCACCGCAGCTACGAGGCGACGAACGCACCCGTGCGGGTGTATTGGTTCGACGACCGCATCGAGGTGCACAACCCCGGTGGGCCTTTTGGCAGCGTCACGCCGGAAACCTTTGGTCAGCCGGGGGTGGCCGATTACCGCAACCCCAACCTGGCTGAGGCGCTGCGCGCGCTTGGCTAGTGTACAGCGCTTTCGGTGCCGGCATCGCTATCGCCGCAAGGCTTTGGGGGAGCGGCTGCGCTTCGAGGTTCAGCCGGGCTTCGTCGCCGCGATCGTCGAGGGGGAACAACCATGATCAGCATCGCCTTCTTCAACAACAAAGGCGGTGTCGGCAAGACCTCGCTCGTGTACCACGCGGCATGGATGTTCGCGGACCTCGGCTACCGGGTGCTGGCCGTTGATCTCGATCCGCAATCCAATTTATCCATCATGGCGTTGAATGTCGAACGCCTGGAATCACTGTGGCCAGACGACGATCACCCGACACCCTGCATGAGGCCGTGGCGCCACTCTTCAGCGGCACAGGCGACATTCGTCCGGCTCACATCGAGGCACTGGGACGGAAGACTGGGCCCTTTGTCGGTGATCTCGCTCTGTCGCGGATTGAGGACGACCTTGTCGACCGAATGGCCGCGCTGCCTCGAGGGGCGCGAGCGCGCCTTTCGTGTGACGACTGCCTTCTGGCGCGCGATTCGCGAGGCGGCAGGGCGCCACGCGGCCGATGTCGTGCTAATCGTCGTCGGGCCGAATCTAGGCGCCATCAATCGCGCGCGTCGCTTGTCGCATCGAGCCACGTGGTGGTATCTGTCGCCCCGGACCTTTCCCCTTCAGGGGTTGAAGAACCCTCGGTTGACCTTGCGCCAGTGGCGCGATACCTGGAAGCAGGCCTTACCCAAGGCCTCCGTTGCACTGGGACCGATGCCTCAGGGTGAGATGTCGCCCATCGGTTATGTCCTGATGCAGCACGCCGAGCGACTGGGGCAGCCGACCAAGGCCTATGCCAGGTGGCAGGCACGGCTGCCCGGAGCCTATCGTGAAAGCGTCTTGGGGCAGCCGGCGGGCGCTGTCGCTACGCCGGACGCCAATCAGGTGCAACGCATCAAGCACTTCCGTAGTCTCATGCCCATGGCGATGGAGGCGCGCAAGCCCATGTTCGCCTTTGACCTCGGCCGATGGTGCGATCGGCGCGCACCAACGCAACGTTCAGCAATGTTACGGCGACTTCAAGATGCTGTGTGAGGCAATTGCGCGGCGCGCTGGGATCGGGCGGAGCCAACAGTGAACCTGCTCGCATCGGGTTCAGTGACCCTTCTTGACGCCTTGACCGCGTCGCTTATCACGGCCACGCGCTCACCCGAAGGCGTTGCCGATCCCGTCGCGTTGCTGTGGACCGATGCGGACGGTCAGTGGAGGCCGCTCCTATCGGCCCTTCAGAAGGCTTGCGCTCACCTGTATGTCCTGGGCGACTACGCCCCCGCGCGCCGCACGGGGCCGGCCATCTGGCTCAAGTGCGTTGTCGACCGGACTCTGCCCGACCTGGCGCCACCGCCCGGCACCGTGCCCATCTTGTACTTGCCGGGCGTCAGCCGGCAGGAACTGCGTGCGGGCGGAGACTGCCCCGATCTGCTCCACCCGTTGATCGAGCTTCAATACCGCGGCGCGGTCTGGCACCAGAAGAACGGCCGGGATTGGACGGTGGAGGCGTTCATGACCTCCGAGGCGGCGTTGGGTCTCGACCTGTCGCTAGACATGCGAACCCGCGAGGCGCTGATGCGCGCATTGCCGGTGCTGGCCACTGAGCCGATCGCACCGCTTAGAGGGCGCCGACTCGATGCGGACGACTTCGACCGCCTTTCGGTGGGCGATCCAGTCCGCGATCTGCTGGGCTGGATGTCGGAGCCTGAAGCGTTCCAGGCTCGCTGCGACACGGCGCGGTGGGAGGCGTTCCGGAACATCTGCACTCGCGAGTTCGGGTTCGACCCCGACAAGGACGGCCCGGCACGGGCGGGCGACCTGATGCTCAACGGCAATGGCAAGTGGGAAGACGTCTGGCGTCGCTTCCGCGATGCGCCGCGGGGCTACCCCGGCGTCACCGAGCTGCTTCGTCACGCCAGACCACGTGATCTGCTCGTCGACAGGGCGCGCCAGCCGCAGGTGAACGACGAGCAGGAGGCTCAGCTACGGTATGCGTTGGAGGCGGCGGTGGCCATGCCGCACGAGAAGCTGTGTGCCCGTGTTCTCGAGCTGGAGTCGGAGAACCGCGATCGACGATCCTGGGTTTGGTCCGATCTCGGCTACAGCATGATGGCGCACGCACTGGAACCGCTGGCCAGGCTCGCAACCTTGGCGAGGTCTGCGCTGGGCGGCGTGTCGCTGGCGGCAATGGCGGCAGACTATGCCACCGACGGTTGGCGCTGCGATCGAGCCGCGCTCGACGCGATGAACCAGTCGAAATCGCCTGCCGACAACGCGCTCGTCGCGAAGGTGGTACGGGCGCTGTACGCGCCGTGGCTGGACAAATCCGCCCGCAAGTTTCAGGAACTCGCCGCTCAGAACGAGGCCGAGTACCGCCGGCTGGTTTCCGGCGTGAAGGCAGAGCCGGAAACCTGCCTGGTATTCGCCGACGGCCTGCGATTCGATGTCGCAGGCATGCTTCAGGAGCGGTTGGAGCAACGTGGACTGAGAGTGAAGCTTGGGCATCGCCTTGCGCCGTTCCCCACGGTCACCGCCACCGCCAAGCCAATCGCCTCGCCGGCTCATGCGGCTTGTGAAGGGCGGCGCATCGGCGGAGGATTTCAACCCTGTCCTTTCGGTCAGCAAACAGCCGGTGAACGCCTCGCGCCTGCGCGACGAGATGGCTCGTCACGGTGTCGAGATCCTTGATCCTGACGAGACGACGCTGGCTGCAAACACCGAAAAGGGTGGCTGGACAGAGATCGGGCGCCTGGACGAGATGGGCCATTCACTGGGGGCTTCGCTCGTGCGGCACATCGACGTCGAGATCGAGACGATCACCGATCGCATCTCGGCCTTGCTCGGCACGGGGTGGACGCGCGTGCGTGTGGTGACCGACCACGGCTGGTTGCTCGTGCCGGGCGGCATGCCCAAGGTGGAACTACCGGCTCACCTGGTCGCCACCAAGTGGGCGAGGTGTGCCTCCGTGCGAGGCGAGTCGAGCCCGGACGTGCCCACGTTTGGGTGGTTCTGGAACGCCTACGCACGCATCGCATCGCCGCCGGGCATCGGCTCGTTCATCGTCAACACCGAATACGCGCATGGCGGAGTCAGTCCGCAGGAGTGCGTCGTTCCCGACATGCTGGTGGAGCAAGGCGAAGTCGCGTTGAAGGCGCAGATCACCGAGATCAGCTGGCGCGGCATGCGTTGCCGGGTCGTCGTTGACACGAACGCCGCTGGGCTGCGCGTCGAACTTCGGCGTAACTGGAAACAGGCCGATCCGGAAGGGCAGCGCATCGCCACGGCCAAGGATCGGGGTAGCAACGGTCAAGCGAGCCTGGCCGTCGAGCGCGACGAGTACGAGGGCACCGCGGCGATGGCCGTGATCCTCGATGCAACGGGGCGGGTGCTCGATTATCGGCCCACGACGATTGGAGAAGAGCAATGAGCATGGAAATGGATCCGCTGGACAGGCTCGCCGCGTCGGCCTTCGACGGTTACCTTGTTCGCAAAGACCTCGTGCGCAAGTACTCGCGCCAGTACCCGGTGCCGACCTACGTCGTCGAGTTCCTGCTGGGCCGCTACTGCGCGAGCGTTGACGAGAACGAGATCAACGAAGGTCTGCAGATCGTCGAGAAGCAGTTGAAGGATCGGACGGTCCGCACCGGCGAGGAGGAACTGTTCAAGGCGCGCGCCAAGGAAACCGGGTCGGTCAAGCTGATCGACATCGTTCGCGCCCGGCTCGACGCGAAGAACGACTGTTACCTGGCCGAGCTGCCCAGCCTTGCGCTGCGCGATGTCCGCATCGAAGACCAGACGGTCCGCGACAACGAGCGCATGCTGACCGACGGCTTCTATGCGGAAGTGACGCTGAGCTACGACGGCGTCATTGCCCAGCAGACGGGAGGGCGGCCGTTCAAGGTGGACGCCCTGCGGCCGATCCAGATGTCGAAGTCGGATGTGCTGGATGTGCTCATGAAGGCGCGGCAGACCTTCTCCGTCGCGGAATGGATCGATTTCCTGCTGCGATCGATCGGGCTGGAAGCGTCGGCGCTTTCCGATCGCGCCAAGAAGGTCGTCCTCCTGCGCATGGTGCCCTTCGTCGAGCGGAACTACAACATGGTCGAGCTCGGCCCCCGCGGAACGGGCAAGAGCCACCTGTTCCAGCAGATCTCGCCGTACTCGCACCTGATCTCCGGCGGCAAGGCGACGGTGGCGAAGATGTTCGTCAACAACTCGACCGGGCAGAGAGGCCTGGTCTGCCAGTACGACGTGGTCTGCTTCGACGAGGTGTCGGGCATCTCGTTCGATCAGAAGGACGGCGTCAACATCATGAAGGGCTACATGGCGTCGGGCCAGTTCAGCCGCGGCAAGGAGAACATTCGCGCCGACGGCAGCCTCGTCATGGTCGGCAACCTCGACGTGGACGTCGAGCAGCAGCAGCGGGTCGGACATCTGCTGAGCCCGCTGCCCCCGGAGATGCGCAACGACACGGCCTTCATGGACCGCCTGCACGCCTATGTGCCCGGATGGGACTTCCCGAAGCTGAACCCCACCGAGCATGTGACCGACCATTTCGGCCTGGTCAGCGACTTCCTCAGCGAATGCTGGGACCGGCTGCGCCTGGGAAACCGCGTATCCGTCATGCAAAGCCGCGTTCACCTGGGTGGCGCGCTCAGCGGGCGGGACATCGAGGCCGTGAACAAGACGGTCAGCGGCTTGGCCAAGCTCTTGTTCCCGGACCCCCAGATGCCTGTCTCGGACGAGGACCTCGAGTGGATGGTGCGCCTGGCGCTGGAAGCCCGCCGGCGGGTCAAGGAGCAACAGCGGCGGGTGTTCAAGAGCGAGTTCCGCAACACCCACTTCAGCTACATCCTCGGTCCCGAGGGCGTTGAGC
>JADJVQ010000076.1 GCA_016710525.1 Burkholderiaceae bacterium
CATCGGCACCGTGCGTATCGCGCACCCGCTCGAGCTTTTGCGCAATCTCATCGAGCGCCTGGTCCCAGCTGATGCGCTCGAAGCGTCCCTCGCCGCGTTCGCCAACCCGCTTTTGCGGGAACTGCAGCCGGTGTTCGCTGTGGTAAAGCTGCAGCATCAGCTGCGATTTGGGGCAGACGCGCCCCTGGAACAGCGGATCTTCGTCGTTGCCCGTGATGCGTACCAGATCCTTGCCATGGAAGTGATACTTGGTGCTGCAGGCGTTGAAGCAGATGTTGCAGCCACCCGGGACGACACGGTCGGCGACCACATCCTGGCGCTGCTCCCGGTAGGGGAAGGCCGCTCGCGAAGCCGCCATCACCGCTTGCGCCGCCGGTGCATCGGCAAACGCGGGCCGCTGCGTTTCGGGATTCCGCCTGACCATCCGTTCGAGATAAACGGTGGCCGGGCCCAGCAGGTAATGATCATTGTCGCGAACCTCCCTGCCCTCGCTCGAAGCCCGCGTCAGCAATTCGTCCCGCGTGCCGAAGCCAATGGCCCGCGTCGGGCACACGCTCGCGCAGGCCGTCGTCTGCCCCTGGGCCCGGCGGTCGGCACACAGGTCGCACTTCACCGCATGGTGGCCCTGCGCGTCGTAGCCCATCGCGCTGTACGGACAGGCGACGACGCACTCGCCGCAGCCGGTACAGCGGTCTTCCAGCACGCTGACCACGCCGCTCACCGGGTCTTTGACGATGGCCTTGGGGTTGACCGGACAGGCGCGCACGCAGGCCGGGCGATCGCAGTGCTGGCAGGCAAGCGTAAAAAAGGCAAGCGACGGCTCGTCGAGCCCGCCCGACCAGACCACCTTGTTGCGAAACTCACCGGGCCCCAGCCGATGCTCCTGTTTGCAGGCCACCTCGCAGCTCTTGCAGCCGGTGCAACGCTCGAGGTCGATCATCAGCGCAAGTCTCATCGGGTCACCATTGTGCAAGATGCCACCAGGTGATCACGCCGCCATCGGCCACGTAACCCGCGAAAAAGGTCACCGTCAGGACGTGGATCAGCACGCCCAGAACGAAGATCCAGGCGATCGCCATGTGCAACGGCCGCCACCAGGCCTGAGCCGCTCCGACCGCCCGCCGGGTGCCCAGCAGTCGGGATTCAGCGCGGGCCAGCCTCTGGTAGGCATACGCCAGGCGCGGCTGGCGCGCGAAGTGTGAAAGGGTGACCGAGAACGTGCCCTCCTGCGCAGCGGGATCGAGCCGCTCGAGCAGCGCCCGTTTGCGCGCAATCAGCTCGCGCAGTCGTTCGCGGGCAATCGGATCAGGCCGCGCGAACGATGGCTGCTTCGTGGAGAACGTTGCCGACATCTGGCGCGAACCCCGCAGTCGAGCCCACACGCCGAGCAGCGCGAGGGCCACGATGGCCAACAGCAGCAGCGCTGGCGGACGCCGCAGGAACCCGCCCGAATGAATGACGATCAGCACCGCGCCAAGCACCGAGCAGACCACGTGCGCGTTGAACCACGCCCTGGGGGCGCGGCTGCGTCCGCCCCGCTTGGCGAGAACGAACGCCACCGGAAGCAGCAGCAGCAGCGCCCCGGCCACCCCTGTCAAGTAGAGTTCGGGGCTGCCGGGCTCGCGCCAGGCGCGTGACAGCCACGGACGCAGCGCAAACCACGCGGCCATCAACACCGCGGCGCCCGCCGTCAGGCGGCGCAGCCATCGGTCGGTGAGATCGGTATTGAGCGCACGACGGATCATGCCGGCCGATGCGTCATGGCAGTGCCGGATAATTCAAGGCGGCCGGGATGCGCATAGTCGGGAATCCTCCGTGCGATGGGGGCCTGCCGTGCTTGGAGGCCACCTGACAGCGACGCCTCCATGACCGCGGACGAATGTATCGGCTCCGTCCATTTTAGTCAACCCGGTGTACTAAGTAAGGAATAAACTGAACTGATGCTGACGAAACGACGATTGCAAGCCCTCAAGCGCGAGCGCCAGCACGGGATCGGCCGCCTGCTGCTTCTGGCGCGCCGCGACTTCCTTTCCCGGCTTGCGCACAAGCTGCACGACAAGGGCGGCGCCGGGCTGGTCCACGCGGCCAGCGGACTGCTGCCCTTCATCGATCTCGACGGCACGCGCAGCACCGAGCTCGCGCGCCGGCTCGGCATCAGCAAACAGGCCGTCGGCAAGGCGGTCAGGGATCTCGAGAACGAGGGTCTGCTGACCCGGGCTACGGACACCGCCGACGGTCGGGCATTCCTGGTGCTGTTCACCGACAAAGGCGTCAACTATCTGCTCGAGGTGCACAAGGCTATCAACCAGATCGAGCGCGAATACGATGCGGTGGTCGGCCCTGACCAGATGGTGGCGGTGCGTGCCGCGCTTGGCACGATCGTGTACCCGGATCAGGACGCAGACGGCTGAACCGGGCGGCCATGCCGCTCGACCCAGGCCAGCGCCGCCAGCGCCTGCGCGGCCTGCGGAATCTCGTCGTAGACAGCAACCCCGAGTGCCATTGCTTCGTCACGGTACGTCCGCCGGATGGCGTCGATGGCCGCCGACCCATCGGAGCGCAGCACCAGCACGAACGGCAGCCTGCTCGCCGCCGCATCCCGCGATCGAAGGACCGCGCGGATCAGGTTGCGCAGCAGCGCCTCATCGTAGTAACCGACAATGACCGGCAGGTTCAGATGCACGACGATGGCATCGATGTCCCCGGCGCGCTGCGCGATGTCGAGAATGGATCCGACGAGCGCACCCTGATCCTTGGCCAGCACACCGGCCGGCGCATCGATCGGATTGAGCACGCTGGCGCCGGGCGGCAGGTCAAGCGCCTCGAGTTGCTGGACGATGACCTGCTCGAACGGCGGCACCGCCAGCCCGTATCGCGCAAACGCATCGCAGGCCAGCACGCTGGTTCCGCCGCCGTTGCCGAACAGGCCGATGCGTCGCGTGGGGCGGGCGTAGTTTGGCGCGATCAGTTGCAGCGTCAGCGCGGTGTCGATGAAGGCGTCCAGCGTATCGACCTGCGCGACCCCGGTCTGGCGCGCCAGCGAGGCCCACAGCCGCTCGTCGCTGGCAAGCGCACCGGTATGCGACTGCGCGGCTCGCTGCCCCTGCGTCGAGCTGCCCCCCTTGAGCAGGACGATCGGCTTGGGCTGGCCGCCGTGAACGCGCCTCGACTGCAGGCAGTCGAGCAACGCGCGCCCGTTGGCGACGCTTTCCAGATACAGGCCGATGACGCGGGTGCCCGGATCGCAGAGCAGCTGATCGAGGACTTCGACCACCGATACATCGGCGCAATTGCCGACGGTCAGCATGCTGGAGAAGCGAAGGCCGCGCGCCTGCCCTCGGCGCAGCAGATCGACCCCCAGACCACCGCTTTGCGAGACGACCCCGAACGACCCGGGCACGTCGACTACATTGTCCATGAAGGTGACCTGCGCGCGCGGCGAATGCACGCCCAGGCAATTGGGGCCGACGACCCGCACGCCCCCCAGGCGAGCACCCTCGAGCAATTGCGCCTGCAGCGCCTCGCCGCCGGCGACCTCCGCAAACCCGCTGGACACCACCTGCGCGAACGCCAGTTTTCCGGCGGCGCCGGCAAGGCTGGCCGTAACCCGTGATGCGGGCAGCGCGACATAGGCGTAGTCGACCGCCTCGGGCAACGCCGCCAGCGAGGGATAACACCGAACACCATCGATCTCGGGCGCTGTCGGATGAATGATCGACAGGCTGCCGGCAAACCCGAATTGCTGGAGGTTGCGGATGAAGGCGTTGCCCAATCCTCCGCCCTCGGTCGAGGCACCGATCACGACGATCGAACGGGGAGACAGCAGCCGGCTCAGATCGGCCGAGTCCCGCGCCGCCCCGGGCAGTGGCATCGGGTGCCCCAGAGGACCGCGCAGCGGGCACGCCTGCGGGTCGCGCAACAGAATGCGGGCGTCGACCGCGATGCAACCTGTGCTCGACGCGATCAGCGGATTGATGTCGAGCGATTCGATTGCCTGCGAGTGCCGGATCAGCAGCCCCTGCGCGCCTCCGATCGCAAGCAACGCATCGACCAGCGCCTCCCGGTCCACCGCCGGCCGCCCACGGACACCGGCAAGCAAGGCAACGCCGCGTAGCGAGTCGAGCATCTCGTTCGCATCGCCGCGGGTGATCGGGCACAGGCGCATGCTGATGTCGTCCAGGACCTCGACCAAGACGCCGCCGAAACCGACCATGACGGCCGGCCCGAAACTTGGATCGACGTGACCACCGATCACCAGCTCGACCCCCGCCGGGGCCATCTCCTCAATCAGGTAGCCATCGACGGGCAGCCCGGCGTGCCTTGCCGCGATCGTATCGATCGCGCCCGCCACGCCGGCCGCGTCTTTGAGGCCGAGAATCACGCCGCCACTGTCGCTCTTGTGCAGCACACTGCCAGACACGAGCTTCGCGACCAGCGGCGCCCGCAGCGATGACACCGCCGCCAGATCCGGCGCGCCACGCGCATCGATGACGCATCCGCACGGCACGCGGATGCCCAACGAGGCGATGACCTGCTTGGCCTGCGGCTCACTCAGGCTGGCACGCCCGGCCGCCCTTGCGTCGTCAAGGATTTGCGCGGTGCGGGTGGCCACGTCACCCAGATCGGCCAGCATCAGTAGCTCGTCGGCCAGGTGCGCATCAGGTGCTCGCCCACGCCATCGGACAGGCGCAGCCGATGCACATCGAGCAGGCGGATCAGACAGTCGCGCGTCTGGACCGGGTTGATCACGGCGTGCGCCGAATGGTTGGCCGCTGCGTCGTACGCCGACGTGCTCTGGCTCATCTGCTCCAGCAATTCCTGGAAGCGCGCCGGATCGCTCTGCTCGGTGACGCCGTGAACCACGGTGACCGCGGAACGGGGGTCCATGAAATTGAGTTCGGCCGAGAACCAGCACACGACCTCGTCGGCGTTGCCCCCACCGCCCATGTTCAGCACGGCCTGCCCGTAGGTCTTGCGCATCACCACCGAGATCTTAGGCACAGTGACCAGCGACAGCGCGTTCATCCAGTTCATGACCCGGCCGATGGCGCCCTTGCGCTCGCCTTCGACGCCGATCAGAAACCCGGGCTGATCGACCATGAACACCAGCGGGATGTTGAACGAGTCGCACAGCACGAGAAAACTGACCACCTTGTTGCAGGCCTCGGGATCAATCGCTCCCCCCTTGGCCATCGGGTTGCTCGCGACGATGCCCACCGACTTGCCGTCCAGCCGCGCGAGCGCGGTCACGACCGAGCGGCCATAGCGCGGCTTCAGCTCGAACACGCTGCCAGTGTCGTAGATGAGCGCAAGAATCTTGCGCACGTCGTAAACCTTGGTGCGCGACTCCGGCAGGATGTCGAGGATTCTGGCGGCGTCCTGGCCGGAGTCCGGCGGCACCGGGCGCACGGGTGGCGCTTCATGGTGATGGCTCGGCAGGTACGACAGGAACCGACGCACCGCATCGAGCGCCTCTTCGTCTGTGTCGACCGCGAGGTCGACCATGCCGGTGACCTCGGTGTGCAGCTGCCAGCCGCCCAGGGCCTCGGGGTCCACAGCCTGCGCGATCGCCATCGAGGTCAGCTTGATGCTCGATACCGCGGTGATCGCGCCCTTGCGCATCACCACGAAGTCGGCGAGCGCCGCGTACCAGGAGGACGAGCCGTAACAGTGGCCCAGCACCGCCGACACCCAGGGGGTTTCACGGGTGCGCCGATACTGTGTCGGCCGATCACCCGCGGTGATGCCGGCCGCGCCCATGACGTCGGGCATGCGGGCACCAGTCGATTCGCCGAGGAAGACCATCGGCAGACCGCGGCGCGTGGCGACGCCCTTCACGTGCCCGACCTTGGCGGTGTTGACCGGGCTGCTCGAGGCCCCCATGACAGTGAAGTCGTTCGAAACGACCGCCACGTCCCTGCCGTCGAGCTTCACGTAGCCGGCGATCTTGCCATCAGCCGGCGAGCGATCTCGTGCTTCGGGACGGTTGGAGGTGGCGAACAGACCAGTTTCCAGGAAAGTGCCGGGGTCCGCCAACCAGTCGATGCGCTCACGGGCGTTCAGCACGCCTTGCGCTTTGCGCTCGGCGAGTTTATTCGCCCCCCCCATGGACAACGCCTTGGCGCGACGCTGCTCCAGTTCCTCGATGTGTTTTTCGAAGGCCATGGCGATTCCTATTTCTTCGCGTCGGGCGCGACGAGGTGCGGCATCGATTTGGCGACCTGCTGCCAGAACGCCGTTTCGGCGACGAGTTGCGCGCGAAACTCCTCCGGCGTGGCGGACACCGCGACCGCGCCGATGGGCGTGAGCTTGTCCGTGAACGCCGCCGACTCGGCAATCTTCTGAGTCGCCTGCGATAGTCGATTGAGAATCGTCTTCGGCGTGCCTGCCGGCGCCAGCAGGCCGAACCAGACGGTCGCCTCGTAGTCGATGCCGGCCTCGACAAAAGTCGGCACGCCGGGCAGCACCGCGAGCCGCCGATTCGAGGCAACGCCCAGCGCCTTGAGGCGGCCACCCTGCAGTTGCGGGATCAGCACCGGCACCAGCGCATAGACCATGTTGACCTGCCCGGAGATTGCATCGGTGGCGGCCGCCGCGCCGCCCTTGTAGGTCACGTGCAGCAGGTCGATGCCGGCGCGGCTCTTGAGCAGATCGACGTACAGATCGAGCTGCGGGCTGGAGATCGAGAACTTGCCGGGCGAAGCCCGGGCGGCGGCGACCAGCTCCCTGGGCGTGGAGAACGGCGCATCCTTGTGCGCGGCGACGATGAACGGCACCCGCACTACGGGACTCACCGGATCGAGCGAGCTCATTAGGTCGAACGGCGGAACCGGCCCGAAGATCGGGTTCAGCACCTGGCCGCTGGTTCCGAACAGCAGTGTATAGCCGTCGGGCCTGGCCTTGGCGACCGCGTCGGCACCGATATTGGTGGCGGCACCCGGCCGATTCTCGACCAGCACATTCTGGCCGAGTTCTTTGGTCAGAAGCGCGGCGAAGTTGCGGGCGACGATGTCGGTGCTGCCGCCCGGCGGGTACGGCACGACCAGGCGGATCAGCTGTGCCGGGTAGTCCTGCGCGAGGGTCGGGACCGCCGTCGCAAACGCGCAGGCGATCATGGCGAGAAATGCGCGCGTCGTTTGCCAGAGGGCGCCGGATAAACCTGTCTTCATGAACGCTCCAGACGTTTTCGGAGGTGTCGGGGTTCGATGCCAGGTTCGGGGGGAACGCCGGCATTGCCTGCTGAGAAGGTATCGGGCGCATTTTATTTAGTCAACCTATTTGACTAAATGCGAACCAGCGCCCTGTTCGACGAGCCCGGAGTCGTCGGCTAAGGTGAGACTTGGACCCTGAAACTGTGCTGGGCCGACCCGGCGATCTGCGGGTGCAGCCAGTGCCTTGTAGGATGACGATCGTCGGCAGATGGTGAGCAAGCGCAACCTTGCCGTCTCATCGAACGCCAACAATGGCATACAAGCCGTTCGCCCACAGCACAATCCGAGCCCCACCGACCCGATGCCCGAGGGGAAATGATGAGATCCGCCAGCACCACCGTTGCCAGCTTCTGCATCCGGGATGTCGTGATCGTGACCCGCGAGACGCCCGTCCTGCGATGCGCGCAATTGATGCACGACGAACATGTCGGCGCCGTGGTGATCACCGACGAGATCGACGGCAAACGCGTCCCGGTGGGTATGCTGACCGACCGCGACATCGCCATCGAGGTCGTGGCATTCGACGTGGCAGCGCAAACCCTCACCGCCGGCGACCTGATGACCGGCGAGCTCGCCACGGTCCGCCTGACCGACGACGTGCTGACCGTGCTGGCGACCATGCGCGAGCATGGCGTGCGTCGCCTGCCCGTGATCGATGCTGACAGCAGCCTCGAAGGCATCGTCACGGCCGACAACGTATGGGAGGTGCTGGCCGAAGCGATCGACGGGCTCGCCCGGCTGGTGCGCTCCGAACAGGCCCGCGAGCGCAAGACTCACGCCGCGCGAACGGTGCAGGGACAACCGGAGTAGGTTGCCGACCCCGAGGTCAGGCCGGCACCCGCGGCAAACGGATCGTGAAGACCGTGCCCGCCGCCATTGAAGACTCCACGGTGATCGTACCTCCATGCGCGAGCACGATTTCCCGCACGATGAACAGGCCCAGGCCAAGGCTGGTCTTGGAGCGCTCATGCACTTCGGATCCTGGGCTGGGCGACTGAACAAGCGGCTCGAAAATCACGGGCAGCGCGTCCGCGGGAATCGGTTCCCCCGTATTGATGACCTTCAGAACGACAGCATCGGCCTCTCCATCGGCAGTGAGCGTGACCGCAGACCGTTGGCTGCCGTGCTGAACGGCATTGCTCAGCAGATTCGACAGAGCTTGCTGCATTCGGGCGGCGTCGGCCTGCAGGCACAAGTCACCCGACACCTGTTGCACAAACTGCTGGTCGGGATTGCCAGCACGGATGTCTTCTAGCGAGGCCTCGCACACGGGCCCAAGATCGCAGGCCGCGCGGTCGATCGGGATGCCGGCACCCAGGCGGGTGCGCGTGTACTCCAGCAGGTCCGTGATCAGTCGCTTCATGTCCCGGGAGGCACGTTTGATGCGTGCCGCCGCCTGTTGCCGGGGCGCCTCCGAAAGGCCGGCCTTGGCGAGCAGCATCGCGGACATCTCGATGCCTGACAGCGGGCCGCGCAGGTCATGTCCAAGCACTGCCAGGAACATGTCCCGCGATGCGGCGACTTCGCTCGAGTAGCGCTGCACCGACTGTGCCAGCGCCTTGTCCATCCCTTCATTGAAGCGCGTGATTTCCTCGATCGACGAGGCACCCTGCTCCGTCCCTTCGGAGCATTGCCAGAACGCCATGACGCTGGCGCGCAAGGCACGAAACTCGGCGAACAATTGAACGAGGTCGAACCCCGCCATCTGCCGCAAGGCCCCATGTTCGGCGGCAGCACTGGTCGTGGAGGCTTCGGTCGGAACAATGTCCTGCGCCTGGTCGGCGCGTTCCTGGTCGGATCGCTGACGCGCCATGTCGTCGGCAATGGCCAGCAGAATCTCCCGGCTGTGGTCGCGCAGCGCGAGCGCCGACATCGCCTGGCCGGCTGGCAATGTCCTGGCAAAGGCTTCCCAGTCAGCGACGATCGCGTCCAGGTTTTCCTTGATGAATGCGCTAAGTGTCATCGGCGGTATCGGCGACCTGTTGTGTCCGCGGACCTGGGCACTGGCCTCGGCATTCGGGCCGTGCTATGCGACGAAATGTCAGGCCGGTGCGGTGCGTTCCTGGCCGTTTATGTCGACTTCCGCGTGGCCCAGACCAATGCTGCCTTGCCGCCGGCCGCCGACGCAGCGCTTAGCCCCGTGCCCCAGACCATGTCGATCAACGACAGGCCGACAGGCCAATGGCGAAGGGTCGCAAGATTCGTCAGGTCATACGTGGCATAGGCAAAGAAGCCGAACAGTCCGCCCATCGTCAGGGTCATGGTCCAGTTCGAGCTGTTGGCTCGCGGCGAGACCGCAAAGATGACGCCCCCCAGCGGATAAAGCAGATAGAACAGCAGCGCGATGCCGATGTCGGGTGTTTCGGCCATCAGATGGCCTATGCCCTGCTGATACAGCGGCATTGCGATGACGCCGAGCCAGAGCGCGTCCAGCAACACCATCACGATCGAAGACCCCGCGTAAGCGGCGACGTACTTGTTCACGGCAGCCTCCGGGAAATCCGCTCCCGCTCGAAACGAATGATCAGGCCCACGGACCAGGCCGTCTGTGCGCTGCCTGACGTCGGCCCGCGCAAGGATACCGGCTTCAGTCCGCCCGCTGGCGCGCTTTGGACAACGTGGGCTCGCGCACAGACCACGACGCGCGCGCTGCCTAGCATTCGGGTGCACGCCACAGGCCCGTGCCATGATGATCCGCGTGCTGCCTGCGGATCGATCCGATTCGATGCGCCTGCCTATGTGCGATATCGAACGGACGCGATGCGCGTCGACGCGCATCGTTGCCACGCAGCGCTCCGTGGCGGCCCGAGCACTGCCGAAAACAGCCACCGGGCGCTCGGGGAAGGTTGAATCCAAACCCTTCAGGGAGTGGCAATGAAAGGCTTCATACAAGACATCGAGAGTCTGGCAATCCAAAACGACGCATTTCGCCAGGTGCGCTACACAGCGAATCACTGCCAACTCGTAGGCGTTCTTCGCCCATGCTCGATCAACTGACTGACATCAATCTCGACGATCTCTTCGATGCCGCGGGGCTGATGCGCCTGCGGCACACGTACCTGCAGCACCTGCTGCGGCCATGCGCTCGACGCTTTGCTCTGCTGGCCCTCGAGTTCGACAGGCGCGTTGGCGAACAAGGTCTGGCCCATGGCAGTGCGTGGCTGGCCCACCGGATGGCAGCGGGCACGCAGGTGTCAGGCAGAGAGCATGTCCCCGCCGCCGGCCCCGCCGTCATTCTCGCCAATCACCCCGGCATGACCGACACCGTTGCGCTGCTCGCGAGCCTGGCGTCACGGCCCGATCTGCGTGTGATTGCGCTGGACCGCCCTTTCCTGCGCGCCCTGCCGAATGTCTCCCGGCGCCTGATCCTGGTGCCCGAGCGGGATGTCGGGCGCATGGGCGTCGTGCGAGCCGGCGTGAAGCATCTGCAGCAAGGCGGGGCTCTGCTGACATTCCCAGCGGGAGAAATCGAACCCGACCCGGCGAGATACGGGCGCCTCCAAGCGCTCGAATCGGTAAACGGATGGTCGAAAAGCTTTGTCCTGTTCGCACGGCGAGTGCCGGGAACTCGTTTCATTCCAGCCATTGTCAGCAACGTGGTGTCGCCAGACGCGCTGGGCCACGCTCTGACCTTCCTGAGGCACTCAGTGCGCGACAAGCAACGGCTTGCAGCGGCTTTGCAGGTCGCTCTGCCCCGATACCAGCGGCTGGTCGCACGAGTCGCATTCGGGCCGGCGCAGGAGGCCCGTGCGTCCGCTGTGAATGCCCCAGGGGCGGATGCCCGCCGGGTGCGTTCCCTCCACGCAGCGGTTCTCGTCGAGGTCCGTCGATTGATCGAAACGACAGACAGTGCTGCCGGGACGGGCGCTTCCTGGGGCCGCTCCGATCGCAACGTGTACCGGGAGCGCATGGGACAGGTGCTGGCGCGGCATTGAGGGAGCCCGTACCCGCATCACGGGCCCGGGGCGCCTGCCAACACGATGAGCGGCGGTACGCAAAACCAGAGCATGAACGTCAAGGCCCGAACGATTGGAAAGTCCTATCCTTGGCTGAGGCCAGTGACTGGGAAGGGGAACGCGCGCATCCTCGATGCTGCCCAAGCGTGCCGCAAAGCCGGGCCGATACTTCATCGATCGGAATGCCGCGTCACCCTGTCGTCAGCCGATCCTCAGTCTGGCAATTCCAGCACCCCGCGGGCCAGGATGTTGCGCTGGATCTCACTGGAGCCGCCATAGATGGTGGCTGGCCGCGACATGAAGTAGTGCCCGGCGATATGCACCGAATGGCTGTCATCCAGCGGGATCGCCTCATCCAGGGTGGCCTGCTGGCCGCCCGCTTCCAGCATCAGATCGGTGACGCGCTGCATCGTCTCGCTCACCCACAGCTTGAGCATCGACACCTCCGGTCCGAGCTCCTCGCCACGGCGCAGGACCTCGGCCATGCGCACGAAGAAGGCGCCGAGATCGTCGACGTCGAGCTGCAGTTCGTCATACCGAACCCGGATGACGGGGTCGTCGAAGCGGCCCTGCGCCTTGAGCAGATCGCGCAGCAACTGCAGCGGATAGCGAGCCAGGCGCGGGCTGCCGATCATGATGCGCTCGGAGCCCAGCAGCGACTTGGCCATGGTCCAGCCCCGGTTGAGCTCGCCCACGATCTGCGCGGCCGGCACCTGCACATTGTCGAAGAACACTTCGCAGAATTCCGACTCGCCGGTGAGATTGCGGATGCGCTTGACGGTGATGCCCGGGCTCTTCATGTCGACCAGCAGGAAGCTGATGCCCTGTTGCTTCTTGGCCTTGGGATCGGTGCGCACCAGCAGAAAGATCCAATGCGCCTCATGCGCATAGGTGGTCCAGATCTTCTGACCATTCACCACGAAGTGATCGCCCTGCAGCACGGCGGTGGTGCGCAGGCCGGCCAGATCGGAGCCGGCGCCCGGTTCGGAGTAGCCCTGGCACCAGCGGGTCTCGCCTGACAGGATGCCCGGCAGATGTTTTTCGCGCTGCGCTGGCGTGCCGTAGCGGATCAGGAGCGGCCCGAGCATGGTCACGCCCATGTTGCTGACGGTGGAGACGCCCGCATTGCTGAATTCATCAAGGACGCGGATCTGATCCCAGGCCGACAGGCCCATGCCGCCAAATTCCTTGGGCCAGCCGGGCGCGGCCCAGCCGTGCTGGCCGAGCGCCCGCTGCCAGGGCTCGGTCTGCGCCTGGCTCATCCGGGTGGTCGGAAAGCGCCACTCGGCCGGAAAATGCTCGGCCAGCAGCTGGCGGGCCTTGCGGATCAGCGGATCGTCATCCTCGCGTGCCTCGGCCGACGGCTCGCTGCCCTCCTGCAGCAGGCGGCCATAACGCTGACGGTGTTCGCCCGGTCCGCCCAGCCAGGCCGACAGCACCATCGCGCGCTTCAGGAACAGGCCGACATTGCACTCGTCCGTGTAAGCGATGCCGCCATGCATCTGCACGCAGGCCTTGGTCACCTTCAGTGCCGCATCCGAGCAACGTGCCTTGACCTGGCTGGCCAGTCGCGCCCGGGTGGCAGGATCGTCGCTGGCATCAAACCCGGCGGCCGCCTGACGCAGCACCGCGCGGGCCATCTCCACCTGCACCAGGGTGTCGACTGCCCGATGCTGTAGCGCCTGAAAACTGCCCACCGGTCGGCCGAACTGTTCGCGCATCGTCACATAGTCGACGGTGATCTCGAAAAGGCGCGACATCAGGCCGACCAGTTCGGCACTCACCGCCAGACGGGCTTCGTCCAGGGCCCGCGCCAGTGCGTTATCGGCGACCTCGCCCAGGGCGATCACCGCGTCCGGCTCGACCCGAACATCGGCCAGACTGAGTTCGGTCCAGGTGCCACCGTCCACCCGATGATGCGGGGTCACGCTCAAGCCCGACGCCTGACGATCAACCAGGAAGAGGCCCATACCGTTATCGGTCTGGGAGCTGACCAGAAATGCCTGCGCGGTTTCGCCATGGCTCACGAATGCCTTCGCGCCATTCAGGAAGTAGCCGCCGTCTTGCGCCCGGGCCTGGGTGCCGGCCGCCTTTGTTCGGCCCAGCGCGGGCCGGTCCTGCCAGGCGAGGCTGGGCAGCCATCGGCCGTCGGCCACTCGCGCAAGCCATTGCGCCTTCAGCGCTTGATTGTCGCTGGCGGCGAGCACGCCACCAGCCAGCACCACCGCGGCGCTCAGGGGCTCGGGCGCCAGCGAGCCGCCGTGCTGCTCCAGCAGCAGGCATAGCTGGGCGAGGCTGAGCGGCGTGCCGCCGTGTTCTTCCGGTGTGCGGCAGCCCAGCCAGCCCATCTGGGCCATCTCCTGCCAGGCCAGGGGGTCGTGGCTGGGCAGCTGGCCGCGCAGCGCGCGCACCCGGCGCAACTCGGGATCGCGGCTGCAGTAGCTGCGGGCGGCGTCGAGGACCATCCGGTCATCATCGGTATGGGCGTCGAGTTTGGCTTTGAGATCGATCATGGGGCAGTCATCCGGAGCGGGGTGTTCGGCAGTCTGCCGCAGGCACTGGGCATGTTGCCGGCCGGGGGGTGAAAGACTGGAACGCCCAGCAGGCCCTGGCCAGCGGCTGCGCCGCCCCCTGCCCCGCCGCCGCCCGTAACGGCAGTGACGATCGCCTCATTCGGTACCGGTGTGCGCTGTTTGAGCCTCGGCAGCGGCCTTGTTGATCTGCATCTGCGCGACATTGACCACATGCTCAGGCCCGAACTCGACCACGATCGCGTCGACCTGTCCGGCCCGGTTGCTTGCAGTGCCGGTGAGGCGCGAGACGCATTTGCGTTTTTCCCAGACCCAACGCTACATCGTGCGCTCGCTTCCCCGCACCGCGGTGACGCCAGTTTCCAGCGGTTCAGGAACCGGTGGCGGTGACGCCGGTTCACCTGGCAGCAGGACCGACATCGACGTCTCGGGCGACAGCCTGTCGCTGATCGCCGGGCGCTCCAGTCGGCCAGGGCCCTTACTTGCCGATCGACAGCAGCTCGATCTCGAAGGTCAGCGTGGCATTGGGGGGGATCACGCCGCCCGCGCCGCTCTCACCATAGGCGGTCGCCGGCGGGCAGGTGAGCGTTGCCTTGCCGCCCACCTTGATCTTCTGCATGCCCTGGGTCCAGCATGGCACGACGCGCGACAGCGGAAACGACGTCGGCGCATTGCGCTTGTACGAACTGTCGAACTCCTTGCCATCGGCGAGCCTGCCGAGATAGTGGACCGTCACGGTGTCGCTGACCTTGGGGCTTGGGCCTGTGCCAGGCTTGGTGTGGACGATCTTCACACCGGAGGGCAAGGTTTCGGCGGAGTCCGCCAACGCATTTGAGGCAAGGGCACAGGCGGCGATGAGCGCAAGGCCCGACAGGCGGTGGGTCATGATCGTTGTTCCGAAGGATGCAAAAGCCGGCGAGTCTACCGGATCGAGAATAGGTCGACTCGACCAGGCCGAACCCCACCAAGCCTCGAAACAATATCTGCACCGACGCCCCGGAGGTTCGCCGATAGGCCGGAAACGGATGGATGCCGCCGCTGGGAGATTCGTATGGATTCGTCGTGCGGGAAGGCAATTCGCAGCCGTGTGGCAATCTGTTCGGTTGACCAGCCTGAGACCCGCTGACGGTCGCCGCGATGCGGCTTGTTGCGCCCCTTGAATGGCGCCTTTTGAGGACCATAGATCTCACGGCCATCGGAGCCCTGGACTTTGCCTTGCACTGCGCGACCGATGTGCGACCGCCAGCTGGCCGGGATTCCGGGGATGTCGGTGCCACGTACCGGCACGCAGCCTGTGTCGGGGCTGGCACAATGAAGCGGCGCGGTGAGGTTCTGTGTATCAAGATGCGTAGCTTGTTTGCGATGCCTTAGCTCAATCGATTGATATTCATTGGATTTTCATGTCTATGAGGCTCGCCACCTGGAACGTCAACTCCCTGAAGATCCGCCTGCCGCAACTGCTCGACTGGCTTGCCGCGCAGCCGGTCGATGTCGTCTGCCTGCAGGAGACCAAGCTCACCGACGACAAGTTCCCGCGCGAGGCGATCGCCCAGGCCGGCTACGACGTGGTGTTCAGCGGCCAGCCCACCTACAACGGGGTGGCCATCCTGACCCGGCGCGACACGGTGGGCTCTCCCGCCGACGTCGTCATCGGCAATCCGTTGCACGCCGACGAGCAGCGCCGGCTGATCAGTGCCACCGTAGCGGGCGTGCGGGTGATCTGCGCGTATGTGCCCAACGGCCAGTCGATCGACTCCGACAAGTACCGCTACAAGCTCGAGTGGCTCGACCGCCTGATCGACTGGCTGGCCCCGCAGATCGCCCAGGGCGTGCCGATGGCGCTGGCGGGCGACTACAACATCGCCCCGGAAGACCGCGACGTGAAGAACCCCGCCGAATGGGAAGGCCAGGTGCTGGTGTCGGCGCCGGAACGCGAACGCTTCAACCGGCTGGTGGCCACTGGGCTGGTCGACAGTTTCCGGCTGTTCGAGCAGCCGGAAAAAACCTTCACCTGGTGGGACTACCGGCAGATGGCATTCCGCCGCAACAACGGGCTGCGCATCGACCATGTGCTGGTCACGCAGAACCTGCGCGCGCGAGTGCTTGGCTGCCATGTCGAGCGCGACCTGCGCAAGCGTGAACAGCCCTCCGATCACGCGCCCGTGGTGGTGGAGCTCGCCACGGCAGCTTGAGGTGCGATGGCGGGCATTGCGCGCCCGCCGTGGGGCCCTTCAGGGCCCGTCATCCTCCAGGTGCAGCTCCTGGATCTTGCGCGTGATCGTGTTGCGCCCGATGCCCAGGCGCAGCGCCGCATCGATGCGCCGGCCCCGGGTGTGCCGCAAGGCCGTACGAATGACCGCGCTTTCGAACTCCCGCGTGAGCTTGTCCATCAGGTCGCTGTGGCTGGCGGGCTGCCCCTCGACGGCGTGCGCCGCCTGCGCCGACAGCATCAGCGAGACTTCACGTTCGAGCAGCGCGGCCCAGCGTGCGGCCTGCGCACCGGTCCCCCCGCCGCTCGCGCCCATGTCGCCGAAGCCCACCGGCGAGCTGGTGAGCACCGTACCGGTGGACCCGACATACGAGGATGCGCCGACCGGCCCGAAACCGCTCTGCGCGCCACTGTGCAAGGATCCGCCCGGAGACATCGGCTTGCCCTGCCCCGACCCATGGCCGGCCGAGGGCCCAAGACCGCCGACCTGCTCGCCTGCCGGCCCGGGAGCCGTTGGCGGACTGCCCAGCCACTGTCCCGGGCTGCCGCTGTCGCCATCGACGCTGGCCTGAACATACGAGGCGCCCAGCGGCCCGTGGCTGCTCGCCGCCTCGGCACGAATCTCGGGCGGCAGATCCTTGACGCCCACGGTCTGGCTGGGCGCCATCACGGTGAGCCAGTGACAGACGTTTTCGAGCTGGCGCACATTGCCGGGCCAGCCGAAGCGGGCCAGCGCGCCGTTGGCCTCCTCGGTGAGGCGCTTGGACTCGACGCCCAGTTCGCGGGCGCTGCGCTGCAGGAAATGACGGGCCAGCAGCGGCACGTCGTCGGTCCGTTCGCGCAGCGCCGGCAGACGCAGCCGGATCACGTTCAGGCGATGGAACAGGTCCTCCCGGAACAGGCCCTTGCGGACCCGGTCTTCGAGGTTCTGGTGGGTGGCCGCGATGACCCGCACATTGGCGCGCAGCGGCTGGTGCCCGCCCACGCGGTAGAACTGCCCGTCGGCCAGCACGCGCAGCAGACGGGTCTGCAGGTCCTGCGGCATGTCGCCGATTTCGTCGAGGAACAGCGTGCCGCCCTCGGCCTGCTCGAAGCGGCCGCGGCGCAACTGCTGCGCGCCGGTGAATGCGCCTCGCTCATGGCCGAACAGCTCGGACTCGAGCAGGTCGCGCGGGATAGCCGCGGTGTTCAGCGCCACGAACGCCTGCCCGGCCCGCGGACTGTGATCGTGCAAGGCCCGCGCGACCAGCTCCTTGCCGGTGCCGGATTCGCCGGTGATCAGCACCGTCACATGGGAGTGCGACAGCCGCCCGATCGCGCGGAAGACCTCCTGCATCGCCGGCGCCTTGCCGAGAATCTCGAGGTCGCCTTCCACGACCTCGTCGGCCGCCTCGTCGGGAGCGCTCTCCTGCACCGCGCGCCGGATCAGTTCGATCGCCTTGGGCAGGTCGAAGGGCTTGGGCAGATACTCGAAGGCGCCGCCCTGGAAGGCCGACACCGCGCTCTCGAGGTCGGAGAACGCGGTCATGATGATCACCGGCAGGGTGGGCCGGCGCTCCTTGACCTTCTGGAGCAGTTCGATGCCGCTCTCGCCTGGCATCCGGATGTCGGACACCAGCACGCGCGGCACGCCGTCTTCGAGCGCACGAAGGCACTCGCGGGCGGTGCCGAACACCCGAACATCAAAACCTTCCCGCGATAGCGCCCGTTCGAGTACCCAGCGTATCGACTGGTCGTCGTCAACGATCCAAACCGAGTTCATGTGCCTGCTCTGACTTCCCGCCACTGGCAGGCTCGACGCCTAGACCAGTGGCAGCAGAATCCGAAATTCCGTACGGCCCGGCCGGCTCTCGCACTCGATCACACCGCCGTGCTGCTGCACGAAGCTTTGTGCGAGCGACAGACCCAAACCGCTGCCACCCTCACGGCCGGTAACCAGAGGAAAGAAGATCCTGTCACGAATCGACTCCGGAATACCAGGTCCGTGGTCAATCACATGCAAATCCAGTGCCAGGCGGTGGCGGCGCTGGCCGATCGTGATCTGCCGGGCGATCCGGGTGCGCAAGACGATGCGTCCGGCACCGTCGAGCGCCTGGGCCGCGTTGCGCACGATGTTCATCACGACCTGGATCATCTGCTCCTTGTCGCCCAGAAAATCCGGCAGGCTGGCGTCGTAGTCGCGGTCGATGATCAGGTTGGGCCCGTATTCGGCCAGCACCACCGAACGCACACGCTCGAACACCTCGTGGATGTTCATCGGCGCCACCACGCGGGCGTGGCGGTGCGGGGCCAGCAGCCGGTCGACCAGGGCCTGCAGCCGGTCGGCCTCCTTGATGATCACCTGGGTGTATTCGCGCAGAAACGGGGAAGGCAACTCGGATTCGAGCAGCTGGGCCGCCCCGCGCAGGCCCCCCAGCGGATTCTTGATTTCGTGGGCCAGGTTGCGCACCAGTTCGCGATTGGCCTGCGCCGAGTCGAGCAGCTTGGACTCCCGCTCATGGCGCATCCGGTGTTCGATCGGCCGGAACTCGAGCAGCAGCGACCCCAGCGGACTGTCCAGCACCACGGCAATGGACGACAGCATCAGCGCATCGCGCCCGGGCCGCTCGAGAAGCAGCTCCTGGTGCTTCTGGCCGAAGGCGTTGTTGCAGGCTTCTTCGACCAGCGCGTCGATCACCATGCCGTTGGCGAACATCCGGGCAAACGGATGGCCCTGAAGGGTGCGCGAGGACAGCTCGAACAGCTGTTCGGCCGACTGATTGATGAAGACCGCGCGGCCTTCGGCATCGAGCACGACCACGCCGCTGGCCAGCAGGTCCAGGCCCGCGAGCAGCGATTCGGGGCGCTTGCGCCGCTCGCGGCCGATCTTGCCCGGGCGATTCAAGGGACTGCCGTCAGCAGGGGATGGCGCGGGCATGGGCCGCTCGGCACTCGGGCGCAGACCGGACTATTTGAGCGCGGAGAGTTCGCGGCGTATCGTCGCCAGGTTGCCTTCGGTGCGCTGGATGTCTTCCTTCAGGCGCTGCACGCGATCGAGGTACTTCTGGTAGTTGCGCTCGTCGCCCTGGCGCTCGGGCTCACCGTTGTTGTATTCCTTCTGGATCGCGGCGAGCCGGGTTTCCTCTTTCTTGAGCTCGTCCTCGAGAATGCGGCGCCGGTCGCTGTCGCGGGTGCGCTGGGTTGCGGGATCGACCTTGGGAAACCCGTCGGGCGAGGCCGCCGGCTTGGGCGCCGTGCCCGCCGCGGCACCCCCATTGCCGCCACCGGCCGCGGGCGCCGGGGGCGCAGCGCGCACCGGGGCCTTGGGTGCCGGAATGACCGTGATGGTGGCATCGACCGTCTTGCAGGTACGCCCGCTCTGGGGACCCGCGGGCGGCGCATTGGTGTACTCGACGACCCCATTGGGACCCTCGCACCGGAATATCTGCGCCTGCGCCGTGCCGGCCAGCGCCAGCAGGAGGGCACACAGGCTGATCGGCGCTGATCGCATCGTCACATCTTCCTCATCGGGGACCTGAAAGTTGCCCGGACTATACCGCGTTCATCCGCACCGGGGAGCGACCGACCGTCCGGGAGAAACGGGCGGCGAGCATTCTGTGAAGCGGGCCGCTCAAAAGCAAAGGGCCGGCAAGCCGGGCCCTCGGGTCAGTCGCCGCGGCAGGCATCGGCCCGCCGCGAACGAGACGTCTTACAGCGAGTAGTACATGTCGAATTCGATCGGGTGAGTGGTCATGCGGAACCGCGTGACTTCCTCGCTCTTCAACGCGATGTACGCGTCGATCATTTCGTCGCTGAACACACCGCCGCGGGTCAGGAACTCGCGATCCTTGTCCAGGTACTCGAGCGCCTGGTCGAGCGACGAGCACACGGTGGGGATCTTCGCGTCTTCTTCGGGCGGCAGGTCGTACAGGTTCTTGTCGGCGGCTTCGCCCGGGTGGATCTTGTTCTGCACGCCGTCCAGGCCCGCCATCATCATGGCCGAGAAGGCCAGGTAGGGATTGGCGGTGGGATCCGGGAAGCGCACTTCGATGCGGCGGCCCTTGGGGTTGCTCACATACGGAATGCGGATCGAGGCCGAACGGTTGCGGGCCGAATAGGCCAGCTTCACCGGGGCTTCGAAGCCCGGAACCAGCCGCTTGTACGAGTTGGTGCCCGGGTTGGTGATGGCGTTCAGCGCACGGGCGTGCTTGATGATGCCGCCGATGTAGTACAGCGCGAAGTCGGACAGCCCCGCATAGCCGTTGCCGGCGAACAGGTTGACGCCGTCTTTCCAGACCGACTGGTGGCAGTGCATGCCCGAGCCGTTGTCGCCCACGACCGGCTTGGGCATGAAGGTGGCGGTCTTGCCGTAGCTGTGCGCCACGTTGTGGATCACGTACTTCATGATCTGCAGCCAGTCGGCGCGCTGCACCAGCGTGGAGAACTTGGTGCCGATCTCGCACTGGCCCGGTGCGGCCACTTCATGGTGGTGCACTTCGACCGGCACGCCCATCTGCTCGAGCAGCAGGCACATCTCGGAACGCATGTCCTGGAAGGAATCGACCGGGGGCACCGGGAAGTAGCCGCCCTTCACGCCGGGGCGATGGCCCAGGTTGCCGCCTTCGAACTCCTTGCCGGTGCTCCAGGGCGCTTCTTCGGAATTGATCTTGACCCCGCAGCCCGACATGTCGATGTTCCAGGTGACCGAGTCGAAAATGAAGAACTCGGGCTCGGGACCGAAGAAGCAGGTGTCGCCCACGCCGCTGGCCTTCAGATAGGCCTCGGCGCGCTTGGCCAGCGAACGCGGATCGCGCGAATAACCCTTGCCGTCGGACGGCTCGACGACGTCGCAGCTCAGCAGCAGGGTGGGTTCTTCGCGGAACGGGTCCATGTTGGCCGTGGCCGGGTCCGGCATCAGCAGCATGTCGGACGCTTCGATGCCTTTCCAGCCGGCGATCGACGAACCGTCGAACGCGTGACCGCTGATGAACTTGTCCTCGTCAAAGTGGCTGACGGGCACCGTCACGTGTTGCTCTTTGCCACGCGTATCGGTGAAGCGGAAGTCGACAAACTTGACCTCGTTGTCCGTCACCATTTTCATGACGTCTTTGGCGCTCGCCATTCGGAACTCTCCTGATTGCTTCTGTAGCGATGTGAAAGGGGTAGCCTGCAAAAACCGCAAGATTGTGGGCGCTTTTCCAACCTTCAGCAAACTAGCAGTTTCCATGCCATCGGCCGGGGCAAAAAGCCGGCGGCCAAGCCGAACAGATTCAGGCACTTAGCGTGGCATCGTCGTTATGCCCCAACATTGGGCGCACCAAACAAGGGCGCCTTTCTGAGACGCACAGAAATGGTGCGTCTTAATGTGGAGCCGGCCGATCGCTGCCGCGCGCACGACGGCGCTGCCGTCCGGCCACGCCTTACCCGCTCAGGCCGGTGCCGCAGGGTCGTCCAGAAACCGCGCCTGGAGGTCGTTCAGGAATTGCAGCCCTCGCGGGGTGGCCTGGATCCGCGCCGGGTCGGCATCGACCAGTCCCTGATCGGCAGCATGACTCATCGCGGCGGCGATGGCGGTGACCGCCAGGCCGGTCCGCTCCTCGAACATCGTCGCCGGCACCCCGTCGATCAGGCGCAGCGCGTTGAGCATGAATTCGAAGGGCAGGTCAGATGCCTGCAGGCGGCGCTCTTCTTCGACCGCACCGCCCGCCAGCGCCGCGTCGATGAATCGCTGCGGCTGCTTGAATCGGGCATAACGCA
This sequence comes from Burkholderiaceae bacterium, assembly GCA_016710525.1. Classification (GTDB taxonomy): domain Bacteria; phylum Pseudomonadota; class Gammaproteobacteria; order Burkholderiales; family Burkholderiaceae_E; genus Quisquiliibacterium. The sequence continues at coordinate 21,644 of JADJVQ010000076.1, forward strand.
CGATGCCGTGGTGAAACGACAGCTTGCCGTGGGCGCCGGCACCGATGCCCAGGTAGTCGCCGAACTGCCAGTAGTTCAGGTTGTGGCGGGCGCGATGGCCAGGCCGGGCGTAAGCGGATATTTCGTAGTGCTGCAGACCGGCCTGCGCCAGCCGGGCCTCGACGCGGTCCTGCATGTCGGCGGCAAGGTCGTCGTCGGGCACGGCGGGCGGGTACTTGGCGAACAGCGTGTTGGGCTCGAGCGTGAGGTGATAGCAGCTCAGGTGGGGCGGCCCATAGGCCAGCGCCTGCTCGAGGTCGCGATCGAGCGCCGCCATCGACTGGCCCGGCAGCGCGTACATCAGGTCGATGTTGAAGGTGGCGAAGTGACGCGAGGCCTCCTGGACCGCCGCGTGCGCCTGCGCCGCATCGTGCACCCGGCCGATCGCGCGCAGCAGGCCGTCGTCGAAGCTTTGCACACCGATCGACAAGCGGGTGACGCCGGCCCGCGCGAACCCGGCGAATCGGCCGGTCTCGAAGCTGCCCGGGTTGGCCTCGAGCGTGATCTCGGCCTCGGGAACCAGCCGCAGGCGGGCCCGGATCATCGCCAGCAGCGCCTCGATCGCGGCCGGCGAAAAGAGGCTGGGCGTGCCCCCGCCGATGAAGACCGTCTGCACACTCCGGCCCCAGACCAGCGGCAGCGAAGCCTCCAGATCGGCCTGCAAGGCGTCCAGGTAACGCTGCTCGAGATCGGCCGGCAGGCTGGCGGGCGCGCCCTCCTCCCGGCGCCACTCGTGGGAATTGAAGTCGCAGTACGGGCACTTCTTCAGGCACCACGGCAGGTGCACATACAGCGACAGCGGGGGCAATTGCGACAGCGGCACCCCATCCGGGCCGGCTCGGCGCGACGGCGCCATCCGGACGACCGACACGGACTTCATCGATCAGCCCCGCACCAGCCCGAAGTCGCGCAGCCGGGCCACCAGGGCGCGCATCGCCAGGCCGCGGTGGCTGAGCCGATTCTTGCGCTCGGCGCTGAGCTGGGCCGCGGTGCGGCCAAGTTCGGGCAGCAGGAAATGCGGGTCGTAGCCGAAGCCACCCTCGCCGCGCGGGACGTCGATGAATTCGCCGCGCCACACGCCGTCGGCGATGATCGGCTGTGGATCGTCGGCCGCGCGCATCAGCACCAGCACGCAGTAGTAGTGGCCGGTGCGCACGCCGCGCTCGGGCCCCAGCGCTCGCAATTGCTCGGCGACGCGCCGGTTGTTGGCCGCATCGTCGCGCGCGCCCTCCCGACATGGCCGCCCAGCGCGCCGAGTGCACCCCTGGCGCGCCACCCAGCGCATCCAGGCAGATGCCCGAATCATCGGCCAGCGCCGGCAACCCGCTGGCGGCGGCCGCGTGCCGCGCCTTGGCCAGCGCATTCTCGACGAAGGTGGCGTGCGGCTCGGGCGCCTCGGCGATACCGAGGCTGGATTGCGGCACCACGGCCAGCCCCAGCGGTTCGAGCAGGGCAGAGAATTCGCGCAGCTTGCCGGCGTTGCCCGAGGCCAGGACGATCCGCGCGAGCGGGTGTCCCGCCAGCGCCGGTGCATTCATGCGCAAACGGGTTCGGTGCTGTCCAGCGCGGCGCGCTGCGCGCGGACCAGCCGCTCGATGCCGCTGCGGGCCAGTTCGAGCATGGCATCGGCCTGCCGACGGTCGAAGGGCGCGCCCTCGGCCGTGCCCTGGATCTCGACGTAGCCCCCCTGCCCGGTCATCACGACATTCATGTCGGTATCGCAGGCGGAATCTTCCGGGTAATCCAGATCGAGAACCGGCACGCCCTGCCACATGCCCACCGAGACGGCGGCCACCGCGTCTCGCAACGGCATGGCAGCCAGCGCGCCACGCGCCATCAGCGTGCCCAGCGCATCGTGTGCCGCCACCCAGGCACCGGTGATCGACGCCGTGCGGGTGCCGCCATCGGCCTGCAGCACGTCGCAATCGAGCGTGAGCGTGCGTTCGCCCAAGGCTTGAAGGTCGAACACCGAGCGCAGGCTGCGCCCGATCAGGCGCTGGATCTCCTGAGTGCGGCCCGATTGCTTGCCGCGCGCCGCCTCGCGATCGCTGCGGGTGTGGGTGGCGCGCGGCAGCATGCCGTATTCGGCGGTCACCCAGCCCTGCCCCTTGCCGCGCAGGAAACCCGGCACCTTGTCTTCGATGCTGGCGGTGCACAGCACACGGGTATCGCCGAATTCGACCAGCACCGAGCCTTCGGCGTGGCGGGTGAAATGGCGGGTGAAACGGACCGGACGCAACTGGTCGGGCGCCCGGCCGCTGGGGCGGGCGAACGAGGCGGTCAGCGCGGCGGCAGGCAAGGCGGCAGATGGGTTCATGCCCGCCATTCTACGGCGAGCTCAGCGCGCGCCGGTCTTGGCGATCGCGCTCTTGATCTCGCGGATGGTGCGTTCGATCTCGTCGTCGGAGAGTTCGGGCGCCGGCTCGGCTTCGAGCTGGCCGATCGCGATGGTGGTGGTGATGGCGCCATCGGGCAGGTGCTGGGACGAGAACTGTTCCTGTTCGGTACCGGCGCTCTCCCAGCGCATCGCCAGAGCGGTGGCGTTGTCGGCCATCCTGCCGCCGGCGATCACACTGCGGCGCACCAGTTCGGGAACCGAGCGCAGCACGCTCATGCCGTCCAGCGTGCGCAGCAGTTCGTCTTCCGACAATGCACCCCAGATGCCGTCGCTGCACAGCATCAGCGTGTCGCCGGGCTGCAGCGGCACGCCCTGGCTGATCTCGATCGTGGGCTCGAAGGGCGAACCCAGGCAGTTCAGGACCTTGTTGCGCTCGGGATGATTTTCCTGGAGATGAGGCTCGAGCAGCCCCATGGCCACCATGGTCTCGACCTTGGAGTGATCGCGGGTGCGCGCCAGCAGCGCGCCGTCGCGGATCCAGTAGATGCGGGAGTCGCCCGCGTGCGCCCACCAGGCCTTGCCACCCTGCACGACACAGGCCACCACGGTCGTGCGCGGCGGCTCGGGCAGGCCGTGCGCCTCCTGGTACTGCATGATCTCGCGGTGGGCGCGACGCAGCGCGAAGTCGAGAAACTCGATCGGATCGGCCAGAGAGGGGTGGGACATCCGCTGGAAACTGGCCGCCACCGATTGCGCGACGATCTGCGCGGCGACCTCGCCGCGCAGATGGCCGCCCATGCCGTCGGCCACCAGCATCAGCAGACTGTCGCGGGTGAAGCAATACCCCATCCGGTCCTGGTTGACGGCCCGCGCGCCGATGGCGGTGTCCTGATAGATCGAGAACCTCATCGGCTGCTGACCCGTGTCTGGAGAAGTGGAAGCATGAGACCTCAGGAATCGAGCGGCAGTATCACATCACTGCGCTTGCGCCGGCCGAGTCGCCCCGCCATGGTGTCGAGGAATCGCGCCAGGCCACCGGTCCGCCCGTCGCCGCCCGGCTCGCCGCCCTGACCGTCGCCGCCCACATTGCGCAGCGCCTTTTGCAGCGCGAAAACGCTTTGCGGACGCTCCATCGGATCCATCTTCAGGCACCAGCCCACCGTTTCGATCAGCGCGTCAGAGTAGTGTCCTTTCAGGCCCGCATAGAGCTCGGGCATGCGGTCGTTGAGCTGGCGCTGGTCGGCGGCCTGGGGTGGCGCGCCCATCATGCAGGCGAACATGCTGGCACCGACTCCGTAGACGTCGGTCCAGGGGCCGAGCTGCTGCGCCTTGCGATACAGCTCGGGGCCGGCAAACCCGGGGGTGTACATCGGGAACAGCTTGGGCGCGTCCTGAGACAGCGTCTGGCGCGCGGCGCCGAAGTCCAGCAGCATCGGCGAGCCGTCGCTGCGCAAGTAGACGTTGGCCGGCTTCAGGTCGAGGTGCAGCAGCCGGTTCGCGTGAACCTCGCGCAGGCCGTTCATCACCAGATGAAAGACCCGCCGGATATGGCGCTCGGCGATCACCACCTTGGTCTCGCGGCCGCGCCGGCGCAGGATCAGCTCCTGCAGGGTGCGGCCCTGCTCGAAGGCCATCACCATGTAGACGGTTTCGTTGGCCCGAAAGAAGTTCATCACGCGGACCACGTTCGGGTGCAGGATGCGCGCCAGCGCCCGGCCTTCTTCGAAGAAGCACTTCAGGCCGTTGCGATAGGTGTTCAGGTGTTCCGGCGTGATCACCGGCACCAGTTCGCCCGCCTTGCGCTTGACCAGGGTGCTGGGCAGGTACTCCTTGACGGCGTACTGAGTGCCCTCGGCATCCTGCGCCAGGTAGACAATGGAAAATCCACCGCTGGCGATCTTATTTAGAATCCGATAGCCGCCCAGTTCCAGGCCATCCGGCAACGGTGCATTGGTTTGAGCGGCCATCGTCCCGTGATTGTTCCTGTGTGCAGCGGCGGGCGTGGCGACACGGCCCGATCACTCTGTCTGTTACCAACCTGGCGAGATCCCTTGAGCAAATCCCAACCGATCCAGAGCATGACCGGCTACGCGTCGGTCACCCGTGAATTCGACACCGGCCGGCTCCAGCTGGAGCTGCGCAGCGTCAATTCGCGCTTCCTGGACATCAATTTTCGCATTCCGGACGACCTTCGTGCAGTTGAATCCGGATTGCGGGAGATGCTCACCTCGGGCACAACCCGCGGCAAAGTCGAGTGTCGCATTTCCGTGCCTCGACCGGCCGTTGAGGACCGACAGCCGGTGATCGATCGCGGACTGCTGGCGCAGCTTGTCGCCGTGGCCGACGAAGTCCGTGGCGCGGCGCCCGGCGCGCAGCCGCTGACGGTGGCCGACCTGATGCGCTGGCCCGGGGTGATAGCCGAGCCCAGCGTCGATCCCGAGTCCCTGCAGCGCGAGGTGCTGGCCGCCGGCAAGCGCGCACTGACCGAGTTCGTCGCCAGCCGCCAGCGCGAGGGCGCCCGGCTCGCGCAGGGCATCCTGGAACGTTGTCAGCGCATGCGCGAGCTGGTCAGGCAGCTCGAGGTCGAGACGCCCGCCCTGCTCGCCGCCTTCGAGGCCCGGCTGGTCGAGCGGCTGCGTGCGGCGCTGATCAACGCCGCCACCGGCACCTCGCTGCCGCTCGACGAGGCCATGGACCGGGTCCGCCAGGAGGTGGTGCTGCACGGCATGCGCATCGACGTGGCCGAAGAACTGTCGCGCCTGGCCGTGCACCTGGACGAGCTCGAGCGCATCCTGCAGGCCGGTGGCGCGGTCGGCAAGCGGCTCGATTTCCTGATGCAGGAACTCAATCGCGAAGCCAACACGCTGGGCTCCAAGGGCGCCAATGTCGACCTGGCCAATGCCGCGATCGAACTGAAGCTGCTGATCGAGCAGATCCGGGAACAGGTGCAAAACCTGGAGTGAGGCCCGATTTCTTACTGCTATAGTATCGATACAACCGAGGTACGAAAATGACCGCAACCGCCACCTTGTCCAGCAAGTTCCAGATCTCCATTCCCAAAGCCGTGCGTGAGGAGCAGCACTGGCATGCCGGACAGGAGTTCGTATTCATTCCCAAGGGCAAAGGCGTTCTGGTGATGCCGGTGCCCGAATTGAAGCAGTTGGCCGGCATCGCCAAAGGTGCCCGCACGGACGGCTACCGCGACCGCAAAGACCGCTACTGATGGCGGCTTCGATGCGCGTGGTCGACCCGTCGGCTTGGATTGAATGGCTCACGGACAGCGCGCTCGGCAAACGACTGGGCAAGCAGTTCCCTGACAAGCCACAGTGCATCGTTCCTACTATCGTGCAGCTTGAACTGTCGAAATGGCTGATGCGCGAGGTCGGCGAAGAGCAAGCCGACCAGGTGGTCGCCTACACCCTCAAGTGCGCCGTCGTGCCGATGGACACCGCCATCGCACTGCTCGCCGCGAATCTGCATCGAGAGCACAAGCTGGCCACCGCCGATGCCATCGTCTATGCCACGGCCCTGCACCAGAAGGCAGATCTACTGACCTGCGACGCTCATTTCCAGGGCCTTCCGGACGTGGTGCTGCTGTCAAAAACGGCTTAGGTCCGAGTCCGGAAACCGCGCTCGACGCCCCCGCCTTCTGGCGCGCTTAGGGCTTGACGACGACGGCCAGCTGATTGTCGATCGACGACACCCCGTCCACCGCGCGGGCAATCGACTCCGCGCGATCGGCGGCGGCCCGATCCGGCGCCGATCCGCGCAGAGCCACCCGGCCGCCTTGCGTGTCGACCGTGATGACCAGTCCGCTCAAGGACGGCTCCGAGCCCAGCCGCGATTTGATTTTGGACGTGATGACCGCGTCCTTGACCTTGTCGGCGGCTGCCTCTGCCACGTTGACGGTGGCCTGCTTGGCTTCGCCGACCTTGTTCGACGCACCCTGGGCCGCGTCGGCGCCGGCCTGCTTGGCATCGCGGGCCGCCTCGCGCACCTCGGCCTTGATCTCCTCGGTCTTCTGTTCGACCTTGGCGATCGTGTCGTCGACTTTCTGACCCGCAGTCCGGGAGTCGCCCGACCGATCGAAGGCCGCGATCGAAGCCGCGGCTGCCATGGCCACGATAAGGCCGGCAATCCGGGGCCAGGTCGTTTGAAAGGTCGAATTCATCGTGCGTACCCCAACGGGAGGCTGCCTGAGCAACCGATGTCCGCACGATAGTCGTCGCCAGGCTGCCTGCCGATCAGCCACACGCGCGTCGCGCTGTCGGACGGCGCCGACAGCCGGCGAGGGGGCGCCTCACCAGGCGGGCTCGCCCGGCAGGCGCCGATCACCCGGTGAACGAAGTGGAGCTTGCGCACCGCGGCCGCCGACAGCACGAACGGATAAAAATCCGGCGCGCCCATGCCTCGCGACAGTTCGTTGATCACGGCGGTCAGTTCGATCCACGGATTGAGCAGTGCCAGGAAGGTCTCGGGATGATCATCGCCCGACCCGTCCAGGTCCTGGACGGTGAATCCGTCGCGGTCGGCTTCGATGCGATCGCCTTCGAGTCCGAAGCTGCGGGCGGTGTCGAGCGTGTCGATCACATGCAGGTAGTGCGCCCAGGTCTCGGCCCAGTCCTCCCAGGGATGGCAGCTGGCATAGGCGCTCACATGCTGCGTCTGCCACCGCGCCGGCGGTCCGCAGCGGTAATGCCGCTCGAGCGCACCGCGGTAGTCCAGGCGTTCGTCGCCAAACAGGGCGCGCCAGGGTTCGAGCCACTCACCCGGTTCGACCAGCCGCTCCCAGTAGTAGTGCCCGCTCTCGTGCCGCAGATGGCCCAGCACCGTGCGATACGGCTCACGCAGATCGGCGCGCCGACGTTCGCGCGTGGAATCGTCGGCTTCTTCGACATCGATCGTGATCACCCCGCCCGAGTGGCCGGTCACGATCGGCGCGGCGCCGCGCGCGGCGCGCAGCAGGTCGATCGCCAGGCCGGACTGCGGATCATCGAGCGTCCTGGCGCGCACCGGCAAACCCAGGGCGATCAGCGACGAAACCAGGCGCCGCTTGGCCAGTTCGATGCGCCCCCACCAGCGGGCGTTCTCGTCGATCGACAGATCGGGCAGGGTCCGGGTCAAGCGGCAGCAGCGGCACTGGCCGCATTGCAGCCCGATCGGATCGTCATCGGCGATCAGCCAGTTGCAGGCGGCCGCGGTCTCGAGGTTCGCGCAACGGCGATACCGCCTATGGGACGAGGCCGGGCCGATCGAGGCCCATTCGCCGTCCTCGCCCAGCTTCTCGAGCGGCAGCAGCTCGGTCAGCTCGGGGTCATAGTCCAGCGCCGTGCCGCAGGCCAGGCACACGCTGTTTCGAAAGAAAACGCGGCGCCCGCAGTGGCACAGGAATGCGCGCGGCGTGGTCGGCACGCGCGGCGAGTCCGAATCAGGGGTATTCACGACACCGCCGGTCCATCGGGGTTCGCACGCCAGGATCGACCCGACACTACGGCTTGGGGATCCGGATGCGGCTGATCATCAGGCATCCGGACAGCGCGAAGATCAGCACCAGCGGGTGCAGGGTGAAGCCGGCCAGGCTGACCGCGCCGAACCACAGGCGATCGCCCAGCGCCCCCTGCCAGGCGGCCACCCCCATGACGGCGACGAGCACGATGGAGGTGGGGATCGGCGTGCCCTCGAAATACCGCACCTTGTCGCCGCCCTCGGAGAGCTGCTCCGCGGTGACGTTGTAGCGCGCCAGGCGCGACACGCCGCAGCTGACGAAGAACACCAGCGCAATCCGATCGTACAGCCCTTGCATGCCGCAGCCATAGGCGATGGCCGCGGGGGCCACGCCGAACGAGATCACGTCGGCCAGCGAATCGAGCTCGCGGCCCAGCACCGAACTTTGCTGGCGCCAGCGTGCGATGCTGCCGTCGAGCACATCGAACACCAGCGCCACCGGGATCAGGCCGCAGGCGAAGTAGACGTGCAGGCGGTTGCCGGTCTGCAGATACGACATCACCGAAAACAGCGCGCCCATCCCGCAAAAGGCGTTGGCCAGCGTGAACCAGTCGGCGAGATGGAACTCGCGGATCATCGAGAAGGGTTTGGGTCGGTTCATGGCCGGAGCATATGTCAGCGCGGCCATCGCGGTCGATTCGATCTCACTGGCCGCTCATCCCGGCGACGTCGCGCAGGGGTCGGCCGACGCGCCGGACCCCGGATCGATCAGCAGCAGCAGGGCCGCCGCCGGAGTCGCGATCGCTCCCAGCGCGGCGGCGCCCAGCAGCTTGGCCGCCAGTCCCGCGCCCTGGATGGCGACTTTGGGCGCGCCGAGAGTGCCCTCGACGCTCAGCGGGGTGCGCAGCGACAGCGGCGAAAAGTCCTTGGGTTTGACGGCGACCCGCAAGGCCAGGGATTCGTCCTTCAGATTGACCCGGCCGGCAACGAACATCGTGCTGTCCCGGCTGTCCAAGACGGCCTGGCGCAGCCGAACCATGCCCCCCTGGCTGACCAGGTGCACGCGGGCACAGCGCAGCGGCAGCGGCGGCTCGGTCGCCTCGCACCCACACGCCCAGGGCTTGGGCGAGATCGAGTCCGGCCAGCTCCGTGACCAGGTGGGACAAAGTGCCTGCGCCCAGCGCGAAGCGGGCCTGGCCGTCGATCGAGCCGAGGATTTCCGCGGTCGAGCGTCCGGTACCGGCCACGCGGATCGTGCCGCTGAGTTCACCCGTCAGATAAGCACGCACCGGTTGCGCCCCTCCTCGACGCGCCGCATCGCGCTGCTGGCGCAGTTCGCGGGCGCCTGACCGGCTCCCGCCCGCCGCACCCGGTGCTTCGAGCGCCCGAATCCAGCCGGCCACATCGATCTTGGCGAACCGCAGATCGGCCGCCCAGCGGGCGGGCTGCTGGCGCGCTTCGAGCCGGGTCGAGCCGCTGATCCGCCCCCCGGCGACGCTTGCCTCGACACCCTGCATTCGAAGCACACCCTGCTCGAGCAGCACATGGGCCCGCAACGCCTGCAAGGGCGCGATCGCGGCGCTGCCCAGATCGAGCTTCGTCGATGGCTACCTGGACGTCGGCGTCCATGGAACCTGGGAGGGCAGATCGAACGCCCGCGACGGAAGCACCCGTCCGGCTGCGCGGCCCTGGGGCACGGCCGGCGCGGTCCGCGGCACAGCGGCAGCGGCAGCGGCAGCAGTGCGTGGCGCGGCCGGAGCGGTGCGTGGCGCGGCGACAGCGCCGGCCGGCGCCGCGGCGCCGCGACGGGCGGCAGGCCGACGGCCGGGCCGAGGTCGGCCAGCGCCAGGCGTGAACCGCCGAGACGCCCGCTCAGACGCGGCGGATCGAGGCGCTGATCGAAGCGAAATTCGCCTGCGACCAGGCTGCGGCCAATGGCAGCGCGGGTCACCCGCAAGTCCCACAGGCCGGTGACGTGACTCAGGTGGCCCTGGAGGTCGAATGGCCCGGTCGCTGGCAGGGTCAGGCCCAGCGCCTGGCCGGCCGAGGCCAGCGAAGGGCCGCGCAGGCGCACTTCGCCATCGAGCCGTCGGTCGCCCAGCAGCGCCGCGGCCCGGCCATCGAAAGACACCGTGGCCGCACCCGCGGTACCGGCCACCTCGAGCCGCAAGCCAGGCGATTCGGCGCTCGCCGACAGGTCGCGCAGCAACGGCAGGGCGCCCTCGGTCCGCACCTGGAGATCCAGTGGCAAGGCCCGGTAGCGACCGGCGACCGATGCCACGTACCCGTCGTCCGGGCCGGCGGCCCCGGCCCGCTCATCGCGCCCCTGCAATTCGATGAGCAGCGCGGTGTCGAGCACCCGGTCATCGACGACGATCCGGCCGCTGGCCACCCGCAGCGAGCCCAAGCGCGGCAGGGCCTTCCATGGTTCGCCCCGGTCGATGGCCGCGGCCGCTCGCTTGCCGGCCGAACCCAATTGCCAGCTGGCCCGGCCATCGGGCAGACGGGTCAGCAACGCATCGATCGACCCCAGCCGCACCGACTGCAGCCGCAATGTATCGCCCCGCCACCAGCGCCAGAGGTCGGTCCAGGACCACGCCAGCGCCACTTCGCGCCCGCGCAACAGGTGCGCCCCCGCGACGCCGCCGCCGGAACCAACC
>JADJVQ010000077.1 GCA_016710525.1 Burkholderiaceae bacterium
GCCGGGACGGACATCGCCGTCTACAGCCAGAGCAGCACGCAGACGCGCGTCGAGCGCATCGGCACCAGCTGGCGGATCACCGACAAGTCGGGGGCCAATGGCATGGATGCGATGCTGAACATCGAGCAGCTCCAGTTCGCCGACAAGACCTTCGATCTGGCGAACCTGCCGCGAACCGTCACGCCCACGTTCCGCCAGACCGATGCCTTCCTGTTCGACGCGGTCTACTACCTCCTCAACAATTCCGACCAGGTGCCCACCCAGAGCCTGGGCACCGCACTGGCGCACTACCGCACGGTGGGCGCCGCGCAGGGCAAGGCGCCCAACAGCTGGTTCGATCCGGCCTACTACGCCGCCAAATGGGCCGACCTCACCCCCTTGAATCTGGACGCGTCGACCCTGTTCCAGCACTACAACCTGTTCGGCGTCTGGGAAGGCCGCTCGGCGGGCCCGAAGTTCGACACCTTCGACGGGAACCGGTACCTCACCGAAAATCCGGATGTGGCCGGTTACGTCGATGCCAACGTCCGCGATTTCCTGGGCAGCCGCACCAATGGCGCCATTGCGCACTTCATCATCTATGGATCCAACGAAGGCCGGGCCGTGTTCGACGCAGCGGGACAGGCCATCAAACTGGACTACGCGGTAGACCTGTTCGGCTGACCCGGATCCGACGCACCGGGACCATCGCGCAAAGCACCGTTCCGGTGCGCCGCCGGTTCGGGAGCCGGCCCGCACCAGTCATCTCCCGACCTTGTGCACCGTCATCGCACGGCCGGTTGCACGGTCGCGAGGCGCGCACCATGGCGCGGAAATTGCTGCATTCGGAGCATGACGCTCCTCCGCTCGGGCGATGCCGTGCTGATCACGAGCGCTCGCACCTTGCCTCCCTCTCCAGAACCGAAAGTCCGATCCACCTCCATGAGCAGCTCCACGGCCAGCGCCGGCACGCCGCACCCGGCCATCGAAACCGGTCTCACCGATGTGTTCGAGCGGTGCCGCACCCAGACGCAGGGCAAGGTCGCGACCTACATCCCCGAGCTCGCCACCATGCCGCCCGAGCAGTTCGGACTGGCCCTGGCGACCATCGACGGCAAGCTCTCGACTCGCGGCGACGCCGACTCCGAGTTCACGATCCAGTCCGTCTCCAAGGCGTTCAGCTATTGCCTTGCGCTGGAACTCCTGGGACGCGACGAGGTCTTGCGTCACGTCGGTGTCGAGCCCAGTGGCGACGCGTTCAACGCGATCATCTTCGACCCCAGGACCGAGCGCCCGTTCAATCCGATGGTCAATGCGGGCGCGATCACGATCTGCGCGCTGATCTATCGGGAGCTGAAGGACGATGCGCTGGAGTTCGTGCTCGATCGATTCTCCAAGGCCGCCGGGCGACGGCTGCGCATTTCCGACCCGGTCTACCGCTCGGAGTGCGTGACCGGACATCGCAACCGGGCGATCGGCCATCTGCTGCTCACCGTCGGGGCGGCCCGGGAGCCCATCGAACCGGCCCTCGACCTGTATTTCAAGCAGTGTTCGATCCTGGTGAATGCCACCGACCTGGCGCGAATGGGCGCGACCCTGGCCAACATCGGCCAGAATCCCTTCACCCAGGAATCGGTATTCGACGTGGCCGCGGTGCGCGACACGCTGTCCGTCATGTTCACCTGCGGCATGTACGACTACTCCGGAAACTGGGCCGTCGATGTCGGCATCCCGGCCAAGAGCGGCGTGGGCGGAGGCGTGGTGGGCGTGGTCAATCGCCAGCTCGGCATCGGCACCTTCTCCCCGCGGCTGGACGACAAGGGCAACTCGGTGCGGGGCCTGAAGGCCTTTCAGGAGCTGGCCGACGAATTCGGCCTGCATGCCTTCGAATGCACCAATTACGGCTCCGAGTTCATGCGCAGCCTTGCCTAGGCACCCAGGAAAGAAGATGGCTGAAATCGATCTGCAGTTGCACCACCTCGGTGATGGTCTCGACCAGATCCGGATCGTCGGCCGGCTCGACAGCGCCGGTGCGCAGGCGCTCGAGCAGCCGCTGAAGGCCATGATCGCGGCCGCCCCGGCCAGAGTCCTGATCGATCTGTCGCAAGTGCCATTCCTCGGGTCGATGGGAATCCGCAGCCTGCTGACCAGTGCTCAGGCCATGCGCCGCCGCGGTGGAGCGCTGGGGCTGCTGAACCCGCAGAGCCTGGTCGACGAAGTCCTGAAGATGACCGGCATCCAAACGCTGATTCCCACTTTCCATGACGTCGAGGCGGCACGATCCGCCTTGGCGGAACACGTCGGCGGACCCTGAAGACGCCAGGACCGAACCGGCGATCGGAGCGCAGCGCACTCGAGGCTGCGGCCCGCGCCAGGGGAACGACTAAAATGCTGCCGAGTCGCCTCGCCCGGTAGAGGTGAAATGTCGACGATGAGCATCCCAGCCCGCGGTCAACCGCAGAGGTCGATTCGAATGATTCGAGAACGCAAATTCCGTGCACGGCTGCTGATGGCTGTCTGTCTTGGTGGCGTGGTCGGCCTCCAGGGTGCGCTGCTCACTGCGGGCGCACAGGCACAGACCCCCGGCGAACCGCCCGGGCAAAAAGGCCAGTCAGGTCAGGCGGTCTACGCCGCGGTCTGCGCCGCCTGCCATGCGGCCGGGGTGCTTGGCGCGCCCAAGCTCGGCGACGTCAAAGCCTGGGCGCCGCTGATCAAGGAAGGGCAGAAGGCGCTGACCCGGACCGCCATCAAGGGCATCCGCCAGATGCCTCCCAAGGGCGGCAATGCGTCGCTGAGCAACGCGGAGGTCGAGCGGGCCGTGGTCCACATGGCCAACGCGGCGGGCGGAAAATTCAAGGATCCGCGATAGCGCGGACCGGTTGTGTTCCCGGGCTCCAGGCCCGCCGCGGCTCAGCGGGTGCCCGCGCTCAGTTCGCCACGGGTTCGCGGATCCGGGTCCCCGGGGCGGGCGGCATCTCCGGCGGACCGGCAAAGGCCTGGGCAATGCGCATCCACTGGGTGGCCACCGGGCCCGCCACCCGCAGCGAGGTGTCGGCCACGTTGCGCACCTGCGTGACGACCTGGCAGAACTCGGTGGCCCGGCCTTCGATGCAGTCCAGTTCGCTGGCATCGCCGAAGGTCCACGACGCGCCGGAGGGCGCGGTGAGCCGAACCTGCGGCATCCGCTCGGGCACTGGCTGCTCGTGCACGGTAAAGGTCCAACCGAAGGTGTTGATGCCCAGCACCACGATGTTGCGGATCCGATCGCCGTCCTGGCGCTCGACACCGAGCAGGTCGTACACCGCCTGGCCGTGGGCCCAGGTCTCCATCAGCCGCGCGCTGATGCTCGAGCGCGCACTCATGTCCGGCCCCGCCCATTTGAGGCGGCGCTTGGGATCCGTCGTCTGAAACGTCCGGGCGACCTGCGGGTACAGCTCGCGCCAGGCCGCCAGCAGCGCCCGCCCCTGGAGGCCGCCAGCCCAGCGCTTCTCGAACTCGCGCATCGGCATCGGCGGAACCGTGGCCTTGCGTTCGGCCCGAAACGCCAGGTAACCCGGCTCGTTGATCACCGTTTCGAGCGCGGCCCAGTTGCCCAGGTGGAGATGAGCGAGCACGTGGTTGATCGTCCACTGCTTGAAGCGCGTCGGGCGGTCGAAATCGGCATCCGGCAGGCGCTCGAGCAGGTCGTGGAGCGCGTCGGATTCGGCGAGGAAATCAGCGGGCTGTTCAAACATCGGAGGCTCCCGAGGCGGAATCGTCATGCCGTTCCCAGACGACCCGCGCGACGCGGCTGACCGACGGGTCGTCATGGCTGGGCGCCGGCCAGGTCGTCAGGATCAGCTGGTTGCCGGCGAGTTCGAAGCTGCGCCCCTGGTCGGTGCCGTTGAAGTACTCGATCCACGACACGTCGACTTCGGTGATGAAGTGATTGCCCTCGATCCGATAGGTTCCGGTGTAGGCAATCAGAGAATCGAACAGCGCCGCCTTGTCGGCAGCGGTCGTGCCGAAGTGGCGCCCGCCGGCCGTGATGACCGCCATGAAACGCGCGGGCGTGATGATCGCGTAGCCGGTCGGCGGCTGCGCGTAGAGGTCCTTGAACGGGCCATCACCGACGCGCGCCGCGATGGAGCCCAGACGATAGGTGCCGACGACGCGCTGGCGGGGATCGTCGGGCGAAATGCTTGGCATGGGATTGCGTCCTGTCGCTGGAAAAATAGCCTCGGCCGGGGTCGGCCACATGGCCGCCCCTCGAGCGTCGGTCAGCGCGCGTCGTAGACCTGCGGATTCACCGTGTGTTCACGATTGGGCCGGCCGTCGAGCACATCCAGCACGTTTTGCATCGCGCTGCGGGCCATGCGATTCCAGGCTTCCCAGGTGACACCGGCCAGGTGCGGCGCGAGGATCACGTTGGGCAGACCCACCAGCGGGTTGCCCTGCTCGGGCGGTTCGCTTTCGAGCACGTCCAGACCCGCGCCGCTCAGATGGCCGCTGGTCAGCGCCTGCGCGAGCGCGGCTTCATTGACGATGCCGCCCCGTGCCGTGTTGATCAGCACCGCGCCCTTCTTCATGCGGGCAAGGCGGGCGGCGTCGAACAGGTTGATCGTGCTGGCGTCCTTGGGGCAGTGGATGGACACATAATCGGCCTCGCCCAGGGCCTGGTCCAGGTCCGGCACCGGCGTTGCGCCGACCGCCCGCACATAGTCCTGAGTGATCAGCGGGTCATACACCCGGGTGTCCATTTCCATCGCGACACAACGCTTGGCCATCCGGCTGCCGATGCGGCCGAACCCGACGATCAGCACCCGCTTGCCGCCGAGATCGGTCGGGAAGCAGCTCAGGCGGTCGCTCCAGCGCCGCTCGACCACCAGCGTGTGCAGTTCGTTCAGGCGCTTGGCGAAGGCGAACATGAAGGCCAGCGCCTGCTCGGCAACCGAAACCGAGTTGGCGGTGCCGGTGATCAGCAGCGGAATCTTGCGCCGGGTGAGCGCGGGCACGTCGATCGCGTCGTAGCCGACACCGACCCGGGCAACCGCCTTGAGCATGGGCGCCGCGTCCAGTTCCGGATCGGCAAACGGGGTGACGCCCAGAATCGCCGCATTCACCTGGCCCAGCAGGGCCCGGAACTCCGATGCGCTCACCTTCGGGCCGAATCGTTCGAGAACGATGTCGCTGCGCCCCTGGAGCGGCAGGAACATGTCGGGGGCGCTGGTCTCGGGAACTAGGATGCGATGGCTCATGAATGACTCCGGGTCCCGGCAGGGTGGAGGATGGTTGGATGCCGGACAAGGGACGCAGCCTGTCACCGATCGGCGGGCCAAGGCAAGTGCGGATCGAGCCGGATCGGATCGCCGCCTCCGTGCCGGCGGCGATCCGGTGCGGTAGCGCCCCAGCGGGTCAATGGTTGACAATACTGGCCAGGCCCCCGCGGCCCCCCCGATAACAAATCCAACTTTTCGGAGACTCATCCATGAAATTCGGAATCGGCCAGTCGATGGCCCGGGTCGAGGACCAGCGACTGCTCCAGGGAACCGGACAGTTCGTCGACGACGCGCTGCCGGCGGGCACGGCCGCGATGGTGTTCCTGCGCAGCCCGTATCCGCGCGCCAGGCTCGTCTCGATCGACGCGGCAGCCGCCAGGACCGCCGACGGCGTGATCGGCATCGTGACCGGTGCGGACCTGCTGGCCGCGGGCGTCACCCCGTTTCCGCTGGTGCCGGGCCTGCCCAATGCCGAGGGCAAACCGTGGTCCGCGCCGCCCTACTACCCGCTGGCCACTGACGAGGTGCGATTCGTCGGCCAGACCGTCGCCGCGATCGTCGCCGAGACGCGCGCGCAGGCCGAGGCTGCCGCCGAGCTCGTCGTCATCGACTACGAAGAGCTGCCCAGCGTCACCACGCTGGAGGCCGCGCGCGCCCCCGACGCGCCGACGCTCTGGCCGGAGGCGACGGGCAATGTGTTCGCGGCGATGCGCTTTGGCAACCCGCAGGCCTGCGATGACGCGTTCGCCAAGGCCGCGCATGTCGCCAAGGTGTCGTTCATGAACCAGCGCATTCTGGCCATGAGCCTGGAGCCGCGCGGCACGCTGGCGCAGTTCGACCCGGCCAGCGGCCGCTTCACCGTGCGCACGAGCTGCCAGAACCCCGCCACGCTGCGCGGCGCGCTGGCCGGCTCGGTGCTCAATGTGCCGCCCGAGCAGGTGCGCGTCGTGGTCGGCGACGTCGGCGGAGGCTTCGGCATGAAATCGGTGCTGTATCCCGAAGATGCGGTCTGCGCCTGGGCCGCCCGGAAATTCGGCCGGCCCGTCTTCTGGCGCGCCAGCCGCAGCGAGGAGTTCCTCAGTGGCAACCATGGCCGCGACCAGCACAACGAGGGCGAACTCGCGCTCGATGCCGAGGGCAAGGTGCTCGGCCTGAGGGTCCGCATCGTGGGCAACGTCGGCGCCTACGGCAGCGGCCCTGGCACCATCATCGTGGTGGCGATCGGCCCGAAGGTGATCACCGGCGTCTACCACATTCCCACGCTCGACCTGCGCAGCGAAGCCGTCACCACCAATACCAATCTGGTCGGAGCCTATCGTGGGGCCGGCCGGCCCGAAGCCATCTTCCTGATCGAGCGTCTGATGGATCAGGCAGCGGCAGACATGAAGCTCGACCCGGCCGAACTGCGCCGGCGCAATTTCATCCAGCCCGAGCAGATGCCTTACACCACGCCGATGGGCGAGCAGTTCGACAGCGGCAATTTCCCGCATATGCTGGCCCGAACGCTGTATCTGTCCGACTGGAAACAGTACGAACAGCGGCGCGCGCAGTCGCAGGCGCGCGGCAAACTGCGCGGACGCGCGATCTCGACCTTCCTCGAATGGACCGGCGTCGTCCATGAAGAGACGGTGAGCATGCAGGTCCAGGCCGACGGCCGCGTGTTCGTGTTCACCGCGATGCAGGCGATGGGCCAGGGCATCGAATCGAGCTATGTGCAGATCGTCAGCGAGGCGATGGACGTCGAGGCCGACCAGGTCGTCGTCATCCAGGGCGACAGCGACGTCGCCGAAGGCATCGGCAGCGTGGGCAGCCGGTCGCTGTACATCGGCGGATCGGCGATGGTCAGCGTCTCGAAGGACACGCTGGCCAAGGCCCGCGACCTGGCCGCCGACGCGCTCGAGGCCTCACCGGCCGATCTGGAGTATCGCGATGCGCGCTTCACGATCGCGGGCACCGATCGTGCCATCGGGCTGGCCGAGCTGGCCGCCCGGCAACCCGAAAAGCACATCGCGATGACCACCAAGCAGACCGTGGGCGGTCCCTCCTGGCCGAACAGCTGCCATGTCTGCGAGATCGAGATCGATCCCGAAACCGGCGAAATCAGCATCGTCCGTTACACCACGCTGGACGACGTGGGCCGGGTGGTCAATCCGATGATCGTGGCCGGCCAGGTGCATGGCGGCATCGCCCAGGCGGTCGGCCAGGCCCTGATGGAACGCGTGCATTACGATCCGGCCAGCGGCCAGCTCTTCACCGGCTCGCTGATGGACTACAGCGTGCCGCGCGCCGACAACTTCCCGCGCATCGATCAGCATTGCGACGAGTCCACCCCCTGCAAGATCAACCCGCTGGGGGCCAAGGGCGTGGGCGAGCTGGGCACCGTCGGCGGCACGCCCACGGTGGTCAATGCGGTGCTCGATGCGCTGCGCCCGCTGGGCATCGAGCACCTCGAGATGCCGCTGACCTCGGAGCGCATCTGGCAGGCGCTGCAGAGCGCGCGGGCGGCGTAAGCTCGGCCCATCGACCGGGCGCGCACGGCCGAAGCGCAACGAGCCCCAGGCGGCGAGCCTGCGGGCCCGCGGCATCCGGCGCCGGAAGTGAGGCGCCGGAAGTGAGGCGCCGGGGTCAGGCGCGCGCCGGCTTGATTTCCTCCAGCCGGTCGGTGGCCGGCGGCGGCGTGCGCGACAGATCGCCGATCTCGGCGCGCATCGCGGCGCTCATCTCGACGTTCACCGAGGCCAGCGAATCGCGCAGCTGCTCGAGGTTGCGCGCACCGATGATCGGCGCGGTGACGCCCGGGTGGGCGCCCACCCAGGCGACCGCAGTGGCCACCGGGTTCAGGTTGCGCGCGGCGCAGTAGGCCACGAACTTCTCGGCCACCTCGAACACCCATTCTTCGCCATACCGGGCTTCGTACATCTTGTTGGTCTTGAGCCGGCCGGTGGCCTGGCCCGAGTACTTGCCCGAGAGCAGCCCCGCCGCGCCCGGGCTGTAGGGAATGACGCCCACGCCATTGGCCTGCGCCATCGGCAGGATCTCGACTTCCGCCTGGCGCTTGACCAGGTTGTACATCGGCTGAATCACCTGCAGCCGGGCCCAGCCCTGTTCCTGCTGCACGCCCAGCGCCTGCTGCACCTGCCAGGCCGCGTAGTTGCTGACCGCCGGATAGAGCACTTTGCCCGAGCGCACCACGTCTTCCAGCGCCCGCATCTGCTCTTCGATCGGTGTGCGGCGGTCGAACTGGTGCAGGAACAGCACATCGACCCGATCGGTGCCCAGGCGCTTCAGGCTGGCTTCCAGCGCCCGCACGACGTGGCGGCGCGACGTGCCGCGCGCGTTGATGTCGTCGCTCACCGGGTTGAAACACTTGGTGGTGATGACCAGATCGTCGCGATGGCCCTGCATCAGCCTGCCCAGGATCAGTTCCGAGCGCCCGCCGTTGTACTGGTCGGCGCAATCGAAGAAGTTGATGCCGGCCTCGCGGCAGGCCTGGTACATGGCCGCCGAGGTGGCCTCGTCGGCGTCGCCGCCGAATGACATCGTGCCGAAGCACAGTTCGGAAACCTGGACACCACTGCGACCGAGCGGTTTGAATTTCATGAGGCAGCCTTGGATGAATTGGAATGACGCGGTGCGCCGCAGTGTAGCCGAGCCCCCGGCACCCTGCCGATCGGACCGCGGTGCATGCGATCATCGCGCGCTGCGGAATCTGGAGCAACGCGCATGAACGTCACTGAAACCATCCGTCAACGCTATTCGGTCCGCGGCTTTCGCCCGGACCCGGTGCCCGAGTCGATCATCCGCGAGGTGATCGACGTGGCCCGCCTGGCGCCCTCGGCCAGCAATACGCAGCCCTGGCACGTCGCCGTCGTCTCCGGCGAAGCCCGCCGCCGGCTGCAGGCCGCGATCCTCGAGGAGATCGACGCCGGCAAGGCGCCCTATCCCGGCTTTCCGCCCGGCGGCGCCGGGCTGCAGGGCGACTACAAGCGCCGCCAGTACGCCTGCGCGTTCGGGTATTACGGCACGATGGGCATCGCGCGCGACGACCTGGATGCGCGGCGCGTGCTGGGCCGCAAGAACTGGGAGTTCTTCGGCGCACCCCATGCGGCCTTCCTGTCGATGCCCGGCACGATGAACCGCGGCAACGCGCTGGACGTGGGCATCTTCATGCAGAGCATCATGCTGCTGTTCGCCGAGCGCGGCATCGGCTGCTGCCCGCAGGGCGCACTGGCGCACTATCCGGACCCGGTGCGCGCGGTGGCCAGCATCCCCGAGGGCAACGTGATCCTGTGCGGCCTGTCGTTCGGCTACGAGGCGCCGGGCGAGCGGATCAACCAGGTGCGCATGCCGCGCGAGGCCCTGGACACCGTCGCCAGCTTCGTGAGCTGATGCGATGACGGCGCCGCCCGAGCTGATCCTGCATCACTACGACTTCTCGAACTTCGCCGAGAAGGTGCGCCTCGCGCTGGGGTTCAAGGGGCTGGCCTGGCGCGGCGTGACCATCCCGGCGGTCGCGCCCAAGCCGGAGCTGACCGCGCTGACCGGCGGCTACCGGCGCACGCCGGTGCTGCAGACCGGCGCCGACATCTGGTGCGATACTCGGCTGATCCTGCGCGAGCTCGAACGCCGCCACCCTGCCCCGGCGCTGCTGCCGGCGGCGCTGCTCACGCAGATCGATGCGCTGGTCTACTGGGCCGAGAACCGGCTGATGCGCCCGATCACGCTGTATGCGTCGGGCATGAATGGCGACGTGCTGCCGGCGAACCTGCAGGCCGACCGTTCGGCGATGCGCGGACTGCCGCCGCCCGACGAAGCGACGATGCGGCGCGCGGCACTGCGCAATGCACCGCTGGTGCGGGCGCAGATTCCGGCCGTCGAAGCGATGCTGGCCGATGGGCGCCCCTGGATTCTGGGCAACGCGCCCACCGCGGCCGACCTGGCTGTCTATCACCCGCTGTGGTTCCTGACCGCGCGCACGCAGCGGCTGGCCTTCGAACTCGAACCCTTCGGTCGGATCGCCGCCTGGATGGCCAGGGTGCGGGACTTCGGCCATGGCGATGTCGAGCCGATGGCAGCCGAGCAAGCGATCGCGATCGCGCGTGCCGCGCGGCCCTTGCCGATGCCGCCGTCGGCCCTGCATCCGGAGGATCCGCCGCTGGGCAGCACGGTGCGCATCCGCGCGGACGACAACGGCCAGGAAGTGGTGAGCGGAGAACTGGTCTTTGCCGGGCCCGATGAACTCGCCCTGCGCCGCGAGGACCCGCGCGCAGGCACGGTGGTCGTGCATTTTCCGCGCCTGGGGTACGACCTCAGGCCGGCGCGCTGACGGCTGCGGTTTCCGGCGGTGCCGACGTTCGGGCGCCCCGGGGCCTGAAGATTCGCCCGTCCCGGGCTATTTCTCCGCGCTGCGCGGCGCGCGCATCGGAAACCACGTTCTCGCGAAATGCTTGAAGTCGTCACTGGCGGGGTCTTCGGAGGACAGCGCCTCGCGCTCCTCCCAGAAGGCCTCCCAGAGTTCGGTCATGTCCGGCTGCAGGCGATGCGGCACGTTCGCTGTCAGCCAGTCCTGAAACAGCCGATTCGCGGGCTTCTCGCGCAATGCGGT
This sequence comes from Burkholderiaceae bacterium, assembly GCA_016710525.1. Lineage (GTDB taxonomy): Bacteria > Pseudomonadota > Gammaproteobacteria > Burkholderiales > Burkholderiaceae_E > Quisquiliibacterium. The sequence goes on from JADJVQ010000077.1 coordinate 10,843, forward strand.
CTTCAGCAATCCGGCAACCGCCTTCAGGCTGAAAGGCGGCTTGTCGGCGATGCCGACCACCCCTTGCAGCAGGATGAGCACCAGCCGGGCTTCGTCCGATGTGCCCCGGGTGAGCTTCTCCCAGTGAGTGGTCGTCGCCACCGCGTGGCCGTCGACTTCCTCGAGCGCGTCATCGGGCAGTTCGAGATGCCCATGCAGCGGGTTCACATCGGGGCCGCCCGCGGCGAGCACGTGGAGCGGCAGCAGCGAGTCGACCACATTCGCCCTGACAAGGGCGGCGTTGGCGGTCCATACCGGCTCGACGACCTCGCGATGCGCGGGCAGGATCCCCTGCGGAAAACGGCCGAGCCTGGCCGGCGACTTGCGGACCGCCGCGAGCAGCGCCTCGAAGCTGCGCACGTCGCGCGGCCAGGTCGGCCTGGGCTGGTACGCATGCACCAGCAGCGCCGTCATGATGACGGGCACGGGCTCGGACTCGTTCAGTCCTGACGGGCCGCCCAGCCCACGAACCAGTGCCTGCGCGGCTTGCCGCAGGGCGAGTTCCTCGCGGGCGCCGCGTTCGCGCGCCAGCAGATAGGCGAGCGAACGTCCGGGCCACTCGGTGACGACGATGGTTTCGTAGTGCCTCTGCGCTTCGGGGTCCAGTGCGTCCGGATCCCGCTGGTCCACCGAGGCCAGCACCCGTTTGATCGCCCGCGACGCGCCGCGCGTGTGAAAGAGCAGGCCGTTCTCGACCAGCGAGCGGGCGGCCTGTTCGACATCGCCGCCGCTGACACGCTCCAGGTGGATGTTCATCAGACCGAGCATGCTGCGCAGGGCCCGCTCGAGATCGCCCCTGAGGTGCTCGGTGCCGAGGATGTCGGCGATCTTGCGGATGGCGCGCGTGCCTTCGACCAGCAGTGCTTCCCGGCGCTGCGCGGTGATGAGGCCGGTGCGAATGCCGTGGGACCACGCCCGCTCGAACAGGGTGCGGGCGTCGCGATGGGCCAGCGGCGTCACAGCACGTCGTCCTCGTCGTCGTCTTCGGCGGGCAGCATGCCGCGCTTGGGCGGCACCACTTCGGGCGCGCGCAATGCCGTGCGCAGCCGCACCCGCAGCAGCTCGAGCACCACCCGGAAGATGTCCCAGTGCTCGCAGCGCAGGCGCCAGGCCAGCTCGCGCCAGTCGCCGTCGCGCACCTCGGACAGCCGCTCGATCTTGCCCCCTTGCGTGTCGTCCGGTTCGCCCTCGTCCAGATCGGCGGTGGATTGGACGATGAGTTCCAGTTCGCCCTCCTCGAGCAGACCGTAGCTGCCGTGCCGGAAGAAATGCTCGATTTCCTCGTGGCGATCGCCGAAATAATCGACCAGCGCGTCCAGCCCGCTGTCGGTGCTGCCCAGCGCTTCGATGAACTCGTCGGACTTCGCTTCGTCGGCGAACACGACCGAGTTGATCATGCCCTTGAGCGCATCGTGGCGACGATCCTTGTAGGCCTTCTCGAGCGAGATCGCCGCCAGGAACTGCTGCGGCGAAATCAGCTCGCTGATCACCGAAACCTTCGAGCTGTCGTGCTCGCGCAGGATCGCCACCACGTCCCTCGGCGGGAGTTCGTCGATCAGCCGGGCGAGCGCGCGATCGCCCTCCTCGTCCGCCACATTGACCAGGGCGCGCTCGGCCTGGTCGATGTCGCCCCCGTAAACCAGCGCGGAGACTGTCTTTGCGATCGGATGCATCAGCTTTCGCCCCTTCTGTCGAAGCCATGCTGTTCGAGATAGTCATCGATGCGGACATCGTCGCCCGGCTCGTTCGCCTCATCGCGCGTGTCGTCCTCGCCATCCTTGTCGTCGTCGGGCGCCTCCTCGCGCACATAGGGATCGCTGTAGCGGGAGAACGCGTACTCCAGGCCCAGCACCGTCGAGAGGAAATCCGGGCCCATCTCCTGGCCCAATGCCTGCGCGATCATGGGTTCAGCCCATTCGGCGATGCCCACGCCGGCGGCCGTCTCGAGCCAGGGATGGAACTCCCCGGGTTCGCGCGCCAGCAGTTCTTCGAACAGCACGGCATCGGCCGGTTCGAAATCGAACGCGCCATGAAACGCCGTGGCGACCAGGACCGGATCGAAATCGATCATCGGCATGATCGAAGAGAGCTCCCGGCGTTTTTGCGCCAGCCTCGACTGCAGCACGTCGTTGCCTTCCGAGTCGTATCGCAGGTCTTCGATCTCGGCCTGGTAGCTGCCATGCAGGTCGTGGAAATAGCGGGACAGGATCATGCAATGCCTTCGAGATAAGACTGGAAGATCGAGCGCGCCGCCGCCCGGGAGTCGTCGAGCAGGTGCTTTTGGCGCCGCTGGTCGCATTCCTGCCGGCGGCCTTCGTCGCTCAGGATCTCGTAGGCATGCTGAGCGTCGCGAAACCGCGCGGCCGCATTCGCATCCGGATTGCGATCGGGGTGGAAGGTCGAGGCCATCTTGCGGAACGCAAGCTTGATCTGCGCCAGCGAGGCGGTGGCTGGCACCCCCAGCACGTCGTAGGGATCTGCGGTCGAGGTTTGCATCAGAGAACCTTTCAGGGCCCGTCATCGGCACCGGCTTGGGCGCAACGCCCCGCATCCACCGGACCGATCAGACCGCGCCCGCGATCGACTGAGCTTCCGGCCAGCCGGCTGCAGTGCGCAGCGGCGATGGACTGAAGACAGAATTCAGGGCGAAGACGGTGCCGCGGATGATCAAAGCGCGTCCGACCTTGCGGTCCGGACAGCGGGACACCGTATCCGTTCGCAGTTTACCTCACCGCACCGGTCCCGCCGCGCGACCCGTTCGTGATCACGGGCCTGTCATCGGCGCGGCGCCGCGCAGGTACATGCTGTCGCCCTGGGCACCCATCGATCCCATCGGCTATCGAAGCGATCGATAAATTAGATTGGATCGCTGGCCGCCGCATCGCTATCGTCAATTTCATCGGCAACGAAAACGCAGGAGATCGAATCATGACCAACGAAGCGAAATGTCCGTTCGCCGGGACACACGGTGCGCGAACGACGGCTGGCTCGCAGTCGAATCGCGACTGGTGGCCGAACCAGTTGAACCTCGCAATCCTTCATCAGCATTCGGCAAAGTCCAATCCCATGGGCGCCGACTTCGACTATGCCGTCGAGTTCAGGAAGCTCGATCTCGCGGCGCTGAAGCAGGACCTCTACGCGCTGATGACAGACTCGCAGCCGTGGTGGCCCGCCGACTGGGGGCACTACGGCGGTCTGTTCATCCGCATGGCCTGGCACAGCGCGGGCACCTACCGCATCGCCGATGGCCGCGGCGGCGCGGGCACCGGCAACCAGCGCTTTGCGCCGCTGAACAGCTGGCCGGACAACGGCAATCTCGACAAGGCGCGCCGGCTGCTGTGGCCGATCAAGCAAAAATACGGCCGCCGGATCTCCTGGGCCGACCTGATGATCCTGGCGGGCAACTGCGCGCTCGAAACGATGGGCCTGAAGACCTTCGGTTTCGGCGCGGGGCGCGCCGACATCTGGGAGCCCGAAGAAGACATCGACTGGGGAGCGGAAGCCCAATGGCTGGGTGAGCAGCGCTACAGCGGCGAGCGGACACTGGAGAACCCCCTGGCCGCCGTGCAGATGGGCCTGATCTATGTGAATCCCGAAGGACCCAACGGCACTCCGGACCCGGTGGCATCGGGCCGCGACGTGCGCGAGACCTTCGCCCGCATGGCGATGAACGACGAAGAAACCGTCGCGCTCGTGGCGGGCGGACACACGTTCGGCAAGGCCCATGGCGCGGGCGATCCGGCGCTCGTCGGCCCCGCGCCCGAGGGCGCGCCCATCGAAGCCATGGGGCTGGGCTGGATCAATCGCCTTGGCACGGGCAGCGCAGCGCACACCACGACCAGCGGCATCGAAGGAGCCTGGAAGCCGAACCCGACGACCTGGGACATGGGCTACTTCGACATGCTCTTCGGCTACGAATGGGAACTGGTGAAGAGTCCATCGGGCGCCTGGCAATGGATGGCCAAGGATGTGCGCGAAGAACACCTGATCCCGGATGCTCACGACCCGTCGAAGCGGCACCGCCCGATGATGACGACGGCGGACCTGTCTCTGCGCATGGACCCGATCTACGAACCGATCTCGCGCCGCTTCCACCAGAACCCGCCGATGTTTGCCGATGCCTTCGCGCGCGCCTGGTTCAAGCTGACCCATCGCGACATGGGCCCGCGTTCGCGCTACCTGGGTCCGGAAGTCCCGACGGAAGTGCTGGACTGGCAGGATCCAGTTCCCGCCGCCGACCATCCGCTGATCGGCGCGAACGACGTATCGGACCTGAAGACCCACGTTCTGGCGTCGGGACTGTCCGTGTCCGACCTGGTATCGACCGCCTGGGCGTCGGCGTCCACTTTTCGCGGTTCGGACAAGCGCGGCGGGGCCAATGGCGCCCGCATCCGGCTCGCTCCCCAGAAGGACTGGGAGGCCAATGACCCGGCTCGCCTGGCCAAGGTGCTGGCCATCCTCGAACGCATCCAGGCCGCGTTCAATGCGGCCCAACCCGACGGCAAGCGGGTCTCGCTGGCCGACCTGATCGTGCTGGCGGGATGCGCGGCCGTGGAACGGGCCGCCGCCGCCGCCGGATGCACGGTATCGGTCCCCTTCGTCCCCGGACGCACGGATGCATCCCAGGCGCAGACCGACATTGAATCCTTCGCCGCGCTGGAGCCTAGCGCCGATGGATTCCGCAACTTTCTCTCAGGGTCGATTCGTGCATCGGTCGAAGCATGGCTGCTCGACAAGGCGCAGCTGCTGACGCTGACGGCGCCCGAGATGACGGTGCTCGTCGGGGGACTGCGGGTCCTGGATGCCAATGCCGGACAGTCCGCTCACGGTGTTTTCACCGGTCGGCCCGGCACGCTGACCAACGACTTCTTCGTGAACCTGCTCGACATGGGCACGGTGTGGACGTCGACTTCCGAGGCAGCGCACATGTTCGAGGGGCGCGATCGGGCAACCGGTGCGCTGAAATGGACGGCGACCCGCGTCGACCTGGTGTTCGGCTCCAACGCCCAGCTGCGGGCGCTCGCCGAGGTCTACGCGAGCAGCGATGCCAAGGAGAAGCTGGTGCATGACTTCGTGGCAGCCTGGAACAAGGTGATGAACCTGGACCGCTTCGATCTTGCCTGATCTCTGAGAGCCGTTCGGTCGCATCGGCATCCGTTGACCTCATGCTAGTGTCGAGCCTCTTCGATGCTTCCCTTGAGAGAGACAGGTCCATGTCAACGATGCCACGCGACACCCTGAAGCCATCCGCGGACTGCGATGTCGTCGTGATCGGCGCCGGGTTCGCCGGGATTTATGCGCTTTGGAGTGCGCGCCAGCGGGGGCTGAGCGTGCGCGGATTCGAGAGCGCCTCCGACGTCGGGGGGACCTGGTTCTGGAACGCCTATCCCGGCGCCCGCTGCGACGTCGCGAGCTACAGCTATGCCTACTTCTTTCGCGATGAATTCGTGCGCGACTGGGACTGGTCCGACGTCTGTGCGCCGCAGCAGGAGATTCAGCGATACCTCAGGTTCGTGGCGCAGCGCTGCGGCATCCTCGATCTCGTCACCTTCGATACCCGGGTCTCGGCGGTGCATCACGACGAAGACTCCGGACTGTGGACGGTCCGCACCTCCGGTGGCGAGACCGTCGTCTGCCGCTATGTGGTCCTGGCGATCGGGGCTCTGTCCAACCCCAAGGCTCCGGATATCGACGGGGTGGCCAGCTTCAAGGGTGAGGCGTATTTCACCTCGACCTGGCCGCGGGACCGGACGGTGGACTTGCGTGGCAAGCGTGTCGGGGTGATCGGCACAGGCTCGTCCGGAGTCCAGGTGATTCCCGAGGTCGCGAAGCTTGCCAAGACCGTGACGGTGTTTCAGCGGACCGCTAATTTCGTGGTGCCCACGGAATCCGGGCCGATGGATCCGGCTCGGGTGGAGGCGCTGCGCAAGGATCCCCAGGCCGTACGGTCGGGCTTGCGCGAGACCTACGGCGGCAATCTCGTCACGAACATGGGTCAGCACCGGCTGCACGACCTGGACCAGGCGGGACAGGACGAGGCTCTGGCGCAGGCGTGGGCCGGCAAGTACATCGGGCTGGCGTTTCGCGACGCCCACCTTCCCGAAGCCAATGCCCGGATCTCGGAGTACATCCGGGCGCGCATGCAGGAACAGGTGAACGATCCCTGGACCGCGCATCACCTGGTGCCGTGGGATCACCCGTTCGGCGGCAAGCGGCCCTGCCGCAGCGACGTCTATCTGCAGACGTTCAACGAGCCCCATGTCCGGCTGATCGCCCTGCCGGAGACGCCGATCGTCCGGATCGTGCCGGACGGGATCGAGACCACGGCACAAAAGTTCGACCTGGACGTGATCGTCTACGCGACCGGCTTCGACGCGGTCTCCGGCGCGCTGTTCTCCATCGACATCCGCGGCCTCGGCGGGGCAACGATGCGCCAGGCATGGGCCGACGGACCGAACAACTATCTGGGCACCATGGTGCACGGGTTCCCGAATCTGTTCCTGCCCTCGAGTGCGATGTCGCCATCGGTTCTGTCCAACATGGCAACGCTGGCCGAACAGCAGATCGACTTCATTTTCGATTCGATCGACTGGCTCGAGCGCAACGGCAGGCCCCGACTTCAGCCGCGCCAGGCCTCGCAGGTCAGCTGGCGTGAACAGACCTTGCACTATGCCCAGCGGCGACCCGGTGCACTGACGACCAAGAGCTGGTACTCGGGCGCGAACATTCCCGGCAAGCCGCGCGTGTTCATGGTGTATTGCGGGGGCTTCAAGCGTTACGACGACATCTGCAAGGCGGAGTTGCGGGACGGGTTTCCCGGCTATGACATTGTTGGAGACGAGCGCGCCTGACTGCGGCGCGTTATGACCAGCGCGACCATCATCAG
>JADJVQ010000078.1 GCA_016710525.1 Burkholderiaceae bacterium
TCCCTCATCAGGCGCGCAAGCCCGAAGAACAACGCGTTGTCCAGCCCCTGCGAAAAAGTCGGCGGCGACGCTACGGCGATAGTAGGGGCTCAGTCGGAGCCCGACGCCGAGGCCGATGACCTCGACGCCACCCCCTGCGTTCGCGGCGCGCGACCACCCCGCGCAAATGCCGGTCGAGGGTGAAGGCGTCGTTGGCAAGCGTCGTGGCGCTGTCCATCGGGCAGCCGTCGGACCAACCACGATCAGCAAACAGCACCCGGCGTCCTGCGCCAGCAGTGGCGCGGTCGCAGGCCCAGTCCACGGCCTCGCCGTCGATCCCTCGCGGAACAGGTCGGCTTTGAGCAGGCGAGGCGATGCCGGCGCGCGAGCGGCGCCAGTTGCGCGCCGCATCCCGGAACACCAGGTGGCAGCTTTCGTGGCGTCGCCCGGCGGCGCGGCGGAAGCCCTGCGGGCCAGCCATTCGCGATACGGGCGACCGCCGTTCCAGGCGCCGGTGGTGAAACCCAGCACTTCGCTGTCGACGCCGACCATGTCCAGGCTGCGGGCGAGGATGTCAGGCCGGCGCCGCGACGAGCCGATCAGCCCTTCATCGAACCGGAACAGTCGATCAGCAGCGTGACCGCCGCATCGGCCACGGCCTGGGTCCGCTCGCGCCCGAACAGGCGGCTTTCAGCCCGGCGAACTGACCAGTTGCGCTAGGCGGCGACCGTCGATGCGGCCGTCCTCCTCGCCGAACAGCCAGTCGTCGCAAAGCAGGCGGGCCAGGAGGCGCCGAACAGGCGCGCCAGGCGCGGCATTGATGCCCCTGGCGGGCGACGAAGGCTGGCGAGCCGCTCGCGGTAGTCGCGCAGCAACGCCTTGCGCAGCAGCGTCGCGGCGGCCAGCTCGACGTCGTAGCGCAGGCTGAAGACGCGATAGCCCTCGCCGGACGCGCCGGACGCCCGGCCCGCGCCGCCGGTCGCCAGAGGCAGGGCGTCGGCTTCCTCCGCGTCGAAATCGAGCAGCAGCGCCAGGGCGCGCGGGTCCTGCGGCGTCGCGTCCTCGTCGGCCGTGTCTTCACGCTCCGCACGCACCATGGCGCCGACCAGGTGCGCCACCTCCAACGCATGGGGCGCGAAGCGGGCCTGATCGTGGCGCCAGCGGCGCAGCCGGCCGCCGTGGCCGGCCGAGCGCGAAGCGGTGCCGGCGCGCGTCGCCTCGATCAGGTCTTCGCTGTCTTCCGGCACCGGCAAAGCTAGTTCAGGCGCGACCAGGCGACCTGGGCCACGGTAGTGTGGAACAGGATGCCGGAGGCTGGTCTCGCATTGCCCACCCGTGAAAACGGCGCGACCAGGCCGCGAATCGCCGCTGCAGGTTGGCCGCCAGGCCCGGCAGGCTGTCCGGCGCCAGAGTCTCCACGCGCAACTGTTCGAGCAGTTCGAAGACCAGGCGCTCGACCGGGTCGGGCGGGCAGTTCCCGCGATGCAGTTCCGCGTCGGAATGCAGCAGGCGCAGGGCCATGCCGTCGGCGTGGGCGCGCAACGCCAAAGCTCCCCCGGCCTCCCGGCTCGCCAACCGCGCAAGTGCGGCGCACAGGTCCGCAGGGGCGTTCGCGGCGGTGCAGGAGGTGGCCGCGAAAACGCAGCTCACCGTCGCCGGTCAGTGCGCGCAGCGTGGCGGCGCAGGCCTTCTTCCATCTTCTGCCGCCGCGGCAGGCTCATTGCGCGGCCGGTTATAGATCCACCACGAGCTCGACGTCGAAGGAGCGCCGGTAGTACTCGGCGACCAGCGGGCGCTCGGCACGTCGCACTTGTTGAGGAAGGACAGCAGCGCCAGCACCGGTCGCGGAAGGATCCCGTGTTCTCCGCCCAGGATCACGGTGCGCGGCGACATCAGGTCGCACAGGTCACCGCGGCGGAAGCTCTTATGTCAGGTTGGCTAGAAGCGCCACTATCGCGTCGATCAGCTTGCGGCCGGGCTTCGTCCTTGGCCGGCACGCGGGCCAGCACGATCGCGGCCTCTTCCCGCGGCGAGAGGTAGTTGAGCGGCGACGATGTTCCAGCGGTCAGATCTGGGCGTGGGTTTCGAGTTTTTGCCAGGTGTCAGGATACATGCCCGACAGGTTGCCGAGAGACCGACCGTGTTCGAGGTGGCGAAGAGGCGGAAGCTGGGTGTGGAAGTGATCACGCCAGTTCTGGCCTTGCTATGGTGAACTTGCCGTCGCGCTCGAGGACGCGCTGGAACATCACGTCGGGCCGGCCGGCATCGTATTCAGTCGAAGATCAGCGCCACCGGGCGTTGTATGCCAGGCGATGATGCCTTCCTGGAACTCGGTCACCTGCAGGCCGTCGCGCAGCACGATGGCATCCTCGCCTACCAGATCGAGGCGGCTGATGTGGCCGTCGAGGTTCACCCCGCACGCAGGGCCAGCCGAGACACGCGCCGCGACCTGTTCGATGTGGTGGACTTGCCGGTGCCGTGGATGCTTGCAGCATCACGCGGCGGCGTCGCGCGTGAAGCCGGCGAGGAGGGCACGGCGTCACCGGGGTTGAAGTTAGACCGCGTCGATCTCCGGCACGTGGTCCTCGCGCTCGGCGAATGCGGGCACCATCAGGTCGCTGTCGATGCCGAACATTTCTCGCACCGACACCAGGCGCTCGGGGCGGATCTGGCTCAGTTCCGTCATGCGCCGCTTTCGTCGGGCGCGATGGCCGCGGCGTCGATCGCGGCGATGGCCTGCGCCGCGCGCTGCAGCGCCGGCAGGAAGCCCAGCGCCTTGTCGCGCGAGACGCGCATCACCGGCGCATGGATGGCGATGCAGGTGTTCGAGCGCGCCTGCGGCGCGGCACCAGCACGGCGATGGAAAACAGGCCGGGGAGGAATTCCTCGTTGTCGATGGCGTGGCCGTCGCGTTTGACGGCCTCGATCTCGCGTTCCAGCGCGTCGAAATCGGTGATGGTGTGCGCCGTGTACTGCTCCAGCGGCACCTGGTCGAGCAGGCGGCGGCGCTGGACCGGCGTCAGTTGCGCCAGCAGCAGCTTGCCGCTGGCCGAGCAATGCGCCGGCACGCGCGAACCGGGATGCAGGTAGAAGCGCAGCGGCGCCTGGGTCTCGACGCGGTCGAGGTAGAGCACCTCGCTGCCCGACAGCGCGGTGATGTTGCAGCTTTCGCCGACTTCTCGACCAGCCGGCGCAGGCACGTGGCGTGCGGCATGACCGAACTGTTGAGCAGGAGGTCCTCGGCGATGCGGCGTAGGCGCAGGCCCGACCGTAGTGGCGGCTGTCGGCGTCCCGCTGCAGCATGCCGGCGCTTTCCAGTTGTTGCAGCATGCGGTGCAGGGGTCGGCTTTGGGCAGGCCGGTTTCCTGACCAGGCCTGCAGGCTGAAGCGGCGCAGCCGATGCACTCGACCAGCGCGCGCCACGCCGGCGTGTCGGCTAGGTCGATGCGGCACCGGTCCGGCGGGGGCGATCATCGACGGCCACATGGGCGTTTAACCGGGCGCCGGCAGAATTCGTTCGCCATGAGTCGCGGGCCCGTCCGTCGACCTCGGGACGAAACCGGGCCGGCGACCATAGGCGCTTTGGTGGTGATCTCATGGTGCGACATCATCGAATTCCATTATCGGTACAATAACGTTCTTGACTTCAGCTTTCGCCGCGCCCTAAAGTCGCCGACGACATTCCGGAATGACGGAACGCCACGAACGATTCTCCAACATTCCGCCCCGAGAGAGCAGACCGCCATGAGCACGCCCGACAACCGCAGGTGCCCGAAGGCCCGACCCGCATGACGTCTTCCGAAGCCTTCTGTCGAAACCATGGTCGCCAACGGCGTGACTGACATGTTCGGCATCATGGGCTCGGCCTTCATGGACGCCATGGATATCTTCGCCCCGGCCGGCATCCGCCTGATCCCGGTGGAAGGAGCAGGGCGTCGGCCACATGGCCGACGGCTATTCGCGCGTGTCGCCGCCACGGCGGGTCATCGGCCAGAACGGCCCCGGCATCAGCAACTGCGTGACGGCCATCGCCGCCGCCTACTGGGCGCACAGCCCGGTGGTGATCGTGACGCCGGAAACCGGCACCATGGGCATGGGCCTCGGCGGCTTCCAGGAAGCCAACCAGTTGCCGATGTTCCAGGAATTCACCAAGTACCAGGGCCACGTCAACAATCCCAGCTCGAAGGCGGCGATGAAGCTGATGCGCAGGCCGACGTGGTAGTCGCGCTGGGCAGCCGCCTCGGCCCTTCGGCACCCCGCCGCAGCACGGCATGGACTACACGACCCAGCGCTGGCGAAGATCATCCAGATCGACGCCGACCACAAGATGCTGGGCCTGGTGAAGAAGATCTCGGTCGGTATTTGCGGCGACGCCGCCGCCGCCGTCGCGCCGAGCAACCTGGCCAACCGCACGCTGGCCTGCGACGGAACCCGCGCCGAGCGCGCGGCGAAGATCGCCGCCGAAAAGGCCGCCTGGGAAAAGGAGCTCGACGACTGGACCCACGAGCGCGACGCCTTCAGCCTGGACATGATCGACGAGAACGGTGAAAAAGACCTTCAGCGGCGGCACTACCCGCACCCACGCCGAAGCTGCGCGAGCTGGAAAAGGCCATGCCGCCCGACGTGATGGTGTCCACCGACATCGGCAACATCAACTCGGTGGCCAACAGCTATCTGCGTTTCGAGAAGCCGCGCAGCATGTTCGCCGCGATGAGCTTCGGCAACTGCGGCTACGCCTTCCCCACCATGATCGGCGCCAAGGTGGCCGCCCCGCACCGGCCGGCGATCTCGTATGCCGGCGACGGCGCCTGGGGCATGAGCCTGATGGAAACCATGACCTGCGTGCGCCACAACATCCCGGTCACCGCCGTCGTCTTCCACAATCGCCAGTGGGCGCGGAAAGAAGAACCAGGTGGATTTCTACAACCGCCGCTTCGTCGCCGGCGAGCTCGACAACCAGTCCTTCGCCGGCATCGCCCGCGCCATGGGCGCCGAGGGCATCACGGTGGACAAGCTGGAAGACGTCGGCCCGGCGCTGAAGAAGGCCATCGACCTGCAGATGAACCACGGCAAGACCTGCATCATCGAGATCATGTGCACCCGCGAACTGGGCGATCCGTTCCGCAGGGATGCGCTGTCGAAGCCGGTGAGGTTTTTGGAGAAGTACAAGGATTACGTTTGAGTCCGTAGTCCGAGGTAAGCCAACCAAAAGCCCGTGCAATGCGGGCTTTTGCCTTGCGGGTCATTAAAGAGTCGGCGCTGGTGGTACGGCGGGTGATCGGTCGTTCCACCCATTGGCCAAAGGCACTGAATCGGGCGGCAATGATCCGGTTACCTGGCATACCAATCAGCCGGCGTTGCTCAGTATTTGTTTCGCTTGGTGAATGCGATCCCGCGCAAGGGCAAGGTGTTCTAACAAGAACGCCTTTTCATCGTGGGCCGCATCTGCGATCAGCGATTCAAACTCCTCCTCAGCTTTATGAGCGGTAAGCCACGGCAATTTTTTTTCATCACTCATTAGGCGCCTTGCGACCATCTGGTCAAGGTGCAAGCGATCCCGCACCTCTAATAGATCAGGTCGCTCCGCGTGAATCAATTGCAATCCGAGCTGCTTTAGCCTCGGATCCTCCAGTCTGAAAACGATTGCCGGGCGATTCTCCCAAGGTACGCAGTGAAATTGCGCGAGAAGCTCCTGGTCGGTATCAAGAAAGAAACTGTCATACAACTGCTCCTCGGCGTGTGAAGAAGCGGCGTCCTCCTTCTTGGATTGTTCTGTCAATTCGATTAGCCGCTCACAAAAACGAGTGTCGTCGCGAATACTTTCTACTCTTCGCTGAAGCTCATCATCATCTACAACTGTGGCGCTGACAAAATCGGGCGCATCCTCGGCTGGCATTAGCATGGGGCTAGCGTTACATCGAACGGAACGAACAGGTTTCGGGGATCTGGCTAGACGCTTGATCAGTTCCTCATCATCCATACACATGAGTTCCTTCGGATCTACGGCCAAGTCAAAAATAAAGTAACGAGAGTCCGAAGCCGTAGCGGGGCCAAGTCCAGCCGCCAACCAAGAAAACGGCTTGCCAAAATAAAAATCGGAAAAGCAGAAAATCGGTTCCGTATCCAAGTGATCAACCACCGAAGCTTTCCGGCTGAATCGCATAAAAGATGACCAGATTTCCGGCGCCCTATCGGCGATGAGTCGGCATAGGAAAATAGTCGCTTCAACGTCGGCAAGCGCATCATGCGCATTAGTGTGATCGAAGCCGTTCGCTGGCGCGATTTGGTCTAGCTTGAAAATAAAGTTGCCATTCGCACCCCTTGGGATGGTAATGGCGTTAGGACAAAAAAGAGATGTTGCTTGCACCATTCGCATCACATCCGAACGGCTATTGCCGTTCGTATTTGTCAGATATGGCAGGTGGAGTGTCTTATACAGCGCGTGCCGTAGAAGATGCTCGTCGAATTCGATTGAGTTATATCCAAGGAAGAGCGATGGCGACCAGGACAAGAGTCTCCTGGATTTGGTGGATCATCTCGCAATGAGAGGGGAGCTTTGGATCCACCAACTGCGAAGCTCGTACGCCGGTTACTTTAAGTGCGTGGGGCGAAGCCAGCGCGCCGGGAAGGATTCGGCTTCTAATCTCGAATCGCTCGATCTCATTTAGATCGGCATCCGTGCGAATGGCTGCGAACTGCAGAATCTGATCGAACGACGTGTTGATACCAGTCGTCTCAGTATCGTAAAAAACGAACGACATGTTCCTCTCACTTCCCTAGTGGCTTTGGTAGGCCCTGAACGTGCTGATATCCTGCCATTAACCCTTTGCGTGTGCAATCTGACAAAGAGAATCGAAAAACGTTGGACTAAGAGAATGCTGAAAAGCGATGGAGAGTTGCACTAACCTCGGATACGGTATTCGACCATTTGCTTGCTTACCTTGAATTTCTTCGCAAGCTCATCTAGCGGCGCAGGATCGTCAATATCGAAGGTGCTGTGTGCCAAGACATCAGCAATCAAGAACTCGGGCAGCAGCAATTCTGCTGCAAATTTATTGGCGTCCACTTCCATGGCGTCCGTGCCAGCAGATGATTTTGAGTTTCGCATTAGGATCTTGAATTGCTTGTCGACGTGAACCTCGTTGGACAACATGTCTCTGTGCAACATGTAATGCCCCAACTCGTGCGCGATCGTAAAACGCTGACGATTTGGATGATGCAAGGCGTTCACTCCGATGATTGGAATTCCCTCCTTTATGTAGATCATCCCTGATAGCTCCGCATCCAGTGGCGAATACCGGATTTGTATACCAAGAGCTTTCGCAATCTTGTCTACGGGGATTGGTGCCTTCCGAATCCCTTGGGCTTCAAGAAGCTCTCGCGCTGCCTTTTCTGGCTCTATTTTTCGTCTGGTAGTCATCGGTGTCGTCTTTATATGTAGCGCCGCCGTTGGTGTCGGCCAAAAGTAAGCGGACTATTTGTTCCTTCTGTTGAGCATTTAGCCCATCCGGCAACGGTAGTTCGTCGTGGTCGTGCAAAGGCCTTAGATCACCGAAGGTGGGCAGAAAATCTCTCGGTTCCAATTGGAGTGCCGCCGCGAATCTATAGATCTGATGAACAAGAATATTTTGGCGACCCGTCTCGATACTCGCAAGGGACGCCCGCGAAATGGCAAGCCGTTTTGCCAAATTCTCTTGAGTGAGGCCAAGTTGCTTTCGACGATTCCTGATAAGCAAACCGATGTGCCGATAGATAGCTTCACTATTCACAACTGAAGTATGGCACACCGGCATTTCTAATGTCAATATTAATCACAATGTGACTATCACACACACTACCATTGTGTGTAGTGCTTGACATTTAATTCCCCCATCGCTAAAGTGACGACATGCAATACAGGTGCCATGCATCAGCTCCCCAAAAGAGCGGACTGTTGGCGAATGCAAACAAAGAAAGCTAAGGAATTTTCATGTCAGAGCATCCTAAGAAATTGATCACCATCGTCGTCGAAGCCACTCCCCATCAATGGCCCAAGGACGAAATCACCTACGCCGAGGTCGTCACTCTTGAAGATCCGGACTTTCCGCAGCACCCTGAGCGTGTCTACTCAGTGACATATGAGCGGGCACACGGTGACAAGACTGGCGTGCTATCTCCAGGTGGCTCAGTCAAAGTGAAGGAAGGAATGGTGTTCTATGTTAAAGACACTGGCGAGTCATAATCCGGACCTGCAGCGGCTTCTAGAAAAAGGCTATGCCCTGACCATCGATAGCAATTACTTGGTCGTACGGGACATTCCCTATCTCGATTCCGCGGGGCAATTACAGTGGTCGGCGTTCGTGGGGAAGCTGGTTTTGGAGGATCAGACCAGAATTCGCCCAGAAAATCACCAGATCTTTTTTGCGGCGCCGCGCCCGTTTGGGCTCGACGGTAACGTCGTTCGCGGCTTGGGCGGGGGGGAGGCGACGCTAAGCCTGAGCGAAAGTTGTTCAGACATCATGGTAAAGCAGAGCTTTTCGCATAAGCCCAAGGAGAACGGCCAGCTTCGCGACTATCTCGATCACTTCGAAAAGATCGAGAGCTACGTCGCGATGGTATGCGGGCCCGCGATGGCGCGGTTCGGGGTCAGCCCCTATACTTTTCGCGAATACCAAGAGGAAACGTCAAACTCGGTTTTCAAACTACGCGACACGTTGACCAGCCGGGCCGAGATATCGGATCTAGCTAAGCTGTTCGAAAATGACGTCATCGCGATCATTGGTCTGGGTGGAAGCGGCGGTTATGTGCTCGACTTCATGGTGAAGACCCCTGTTAGAGAAATCCGCGGTTTCGATCCAGATAGCTTTTTCGTGCATAACGCCTTTCGTTCACCAGGTCACCTGAATGTGGAGGAAGGCGCTGAACTACGGCAATCCAAGGCCGAGGTTTACAGGAAGCGCTACGAAAATTTTCGCCACGGGCTTACCATCAGGCCGCTGTTCATTGACGAGACGTCGGCCGCGGAGCTAGATGGTGTTACCTTCGCGTTCGTGGCGGTCGACAAAGGAAGCTCGCGCAAGCGCATCATCGACTTGTTAATCGCGAAAAACATTCCGTTCATCGACGTAGGGATGGGCTTGAAGCGACGTGGTGGGCCGATTAGCGGAACCGTGCGAACAACTTACTTCCCCCGCGACTACGGTCAGATGGTCCGGCGCAAATGCTATGTGCCGGAGACCGATCCGCCGGACGACGTTTACAAGAGCAATATCCAAATCGGTGAGCTTAACGCCCTGAATGCTGCATTGGCCGTGCTCCGTTTCAAGCAGATTCGCGGGCTTTATGCGGGACCGGAACAGTCGAATCAATTGCTCTTAACGCTGGATAACCTTTCGTTGCTGGTCCCCGATGAAGATTGATCAAATGCGACTAGAACTCGTCGAGTTCATGCCGTCGGCACTGGAACCGGGCGTGCTCTACGTCTCAAAGAAATATCATACGGCCGCTCATCTGTGTGCCTGTGGCTGCGGCGAGAAGATACGCACGCAGTTGGGCCCGTTGGGTTGGCAATTCACCAATGGACGCCAAGGCCCCAGCCTCTATCCGTCGATCGGCAACTGGCAAAAGCCATGTCGATCGCACTACTACATCAAACGCGGATTTGTAGTTTGGGCGCTCGCCTTGACTGAAGCCGAGGTACTCTATGGACGCAGGGAGGAGATACGGCGTCGCGACGCGTATTTCCGTGAGCAAAGCCTTGGCTACTGGGCGCGGCTGACGCGTTGGTGGAACGCACGTCGCTAACCGAGATCCCGTATGCGCTGGAAGCATGGATTCTGATGGTCGCACCGACAATTTAGTTAATCAATTTGATGCAGACCATCAAACTAATTTTTCTATCAGATATGACGTACGCAATTTATCGCAGGCTTTGCTTCTGTTTCCATAACCACGAAAGATGCTGATCATGAAGGTATATAAAGACATAAATGGTGACTCTGGGATATCGGCCTACGAATACGGCGATGACTATATAAGGGTTCGATTTAAAGACGGTAAGACTTACGAATACAGAGCGTCAAAAATCGGGCAAGCACACATTAACGCAATGAAACCACTTGCAGACGCTGGTGATGGGCTTAATTCCTACATCATGCGGAACCCCTCCGTAAGAAATGGCTGGTCATCTAAGAGCTAATCTTTTCTCCTCGTGCGTATAGGCAAGGTAATTAGACATGCATGAAATCATCTGCCCGCACTGCGGGAAGGCATTTAAGATCGACGAGGCTGGGTACGCGGCCATCCTGAAGCAGGTTCGCGACAAGGACTTCGAAAGGCAACTGCACGAGCGAATGGAATTGGCCCAGCAGGACAAGCTGAATGCTGTCGAACTAGCCACGACTAGACTCGCCAGTGAACTGCAGAGGGCTGCCGCGATGAAGGACACCGTGATACAGGAGCTGAAGGCCAGACTTGATGCCGGTATTGTCGCGCAGAAGCTGGCGGTCACTGAGGCAGTTAGTGCGGTCGAGAAGGAGCGCGACGAACTAAAGAATTGCCTCGAGCGAACCGAGCTAGAAAAGCAGCTCGCTGAGAAGTCGCTCAAGGACAAGTACGAAACGCAGATCAAGGATCGCGATGACGCGATCGAGCGCCTCCGGGATATGAAGGTACGCCTGTCGACCAAGATGGTTGGCGAAACCCTCGAGCAGCACTGCGAGACCGAGTTCAACCGCATTCGAGCGACGGCGTTTCCGAGGGCATATTTTGAGAAGGACAACGACGCGCGGACTGGCAGTAAGGGCGACTACATCTTTCGCGACTCGGATGAGGCTGGCACCGAGATTGTATCGATCATGTTCGAAATGAAGAACGAGGGCGATCGCACAACCACGAAAAACAAGAATGAAGACTTCCTGAAGGAACTCGACAAGAATCGGACCGAGAAGGGGTGCGAGTACGCGGTTCTGGTCTCCCTGCTCGAGCCCGACAGTGAGCTCTACAACACCGGGATCGTCGACGTGTTCCACCGTTACCCGAAGATGTACATCGTCCGACCGCAGTTCTTTCTTCCAATCATCACGCTGCTGCGGAATGCAGCGATGAACTCGCTCAAGTACAAGTCGGAGCTTGCGCTCGTGAAGGCGCAGAACATCGACATCACGAACTTCGAAAGCGAGCTTGAGACGTTTAAGACCGCATTCGGGAAGAACTACGACCTTGCCTCCAGGCACTTCCTAACTGCGATCGAAGAGATCGACAAGTCGATCGATCACCTGCAGAAGACGAAGGATGCTTTGCTCGGCACCAATCGGAACCTTCGTCTTGCGAACGACAAGGCCCAGGATGTCACGATCAAAAAGCTGACGCGGGGAAACCCGACGATGGCAGGCAAGTTTTCCGAACTCAAAGAACATGGTCCGTCAGAGAGCTGACCTTCGGCATTGCGAAGCTTCAATGGTCAGCAGTCTGCTTCAATGCTGCCGTCCGACTTGAAGCTCTCAAACCGTAGCAATAGCCGAGTACCAGTCGCTCGAATTGAAGTCAGAAGCGAGGCAATGCAATCATCAGGCCGGCCTCAGCCCCAGTCTCCCCCTAGCCTCCCCCACCGCCGGCCGCCGCCCGGATTAAACGGGTCAGGGTGATTTGACTTTGTGAAATGGCTCTGGCCGCATTGGATTTAAGCAAAGGCCCGCGCCGTTCGGTGCAGACTTTTGTTTTGCCGCGCCTGAGAAAGTCGGCTCTGGTGGTACGGCGGTTGTTCGGCCAAAGTAGCAGCCATCTTCAAGCTGCCAAAAAGAATCAAGCCACCCACTTCCGGCCATGGCTCGCGTAGTCGATCATCAGGTAGAACACGTTGTCGCATTTCTCCCGGAACAGCACCCGGTCGTAGCTTTCCGGCAGCTTGGCGTCCAGCACCTGCTCGACGGCGGAACGCACCAACTTCTTGGTCTGCGTATCCTTGTACCAATCCTGCACCAGCACCTTGGGCTGCTCTTCCAGCAAGCGATGCAGCAGGGACTTGGCAGCCAGCCTGACCTTTTGTGTCTCTTCTTGCGTCATTTTGTCTTTCGTCAGCAAGTCGAAGATTTCCAGCTCATCTTCAGTCAGCCCCTCGCGAATAGCCCGCTCATCCTCTGCGTGCAGATCCTCGGTGAACTTCATCAGGTCTTCGTAATAGTTCTCCGTGGAAGAACCACCGGAATTGTAGGTATCGATGATCTGCTGCAAGCGCTGGGCAAAGTCGGTACGCGTCGCATTCTGTTGCAACATTAACTCCAGCTTGTGCTGCAGGAAGGCGCGCAGGTCGGCGATCTCGATGTGCTTATAAGTTGCCTGTTTGAATTCCTCGCGCAATTTGTCGAAGTTGATCTTGCTTAGGTCCCAGGTCTTGCCCTTCTTGATGATCTGATATTCCGCACTGTATTGCCGCGCCTTGAATGCCTCGGCGTCGTTCACCACCACGCTCTCGTCGAGCAGCTCGGCAATCCTCAGGCTGATCGCGTCGATGTCCTTCTGCTCGATCAGGCTGTCAATCACGCCGCGCAAATACTGGAATGCAGCGACTTCACGCACCCGGTCCTGTTTGCCGCGCCCCATGATCTCCGGCTTGCATGCCTCGTACAGCGAAGTAATGGTGTTCTCATACACATTGAAAGCTTTGCGCCATTCGTCGTTTGCCAGCAAGGTGTCGGCGAATACATTGAACAGGCCGATGTTCTTGAAAACATCTTCACCGCCCAGCACCTCGCGCAAGGCAACTTCCTTCTCGTGGCAGAACGCCAGACCCTGTTCCACCGCATCGTCCAGCAAGCGGAACAACTCCGACTTTTCCCTGACAGGAGGATCGATCTCGTCGCCGCCTTGCGCGTAGTCCTTCAGCGCCAGCTTCATGCTGCGGAACACGTTGTAGTAATCCACGATTTCGCCGTTGCGCTTCTCGACCCCGTTGATCTTCCACGACGTAACACGGTTGGCGCGGGCGATGGTCTGCATCAGGGTATGCCCCTGCATCGGCTTGTCGAGATACAGCGTCGACAGCGTGGGCGCATCAAAACCCGTCAGCCACATGGCGCAGACGAACACCAGTTGCAGCGGATGTTCCGGGTCCTTGAAGTTGTACTCGATGTCGTGCCCATGCGCATCCAGCCGGTTCATGCGCTCGCGGTGCGGCTTGATGTCCAGCTTCTGTGCGGCGAATTTCTGTACTTCGTCCGCGTCTTCGCTGATGACCACTGCCATTTCGACAGAGTGCATGTAGGCGACGATCTTCTTCAGCCGCGCTTTCTCGATGTCGTTGGTCGATTTGCCGATGCGCCCCACCAGTTCCTTCAGGGCGGCTTTCCACTGCGCCTGCACCTTGTCGTACATCTTCACGGCGGTGAATTTGTCCACCGCCACCAGCAGCCCCTTGCCCAGATAGCCGCGCCGGGGGAAGTGATAGACGATGTCCCGCGCGATCTTCTCCAGCCGGTCATCGCGCTTGATGACTTCCACCTCCGTGGCAAAGCGTTTTTCCAGCTTGGCCTGCTGCGCCTCGTCCAGATTCTCGTCCTCCAGAATCTCGTAGAACTCCTCGCTCAGCCCCTCGTTCTGGATCAGCACCTCCGGCACGCGCTTCTCGTAAAACAGCGGCACCGTCGCGCCATCGTCCATGGACTGCTGGAAGTTGTATTCCGACACGTAGCCACCGAACCACGCATTGGTCTTGCGTTCGCGCCCGAGCAGCGGCGTGCCGGTAAAGGCCAGGTATTGCGCTTTGGGCAAGCCCTTGCGCATGTTCTCCGCCAGCGACTTGTATTGCGTGCGGTGCGCTTCGTCCACGATCACGATGATGTCGTTGCGCGCCGAAAGCTCGGGATAGGTCCGACCCTTGTCCCAGCGGAATTTCTGGATCAGGGTGAACACCAGGCGCTTGTTCTGCCCGAGGAATTTGCGCATCTCCTCGCTGTTCTTGGGTTGTGCGGCTTCGGCCTCGGTCACGGTGTTGGTATGGAGGAAGTTGCGGTAGATCTGGCCGTCCAGATCGTCGCGGTCGGTCACCACCACAAAGGTGAAATTGCCGGTCTGTTTGCGGAAGATCTTGCGGGCGTAGAAAATCATCGAGAAGCTCTTGCCCGAGCCCTGCGTGTGCCAGAACACGCCGAGCTTGCCGGCCAACTCCTCGCGCCTGAGGAAGTTCTCGTAGGCGCGGTTCACGCCGATGAACTGATGGTTCTGCGCGATGATCTTCTGGCTGCCCTTGTAGTAGAGGATGAAGTTCTCCACATAATCGAGCAGCCGGCGCCGGGGCAGCAGGCCCTCGATCACGCCTTCCAGGCTGGTACCGTTCTTGCGAATCGCGGCGCGGTCGATCTTCTGCTTCTCGTCATCCGCGCGCAGCCAGTTGAAGAAGTGCTCCCACTCCGCCGTGATACTGCCCACCTTGGTCTCAATGGCGTTGGACAGCACGCAAAAGGCATTGGTCAGGAAAAGCTGCGGAATCTCCGCCTTGTAGGTCGTCAGGTTGTCGTCATAGGCGTTACGGAGCTTGACGTTCGAATTCTTCAGCTCGATGAACACCAGCGGAATGCCGTTGACGTAAAGCAGCACATCCGGCCGGCGGAAGCCGCGCTCGCCCTTGATCCAGAGCTGGGTGACGGCCAGGTAGCGGTTGTTCTTCTGCTCGTTGAAATCCAGCAGCCGTAGGCGCTCCTGTTGCCTGTTTCCCTGGGCATTGTCGAATTCCACCGGTATGCCGTCGCGCAGCAGTCCGTAGATTTCGCGGTTCGCGGCGATCAGCGTCATCGCCTGCCGCCGGTCGAGCAGTTTCTCTAGCGCATCCTCGATGGCTGGCTGCGGGATGTCCGGGTTCAGGAGGATTGCAGATTCCCTCACCCGATCCACCATAATCACATCGCGCTTGTCGGCGCGGCTGGAACCGTCATTCAGGTTTTCCGCATTCTCCGTGTAGCAGTCGAGCGTATCGAAGCCGTGCAGGTGCTGGAGCTTCTGCACCAGCGCCTGCTCGATCTGGTCTTCGGAAATGAAGTTAGGCATGAACGGCTACTTAGGGTCCAACTCGTTCCACCATGCTGGGCGGAAACCGGATATCGAGATTGCTAACTGAGAGCTTGGCAGAAACGAGGCGCGGGAGGAGTGCGTCGCGCATTTTCATCAAATGGCCGTTGGACTCACCCAGCGCGTCTATTTCCGCATATATAGGTTCAACTATCTCCGCAAATCGATTCTGAAGTTGTTCAGTTGGAATGACGATTTTCTGCTGCGGTATTAGATCTGGCTTCAAATGCAAAACGTTCGCGCCATTGGCAAACTCTTTGATGAAATTGGCGAAACCTGAATGCCTCATGTACGCATACAAAAAGGTCTTGTTAATGTTCTTTGGGACGAGCTTTACAGTATCAAGTGAGATGACTGCGCCTTTCTTCCCCAAATTGGGCATACGCGCGACTCGACCAACAACGGCACGGTCTTGGGTCATGTCCGTAACGGCCATCACGACATCATTCTGGCGAACTACCTGTTCTGGCTTGTATCGTCCCGAATAATATTTCAATCCATCTTCGCGGTAGCCTCCACCGCGATTAAAGGATTTTAGATTGACGAAGGGCATGTGCTCTGTGTCTTCAGTCAGTTCTTCGCCTGCATAGGATTTGCCTTTCACCAAACCAAAAAATGTCGCCCCTTTATCAAAGCTCCATCCTTCCGGCACCCCTTTAATCACCTTCACCTTGCCATACCCGGCGAATCGCAAGCGGACAAACCATTCGCGGTAGAGTTCCTCTGCTATTGCTTCCAGTAGTGCGATGCGCTGCTGATTATTCTCGATCAGATCGTCATACGCCGAAAGAATCGCTGCGGCCTTTTTCTGGACATCGAGAGGCGGGTACAAAACCTTAAGCTTTGCCAAGTCCGATCCTCGAATACCAGCGGCCGACACTTGATTTACTAAGGTCTGGATTGCGCCATAGCCCGTTCCTGACTTGAAGAAGTAAAAATAGAAAAGCGGATCACATTGAGATGGGTCGAGACGGACGCGAATAAGATGTGACTCAAATGTCGTAGGCACCTCCACCTTCAGGGCAATGCAGCACTTTCCAGCTCCCTCGGCAACCAAAGATTGGCGCGCGAATAGTAGATCCAGTGGCAAGACGTTGAACGTCGCTTTTTCGTCCTCACTGAGCTTAACTCGCTCCATGTCGGGGTCAAACAATCTTGGATAGGCGAATAGCTCACCCATGTTGATCATCTTGTATCCCGTTCCACGTACAGCACCTGGTCGAGTAATTCCATTGCGCGATGGAGCAAGATACAAGTCTCCAAAGCGCTTCAATGGCCAAGGACAGCCGCTCATGATTCACCAGTAATTAGACTAATGTTTTGCAGGGTGACCTGCTCAACAACAGCGGCCGATCGTGAAAGAGAGAGTAGTTCCTCTCGGTGGCTCAGGAGTTCATCGATGAATTCCTCCTCAGTCTTCCCGTCCTCTTCGATTACTACACCAACATAGCGCCCTGCATTCAGTGAATATTCCTGCTCCTTCAAGTCCGCTGGGCTGGCGAGCTTGCATAGGCCAGTGACATCTTCGTATTCCGCCTTGGGGAAGCGTTCCTGCAACCAGTGGATGTGCCGATAAAAGCTCTCAGCGCTTTTTACCTCGGTGTGAAGCGCCTCCAACGCGCCCTTGAGTGCATTGGTCTTGCGATCTGTCGTGTTACGTTTGCCTTCAGCCTGCACCCGTGACGCGTGCTGCTTCTCGTGCTGGCGCACGACCTTGTCCAGTCGCTTCAAGCCTTCGTGTAGCGCGTCGAAGAATGGATCGAAGGCCTCGCGTAGCTGTTGCTGTGCCTTGTTCTTCTTGTCCAGCGCCGTTTCATCCGCATGCTTTTCCTGATATTGCGCATAGTGGGTCTTAAGCTTGGCCAGCCCCGTCCATTGCTGGACTAGCTCGCCCACGGCCTGCTTGCCGCCTGTGTCGTCCAGCACTTCAAGCAGTTGCGCCGAAACGGGTTCGACCTTCGCCTTGTTCTCGATCAGCCGTTCCATGCCCGCAGCAAAATAGCGGTCTATGAGCTGCACGAATTTTTCGCGTCGCCCCTTGTGCAACTGGCTGATGATGGCGATGTTCTGGATGTGTTCTTCGCTGAATTCGCGGTGGGCGCGGTCTATCTGGGTGAAGATGTTGCGCGCGTCGATGAACAGGATCTTGTCGTCGGTCTTGGCCTTGTCGAAAAACCACAGCGTGGCCGGCAGCGTGACGGTGTAGAACATGTTCGAGGGCAGCGTCAGCATCCCGTATATTAGGTTCTGCTCGATCAGCGTCTGGCGGATGTCGGCTTCGGAGTGACGCGCATCAGATGCCGAATTCGCCATGACCAGCGCGGCGCGGCCTTTCGCCTTGAGCGAGGTGGCGAACAGACTGATCCACAGGTAGTTGCCGTTGGGCACGGTTTCCTTGCCTTCGTCGGCCTTCTTCACCTTCGATTTGTTGCGCGGGATGCCGTAGGTGTTGAAGCGCTTGTCCTTCTCCACGCTGGAGAGGCTGACGTCGTCCACGTTGAACGGGGGATTGGCGAGGACGTAATCGAATGCGCCAAAGCTCTGGTACGGGTCTTCGTAGTAGGTGTTGGCCTGCTTGATTTCGCCGCGCAGGCCGTTGACCGCCAGGTTCATCTTCGCGAGATTGACGGTGTCGCGCGTTTTTTCCTGGCCGCAGACATACACGCCGCTCTCCGAACCTTTCAGCTCCTTGCGGTGTTCCGCGATGAACTGGGCCGACTGCACGAACATGCCGCCGGAGCCGCAGGCGGGGTCGAACACTTTGCCGCCGTGCGGCTCGATGATCTCGACCATCAGGCGCACCACGGAGCGCGGCGTGAAAAACTCGCCGCCCTTCTGGCCTTCGCTGCGGGCGAACTCGGAAAGGAAGTATTCGTAAATCTGCCCGAACAGGTCGCCGGTGGCATCGGCGGGAATATCGGCGAAGGTGCGCAGCAACTGCTGCGGGATGGTCTTGTCGGTGCGCGTCAACGCGGCAT
This sequence comes from Burkholderiaceae bacterium, assembly GCA_016710525.1. Taxonomy (GTDB): domain Bacteria; phylum Pseudomonadota; class Gammaproteobacteria; order Burkholderiales; family Burkholderiaceae_E; genus Quisquiliibacterium. Next base: position 17,997 of record JADJVQ010000078.1, read on the forward strand.
ATTCGTCCTTGGGCAGCACGCCTTCGAGTTCGGGCTTGTATTCCTCGATGGCCTTCATCGCCTCCTTGAGTGCCTTGGCGATGTTCTTCTCTTCCGGCAGATTCAGCAGGTGCTCGTAGCGCGCATGGTCGGGCAGGTAGAAGCCGCACTTTTCGATGGCGATGTCGGAGATTTTCTTCTCGCGCCGGGTGCCTTTGAGTTTGCTGTATTCGGCGTGGATTGCCGCTTCGTGGCGGCGGTAGTTGTTGTCGGCGAACTTGAGGAAGATCAGCCCAAGTACCGGCGTGGCGTATTCGCTGGACTTCAGGTCGGAGTTGGCGCGCAGCTTGTCGGCAGCGCTCCACAGGTCGGCTTCGAGTTTCTTGAGTTGGTCTTTGTTCATTTGTTTCGTTTCCGGTCCGGTTCAGGCGGTAAAGCCGATGGTGAATTGTTCCAGGAGGCGATGCGAATAATCCAGCGCATCATGCCTGTGAAGTATTGCTCTTGCCATATCTTCGATCAGCTTCTCTCTCTTCGGTCCATTCAGCAATGCCTCAATTGCTGAACTGGTCTGCGCCGAAACCATTGCCGCAGCATCGGAGCCATTGGGGTCAGAGTGAATTGACTTTGCGAGGTGACGCCGACCCCACGGGGCCCGGAGTTTCCTGAAAAGTCGGCGCCGGCGATACGGCGCTTCATTGCATGTTCTTCAGCTTGGCGCTCTGCTTTCTCATGCCCTCGAAAATCGCGTCCGCCAGATCCGCCGGAAAGTCATCCGGCAATCGCCGGCCGGCTTCCGCAATCACGCCCGCTGTAGCTTCGATGACTTCCGCTATCAATTGCTCCGCCGCGAGGGCACCGAGGCCGACCTGTTGCGCCTGGGCGATCCAGTGGCGTCGCTGGATTTTCTCGATCAGGTAGTGATTGGTGCTTCCGCGCACGGCCATGGCGAGTTTGACCTTGCGCGGCGAAATTTGCGTCTTCCCCGTGCCGATCACCGGATGGGCGGACAGCACGTCGTAGATCGGCGTGGCACGGTAGCGGCCGCCGGGCAGATGGGCGATGCTGAGTTCTTGCCATGGCCATCGCCGGCGGCCAGCACCCAGAAATGATCTGGGTCTTGAAGAGACGTCTTGCGGTCCCGCTCGGCGTGGTCCGATCCCAGCAGCAGCGCCATGATCCGGGCGATGCCGTGGCCGCCGTCGGACTGGTATTTCCGCAGCGGCGAGGTTGCCGTGGCCTGGCACATGTCCTCCTGGGGCAGGCGGATGATCCAGCTGCCGTCCGTCGATCGCGTGCGGTCGAAGCGTTCGACGACTAGGGCTTTCTGGTCCTCGAAGTGCGCGATTTCGCAGCCGGCGATGGGGATGTTGGCATGGGCATCCATGATTTTAGCACTGCCATTCGTTCTCGACCGAAAGTGCGCATGTCGGCCTGCAT
>JADJVQ010000079.1 GCA_016710525.1 Burkholderiaceae bacterium
GAACGTGGACAGCGGCAACGCCATCACGATCATGGGCCGTCAGGTACGAGCTGGTCCAGTTCCACTTCCATCGCCCGGCCGAGGAACGCGTCGACGGGCGAATTCCTGCGATATGGTCGCCCACGCCATGCACAAGGACCCGAGGGCGGCCGGCTGGCGGTCATCGCCGTGCTGATGGACCGTGGCCAGGCGCACCCGATGATCCAGACAGTCTGGAACAACCTGCCCCTGGAGCGCGGCGAAGAGATCGGCGGCACCGCCCAGATCGACCTCTCGGTCTTGCTGCTGACCAATCACCGCCACTACTACACCTACGCTGGGATCGCTGACTTCTTGCCGTGCGGCGAAGGCGTGCTCTGGATGGTGATGAAGGGCCCGGTCCAGGGTGACCGCCGAACAGATCGCGATCTTCTCGCGCCTGTATCCGATGAACGCCCGCCCGCTGCAGGCGATGAGCGGCCGGCTGATCAAGGAGTCGAACTGACGCCCCGCCCGCCGAGCCGCGCCCGCTGGATGGATAGACAGCGGATCGCGTAAACTCGGCGCGATGCATCCGCAAGATCTCGCGCCCGCGCCCCTTGATCCCACAGCGCTGGATGACACGCGCGCGTCGGCCCTCGCCGGCACAGACACCGACCTCCATGCCGGCCTGAACCCGCGTCAGCGCCAGGCGGCTCAGTGGGGCCAGGTCATCGCGGGCCGCTTCATGGCGCCGCCGCTGCTGGTCATCGCGGGCGCCGGCACCGGCAAGACCGCCACCCTCGCCCATCGGGTGGCCCACCTGGTCGCCCATGGGGTCGACCCCACGCGAATTCTCCTGCTCACCTTCAGCCGGCGGGCCGCCCAGGAAATGACCCACCGGGCTGCCCTGCTGCTGCGGGGCGACCAGGGCGGATCGGCCCGCCACCTGCTGCCCTGGTCCGGCACCTTCCACTCGATCGGCGCGCGCCTGCTGCGCCAGTACGCCGCGGCCATCGGCCTGCCCCCCGGCTTCGGCGTGCTTGACCGCCCCGACAGCGCCGACCTGATCCGACACCCTGCCGAGAAAGAACTCGGCCTGGCCGCCGCGACGCGCGGTTTCCGCAAGGACACTTACGCACTGCCTGGCCATCATTCATGGCAGGTCAATACCGGCGGTTCGCTGGCCCAGGTCATCGCCGACGAGTATCCGTGGTGCAAGGACCATCACGATTCGCTGGCCGAGCTGTTCGGGCGCTACGTCGCCCGCAAGCAGGCCGATGGAGTGCTCGATTTCGACGACCTGCTGCTGTGGTGGGAAGCCGCCCTGGCCGAACCGGCGCTGGCCCGCGCCATGGGCGAGCGCTTCGACCACGTGCTGGTCGATGAATACCAGGACACCAACCGGCTGCAGGCCCTCATCGTGCACCGCCTGCGCCCTGACGGCGCCGGCGTGTTCGTGGTCGGCGACGATGCGCAATCGATCTACGCGTTTCGCGGCGCGGCGGTCGAGAACATTCTGGGCTTCACGCAGCAGTACGTGCCGCCGGCCGCGCGCATCACGCTTGATGTGAACTACCGGTCGCTGCAGCCGGTGCTCGACTCGGCCAATGCGCTGCTTGCCGACAGCGTTCGCCAATATCCCAAGACCCTGGTCGCGAACCGGCGCAGTGCCGGCCAGCGACCCGGCCTGGTGTGCGTGCTCGACGAACGCGAACAGGCCGATTTCATCACCGGACAAGTCCTGGCCCAGCGCGAAGCGGGCATCGCCCTGAAACGTCAGGCCGTGCTGTTTCGCAGTGCTCAGCACAGCGATTTCCTGGAAATCGAACTGACCCGGCGAAACATCCCGTTCGTCAAGCACGGCGGCCTGCGCTTCCTCGAAGCCGCGCACATCAAGGACCTGCTGGCGGTGCTGCGCTGGGCCGATCGTCCCTCGCATCGGGTGGCCGCGTTCCGCGCGCTTCAGCTGATGCCTGGTTTTGGCCCCGCGCACGCCCGGCGCTGCCTGGAACTGATCGCCGGCCAGCCGCTGGCGTTCGCGGCGCTGGCCGGCATTGCCGCACCGGCAGCCAGTGCCGGGCATTGGCCGGCGTTCGTCGACCTGATGACGGCCCTCGCATCGCCCGACAGCCGCTGGCCCCATGAACTCGGCCCCGTGGTCGACTGGCTGAAACCGCTGCTGCCGGAGCGCTACGACAACCCGGCGGCGCGCATGACCGACCTCGACGGACTGGCTGCCATGGCCGCCCGCTTCCCGAGCCGCGAGCGTTTTCTCACCGAACTGGCGCTCGATCCGCCGCAGGCCAGCGGCGACCTGTCGGACGACGCGCTGCGCGACGAAGACTATCTCGAGCTCTCGACGGTGCATTCGGCCAAGGGCCGCGAATGGCATACGGTGTTCGTGCTCAATGTGGCCGACGGCAACTTCCCCAACGAGTACGCCACCGGCAAGGCGGCCGGCATCGAAGAAGAGCGGCGTCTGCTGTACGTGGCCATGACCCGCGCGCGCGACTCGCTGCATCTGATCGAGCCGCAGCGCTATTACGTCACCGGCCAGCCGCGCCTGGGGGCCGACCATGTGCTGGGCGCGCGCAGCCGCTTCCTGACGCCGGCGGTCATGGACTGTCTCGAGCTTCGGGTGCCCGGGACCTTCGAGCGCCACCCGGACGGCCCGAATGGCCCGACCGGCACCGGCTCGCCTGCCGCCGCCGATCCGGCGGCCGCTGCGGGCGCATCGACGCTCGACGCGATCAGCCCCACCGACATCGCGTCCCGGCTGCGCCAGATGTGGTGAACGGCGCCGCGCAGCCGCTCACGGCAGCAGGCTGGCGCGCACGATCGGCTGGTCTTGCAGGACCGCCAGCCCCGCCGCAATCCGGTCCAGCAACTGGCGGCCCAGCGCCGACACCGGGCAGTTTCGGTTGCTGACCCCGTACACCGGGTAATGCGGCGCGCCGGGCACCGCCAGGAACTTCAAACCTTCCGGCCGATGGGCCCGCGCCGACAGGTCATCGACGAACGCCAAACCGGCGCCGGCGGCTGCCATCGCGCAAGCCGAATAACCCGAGCGCACCTCGACCGCCACATTGCGGGCAATGCCGTGCTGCGACAACCAGCGCTCGATGTCGCCGCTTTGCGGCGCCTGCGGACTGTAGACGATCAGACGTTCGCGCAGGACGTGTTCGAGCCGCGGCCGGCGCGCCCGGGCCAGCGGGTGCGACGCCGGCAGCGCGCAGATCAGCGACCACTCGCCGATCGGCCGGGCGTCCAGCGCCGGGTGATCGATCGGGGCGCTGGAGATGGCCAGGTCCGCCTCTTCCGCGACCAGCCGCCGGATGATTTCGCGTGTCGGCAGGGTCTCGAAGTAAACCCGCGACCCGGGCGCCTGCGCACCCAGCCGGGCGATCGCCCGCGGCACCAGCTGCAGCGCGGTATTGGCGCTGGACAGCACCCGCAGCGCGCCGTGCCCGCCGAAACGCAGGTGGGCCGCGACATCCCGAACGTGCTGCACGCCGCGGTAGACGCGTTCGATCTCGGCATGCAGCGTGCCCGCCTCGCCGGTGGCCAGCACACGGCCGGCGCGGCGCTCGAACAGCGTCACGCCCAGCTGGATCTCGAGATGCCGGATGAGCCTGCTGACGTCGGGCTGAGAGACGTGCAGCAGCCGGGCGGCGCCGGTGATGCTGCCGGCCTGCATCACCGCTCGGAAAACTTCGATCTGGCGCAGATTCATGCGAGCACTCCGGCGGTCAAGGTGCGCCAAGCGTCAGCGCAGTGCATAACCTGATGTTATGGATTTCCCATCGAATGGTATTTGATCGATGGCCCCGCCGCGACTAGTGTCATGGCGCGCAGCGCCCGGCACGGTCGCAGCAGCTGCCCCCACTCACCGAAAGCGCCTCCATGACTCCCTTACGCCGACACCTGCTTCGTGGTCTCGTCATTGCCGGCGCTGCCGGTTGCGCCGCATGGCCGGGCGCGCACGGCGCTCTGGCCCAGGACTATCCGTCGCGGCCGCTCACCCTGGTGGTCGGCTTCGCGCCTGGCGGTTCGGCCGACATCCTCGCCCGCCTGGTCGCGCAGAAACTGTCGGGCACGCTGGGCCAGCAGGTCGTGGTCGAAAACAGGCCCGGCGCCGGCGCCACGATCGCCAGCGCGGCGGTGGCCGGCGCGCCCCCCGATGGCCATACCCTGCTGCTGGTCACCAGCGGCCACGCGGGCAGCGGCGCGCTGTATTCGAAGCTGCCCTACGACCCGCAAAAGAGCTTCGCCCCGATCACCCGGATCGGCGCGACTCCGGTCGTCATCGTGGCGCCTGCCGGCGCGCCCTACCGCTCACTCGCTGACCTGATCGGCGCGGCGCTCAAGGCCCCGGGCAAGCTGAACTATGCCGCGGGCGGCGGCGGCGCGACCACCACCAGCCTGGCCGCGGAGTTCCTCAAGCATGACGCGAAGATCGACATGCAGATGATCGCCTACAAGGGGTCGGGACCGGCTCTGGTGGCCCTGCTGGCCGGAGAGGTCGACGTCGGCTTCGACATCCCGACCAGCGCCCTGCCGCACATCCAGGCCGGCAAGCTGCGCCCGTTGGCGGTCACCTCGCGCGTGCGCGCCGCGGTGCTGCCCGACGTGCCCACGGTGGCCGAACAGGGTCAGCCCGGATTCGAGGTGACGGGCTGGTTCGGTCTGATGGCACCGGCCCGCACACCGGCCACGGTCATCGCGCGCCTGAACCGAGAAGTCAACGCGATCCTGCAACTGCCCGACGTCAAAGCGCGCCTGGACAGCCTGGGAGTCGAGCCCGCGGGCGGCAGCGCCGACGACTTCGCGCGCCTGATCGAGACCGAATCGCGGCGCTACGGCGACGCGATCAAGCGGCTGGGTCTGCAGCCCAACTGAACCGGCCGCCGACCACCAGCCAACGCCGGCTTCCGTCAGCGAACACCCGTCTCCGCCCATCACATCCAGCCACTCCTCCAGGACGCCGCCATGAGCTCGCCCCACCCCGCGCCGGCCGACGAATCCCTGAGCGACCTGGTCGTGATCGGCGGTGGCCTTGGCGGCGTGGCCGCCAGTCTCGCGGCCGCCCGACTCGGACGCCGGGTCGTGCTGGTCGAGGAACTCGACTGGCTGGGGGGGCAGCTCACCGCGCAGGGCGTGCCACCCGACGAGCATCCGTGGATCGAACACCTCACCGGCTCTCAAAGTTACGCCGCGCTGCGCCAGGGCATCCGCGAGCACTACCGGCGCCATCTGCCGCTGACCGACGAGGCGCGTGGCCAGTGGTGCCTGAATCCAGGCCAGGGCAACGTGGGCAGCCTGTGCCACGAACCCTGGGTCGCGGTGGCCGCGATCGATGCCCTGCTCGCACCCTTCGTGGCGGATGGCCGGCTCAGCGTGCTGCGCCGCCATCGGCTGCTGCGCGTGGACAACCGGGGCGATCGTGTCGCGGCCGTGACGGTGCTCGACCTGGACTCGGGGCGGGAACGGGTGCTGCGCGCGGCCTTGTTCATCGACGCCACCGAGATCGGCGACGTGCTCGAGGCGGCCGGCGTCGAGCATGTGTTCGGCGCCGAGGCACAGTCCGAGACCCAGGAGCCGCATGCGCTGGCCGTGGCCGACCCGTTCGACCAGCAGGCCCTGACCTGGTGCCTCGCCGCTGACTACCTGCCAGGCGAAGACCACACCATCGAGCGGCCCGCCGATTATCATCGCCTGAAGACGCTGCAGCTCGAGTGCTGGCCCGGTCCGCAGTTCAGCTGGACGCTGAGCGACTTCGTCACTCATCTGCCGCGCGAACGCCCGCTGTTCGTGGGGGACACCGACGAAGCTTCGCTGTACGACCTCTGGCACGCCCGGCGCATCGCCTGGCGCAAGCACTTCCGGGCGGGCGCCTATGCCAGCGACATCACGCTGGCCAACTGGCCGCAGATGGATTACTGGGAGAAGCCGGTGGTCGGCGTGGCGCCGGCCGACGCGGCGAGTGCGCTGCACGAGGCCCGGCAGTTCAGCCTGGCCTTCTTCTACTGGATGCAGACCGACGCGCCGCGCCACGACGGCGGTCACGGGTACCGCGGACTGCGGCTGCGCGGCGATGTACTGGGCACCACCGACGGCCTGGCCAAGCAGGCGTATTACCGCGAGGGCAGGCGCATCCGCGCCGAGTTCACCGTGCTCGAACAGCACATCGGCGTCAACGCGCGCCCCGGGCGGCAGGCGGCTGAAGAGTTCTTCGACAGCGTGGGCATCGGCGCCTACCGCATCGACCTGCACCCCAGCACCCGCGGGCGCAACACCGTCGACATCGACTCCTACCCGTTTCAGATCCCGCTGGGCGCCTTGCTGCCCGTTCGCGTAGACAACCTGCTGCCCGCCTGCAAGAACATCGGCACCACCCGTGTCACCAACGGCGCCTATCGTGAACACGCCACCGAGTGGAGCATCGGCGAAGCGTGCGGCCTGCTGGCGGCCTTCGCGCTGTCGCGCAATCAGCCGCCGCGCGCGGTTCGCGCCGATGCCGCGCTGCTGGCCGACTTTCAGCGGCTGCTGCGCGGCGAGGGCGTGTTGCTGGCGTGGCCGCAGTTTGGTGCGCTCACTCCCACGCGGCGGGTCGGCTACAAGCCCGTGTCCTAGGGCCGTCCGACGCAAGCGTCGAGCCAGCGCGGTTTTAGCGGCCATGGCATGGCCCGGGACAGCCCGACCGCGTTGAGCATCACCATCATCTGCTCGCGGAACTCGATTCAGCGGGGCCCGGTCTGTTAAATTTTGCTCCTGAAGTCGCCTGCACCCGGAGCCCGAATTGAGCACGCCCGATCCATCCCGCAACCAGCCGGACCACACGATCGTCCTGCAAGGCCCGATCCGCGCGCCTTCGGACGCCGATTCGGCGCACTACCTGCTCGTCGTCGAAGGCGAGCAGACCGGCCGGCGGATCGAAATCGGCGAGCGTCCCATCGCCATCGGGCGCAGCGAACCGTGCGAAATGGTGCTCCCCGACAATGAGATGTCACGCAAGCATTGCAGCGTGGCGATCCTGCAGGGATCGGTCCTGGTGTCGGACAACCGGTCAATCAACGGCACCTTCATGCAAGGACGCCGGATCGAGGACGTCACTCTGCTCGCACCGGGCGATCTGGTCCAGATCGGTCATCACGTGCTGCGCTACGAACGGCGCAACCGCCGCGAAGTCGAGGCGGCCGAAGCGCTCGCCGACGAAGTGGCGAATGCGCGGCGCTATGTCGAGGCGATCTTGCCGGCGCCGATCGCCGAGGGCCCGATTACCGCACACTGGGTCTACCTGCCCTCGACGCAACTGGGCGGGGACGCCTTCGGCTATCGGCGCCTGGAAAACGGCGGCTTCGAATGCTACCTGATCGACGTGTCCGGACACGGCGCCGGCTCGGCGATGCACGCGGTAGCCGTGCTCAACGTGATCGCCCGGCATGCACTGCCTCATACTGATTTTTCCAGCCCTGCCGACGTGCTCACGCGCCTGAACACGATGTTCCCTTCCGAGGCCGGCGCCGGCATGTTCTTCACCGCCTGGTACGGGTGCTACGACCCCCAGGACCGCCAGCTTCGCTACGCATCCGCCGGTCATCACCCGGCCTTCCTGTGGGCGGCAGGCGAACGGGAACCCATCGCCCTGCGCACACCCGGCCTGCCCGTGGGCATTGCCGATGACGCCCATTACGTCAATGGCGTGGCTAGCGTCCCGCCGGATGCGACCTTGTACCTTTTCAGCGACGGAGTGTTCGAGACACGCGGCATCGACGGCAGCGAAGGCCGTCTGGCGGGATTCATCAGCCTGATGACCGACGGGCGCGGACCCGCCGCCAGCGAACCGAAACGCCTGCTCGAGGCCGTCAAGCGCACGACCCGGCCGGGAGGTATCGACGACGACTTCACGCTGCTGACGTTCGGGCTGCGCTGAGGGCGGTTCGGCGCGCCCCGGCGCCGGCGCCGCGACACGAACCTGTCACAAACCGATGGCATGGTCGACCCACGGGTATTGCCCGAATTTTCGTGCGCCGTCACTCAGGGAGTCATCGCGATGAATATGGAACTGGTAGCCACCGGCGAAAACACTCAGCGCGTGCTGCTCACCGGGCGGCTGGACAGCCGGGCCGTCGATGGCCTCGAAGCCCGATTCTCAGCCGCCATTGCTGCCACCGGCCAACGCACGGTCGTTGACCTGGGAAAGTTGGAATTCATCGCCTCCATGGGGATTCGGATGCTGGTCAGCTGCGCGCGCGCCGCTGCCGGCAAGAACGCCAAGTTCGCGCTGTACGGGGCTCGTGGCCCGGTCCAGGAAGTTTTCGAATTCGCATCGCTCTCGCAGATCATCCCGATCGCCGACGACGAAGCGGGCGCCGCGGCACTCATCCAGGGGTGAACGGACTGCTTCGAATGCAGATCGACAGTCGAGCCATCACCCTCGAGGATGGACGCACGACCCTGCTCGCATTCCTGCGCTCGAACCCAGTCGGAGACCGGGCCCGTTACGGCACCGAACTCGTCTTCGAGGAATGGATGACCAACCTGCGGATGCACGCGTTGCACGGCGACCCGCACGCTCTGGTCGATGTGGATGTGCAGGCCGGGCGGGGCGAGGTCTGCCTGAGCTTCAGCCACGACGGACCCGCCTTCGACCCGACGACATTTCCAGAGCCGAAGCCCGTCGCCGACCTGACCGACACCCCGGTGGGCGGACGAGGCCTGCTGCTGATCCGCAGTTTCGCCCGCTCGATGCGCTACAGCCACGACGGCCGGCGCGGCACGCTGATAGTGTGCATCGATGACTGAAGCCGGCGGGACCTTCGATCCGTTCCAGATCCTTTGGGCGCGCCGCGGCCATCGCGCGTGGACAACCCGCTGACCAGGCGCCAAAACTGCGAAGCATCCCGACACGGCATTGTCATCTTCCCCCGGCATGCTGACCCCACGGGTATTGCCCGCCGGTTCTTTTTGCCGTCACTCAGGGAGTGTTTGCCATGCAGATGGAAGTGATCGCCACGGGCACCAACGCCCAGCGCGTGGTACTCAGCGGTCGGCTCGACACTCGTACCGTCGACACACTGGAAGCCCGGTTCGCCGCGGTGGTCGCTGCCAGCGACCACCGCACGCTAGTCGATCTCAGCGCAGTGGAATTCATTGCCTCGATGGGCATCCGGATGCTGGTCAGCAGCGCCCGTGCGGCCGCCGGCAAGAAGGCCAAGTTCGCCCTGTATGGCGCCAGTGGGCCGGTCAAGGAAGTGTTCGACGTCGCTTCGCTGTCAAGGATCATTCTGATGGCAGAGGACGAAGCGGGCGCCCTGGCGCTGCTCCAGGGATGAGCGTCAGCTGCGCCGGCGCTTGAACGGCAGCGTGCTGCTCAGCCCGCCGTCGACCGCGATCGCCTGGCCGTTCACGTACGAGGCATCGTCACTGGCCAGGAACAGCGCCATGTGCGCGATCTCGGCCGGCAGGCCGTAGCGCAGCAGCGGGTTGAGCTGGCCGAGCTTGTCGCCGGTGCCGCGCGCCCGCGCGTAGTCGAAAGTGGGCTTGGTCATGCCGGTCTCGATCAGCCCCGGGCAGATGGCATTGATCCGCACGCCGGTGCCGGTCAGCGAATTCGCACTGGTCTGCACCAGGCTGATCACGCCGGCCTTGCTGGCGCTGTACGGATGGCCGCCGGCGTTGGCGCGCAATCCGGCCACGCTGGCCGTGCAGACGATCGAACCGGCCCCCTGGGCCACCATCACCGGCGAGGCATGCTTGACGGCCAGGAAGGGGCCGATCAGGTTGACCCGCAGCACCTCCATCCACAGCTCCGGCGTCTGCTCTTCCAGCGGCACCGCGCCGCCACTGATGCCGGCGTTCGCGTAGATCGCGTCCAGGCCGCCGAAGGCCAGCACGGCGCGCGCCACATACGCCTTCACGTCGGCCTCCAGGCCGGCGTCGGCAGTCATCGACTCCGCCTGACCGCCGGCCTCGCGGATCGCCTGCGCGGTTTCATGTACCGACTCGCTGCGATCGACCGCCAGCACGCGCGCGCCCTGCGCCGCGAAGAGCATCGCCGATGCCCGCCCGATCCCACTGCCCGCGCCCGTCACGATCGCGCGTTTGCCTGCCAGTCGGCCCATTGATATGTCTCCGAGATTATTGATAACTGAAACTGCGAACACCCATGCGCCGGTATAGTCCGGGCATGCGCACCAACCCGGAACTCTACCCGCTGCTTCGTCTCGCGGTGAACCTCGCGCTGATGACGATCGGCAGTTGCGGCATGTACGTGGTGGTGGTCGTTCTGCCCACCGTGCAGGCCGAATTCGGCGCCACCCGCGCCGGCGCATCGCTGCCCTACACGCTCACCATGATCGGCTTCGGCATCGGTGGTGTGCTGATGGGCCGCCTCACCGACCGCTTCGGCGTGATGGTGCCCACGGTGATCGGCGCCTTCGCCCTGTCGGCCGGATTCCTGCTGGCCAGCCAGACCACCTCGATGTGGACCTTCGCACTGGTACAGGGCTCGCTGATCGGGCTGCTGGGCTGCGCGGCCAGCTACGCGCCGCTGGTCACCGACACGTCGCTGTGGTTCACCCGCCGGCGCGGCATCGCGGTCGCCATCTGCGCCAGCGGCAATTACATGGCAGGCGCCATCTGGCCGTCGATCATCCAGCACTACGTCGAAACCATCGGCTGGCGCGAAACCTTCCAGGGCGTCGGCATTTTCTGTCTGATGACCATGCTGCCGCTGTCGCTGGTGCTGCGGCGCAAGCCGCCGGCGTTCGTCGCCGCGCCGCCGCGCCCTGGCGCAACCGTCATCGCGCGAGACCCGATGCGACCCTTCGGCCTGAGCCCCAATACCGCGCAGGCACTCATTTGCGTGGCGGGTGTTGCGTGTTGCGTGGCGATGTCGATGCCGCAAGTTCACATCGTGGCCTACTGCGGCGACCTGGGCTTCGGCGCAGCCCGCGGCGCCCAGATGCTGTCGCTGATGCTGGCCTGCGGGGTGGTGAGCCGCCTGGTTTTCGGCCTGGTCAGCGATCGCATCGGCGGGCTGCGCACGCTGCTGATCGGATCGGTGCTGCAGGGCATCGCCCTGCTGCTGTTCCTGCCCTTCGATTCGCTGGGCTCGCTGTTCGTGGTGGCAGGGCTGTTCGGCCTGTTCCAGGGTGGCATCGTTCCGGCCTACGCGATCATCGTGCGCGAGCATTTCGCGCCGGCACAGGCAGGCACGCGGGTCGGTATCGCGCTGACCGCGACCATGCTGGGCATGGCGCTGGGCGGCTGGTTGTCGGGCCGCATCTTCGATGTCACCGGCTCCTATTCGGCCGCGTTCATCAATGGCATTGCCTGGAACCTGGTCAATGTGGTGATCGTGATCTGGCTGTTCCAGCGCTCGCGCCGAACCCCGGCGCCCAGCGCGCTCGATGCGCCGCCGTTGCGCCAGGCGGCCTAGGCGCCCCATCCGTTTCCAGGGAGACTCCGAAATGACCTCGAACCCGCGCTGGAAGCAGCGCCCGCCCGGCTCGAACTGGGGTGACTTCGGCCCCGACGACCAGCAGGGCCGCATGAATCTGATCATCCCCGCGAAGGTCCGCCAGGGGGTGGTCGAAGTGCATGAAGGCATCACGTTCTGCCTGAGCCTGCCGCTCGACTTTCCGGGCGGCAACGTGCTCAATCCGCGGCGCCACCCGCCAGTGGTCCGGCCCACCGTGCGCAATGGCCGGCCCAACATGAACTACCGGCTGTTCCAGGACGACCCCGACGCATCCGACGTGATCAGCGACGACCTGGTGGTGATGCACCTGCAGTACTCCACCCAGTGGGACAGCTTCGCGCACGTCGGCCAGCTGTTCGATGCCGACGCAGATGGCTTCCCCGAACCGGTCTATTACAACGGCTTCAAGCCCGGCGAGCATGTCGTCGGCCCGTCCGATGTCAAGGATGCGGGTGTGCCCTCAGGCCTGCTGGCGCAGGGCAGCTCCCAGGCCCGCGCGCTGGGCATCGAGACCATGGCCGAGCACGGCGTGCAGGGCCGCGCGGTCATGATCGACCTGCACGCGCATTTCGGCCGCCAGCACATCGCCGTGGGCTACGACCAGCTGATGCGCGTGATCGAGGCCGACCGGGTGGTGGTGGAGACCGGCGACATGGTCTGCCTGCACACCGGCTTCGCGCAGATGCTGCTCGAGATGAACAAGCAGCCCGATGCGCATACGGCCGAACACAGCTGCACCTCGCTCGATGGCCGCGACGAAAAGCTGCTGCAGTGGATCACCGACAGCGGTTTGTCGGTGCTGATCGCCGACAACTACGCGGTCGAAGCCACGCCCGCGCGCAAGGGCCACCTGCTGGGCTGCTGTGCGACGCTGCCGCTGCACGAGCACTGCCTGTTCAAGCTGGGTATCCACCTGGGCGAGATCTGGCACCTGACCCCGCTGGCCGACTGGCTGCGCGCCCACGGCCGCAACCGGTTCCTGCTGACCGCCCCGCCCTTGCGCCTGCCCGGTGCGGTAGGATCGCCCGCCACCCCGATCGCCACAGTCTGAGTGCGACTTCTCCGATGGCTGATCGACTCAAGCAGCGCGTCGCACTGATGTTCGGCGCCGGCTGCTGCGCACCCGGCATCGGCAATGGCCGCGCGACCGCGCTGGCCTATGCGCGTGAAGGCGCGCGGGTGGTGGCGGTGGACAACAACCGCGACGCCGCCGAAGAAACCGTCCGCATGATCCACGCCGAGGGCGGCCAGGCCGTCGCGGTCCTGGCCGACGTGACCGAGGCTGCGCAGGTCAATGCCGCGGTGGCGGCTGCCCGCGCCGCGTTCGGCGGGCGAATCGACATCCTGCACAACAACGTCGGCATCACCTCGATGGGCGGCCCGCTCGAAGAGTCGATCGAGAGCTGGGAACACGTGATGCGCTCGAACCTCACTGGCGCGTTCCTCACCTGCAAGGCAGTGCTGCCGGTGATGGTCGAACAGGGCAAGGGTGCGATCGTCAACATCTCGTCGCTCGCGGCGATCCGCTACACCGGCTATCCGTACAGTTCGTACTACGCGAGCAAGGCCGGACTGAATCACTTCACGATCGGGCTGGCCCTGCAGTACGCACGCCAGGGCATCCGCGCCAACGTGATCATGCCGGGACTGATGAACACCCCGCTGATCCATCAGCAGATTTCAGGTCAGTACGCCAGCACCGAAGCGATGATGCAGGCGCGCGACGAAGCCTGTCCGATGGGCAAGATGGGCGAACCCTGGGACATCGCCATGGCCGCGGTCTTCCTGGCCAGCGACGAAGCGAAGTTCATCACCGGCGTATGCCTGCCGGTGGACGGCGGGCAGCACTGCCGCAGCTGAAGTTCGCCTGGGGGGCGGGGGGGGGGGGGGGGCCGGGGCCCCCCGGGGGGGGGGGGGGGGGGGGGGGCCGGGGGCCGCGGGGGGGCCCCCGGCGGGCGGGGGGGGGGCCCTGGGCGCCCGGACCACGCGCCACCACGCTGTCGCCCTGGCCTCGATCACCACGCCGCCGAGCGCACGCGGTAACACTGCCCGGGCCGCAGGAATACGTCGTCCAGGCATCCTTCTTCAGTCAGCCACAGCCGCCCCTGGCGTGCCTCGATCCGCAGCCCGGCAGCACCGGCCAGCTTCATGGTGGCGGCCGCGGGCAGGGCCAGCGCGATCGCCGAAGTGCTGATTCTCATCCTGTTCTCCTTGCATTCAGAACCATCAGCGTATTCGCCCGGCAAGGCCGGAACAATCGATTTCGATTGAGCGTATCGTTGAGATTTTCTAAACTACCAGCCGCCCCGAGCCGCGCCCGCAGCGACTGACCCGCCATGAAACTGCCTCCGCTGAACGCGCTTCGCGCCTTCGATGCGACCGCCCGGCACCTGAGCGTTCGCCATGCGGCCGACGAGCTCTTCGTCACGCCGGGCGCGGTCAGCCAGCAGCTCAAGCTGCTCGAGCAGTGGCTGGGACAACGTCTGCTCGAACGCAGTTCGCGCGGCATCGGCCTGACCGTCACCGGGGCCGCCTTCCACGCCGCGACCCACCGCCATCTGCGCGCCATCTCGGCCGCGGCCGAGCGGCTGCGTCCCCAGCACAACGAGGTGGGCATTTCGGTCCTGCCCTCGTTCGCCACCCGCTGCCTGGTGCCGCACCTGCCCGCCTTCACGCGCCAGCATCCGTCGGTGCAGGTCCGGGTCGACGCCAATTCGGCCGTGGTCGACTTCGAACGCGAGTCCTTCGACCTGACCGTGCGTGAGGCCGTGTCGATCCCGGCTCCGCTGCAGTGCCAGCTGCTGTTTCCGGTCGTCCTGTATCCGGTCTGCTCGCCCGAGTACCGGCGCACCGACACCTGGCCCGCAGGCAAGCGCTGCACGATTCGGCACCACGACAAGGCACCATGCCCGGCTGGCCGCGCCGGACTGACCGACGGGATTCGGCGGCGGGCCTGTTTAGCCACACCACCGGGCCGGTGGCCCGACCACCCGCCGGCCGCGGGCGGCTGGTCATCCCGTTCCGGCGCGGCCTGGACGCCGGGCGGCGCTGCTGGCTGGTCTGGCCGGGCCGGCCGATGCGCGAGCCGGCGCGGCTGCTGGCCGAGTGGCTGCGCACGACCTTTGGCGCCGCTGCGGCGGGCCCGCGCCGGGCTCAGCGCAGGACGACCGACGCCTGAATCACGCCGAAGGTCTGGGCCTTGAATCGCCCCTGGGCCACCGCGGACGAATCGAAATCGATGCTTCGGCGGATCAGCGCGAAGCGCAGATGCCAGTCCGGCATCGGAGCCAGCGTCGCGCCCAGATGCACTTCCCCGACCCAGGGCGCGTGGCGCACCTGCGGGTCGTAGCCGAACGCGGGGCCATCGATAAGCCGGTCGTAGGCCACCCCCCGCAGCGCCACGCCGGCCTGCACCGACCAGAGCCCGCCGCTGGCGATCCGGCCGGTGGCCGCCTGCGCTTCGGCAGCCGTGGCGGTTCCCGCGAGCCGATCGCCCAGGCGCAGCACCGCGCCCACAGACGCCTGTCCCGACACACTGCCGATCGACAATGAGGCACGCCCGACCAGGTCGAGCCGATCGCCCAGCAGAGGGTAGCGCCGCTCCTGCAGCAGCTGCAGCTGGACGCCTGCGCGCGGGCGCAGCTGCGAGGACCAGCCGCGCACGGAGTCGACGCCCAGCAGGCTATGCCACTGATTCTGCAACCGTTCGGCGCCCGATGCAGGCCCGATGACGCCCAGCTGCAGTTCGAGCATGCGCGTTTCGCTGGCGGATTCGAGCAGCAGCGCGCCCGACGCGTACAGCCAGCCCGCGGTGGGCCGGTCGTAAGGGTCGACGGCGGGCAGATTGCGATCGTTCTGGGTATAGGCGTTCTGTCCCAGCGACCAGCGGCGCGATGCATCGGTACCCGGCGCGCAGGCCTGCCAGTCGCACCACCGGCGCGCCGCCTGGCCAGCCCAGCTGTCGGCGGTCGCAGCGGCGAAATAGTGGATGCGGAACGCCTGCGAATACCAGCGGTCGCGCCGGTTGAGGCCGGCGAACTCGTCGTTGTCGAACTGCACGCTCAGGCTGCGCCCGGCGGACTTGCCCGGCGCGCTGGTCTCGGGACGCGCGGGCGCTGCCAGCCCCTGCGGGAACGGTGTTTGCGCGATCTGAGCGAGCACATGCTGAGCAAGCAAGGGCGCGGGCAAGCCGGACAGCACGGCACCGAGGAAGACGATCAGCAGCACTGCGACGGGGCTGCGCGAGCCTTGCATCGGCCGCCTGCCCAATCGCCTACCCAATCGCATGCTCAATCGCATGCTCACAACCGATCGATGGCCGAGCCAACGCGCGCAAACAGGCCATCGGCCCGCGTCCCGTCGATCCAGCGCACCACGGTGACCGCAGCGCGCTGCGGATCGACCCAGATGATCGAGCTGCCCGCGCCCACCATGAAAAAACTCGCGTGCGGCGCCGACGGAAAGACCACGCCTTCGCGGTTCAACCAGATCAGGTAGCCGTAGAACGGCGCGATCGCGCAGGGTTCGCGCATGCGCTCGATCCAGGCCTTCGAGAGCACCTGGCGGCCCTCCCAGGCACCCTCGTTGAGCAGCAGGGCGGCGACCCGCGCCTGATCGAAGCTGTCGATCGACACCCCGCCGCCCCAGTGCGTGCCGCCCGGCACCGACTGCACACGGCGACCGCCCACTTCGACCCAGGCATTGTCATAGCCCACCCAGCGCCAGCCGTCGCTGGCGCCGATCGGACGCATGATCGCCTCGGCGAATACCTCGGGCAGCGGCCGGCCGAACAGATGCAGCAGCGCCAGCGAGAGCTGGTTGATGCGCACGTCGTTGTATTCCCAGAAGCTGCCCGGCGCCTGCAGCGGCCGGGCCTCGCCCTTCTTGCCCTGTGCCGCCGCGGGCTGGTATTGCACCGTGCGATAGCGATCGACCTGGTCCGGAATGCCGAACAGCGTGCCTTCCCATTCGCTGGTCTGCTGCAGCAGCTGGTGCCAGGTGATGGCGGCGTTGTGCGCACCCTCGAAGCCGATGCCGGGCACCCGCGCGATCACCGGCTCGTGCACATCGGGCAGCAGACCTCGATCGAAGGCCACGCCGGCCAGCAGTGCGAGATAGGTCTTGGCGACACTGAAGGTCAGATCAACCCGTTGCGGCTCGCCCCAGCGGGCCAGCACCTGGCCGGCGCGCCAGACCACACCGGAGACCGGGCCGCGCGCCGACACCGGCCCGAGCAGGCGATTCCAGGGCGGCGGGTCGTTGCGAAACAGCCCCCAGCCACCGCCCGGATCGTCGGGATCGCGTGGCCAGGGCGTCTCATGGGCTTGCGCCCAGGCGATGGCCTCGTCGAAGGCGCCAGCCGGCGCCGCCTGCGTCGCGCTCATTTGCGAGCCCGTTCCGGATAGCTGGCCGCCATGCCGTCGCGCACGTCCTGCTGGATGCCGTACTGCGGAAACGGGTAGCGCAGGCCGTTGCCGCCCAGCGCGGCCATGCCGGCCAGCGCCTTGGGCAGGTACTCGGGCGGGATCGCCATCAGCATCTCGTCGTCGAGCACGCCGCCGTATCGGCGTTCGGCGAAGCACGGAATCGACAGACTGGGCTGGCGGGTGGACAGGGCACGGCCCCAGGAGTCGGCGCAGGCCGACTCGCCGACCACGCTCCAGTCGAAGCGCTTGTAGCCGCTCCATTGCAGGCCGTTGATGAAGTACATCATCGCGCCGGGCGTGGCGTAGAACAGCACGATGTCCGGCGGATTCAGCCGCCCCGACGAGATCGGCGACACGGCCATCGCCTGGTAGCGCCCGATCGGCACGATCGGCATCGCGGCCTGGTGCGCCGCCGAATCGGCCGGTGTCGCGTACCAGACGCCGACCATGCCCTTGCCCGAGCGCCATTCATCGTCCTGACCACCCAGGCCGATCACCGCCTTGCACTGCGCGCCGACCAGGTCATTGCTGGTGATGCCCACCGTCCATCCCAGGCGTGAAGCCTGACCGACGATCTGGTCGGTGGTGTGGATGTTCTTCGGCCGGCGAATTTTCGGGATGGCCGCCATGTCGGCCTCGTTCTCGAACAGTTTCATGCCGAAGGGGTTGCTGCGCAGGCGCAGCACGCGTTCGAGCTCGGCGCCCAGTTTGGGCAGATCGAGTTGTTCAGTGGCGGAAGATGCGGTGGTCGTGGTCATCGACGGAACTCCGGTGGGGTGGCATGCGCCTGGGGCACGGCGGTTCGAGGGACAAGACGATGGTAGACCACTGGCGGGTGGTGGCCCATGGTGGACATTCCGGTTCGCCACGGGCCGGGAGCGCCGGACCTTGCCCGCGCGAGGCGGCGGCGGGCGGAGAACGACCGGACGCCGGCGCGGCGCGGCCGGGGTCCGCTCAGCGCTCGCCGCCCGAGGCCATGCCGGTGATCTGGCCGGACAGGAAATCGCGCCGGCCCTCCCGGCTCGACTCGGCCGCATGGTGAAAGATGCCGCGCGACATCGTCGCCAGTTCCTGCGCCGATCGCGCCGCGTATACCCGCGTGCGCGCCGCATGCGCCGCTTGCGAGCCGGGCTCGGCCAGCGCGGCCATCTCGACCAGATGGCAGGCCATCCGCAGGTCGCCCTCGGCCTGCAGCTGCGCGGCCCGAGCCAGCACCGCGGCCACGCCGCCGGCCAGCGCGATCCATTCACGCGCCTGCTGCGTGCGCGGCGCCGGCAGCAGATTGTCCGGCTCGCCGTCCCACCAGCCGCCGTAGCGTCGCCAGACATTGCGCACCAGGAATTGCGGATGATCGTAGATGGGCTGCAGATACGGCCGATCAGCCAGGTGGGCCGGCGGCTGCACGCGCTGCAGGATCTCGTCCAGCGGCAGCGCCTGGTTCATCAGCGCCACCGTCTGGCGCTCGATCGACTCGAGGTACTCGGCGGTGTCGGTCAGCGCCTGTTCGATGCGCGAGACGCCCACGATCGGCATGCCATGGCCGCACAGCAGCAGGCCGGGGCGGCATGCCGCCATTGCCCGCAGGGCCGTGCCCCACTCCTCGCAGTAGCGCTGCACTTTCTGAGGATTGCCGGCATTGGGCACTGCCCAGATGAACAGGTCGCCCGGAAACAGCCAGCCGCGCTGCGGCACCGAGACCCACAGGTGATCGTCGGTCTCGCCGCGGGCGTGATGCATCTCGAAGCTCAGTTCGCCGACGGTGAGCGTGAGATCGCGATCGAAGGTGACATCGGGATACCGAAAGTCGACCGGCCAGCGCGGGTTGGCGTCCCGGCGGCCGATGAACTGGCGAAGGTTGATCGCGTTGTTCCAGGCCTGCGTCTTGCGATAGCGATCGAAGTGCTCGGGCAGCAGCGACTGCGCATAGACGACCGGACGCGCCCAGCCCCGGCGCGCGGCCTCCTCGTCGAAGCGCCGGGTGGCCCAGATGTGGTCCATGTGGTGGTGCGAGTAGATCGCCGCCACCAGCGGCGCGTCGGGCCGCCAGGCGCGCACCGCTTCGTAGACGCGGTCGATGTCGCGCGGCGTGCCGGCGTCGAGCATGACCAGCCCGGCGCCGGTGTCGACGACGCTGATCGCGGCCACGCCCTTGAAGAAGAGCAGACCGGGCGCGATCTCCTGCCCGCCGGGGAACGACACCCGTACCGGGTGGTGCTCGTTGGCCAGATCGGCCTGCCCGAGCCAGTATTGCTCGGCCAGCGCCCTGAAATCCGTTGACTGCGGATCACTCATCGTTCGTCTCCTCCGATCGGGGCACGGTCGCCCGCCGTCTCGCCCGCCCGCGGGCGGGCGGCCTCACTGCTTGCCGATCCGCCGGACGACACCGGCCATCGCTGCCGCGTCCGCCGCGACGAAGCGCGAAAACTCCGGCGCGTCCTGATACTGCATCGGCGTGCCGGCGGTGAGGATGGTGCGCACCACACGCTCGTCCTCGGCGGCCTTCTTCGCCGCTTCGCGCAGACCCGCGATCACCGGTTCCGGGGTACCCGCCGGCGCGAACAGCCCCGCCCATTGGGAGAACCCGACCGGGTAGCCGAGCTCCTTCAGGCTGGGCACCTCGGGCAGCGCCGCCAGCCGGCCTTCGCCCCAATGGGCCAGCGCGCGCAGGCGCCCCGACTTCACGTGCTGGACGATCGTCGAGGGGCCGGTAGCCAGGGCGTCGACCTGCCCGCCCAGCAGACCCACCACCGCCGGCCCGGCGCCGGTATACGGCACATGAACCATGAACGTGCCCGAGGCCTGCTTGAGCATTTCGATGGGCACATGCATCGTGCCGTAGTTCCCCGACGACCCGAAGGTGAGCGCGCCGGGCTTGCCCTTGGCATAGGCCATGAATTCGCGAGCAGACTTCCACGGACTGTCGGCGCGCACCACCAGCACCGTCGGATCGGCGGTGAAGCGCGCGATGGGCACCAGCTGGTTGAGCTGGTACATCGGGCTGCGCTCCAGGATCTTGTCGGCTTCCGGAATGATCGTCACCGACGACAGCGCCATCAGCAGCGTGTAGCCATCGGGCCGTGCCTTGGCCACCTGCGCCATGCCCACCCCGCCTCCCGCACCGGCCTTGTTCTCGACCACCACCGGCTGACCGAGCAACCGGCCGAGCGCCTCGGCCACCGGGCGCCCGACCGTGTCGGCCACGCCGCCGGGCGGGAACGGCACGACCAGGGTGATCGGCCGGGCCGGGTAGGCTTCCTGGGCCTGCGCCATCGAACACAAGGCGCCCAGGCCGAGCGCCGCGGCCCGGGCGAGCGCATGGCGGCGCGAGAGGGAAAAGGGGCTGCACGAGCGGCGCACTCGGCGTGTCGAGTTGACTGGCATGCTGTCTCCATGTGGAATTTTCGAATCATCCTAACGCCAATCCGACAGGACCGACCATGCCCGGGGGGGGGGGGGGTGCGCGCAGCCCCCCCCCCTCGGCGCGCAGGCGGTAGCCCTTACCTCCGCAGACGCCGGCGCCCGGCTCTCGCCGGGTCCCCTGCGGTACTCGCGGGGCGGCGCGGGACGCGCGCAGGCGGTGGCCCTTACCTCCGCAGACGCCGGCGCCCGGCTCTCGCCGGGTCCCCTGCGGTACTCGCGTCCCGAGGCGGCGAGCGAACTCGTCGCTTCGCTCCTCGGACAGCGCTCGCCGTCCGCGCTGCGCGCGGCAACCTCGGGTCGCTGCGTTCCTCGGCGCCGTCGACTACGGAGGTAAGGGCTACCGCCTGCGCGCGTCCTGATGGTTGGGTGGCTGGGGACGAGAACAGGGGCACATACGCGTGAAACAGGGAAGTTCAGGCGCGCCTCGCTGGTTCGCTGGTTCACTGGTTCGCTATGTCCCCGAGCAATCGCGCCCCTCACGAAAGACTCATCCCTCTCACCCACCCCCTTCCTCCATCAGCCGCCGCCCGCCTCGTTCCAGCCGCAGGGTGCCGAGGGGGCGGGGTGGTGAGTCGGGGCCGCCGTGCGAACGAGGAAGGGACGGCCTGCGGCCGGCCGCTTCCGTAGGCCGCACGGGCTCTGCGCGCCAGCGCAGAGCAAGGCCCCGTCGATCCACCCCGCCCCCTCGGCACCCTGCGGCGCGACTGCGACGTCCTGCGGGGTGCGACTGCGACGCCCCGAAACTGGACTTGCGGGACAATGGCGGTCGAGCGGAACGCCGCCCTGCCCGCCGGTCCGCCATGGCGGGTAGGATTCAACGCCTGAAAGGATGACCCCATGATTCCATCGACCGGTGGCCACGCGCTGGCCTTGAACGATGAAGAGTTGCACCGGCTCGACGAACTGCTGGCGGGTGCGAATGAAGACGAGTCGATGACACTGGAGGAATTCGACGGCTTCACCGCGGCCACGCTGACCAGCCCCGTGCCGATTCCGCCGGAAGAATTGCTGGGCGAAATACTCGGCGGTGCGCCAGATGAAATCACCGCCGCGCTGCCCGAGGCTGACAACGAGGCGCTGCAGCGCCTGCTGCGCCGCCATCGCGACAACGTCGCCTATCAGCTCCACGACGGGCAGGGGTTCTCGCCGGTCCTGGCCTATGACGACGAGGGCCGGGTCGATGGCCGCGGCTGGGCGATCGGCTACCTGCGCGGCGTCGGCATGCGCGCCGAAGACTGGTCGCCGCTGGACAACGATGACGATTTCGCCGATGTGCTGGACCCGATGGTTCGGCTGGCCGACGAGTTCGATCCCGAAAGCGGCGAACTGCGCGAGGCGATCCCCGTCGACGAACGTCCCAAGGTGGTCGAAGAGATGATCAGCAACGCGATGGATGCCTTCGCGTTTTTCCAGGAAGCCCGCGAACGCGCGCTGTCCCCTGCCACCGTGCGGCGGGACCAGCCCAAGGTGGGCCGCAACGATCCCTGCCCCTGTGGCAGCGGCCGCAAGTACAAAGCCTGTCACGGAGGACAATAAAATCATGGCGATCGACTATCAAGCTCTGAAGAACCGCGTCTTCAAGGACGTCGAACAGACCTACACCTGGAAGGACTCGGCGCTGTATGCGCTGGGCATCGGGTTCGGCCACGACCCGCTGGACACCCGCCAGCTGCGTTTCGTCTATGAGGGCAACAACGACCAGCTCACGGTGCCGACGATGCCGGTGGTGATGGCCTCGCCCGGCTTCTGGGTCAAGGAGCCCGACTCCGGCGTCGACTGGGTCAAGGTGCTGCACGGCGAACAAAGCCTGACGATGCACAAGCCGGTGCCGGTGCAGGGCACCGTCGTGGCCACGATGAAGGTGACCGGCATCGTCGACAAGGGCGCCGACAAGGGTGCGATCCTGGTCCAGGAACGCAAGATCTACGACAAGGCCACCGGCGACCTGCTCGCCACCGCGGAAGGCCTGACCTTCTGCCGCGGCGACGGCGGCTTTTCGGACAAACCGGGCAATGGCCCGAAGGGCGGCGACCCCTCCCCCGCCGCCAAGCCTGCCGTGCCCGAGGGCCCGCCCGACCATGTGCGCGACATGCACACGATGCCCCAGGCCGCACTGATCTATCGTCTGTGCGCAGACCTGAATCCCCTGCACGCCGACCCCGCCGTGGCCACCGCCGCCGGTTTCAAGGCGCCGATCCTCCATGGCCTGGCCAGCTACGGTGCGGCCGGCCATGCGGTGCTCGCCGCCTGCTGCAACTACGACCCGACGCGCCTGAAGAGCTTCGGCCTGCGGTTCTCCAGCCCGGTCTACCCCGGCGAAACCCTTCGGGTCGAGATGTGGGTGCGCGGCAGCAACGTCCACTTCCGGGTCAAGGTCGTGCAGCGCGACATCGTCGTGCTGAACAATGGCCTGGCGCAGATCGCCTGACCGCTGCGCACGCCTTCTCAACCTGACCGCCCCGCCCGCCCGCCCGCCCGCCCGCCCGAACCGCCCGAACCGCCCGAACCGCCCGAACCGCCCGAACCGCCCGAACCGCCCGAACCGCCGCCGTCATCATGCTCAAACGCAAGCTCTTCACCGCCGATCACGAGCAGTTCCGTGACACCGCCCGCAAGTTCTTCGAGCGCGAGATCATGCCCCACCACGAGCGCTGGGAGGAGCAGGGCTTCGTCGACCGCGACGCCTGGCTGAAGGCGGGGGCGGCCGGCCTGCTGTGCATGACCATGCCCGAGGCCTATGGCGGCGTCGGCGTCGACCGGCTGTACAGCACGGTCATGATCGAAGAGGCCGCGCGCGTCGGTGCCTCGGGCCCGGGCTTCTCGCTGCATTCCGAGATCGCCTCGCCCTACATCAACCGCTACGGCAGCGAAGCCCAGAAGCAGGCCTGGCTGCCGCGCATGGCCCGCGGCGAGATCATCGGCGCCATCGCGATGACCGAACCCGGTGCGGGCTCCGACCTGCAGTCGATCCGCACCACGGCCATCCGCGACGGCGACCACTACCTGCTCAACGGCTCGAAGACCTACATCACCAACGGCCACAACAGTGACCTGGTGATCGTGGTCTGCAAGACCGATCCGACCAAGGGCGCCAAGGGAACCAGTCTGCTGCTGGTCGAAGCCGATCGCCCCGGTTTCTCCAAGGGCAAGCGGCTCAAGAAGCTCGGGCTGAAGGCTCAGGACACATCGGAATTGTTCTTCGACAACGTCAAGGTGCCCGCCGGCAACCTGCTGGGCCGCGAGGGCGAGGGTTTCATGTACCTGATGCAGGAACTGCCCTGGGAGCGCATGATGATTGCGCTGCGAGCGGTCGCATCGGCGCAGGCCGCGGTCGAGTGGACGCTCGAATTCACCCGCAACCGAAAGGCCTTCGGCAAGCCGGTCTATGACTTCCAGACCACCCGCCACAAGCTGGCCGAATGCAAGACGCAGGTGCAGGTCGGCAGAGCATTTGCCGATCAGTGCCTCGAGGCCGTGCTGGTAGGCGAACTCGATCCGGCCACTGCCGCCATGGCCAAGTACTGGTGCACCGACATGCAGTGCAAGGTGATCGACGAGTGCCTGCAGC
The DNA here is from genome assembly GCA_016710525.1 of Burkholderiaceae bacterium. Lineage (GTDB taxonomy): Bacteria > Pseudomonadota > Gammaproteobacteria > Burkholderiales > Burkholderiaceae_E > Quisquiliibacterium. The sequence goes on from JADJVQ010000079.1 coordinate 23,861, forward strand.
TGCACGGCGGCAGCGGCTACATGCTGGAGTACCCGATCACCCGTGCCTACGCCGATGCGCGCGTGCAGCGCATCTACGGCGGCACCAACGAGATCATGAAGGAAGTGATCGGGCGCAGCCTGTAGCCCGTCCGGACCCCGCGGCGCGTTGCCTCAGTCGGCGGCGGTATGCGCCGCGGCGTGCGGCCGTTCGGCCAGCCCGCACACCCCCGACAGTTCCTCGAACAGACACTGGTGCAGGCCGAACGCGCCCAGCGCCTCATCGACGATCTCGTCGGCCTGCGTCGCGTCGGGGTCGATCGCTTCGAGGCCGCTGCGAAACGCCAGGGTCAGCTCGCGCGTCCGGGCCGCGTCGCCAAACCAGTAGAAGCGCGTGCCGGGCGCGCCGGCCCCGCCCGGCAGCCCCATCGCCTGCGCCACGATCCGGCGCAGCACCTGGCCTCCGCTGAGATCGCCCAGGTATCGTACGTAGGCATGTGCCAGCAGCCGGCCCGGGTTCGCACCCGACACCCGCTCGAGCCGTTCGGCGTAACGCAGCGCCGCCGGCTGCGGGGCCAGCTCGTCGGCCCACGATTCGCCATGCAGGGTGCACAGATCGGCGGCCAGCGCATCGCCGCGGGCCAGGGCCGGATCAAGAACCGGCTGGATCAGCGGGTGCGCCCCATGGCGGACCAGTGCCGGCTCGAGCGCGCCGTACAGGACATGGAGGCTGCGCAAATAGGTGCAATAGCCGACCCGATCGACCTCGCCGCGCAGCAGCGCCGCCATGAATCGGCCTCGCTCGGCCTGGCGATGCATGTCGGCGGTTTCGGCCTTCAGGCGGGCGGCCAGACTGGACATCGGACAGCACTCCGGGGGACAAGGGGCCCGCCATCATAGTGGATCGGCAACCGGCAGACGCCGGATGGACTGCTGCCGGGTCCGGGCCGATTTCCCCGCCGCTCGGAATCGCCTACTTGGCCGGCGCAGCAGCCACGGCGGCCGGCGAAGGCGCCTGGGCCGCCGCCTTCTTGCCCTTGAGTTCGGGATGGTTCTTCAGCAGCCCCGCGCCGTACAGGGGCTTGTAGGCCCCCTGGTGGCAGGTATCGCAGTTCACCTTGAGCACGTCGCCCATGGGTCCCAGGCGATTCGCCGGGAAGACGCGGGTCAGCCCGTCCATGTACTGGGTATTGATGTCGCGCGCCATCCGGATGCCATGCCAGGCGGTCACCCGCTGCGGCGTGCTGCCCTCCCAATCGGCGAACGACCGGGAGTTGTGGCAGTAGGTGCAGTTCACACCCAATGCCTGCGACATGTGCATCATCAGGCCGTAGGTGAACTCGGCCTGCTTGGTCGACTTGCGGTTGCCCGTGGGCAGCGCGGTATCGCCGATGATGCGCACGTCGGCTGCCTGGGACAGATAGGGCGTGTACGGGTCGTAGGGCAGCGCCGTCCAGGCGACCGACTCGGCCGCCACATTCTGGCCGGCGTTGTCGCCCACCATGCCGCTGGCCTGCTTTTGCGGCACCGGCATCGACCACACCTTGGCCGGCACGGGCTGTCCGCGATGGCAGGTGTAGCAGGTCACCCCGGTTGCGGCGACGTGGTTCGACCAGTCCGCATTGATATGGCGGGTCATCTCCAGCATGCGCCGCGCCACGACCTTGGTGTAGAGCGAATCCGATGAGAAGTCCTCGCCGGCCTTGTGGCAGTAGGCGCAGCCCTGGGCCGGCGCGACCCAGGCGGTCATCGATGCCATCAGGCGGGTGAATTCGCCCACACTCAGATCGCCCGCGACCTTGACGTTCTTGAAGACCGCCGACGCCTTCGGGCCGTTCGCGTCGGCCGCCGGCGAATCTTCGGGCGCGACGTTCACCGACGCCTGCCGGGCGATCGTGCGCGGGTTGTAGACCTGGTCCATGCCAGTGCCGCGAAAGCCTCGCTGGACCATGTCGACCGGCGGGCGCTCGCAGGCCGCCAGCAGCAGCACGCCGGCAACGAGCGCGCACATGGCGCCGGCACGGGTCACGTGGGCGGTGATTGCGCGGGTCATGGCTTGGCTCCCTGCAGGATGGCGGGATCGATCACCGGATCGAACACGGGCGGATACAGGGGCGCCACATGATGCTTGACCGCCCACAGGTACCAGTTGTCGACCACGGTGCCGGTCAGCAGGATGCCGATGCCGCCGGTGATCGGGCAAAGCACCGCGAACCACCATCCCCAGCGATGAATCGACTCCATCGTGGCGTTGAAGCCCATCGTCCAGCGCCAGAACAGCGCCGCGCGTTCGCTCGCGGTGCCGCGATCGACGATCTGCTCGATCTCGCGCTCGCCGCCGAACCGGCTGACCGCGAGGATGGTCGCGCCGTGCATCGCGAACAGCAGCGCGGCGCCGTACAGGAACGCGATCGACAGCATGTGGAACGGGTTGTAGAACAGGTTGCCGTAGCGGATCGAGAACGCGGCGGTCCAGTCCAGGTGCGGGAAGATCCCGAAGGGCACCGCCTCGCCCCAACTGCCCATCAGCAGCGGCCGGATGAAACCGAGCACCAGATAGAGCCAGATCGCCGCCGCGAAGGCCCAGGCGACATGGGTGCCCATGCCCAGCGCGCGGGCACGCTGATACATGCGGGCCCACCACAGCAGGATCGACGCGGTCAGAAAGAAGCCCGCCATCAGCCACCAGCCGCCCTGATTCAAGGGCGGAAACAGCTTGAGCCCTTCGCCGGGCGGTGGCGGCTCGAGCGCGAGCCAGGGCAGTTGCCGCACGAACTGGATCGGATCCCAGTTCACCGAGGCCAGCATGTTCAGCCCGATGATCTCGATCGAAATGAAGCCGCAGATCAGCGAGGCCACACCGAGCCAGCCGAGGTAGATCGGACCGAGCTGCGCGTCACCGATCTTGCCCAGCCAATACAGGTGAATCGGCGGGCCCTCGCGCTCCTTGTTTCCCCGTGCCAGCGGCACACCGGCGTACGCAGGTCCGATGACCTGCACGCGCGTGAAAATGTTCTGATACTCAGCCATCAGGTTCTCCTCGGCCGTGACGTGTTGTCGTGCGAGACGGGCTAACGACGCCTCAGCGCCAGATCGGCAGGTTCAGCCACCAGCTCCACCATTCCGGCCAGCCGCGCGTCCAGAACGGGCCGCTGATGACGATGCACACGGCGCTCCAGAAGGCGGCAGACAGCGCGAGGAACAGCCCCAGCCGGTGGATGCCGAGCGTGCCGATCGAATAGCCGACCGCATCGCGAAAGAAGGTGTTTTCATGCTCGGCCGTCTTGACCGTCTCGCCCTTGGCGGGATTGGTCGCCGACAGCACCAGGCCGCCGTGCAGCGACAGCGCGAAGGCGGTCGCGAAGAAGAAGCTCACCGCCAGCATGTGGGCCGGGTTGTAGTGGAAGTGCAGGTACTGGTAGCCGGTGTTCGACACCCAGTCGAGGTGGCTCATGATCCCGTACGGAAAGCCGTGCCCCCAGGCGCCCAGCAGCACCGGACGGATGACGACCAGCGTGACGTAGGCGAAGATCGCCACCGAGAACGCGAACGGGATGTGATAGCCGATGCCCAGCTTTCGGCAGATCTCGACCTCGCGCAAAGCCCATGAGCAGAAGGCACCGATCGCGCAGATGGTGATCAGCTGCCACAGCCCGCCCTCCATCAGCGGGGCCATGCCCAGGCCGTACTTCAGATCGGGCGGCGCGATGTTGATCTGCCACAGGTTCCAGGTGCCGCCCTGCGACGCGCCCCAGACGATCAGCAGAGTGCCCACCGCCGAGAAGAACAGCGTGGTGACACCGAAGAATCCGACATAGAACGGACCGACCCAGAAGTCGAACAGATCGCCCCCGGTCAGTGTGCCGCCGCGGACCCGATACTTTCGCTCAAAACTCAGCATGGCCATGATCAATCCCCAAGTCAGGAGGCGGCCACCAGCGGGCCGTATCCTCGCAAACTGTGTTCTGCGGTCAGCAGCAGAGCAGGAACGAATGCCCTGCCCGCTGCCTGCCGACTGGATGCGCCTATTTGCTCGCCGGTGCAGCCGCAGGCGCCGGCATCGGCGACATCTGCCCCGCCACCGCCGGACCCTTTCGAGGTCCATCGAGCCAGTTGAAGCGATCGGTGCTCAGCAAGATGAAATGAATCACCAGCGCGAGCACGAACAGGAAAGAAAACAGGGCGATCAACGTCCTGCGGGGATCGAATAAAGTCCAAACACGCCACATGTTGTTTCCTCCTATGCGTTCAGAGCGACCGCGATGTAGGCCATCGCGACGTCTTTGGCGTCATGCACGATCGACGCGTAGCCGCTGGCACCCGGCAGCCACGGGCGCCATTGCCAGGCCAGGAAGTGCGCGATCACTGCGATCACGGTGAAGATGATGAAGCTCGACATGAAAATGCCGTGGAAGTCCTTGGCTTCCTGATCCGTGAGTCCGGTCAGGGAGCCCTGCCTGCTGTCAGCCATGGTCTCTACTCCTTATGGGCCGTAAGGCCCGCTGTGGCCTTGCGGCCACCACCGCGCACGTCCCCCGCGGCGGGGCTTGTCGCGGCGACCGCCGCGGCAATCGGTTCGTCCGGAAGCACCGGACAGGTTCGTGGGTCGATGAGACGGTCTTGCTCACGCCGGCTCACCCTGGCGCAGCGCGTCGCGCGATTTCGCGACCCGCTGCGCCGTGACACGTTGTTCGCCGGCGCGCCGGGCGTCGCGCTCGGCGCGATCACGCAGCCGCTTGGCCGCCGATATCTGCACCAGCACAGGTTCGGTCTCGACGAACTCGCCCAGCAGCGCCTGCGCATCGTCATCCCAGGGGCTCGGCGGTTCGTCGCCGATGCGAGCAGGCGTCGGGTCGACGCGGTCCAGATCGGTGCCCAGCGGCAGGATGTGGAACAGCGCATCGAACAGCGAATTGCAGAACTCCTGCACCAGGTACGTGGCGCCGGCATAGCCCATGAATGGCGTGCCGGTGTGGCGCCGGATGATCGGCAGCGGGAACGACGCCGGAATGAAGCTCGTCTTCATCATCGAGCCGCCACCGCACTCGGCCAGGTACATGCGCTCGTTGTAGCTGCCGTACATCACCAGCGGCGTCTTGTCCTTGACCAGCCGGCGCACTTCTTCGTTGTCGGTCTTGGCGCCCGGCTTGCGGGCGATCGCGAAGTGGCAGGGCAGGCCGAGTTCATCCTCGAGGAAATGCCGCACGCCCCGGGTGTAGGTTTCATTGGCCACGATGGCGAAGCTCGCCGTGCCGAAGAAGTCCTGGGTCACCGAGCGCCACAAGTCCCAGATCGGCTTGATCGTGCTGTGCTTCTCGCGCTCGATGAAGGGCTCGGGGTCCAGGCCCAGCAGCGCGCCCAGCGAACGCAGGAACTTGGTGGTGCTGTGCAGCCCGATCGGCGCCTGCAGGTAGGGCCGCTCGAGCGCCTCGCACAGCATCCGGCCGAATTCGCGGTACATGCAGATGTTGACGTCGGCCTCGACCAGGCGCGACACATCGGCCAGGTGGCTGCCCAGCGGGAAGACCATGTTGATCTCGGCGCCGATGCCCTGCACCAGGCGACGGATCTCGGCCAGATCGCTGGGCGAATTGAACGTGCCGTAGCAGGGGCCGATGATGTTGACCCGCGGCTTTTCTCCGGCGGGACGCCCGGTCAGCGCAGAGCGCGCGGGCACCTTCTTCAGCCCGTACTCGGACCACAGCCAATACATCGCCCGGTTGGCGCACTGCCACTGGTCTTCGTCGATCGTGCGCGGCAGGAACCGCTGGATGTTGGTGCCCGATGGCGTCACGCCACCACCGATCATCTCGGCGATCGAACCGGTCACCACCACCGAAGGCAGATCGGGATCGAGCGCGGCGTGGGCACGCCGCATCGAGCCCTCGGTGCCCTCGCGACCCAGCTGCTCCTCGGCAAGGCCGGTCACCACGATCGGCAGTTCGTGAGGCGGCAGCGCATCGGTGTAGTGAAGCACCGAGGTGACCGGAAGGTTCTCGCATCCCACCGGTCCGTCGATCACGACCTGCAGGCCCTTGATGGCGGTAAAGACGTAGACGGCTCCCCAGTAGCCGCCGGCACGATCGTGATCGAGCACCAGCATCAGATCATCTCCTCGGCCTTGATCTTCTTGAGCAGCTTTTGCAGGCGACGCCGGGTTTCGGCCTTGAATTCCGGACGGTCGCGGGGCACGCCCTGCCCGCCCTCCCAGACGCCCGCCGCGTGCGCTGTTCCGGTGTCGCCGAAGAACGCCTTCATCTGCTCGAAGCGCGCCTTGTTGCCGATGGCCGCGTTGATCACCGCCGCCAGCGAGCCGGCGCCGGCCGGACCCATCAGCGGCCGCGCCGAGATCAGGTTGGTGAAGTACAGCGCCGGGATGCTCAGTTCCTTGGCTGCCTGCACCACCGGGGTGGTGCCAATGGCGAGGTCAGGCTGCCACTCGGCCATCGCCTCGAGGTCCTGCTCGAGCGAGGCGCGGAACTGCACATGCACGCCCTTCGATTCGAGCCACTCGCGGTCCGCATCGCTCCACACGGTGCGGGGACATGCGGTGCCGACGTAGCGCAGGTCGGCGCCGCTTTCGACCAGCAGCCGGGCGACCAGCAGCTCCGAGCCTTCGTAGCCGCTCAGCGTGATGCGGCCCCGGATCGGCAGCCGGGCAAGCGCCCCCTGGATGGCTGGCAGGATCCGGTTCTTGGCGGCGTCGATCTGCGCCTGCCCGACGTTGGCTGCCGCGCCGACAGACTGCAGCCAGGCCGCTGTCCCGTGCAGCCCTACCGGCGCCGACCCGATCACCGCACGCCCGGCAGCCTCGAACTCGCGAATGCTGGCGGTGTAGAACGGATGGATCGCGGCGAGCGCGGCACAGTCGAGCGCCGCATACAGCTCACGCCATTCGCGCGTCGGGACCACCGGGCCCGCCGCCAGTCCCATGGGCTCGAGCATCATGCCGATGATGACCGGATCGGCCGGAAACATCTCGCCGAGCAGCGTGATCGTCGGCTTGTCCGAACGCCCGGTGCGCGGCGCCTGCACGGGTCCGGCCAGCACCTCGGCGCGGGCGTACCTGAGCATCGCGCCCGCAAGCACATCCTTTGCCTCGGCATGGGTCGGCACGCCGAATCCGGGCACGTCGATGCCGATGATCCGCACGCCATTGATCTCGCGCGGCAGGATCTGCAAAGGCACGCCGCTGGCCGTGGGCACGCACAGGTTGATGATGACGATGGCGTCGTGCAGCGCGGGATCGGCCTGCCGGTAGACGGCCTCGCGGATGTCCTCGAACAGCTTGCCGGTGACCAGCGTCTCGGAGTTGAAGGGCACATAGCCGACGCTGCGCCGCGCGCCATAGAAGTGCGAGGTGAAGGTCAGCCCGTACACGCAGCAGGCCGACCCCGACAGGATGGTGGCGGTGCGGCGCATGCGCAGCCCCACGCGCAGCGAGCCGAAGGCCGGACACATGCTCTGCGGCTGGTCATGCGGTCCGGTCTTCGCGCCGCGCGGATAGTCCTTCGCGTACTGCTCGAGCACCTCCGACTTGCCCGCTGTGCGCGCGGCGGCAAGCATCGCCTCGCCGCCCGAGTGGCACCCCATGCCGTCGCCTTCCAGCGCGGTGGGGACTTTCACGGGAACGATCGGAATGGTTGCGCTCATGAGACCGGCCTCACAGTTCGTCGTAAACGACTTCGAGGGTCTGCTTCGCCTGCTCGGTCCTGCCGCACATATCGAACTCGGTCGCCGGTTCCAGCACCACGTCGCGGCCCACCGAGGCGGCCGAGAACAACCCGAGCAGCTGATCCTGGGACATCGGCGTGGGCCGCACCGGCAGTGAAGCGCCGACGTTGTCGGCCAGCTCGGCAAACAACGGGCCCCAGGCCGAACCGGGACGGCCGATGATTTCGTAGCTCGCGCTCTTGCGGCGGATGTCCTCGTTGGCCGGGATGGTGGCCAGCACCGGGATGCCGACGGCTTCGGCGAATGCCTTCGCCTCGCCGGTGCCGTCGTCGCGGTTGATCACCATGCCGGCCACGCCGACGTTGCCGCCGAGCTTGCGGAAGTACTCCACCGCGCTGCAGACGTTGTTGGCCACGTACAGCGACTGCAGGTCGTTGCTGGCGACGACGATCACCTTCTGGCACATGTCGCGCGCAATCGGCAGGCCGAAGCCACCGCAGACGACATCGCCGAGAAAATCCAGAAGCACGTAGTCGAAACCCCACTCGTGGAAGCCAAGTTTCTCGAGCAGTTCGAAGCCGTGGATGATGCCGCGCCCGCCGCAGCCGCGGCCGACCTCGGGACCGCCCAGCTCCATCGCGTAGACGCCGTCGCGCTTGAAGCAGACATCGCCGATCGCCACCGCCTCGCCAGCCAGCTTCTTCCTCGAGGACGTCTCGATGATCGTCGGGCATGCGCGTCCGCCGAACAGCAGCGACGTGGTGTCGCTCTTGGGGTCGCAGCCGATCAGCAGCACCTTCTTGCCCTGCTGCGCCATCATGTAGCTGAGGTTGGCGAGCGTGAAGCTCTTGCCGATGCCGCCCTTGCCGTAGATCGCAATGATCTGGGTGTCCTTGGTGACCTGCGCGCTCGAGACCGCGGCCGGCTCGATCGAGGCTTCGGCACGCAGGTCCTTGACCATGATCGTGACGGGCGTCGCCTTGGATTGCGTGGCGGATGTGCTCATGGACAGTCTCTCCAGTCGAGGGTCATCTTCAGACAGGCGGGATCGCCAAAAGCGGTGCGGTAGGCGGCGTCGGCCGCCAGCGCCGCGTATCGATGCGTGATCAGTCCGTCCAGCGACAGCAGGCCGGATTGCGCCATGTCGCGTACCGCCACGAGATCGGCGGGCTGCCATTGCGCGGCGACCCGAATGCGGGCCTCGCGCATGAACGCCGGTGCGAAGACGAATGACAGCGCGGTGTCGTAGAAGCCGGCCAGCACCACTTCGCCGCCCGGCGCCAGTCGACCGATCAGCGTGTCCAGCAAGGCGGCATCACCACTGACATCGCAGATGCTGCGATAGTCGCGGCGCGGGTCCGATGCCGGGTCGAGCACCCGATACCCCAGGGCACCTTCGCGACGCCCGGCTTGGGTCTCCCATACCACTGGCGAATGCCCCGCTGCCACGGCCAGGCGCGCGATCAGGCGTCCGAGCACGCCATGGCCGATGATCAGCTCGGGGTGGCGCGCCGCGTCCCCGGCGCTGACGTGGCGGGCCGTCGCGGCCAGCGCGAGCAGCACCCCTCGTTCGCCGAGGTCGTCGGCAATGCCGATCGTGCGCGCTGCCGGCAGCACCACCCTCGAGGCCGCACCGCCGAAAAGGCCGCGCACATCGCCGAAGCACTTGGCGCCAGGCACGAAGACTCGGCTGCCAACGGTCGCACCCGAGCGCGCGCCGGCGTGCGTGATCCGCCCGACCGATTCGTAGCCGGGAACGAGCGGATATCCCATGCCGGGGAAATCGGGCATGCGGCCGCTCCACAGCAGGCGTTCGGTGCCCGTACTGATGCCGCTCCATTCGATGTCGACAATGACGTCCTCGTCTCCCGCATCGGCGAGATCGAGTCGGCGCAGCGATAGCTGTTCGGGCTGCTGCAGGACAACGGCCAGCGCTTTCATCGATGGGCCTTTGCATGCCGTCGCATGGAAGCGCCCCGACTTGAGGCGAATCCGGTGCGCGAAGTGATCGTGAGATGAGTCATTCTGACTGTCATCCTAGACTTACTTATTTTTGTGTCAAGCTGAACTTACATCAAGGACTTTGCCGCGACGTTCGGGCAGCGCGCCAGCAGCACGCTCGTCTGCAATGGCATTCGGGTGGGGAGCACGCGAATCGACGCGAAGCCGGCATCGCCCAGCATCCGGATCAGCTCGTCGACCTTGCGCGGCCGGCCGCGCCCCATCGCCAGCAGATAGAACCCGAAGTACGCGTCGCCCATCGCCTGCGCGCCGGGCGCGCCCGACATCGGCTCGGCAAGCAGCAGGCAGCCCCCGGGCGGCAGCGCCCGCCGCACCGCGCGCAAAATCGTCATGGCCGCCGCATCATCGTGGTCATGCACCACGCGGACCAGGCTGGCGATGTCGGCGCCCTCGGGCAGCGGATCGTGGAAGAAGCTGCCACCGACGATGCGGGCGCGGTGACCGAGGCCGCACGCCGACAGGCGATCGCGCGCGCGATCCGCAACCGCCGGCAGATCGAACAGCATCAGCCGCAGATGGGGCGCCCGCCGGGCCGCACTGACGAGGAACGTGCCGTCGCCACCGCCGACGTCGAGCAGGCAGCGGTGGCCCTTCAATGAACAGGCGTCGAGGATCTCGTCGGAGACCAGCGGCTGCGAGGCCGCCATCAGGTCGCTGTACGCGGCGACGCGCTCCGGTGCGAGATCACCGGGCGCGCTGGCGCCGGCGTACGGCCAGTAGCGGGCCAGCGCAGGCTCGCCGCGGGCGGCGGGAGCCGCCCTGAGCAGCGCGACCGGATCGGCCAGGTCGGCATACAGCGCGCCATGGTGTTCGACCATCGCGGCCACCGCGTTGTTGCCGACCATCGGCGCGCCCAGCTCGCCCAGCCCGTAACGGCCCTGCGCCCGCGGCTCGGCCAGGCGCAACGCGACAGCCGCGTTGAGCAGGCGCAGCGTCGCCTCCGGCGGCAGCTCGAGCCGCATCGCCAGCTGCTCCAGCGACTGCGGCCCCTGCGCCAGGATGTTGAACAGATCGAGACGCACGCAGGCCAGCAGGACCTGCGAATAGACGAAGCCGGCAACCAGATCGAACAGTTCGCGGGCATGGCGCCGCGCGACCGGGCGGGTCAGCGCAAACGCCGCCGCCCGCCGCTGAAACAGCGGATTGGCCAGCAGCCGGTCGCGCCAGGCCAGCCAGCGCTCGGAAAGCGCAGTCCAGCGCGACACCGGCATTTCGCCATGCGCGAGAGCCATGGTGCTGTTCGCGAGCGCTTGGTTGGCGATCGATGCGCCGCCTCGCCCAGGGCGCGGCGGCCGCCCTTACACCACGGCCCTCGCCATGTCTTTGGAGATCGTCTTGGGCACCAGCCGTTCCGACTCCTGGCGGACCAGCCCGCGCAGCTGCTCGGAGCCCCGGCATTCGGGCACCGCCTCGATCGCCAGGGCAACCAGTCGATCGAAATGCGCGATCGCCCCTTCGAGACCCAGTTCGATCGCCGCGCTCGGGCGCAGCAGTGCCGCATCCCGGCCGACCGGCTTGCCCATGATGCGGGGATCGCCCGCGACATCGCGGATGTCGTCGGCGGCCTGGTAAGCCTCACCCAGGCAATCGCCCAGCGCGCGCCAGGGCTCACCCGGCGCACCGGCCGCAACCGCGCCCGCCATCGTCGCCGCCATGAAGAGGGCACCGGTCTTGGCGCGCTGATAGTCGGTCAGGGACACCCGCGGTTCGCACTCCCAGGCCTGCCCCGCGACGATGCCCGCCGGCATGCCGACACCACTGGCGATGATGGCCATCAGCGGCGCCAGGCGCATCGGGGAGCGCGCGGCGCGCGCCGCCAGCGTCTGGAATGCCAGCACGATCAGGGCGTCCCCCGCCAGCACCGCGAGGCTTTCGCCATAGGCGTAATGCACCGAGGCACGCCCGCGGCGCATCGGCGAATCGTCAAAGCACGGCAGATCGTCGTGGACCAGCGACGCACAGTGCAGCAGCTCGATCGCCGACGCTGCCGCTTCGGACAATGCGGGATCGTCGTCACCACAGGCCTGCGCCACCGCCAGGCACAACTGCGGGCGAATGCGCGCACCGCCCGGAAACACGGCATGCCGGATCGCCCCTGCCAGCTTGGGCGGACAGCCCGGCTCTTCGCCGGTGGCGATGGCCGCGGCCAGGGCATGTTCGATTCGGGTCATCGGCTTCATGCGGTACCTCCACGACGACACACCGGATCAATGATCAGGTGTAATCTTTGTTGGTCACTTTGACATGTCATTTAGCATAGACACGTGCAGAGGGTGCGTCAACCGATCAAACAAGGTCGCAGTTCGCATCCAAGATCCGGGGGCAGGCGATGGGTTCGAATCGGGTCATCGTGATCGGCGCGGGAATCGGCGGACTGGTGAGCGCGCTGGAACTCGCCGCTCGAGGCGCCGATGTCCTCGTGCTCGAACGCGCGGGCGCACCGGGCGGCAAGATGCGCCAGGTCGGCGCCGGCGACAACGCGATGGACGCCGGCCCGACCGTGTTCACGATGCGCTGGGTTTTCGAAGAGCTGTTCGCCTCGGTGGGCGCGCACCTTGCCGATCATCTCGATTTGCAGCCGGTGGGCATCCTCGCGCGCCACGCCTGGCAGGCGGGTGAACAACTCGACCTGCATGCCGATGTGCCCCGCTCGGCGCAGGCCATCGGCGAGTTCGCAGGGGCGCAGGCCGCACGCGGCTACCTCGAGTTCTGCGCACGCGCGCGGCGCACCTACCGCGCGCTCGAACGACCGTTCATGCGCGCCTCGCGCCCCGGGCCATTTTCGCTGGCCACTCGGGCAGGGCTGAGCGGCTTGCCGGACCTGCTGCGCATTTCGCCGTTCGCCACGCTGTGGCAGGCGCTGGGCGACCACTTCTCCGATCCGCGCCTGCGCCAGCTGTTCGGCCGGTATGCCACCTACTGCGGCTCGTCGCCCTTCCAGGCGCCGGCCACGCTGATGCTGGTGGCGCATGTCGAGCAGGACGGCGTATGGCTGGTTCGCGGAGGCATGCACCGCATTGCCCAGGCAATGGTGCGCATGGCGGGCGCGCGGGGTGCGCGCTTTCGCTTCGACGCCCCCGTCCGCGAGATCCTGATACGCGATGGCAGGGCCTGCGGCGTGCGTCTCGCCGACGGCGAAGAACTGTGCGCCGACGCGGTCATCTTCAACGGCGAGCCCGCGGCGCTCGCCGGCGGGCTGCTGGGCAATGGCGGTGTCCGCGCGGCCCGCGCGGTCCCGCCACCGAAACGATCGCTGTCGGCTCTCACCTGGAACCTCGTCGCTCGCAGCGAAGGCTTCGAGCTGCTGCGTCACACGGTGTTTTTTTCGGGCGACTACCGGCGCGAGTTCGACGACATCGTGCGCCGGTCGAGCTTGCCCTCCGAGCCCACGGTGTACGTGTGCGCCCAGGATCGGGACGAAACCGACCACCGCAATCCCGCCGGCGCGGAGCGCGTGCTGCTGATCGTCAATGCACCGGCCCGCGGCGACGCTGGCCCCTTTGCACCCGAGGAGATTGCCCGATGCGAATCCCAGACTTTCCGGCTGATGGAACGGTGCGGACTGCGGCTCGATCCGGATCGGGCCTGCACGGTGAGGACGACGCCGCACGATTTCGAACGCCTGTTTCCGGCGAGCGGGGGGGCCCTGTACGGCCAGGCCTCGCACGGATGGATGGCTTCGTTCAGCCGGCCGGGTGCGCGCAGCAAACTGCCCGGCCTGTACCTGGCGGGCGGCTCGACCCACCCCGGACCCGGAGTGCCGATGGCCGCCTTGTCGGGTCGCCAGGCGGCAGCCAGCGCGCTGGCGGATCTTGCGA
>JADJVQ010000080.1 GCA_016710525.1 Burkholderiaceae bacterium
AATCCTGCGGTGTCAGCATCCGCGAGGTGACGACCTGCGACTCGAGATCTGGCAGCAGTGTCGACTGAAGCCGTTCGCAGACGGCGCGCCGAAAGGTCTCGGCATGAGCGGGCCAGTCGGTGCCGCTTTGCAGGTGCGGAACCGGTGCCAGCGCGTAGAACGTATCGCAGCCCTGGGGCGCCAGCGACGGATCGGTCGCGGTGGGACGATGCAGGTACAGGCTGAAGTCGCTGGCCAGCACCTTGCGCTCGAAGATGTCGGTCAGCAGTTCGCGGTAGCGCGGCCCCAGCAGGATCGTGTGATGCGCGACGTCGCGATACTGGCGCCGGGTACCGAAGTACCAGACGAACAGGCTCATCGAATAGCGCGCCCGCTCGATGCGCCGATCGGTCCAGCGCCGGCGGTGCTCGGGCGCCACCAGATGCCGGTAGGTCCAGGCCGAATCGGCGTTCGAGACCACCACGTCGGCGGGCACCACCTCGCCGCTCTCCAGGCGGACGCCGCTGGCCGCGCCCCGGTCCACCGTGATCTGCTCGACACCCTGAGCGCAGCGCACCGAGCCGCCCTGCCCTTCGATCAGGCTGACCAGCCCCTTGACCAGGGCGCCGGTGCCACCCATCGGGAAATGCACGCCCCAGCGCCGTTCGAGGAACGCGATCAGGCAGTACACCGAGGTGGTCGCGAACGGATTGCCTCCGACCAGCAGCGACTGGAAGGTCAGCACCACCCGAAGCCGCGCATCCCGCACGTGCTTGCAGGCCAGCGAATACACGGTGCGGTAGCTCTCGAGCTTGAGCAGCTGCGGGAGCACACGCAGCATGTCGGTCCACGAATCGAAGGCGACATGGCCGAGCTGTTCGAAGCCGACCTTGTAGATCGCCTCGCTGGCTGCCAGGAACCGTTCGTACCCGGCCACGTCGCCCGGCGCGAACCGCGCCACTTCGGCGCGCATGGCCTGCGGATCACCGCTGTAGTCGAAGCATTCGCCGCTGTCGAACCGGATGCGGTAGAACGGCGCCACCGGCCGCAGATCGATGTCGTCGGCCATGCGCCGACCGCACAGGGTCCAGAGTTCTTCGAGCAGGAACGGCGCGGTGATGACGGTCGGTCCGGCATCGAAAGTGAATCCGTCCTGCCGGTGCACGTAGGCGCGCCCGCCCGGCGCATCGAGCTTCTCGAAAACAGTCACCCGATAGCCCCGCGCGCCCAGCCTGATGGCTGCGGCCAGACCGCCGAAGCCGCTGCCGATCACGACCGCATGGGGTTTTCCCGCTGCCGTCGCCGTCCCGATCGAGACCTTAGGTGTCAACATGAAGACATCGTATAAGTGTCACTCAAGATTGACAACCATTCTTGGAAACTATTCTCGAAAACTAGCTCCCCGCGTCGGCGCGCTGCGCGAACAGCGCGCCGATCACCCGGCGCGCCACCTCCGCGGGCTGCTCCTCATGCACCAGATGCCCCCCGCCGGGCAGCACGTCGAGCGAACAGGGCACACCGGATGGAAGACTGCGCAGCAGCCTAGGGGCATCTCCGGGCGGTACCGCGCGATCGCATTCGCCCACGATCAATGCCAGCGGCGTCCTCCAGGACGCCAGTCCGCCAGCCAGCACCCGAAGGTCCCAGCGCGCCATCATGCCCAGCGCGCCCGCCGCATGTCCGGCATCGCGCAGCAGCCGCCGATACCACTCGAGCTGGTGCGGCGCCAGGTGAGATCCCGTGCCCGCGATCAGCCGTTCCACGGCGGCCCGATCCCAGGTGCGCCGGGCAAACAGCCGGGCGGCCATCGGGGTGGCCGCCATCAGACGCGCCACCGGGGGAAATACCAGTCCCGCCAGCCCGCCAAAAGGGAAGAAGGCGCCGTTGACCGCCACCATCAAACCCGGCGTGATCCGCCGCTCGATGATCATCTGTGCCGCGATCGCGGCCCCGGCCGAGTGGCCGATCACCGCCTCGACATCGATCCCGAGTTCATCGACGAGCGCAGCAACCAGTTGTGCGATGCCCGGCAGGGACAGTTGACGCACCGGCGGCGTTCCGGTGAAGGCATGCCCGGGCAGATCCATCGCGATCAGAGTGTATCGGGCGGCCAGCGCCGACATCAGCCCGTCCCAGGAATGCGTCGAGGCGCCCGTGCCATGGATCAGCAGCATCACAGGCCCGCTGCCCACGCATTGCACATGCCAGCGCAGACCACCGGCTCTGACGAATCGGCTGCAGGCACTGTTCGGCCAGTCGAGACGGTCGCGGTCCCAGGCCAGCGCCTCGCTCACGCTCGGCCCCGCGTCAACGCGCAGGCGGGGCGACGCCGCCGGCGTGGACCGCCTGCGACAGGGTCGCGGCACCGGCGTGAGGCAGCGGCAGATAACGTGCGCCCATCGCGTCGGCCAGCCGGTGTGCCGCGTCCTGCGGCTGCGGCGAAGTATCCAGAAGCAGCGCTGCAAAGCCTTCGAGCTGCAGGCGGCGGGCCGAGACGCTGGCATCGGCAGCGGCGCGCTCACGGCCCGGCGAGCCGTCGCGCGCGATGTTGGCGCGACCATCGGTCAGCAGGACGATCACCGGCGTCGCTCCCCGAGCGCGGACAGCGGCAGCCAAGGTCACCGCCGCATCGATGCCGCACGCCAGCGGCGTGCCACCTCCGCCAGGCAACCCGGCCAGGCTGCGCTTCGCACGCACCAGTGACCGGGTCGGCGGCAGCAGCACCTCCGCACCCTGGCCCCGGAACGCAATGACCGCCACGCTGTCTCGCCGGACGTAGCAGTCGGCCAGCAGGAGTTCGACGGCGCCCTTCGCCTCGGCAAGCCGATGCAGCGCCGCCGAGCCGGAGGCGTCGACGACGAACACCGTCGTGGTCTCGCTGCGCTGCTTGAATCGCCAGACATGAAAATCCTCACGGCGGATCCGCACGCGGCCATGCCCCGCCAGACCTGCCGCCTGCGCCTCCCGACGCCGCAGAGTCTGCCAGGGCGCGGCCGCGCGCAGCGTTTCGATCACGTTCAGCCGGGCGCCGTGCTGCGGCTCGCCGCGGCGCGCGCCGATCGGCCGGCCGCGAAGAACGCCGGCGCGCGCCGCACCGGCGCGCCCGGCGGACTGGCCTCGCGGCGCACCCGCGCCACGCACCAGCAGCGCCGCCAGGAGTCCGGGCGGAATGGCGGCTCGCGCCGCGGCGAGCACGAGGTCGCTGAGCGGTTCGGAGAGGATTGGCGCGGGGTCGGTCTGCGCAGGGTCTTGCGTATCCGTCGCGGGTTGCGGGTCTGCGTGCGCGGCGGCCGTCGGCGGATCGTCCGGCGTCTGGTCAGCGCGGTCTGACTCGGCTGGCGCGGGCAGGCGGGTGGCGCGGGGCGCAAGCACCAGACCGGCAGCCAGCGCCGCATCCCCCGCGTCGACCTGCACGCGCCCGGCCAGCGCAGCCGCCGCCCGCGCGACCCGAAGCGCCAGCATCGGCGCGCGCACCGACTCGATGCCCAGCGCCACGGCGGCCGTGCAGACCGCTTCGATCACGTCGTCATCCAGATCAACCGATCCCAGGCGGCTGCGGGCGGCTTGAATCTGCAGACGGGTGTGCGCAGGCGGCGCGGCCCGATCGTCCAGGATCAGGTGGATGCCCAGACGTTCGCGCAGCGGCGCCGGCAGATGTTCGTCGGCTCCCTGGCCTTCGTCGAGCGCCACCACCCCCAGGCGGCTCACGCTTCGCGTGCCCACGCCATGGCGCTCGGTGACCAGTTTCCCTTGGTCCAGAACGGCTGCGATCCGGGCGGCCGTCGCCGCGGACAGGCGCTCAGCCATCGCCAGAACGATGACACCTCCATCCGCCTGGGCGAGCAGTCCGCGTTGCGCGACCGGCCGGCCGGCGTGCAGCGTAGCGGCCAGGTCGAGCCCCCCCAGCAGCCGGTCGTCGCTGATGTGCAGCGGAACCCTGCGCAATCCGGGCGTTGCCGGCAGCAGTTGCGCCAGCGCGGCCAGCCAGTCCTCGCGGGCGGGTCCGCCAGCGCTTCGCAACAAGACCCCGCCGATACCTGACGGATCGACCGCGAGCAGAGCGGCCGCCATCGCGGCAGACGCCGGCGCCGCGGCGTCGTTCACGATGCGAACAGCTCGGCGAGGGCGCGATCGACCCGGACTCCCGAGCCCGAATCATCGAGCGGATTGCGGCGAAGCCGATGGCGCAGCGCCGGTGGCGCCACCCGCCGCAGGTGGGCGTCGCCCACGGTCAGGTCACCCTGCAGGGCCGCAAAACCGCGCGCCGCCCGCACCAGGGTGAGCTCGCCACGCAGTCCATCGGTGCCCAGACTCATGCACAACTGCGCCGCGCGTTCGAGCGCGGCATCCGGCACGACAACCTTGGCCAGGCGTTTGCGGGCCGCGACGATCTGCCGGCGCACGCGGGCCTCCTCGTCCGCCCAGGTTGCGGCAAACCCGTCCGGATCGCGTTCGAACGCATCGCGGCGCTTGACCACCTGAACCCGTGATGCGATGTCCTGCGGCGTGCGTACCTCGACCGACAGCCCGAACCGGTCGAGCAGCTGAGGTCGCAACTCGCCCTCCTCGGGATTGCCGCTGCCCACCAGCACGAAGCGAGCGGGGTGGCGCACGCTCAGGCCCTCGCGTTCGATGACGTTTTCGCCGGACGCCGCAACGTCGATCAGCAGGTCGACCAGGTGGTCCTCGAGCAGATTGACTTCGTCGATGTACAGAAAGCCGCGATTGGCCCGCGCGAGCAGCCCCGGTTCGAACGCCTTGACGCCCTGCGTGAGCGCCCGTTCGAGATCGAGAGCGCCGACGACCCGGTCTTCGGTGGCACCCAGGGGCAGGTCGACCACCGGTACGGGCACGAGCTGGCTCTTGCGCCCGCCCTCGGCCTTGCGCGCCTCGCACTCGTCGCAGGCGGTGCGCCAGGCCGGATCGCAGTGGTAACGGCAGCCGACCACAGCCCGCATCGGCGGCAGCAGAGCCGCCAGCGCACGCACCGCGGTGGACTTGCCGGTGCCGCGATCGCCGAAGACCAGCACGCCCCCGACACTGGGGTCGACCGCCGCGATTAGGATGGCCAGCTTCATTTCGTCCTGGCCGACGATGGCGGAAAAGGGAAAGACCAAAACGGGACTCCGTACTCCAGGCGATCGCGGGGGCCGCTGCGGTGTCACAAAATGCAACAGCGCGAGTTGTCAGAACATTTTGACGGTTCGGGTTGTTGGGGGCAAGGTCTGCATCTCTGCCCACCGTTCTGCTCGCGGTCTGAGCGTGCGCCGCTGACCGACAGACCCCACCCCGGCTGACGGCTTGCCCTCGCTGCGCGAGGGTGCCCTGCGGTGCTGCCGTCTGAGCGTGCGCCGCTGACCGACAGACCCCACCCCGGCTGACGGCTTGCCCTCGCTGCGCGAGGGTGCCCTGCGGTGCTGCCGTCTGAGCGTGCGCCGCTGACCGACAGACCCCACCCCGGCTGACGGCTTGCCCTCGCTGCGCGAGGGTGCCCTGCGGTGCTCGCCGTCCGGGGCGGGCGCGCAAACTCGGCCTTTCAGGCCTCAGACATGCGCGCCCGGCCGCGCTGCGCGCGGCTGCCCCCGGTCGGCTGCGCTCCTCGGCTGCGCCGACAGCCGGGGTGGGGTCTGTCGGTCAGCGGCGCCTCCAGCATCGTGGTGTGCGGTGTGCGGTGTGCGGTGTGGGCGGGAGGGCGGGAGGGCGGGAGGGCGAGAGGGCGGTTCAGCGTGATGGGGGGCAAGGCGTGGTGGAGCGCCGCGGGGTTCGAGCGGGCTTGCGTTGGGCGGGCTGGCCGACGTGGCCGAGTTGGCGCTGGATCTGGGCTTGCGCCTGGTCGCAGAGGAACTGTTCGAAGGCCGCCGCGACCTGGGGCAGCTGGCGCGAAGCGAGGTGGATCACGAACCAGTCTCTCTCGACGGGGTTGCCGGCCATGGGGAGCACTTGCAGCAGACCGGCGTCCAGCTCGAGCACGCAGGTGTGCAGCGAGAGAAAGGCAACGCCGAAGCCGGCGGCGGCCATCTGTTTGATGGCCTCGTTGCTCGACATCTCGAAGCCGATGCGCAGCGGCACCCGATGGTCCTTGAACAGGCGCTCCAGTGTCGTGCGGGTGCCCGAGCCGCGTTCGCGAACCAGCAGGTGGGCCTGTGCGAGTGCTTCAATACTCAGGGCAGGATCGCGCATCACGGCATGGCCCGGTGAAGCGAGGAAGGCCATCGGATGGCGGGCGAACGCGCTCGCGCTGGTCTTCAGCTCCGCCGGTGGGCGCCCCATGATCGCCACGTCGATTTCATGGCCGGCCAGCTGGCGCACGATCTCGTCGCGATTACCGACTTGCAGCTTGACCTTCACCTTGGGGTTCTGGTTGACGAAGGTCACCAGCAGCGGCGGCAGCAGGTATTCGGCCGTGGTCACCGCGCCGACTCGCAGCGTGCCGGCAAACACGCCTTGCAAGGTTGCCATCTCTTCGCCCGCTTCGCGCCACAACTCCAGGATGCGCCCGGCATAACTGGCCAGCAGTTCACCGGCCTCGGTCAGCCGCACACCGCGGCCGGTGCGCTGCAGCAGCGGAGTCTGTGCGGAGGCTTCGAGCGCTCCGATCTGGATCGACACGGCCGGCTGGGTCAGATGCATGGCTTCGGCGGCCGCCGACACACTGCCCAGACGCGCGACGGCATGGAAAGCCGCCAGCTGGCGAAATGACGCGCTGCGGGTCAGAGGCATCTGGAGATATTAGGAATCCGTAATGTGAATGTCAAAAACTTTCACTTATCCGAAATCGTCATCCTGTCTACATTGAACCCACACCTTGCATCGCATGAGGAGCCGGCAGTGGGCCAGATGAACGAACCGACGCAGATCACCGACGCCACCAAACGCTACGCAGCCGGCGTCCTGAAGTACGCGCAGATGGGTTACTGGGACGGCGACTACGAGCCGAAGGACACCGATGTCCTCGCCCTGTTTCGCATCACGCCGCAAGACGGCGTCGATCCGATCGAAGCGGCTGCCGCAGTCGCGGGCGAATCGAGCACGGCGACCTGGACGGTCGTCTGGACCGACCGCCTGACCGCCTGCGACATGTACCGTGCGAAGGCCTACCGGGTCGACCCCGTTCCTGCAAGCCCCGGCCAGTACTTCTGCTATGTCGCTTACGACCTGAGCCTGTTCGAGGAAGGATCGATCTCCAACCTGACAGCGTCGATCATCGGCAACGTCTTCAGCTTCAAGCCGCTGAAGGCGGCGCGGCTGGAGGACATCCGCATCCCGGTCGCCTATGTGAAGACTTTTCCAGGGCCGCCGACCGGCGTCGTGGTCGAGCGCGAACGGCTGGACAAATTCGGCCGGCCGCTGCTCGGCGCGACCACCAAGCCCAAGCTCGGCCTGTCGGGCCGCAACTACGGCCGCGTGGTCTACGAAGGCCTGAAGGGCGGGCTGGACTTCATGAAGGACGACGAGAACATCAACTCGCAGCCCTTCATGCACTGGCGCGACCGCTTCCTGTTCGTGATGGACGCGGTCAACAAGGCCAGCGCCGCCACGGGCGAGGTCAAGGGCAGCTACCTGAACGTGACCGCCGGCACGATGGAGGAAATGTACCGGCGCGCCCAGTTCGCCAAGGAACTGGGCTCGGTCATCATCATGATCGATCTGGTGATCGGCTACACCGCCATCCAGAGCATGAGCCACTGGTGCCGCCAGAACGACATGATTCTGCACCTGCACCGGGCCGGTCACGGCACCTATACCCGCCAGAAGAACCATGGCGTGAGTTTCCGGGTGATCGCCAAGTGGATGCGGCTGGCAGGTGTCGACCACATCCACGCCGGCACCGCGGTGGGCAAGCTCGAGGGCGACCCGATGACCGTGCAGGGTTACTACGCGATCTGCCGCGACACCCGAACTCTGGTCGACCTGCCCCGTGGCCTGCATTTCGAACAGGACTGGGCTGCCCTGCGCAAGGTGATGCCGGTTGCGTCGGGCGGCATACACGCCGGCCAGATGCACCAGCTGCTCGACCTGTTCGGCGACGACGTGGTGCTGCAGTTCGGCGGCGGCACGATCGGCCATCCTCAGGGCATCCAGGCCGGCGCCACCGCCAACCGGGTGGCGCTGGAGGCGATGGTGCTAGCCCGCAACGAGGGTCGGAACATCCGCAATGAAGGCCCGGACATCCTGCGCGAGGCGGCCCGCTGGTGCTCTCCGCTGCGCGCGGCACTCGATACCTGGGGCGACGTCACCTTCAACTACGCCTCGACCGACACGTCCGACTACATCGCCACTGCGTCGGTCGCCTGACAACGTCACGCCAAAGGAAGCGACATGCGAATCACCCAGGGCACCTTCTCGTTTCTGCCGGACCTGAGCGACGCGCAGATCATCAGCCAGATCGACTACTGCCTGGCCAAGGGCTGGGCGGTCGGCATCGAGTACACCGACGACCCGCACCCGCGAAACACCTACTGGGAGATGCACGGCAATCCGATGTTCGACATCCGCGACTCGGCCGCCATCCTGATGGAAATCAACGCCTGCCGGGCGGCGTTTCCCGCGCACTACATCCGGGTGATGGCCTTCGACTCCACTCACGGTACGGAGTCGGTCGTGTTGTCGTTCATCGTCAACCGGCCCAAGGATGAACCGGGCTTCCGACTGGTGCGCAGCGAAGAACCCGGGCGCACGATTCGCTACAGCATCGAGAGCTACGCCGTCCAGCGCGCGCCCGAAGGCGCCCGCTATTGACCTGCCCGCCATGCCCGATACGCCCGATACGCCCGATACGCCCGCAATGACCGATGCCACCCCGCCAGCACCGCGGCCAATACGCCGGCGGCGATGCTCGAGGCCTCGGGCGTGCGCGCAGTGCTGGACAAGCTGGACGCCGAACTGATCGGGCTGGCGCCGGTGAAGGGCCGCATCCGCGACATCGCGGCGCTGCTGCTGATCGACAAGCTGCGCGCCGCGCACGGTCTGCAGTCGCAGCCGCCCTCGCTGCACATGTGCTTCACCGGCAATCCCGGCACGGGCAAGACCACGGTCGCGCTGCGCATGGCTGAAGTGCTCAGGCAGTTGGGCTATGTCCGCAAGGGACACCTGGTCGCCGTGACCCGCGACGATCTGGTCGGCCAGTTCATCGGGCACACGGCGCCCAAGACCCGCGAGATCGTGAAGAAGGCGATGGGCGGGGTGCTGTTCATCGACGAGGCCTACTACCTCTACAAGCCCGAGAACGAGCGCGACTACGGCCAGGAGTCGATCGAGATCCTGCTGCAGACGATGGAGAACCATCGCGACGACCTGGTGGTGATCCTGGCCGGCTACAAGGACCGGATGGACACCTTCTTCGGCAGCAATCCGGGGATGGCCTCGCGAATCGCCCATCACATCGACTTTCCGGACTACAGCGAACCCGAGCTGCTGCAGATCGCCCGGCTGATGCTCGGCCACCTGAACTACCAGTTCGATGCCGCAGCCGAGCCCGCGTTCACGCGCTACATCGGCCTGCGTCGCCAGCAGCCGCATTTCGCCAATGCGCGTTCGATCCGCAACGCGCTGGACCGAATCCGCCTGCGCCATGCGACCCGACTTTTTTCCTCCGGTGCCCCGCTGAGCCGCGAGCAGCTGTGCACCCTGCAGGCCGAAGACATTCTCGCCAGCCGAGTATTCGGCGCATCCGCCCAGGAGATCTGACATGACCCTCGAAGCGCTCATTTTTGATGTGGACGGCACCCTGGCCGACACCGAAGACGTCCATCGCCGGGCGTTCAACCTGGTCTTCGAGCGCCACCGCCTGGGCTGGGTCTGGCAGCCTCCCCAATACCGCGAGCTGCTGTCGGTCGCCGGCGGCAAGGAGCGCCTCGCGTGGTTCATCGACACGCTGCCCGTCAGCGGTGCCGAGCGTGTCCACCTGCGCCGGCTGGTGCCCGCCCTCCATGCGGAAAAGAACCGCTGCTATCGGCACCTGGTGATGAGCGGAGCCCTGCGTCTGCGTCCGGGAATCGAACGGCTGATGACCGAAGCGCGCGAGGCCGGCTGCCGGCTGGCCATCGCCACCACGACCTCGGCAGTCAACGTCGAGGCGCTGCTGCAGGCCACTCTTGGCAGCGCCGGCCCTGCGATGTTCAGCGCGATCGCCTGCGGCGACGAGGTTCGGATCAAGAAGCCGTCGCCCTACGTCTATCACCTCGCCTTGCGGCGCCTGGGCCTGCGGGCGCATCAGGCCGTGGCATTCGAGGACTCGCTCAACGGACTTCGCTCGGCCGTCGGCGCTGGGCTGCGAACCATCGTCACGCCCACGTATTGGAGCCGGCACGAGGATCTTTCGGCGGCCTCGCTGGAGCTGCCGCATCTGGGCGACCCGCACCTGCCGATCGGAGGCGAACCGGGCCACCAGCTCGAGAACGCGCCATGGCTGGGCTTCGCGGAGCTGGCCCGGCGCATGGATGGCCGGACCGCCTTCGCCCGGGATCCGGTCGACGAGCTGCAGTCATGAGCGATTCGGTGCGCATCGCGCCCAGCCTGCTGTCTGCGGACTTCGCGCGGCTGGGCGAAGAAGTGCGGGCGGTGATCGCAGCGGGTGCCGACCTGATCCATTTCGATGTGATGGACAACCACTACGTGCCCAATCTGACGATCGGCCCGCAGGTGTGTCAGGCGATCAAGCCCTATTGCACCACGCAGGCGGCCAGCGTGCCGATCGACGTCCACCTGATGATCAAGCCGGTCGACGCGATGATCGCGATGTTCGCCCAGGCAGGCGCGGGCATCATCTCGTTCCACCCCGAAGCCAGCGAGCACATCGATCGCAGCCTGCAGCTGATCCAGTCGCTGGGCGTGAGGGCCGGGCTGGTGCTCAATCCGGCCACACCGCTGCATTGCCTCGACCATGTGATCGACCGCCTCGACCTGATCCTGCTGATGTCGGTGAACCCGGGCTTCGGCGGGCAGAGCTTCATCGAGAGCACGCTGCCCAAGATCGAAGCCGTGCGCCGCCGGATCGATGCGAGCGGGCGCGACATCTGGCTCGAAGTCGATGGCGGGGTGAAGTCCGACAACGCCGCTCGCATCGGCAGCGCGGGCGCCGACACCCTGGTTGCCGGCTCGGCTATTTTCAACGGCGGCCAGTATCGGCAGGCCATTCACGCAATCCGCACGCAGGCCAGCGCCGGCCGTCAGGCGCGAGTCACTTTGCAGTGACCCGGCTCGCGGTCCACCGGACAAGGCCTTCCAGAGGACACCACCATGCCCACCGGCGGCAAGACCACACTGACCCAATTCCTGATCGAGGAACGACGACGCGCGCCTGAAGCCACTGGCGACCTGAACGCACTGATCACCGATGTGTCCCTCGCCTGCAAGGCCATCTCGCGCAAGGTGGCCTATGGCGAACTGGGCGGCATGCTCGGATCGGCCGGCGCCAGCAACGTGCAGGGCGAGGAGCAAAAGGCCCTGGACGTGATCAGCAACTCGATCTTCCTGCGCGCCAACGAATGGGGCGGCCACGTCGCGGCGATGGTGTCCGAGGAGCTCGAACAGGTCTACACGCTGCCCTCCCAATACCCGCGCGGCAAGTACCTGCTGATGTTCGACCCTCTGGACGGATCCTCGAACATCGACGTCAACGTCGCGGTCGGCAGCATCTTCTCGATCACGCGGGCCCCTTCGCCCGGCGAAGATGCGCAGGCCGCCGATTTTCTGCAGCCCGGAACCCGCCAGGTCTGCGCCGGGTACGCGATCTATGGCCCGTCGACGATGCTGGTCCTGACCCTGGGCAAAGGCACGCACGCCTTCACGCTGGAACCGATGCTCGGCGAGTGGGTGCTCAGTCATCCCAACCTGCGGATTCCCGAGAGCACTCGGGAGTTTGCGATCAACGCATCCAACAGCCGGTTCTGGGAGCCGGCCGTCAAACGATACGTGGATGAATGCCTGGCCGGCCAGACCGGGCCGCGCGGCACCGACTTCAACATGCGCTGGATCGCCTCGCTGGTGGCCGAGACCCACCGCATCCTGATGCGCGGCGGCGTGTTCCTGTACCCGCGCGACAACAAGGACCCGGCCAAGGCAGGCCGGCTTCGCCTGCTCTACGAAGCCAACCCGATCTCGATGCTGGTCGAACAGGCAGGCGGGCGGGCCAGCGACGGACGCCGGCGGCTGATGGAGATCGAGCCCGAGTCGCTGCACCAGCGCATCGGCTTCGTGTTCGGCTCGGCCGACGAGGTGGCTCGCATCGAGCGTTACCACGGTGAAGATCCTCCCGACGCCTACGCTTCTCCACTGTTTGCGCGGCGCGGCCTGTTCGCCCAGGCCGGCTGATCCATTGCTTCGTCCGGGAGCCCCCGATGTCCGTCAAACATCCGATCATCGCCATCACCGGCTCGTCCGGCGCGGGCACCACATCGGTCACCCGCACCTTCGAGAGCATCTTTCGCCGGGAGGGCGTACAAGCCGCGATTGTCGAAGGCGACAGCTTCCATCGCTACGACCGCAAGGCGATGAAGGTCGCAATGGCCCAAGCCGAGGCGGCCGGCAATCACCACTTCAGCCACTTCGGCGACGAAGCGAATCTGTTCGCCGAACTCGAGGCCCTGTTCCACGACTATGGCGAAACCGGCAGCGGCCAGGCGCGCAAGTACCTGCACAACGACGAGGAGGCGGCCCCCTTTCGCCAGGAGCCCGGAACCTTCACTGCGTGGGAGCCGCTGCCGCCCAGCGAACTGCTGTTCTATGAAGGCCTGCACGGTGGTGTTGCCACCGACAAGGTCGATATCGCGGGCCGCGTCGACCTGCTGATCGGGGTGGTGCCGGTGATCAACCTGGAGTGGATCCAGAAGATCCATCGCGACCGCAGCACCCGGGGCTATTCAACCGAGGCGGTGACCGATGTGATCCTTCGCCGCATGCACGAATACGTTCACTTCATCTGTCCACAGTTCACCCGGACCCACATCAACTTTCAGCGCGTGCCCGTGGTCGACACCTCGGATCCGTTCATCGCGCGCACCATTCCGAGCGCCGACGAGAGCCTGGTGGTCATCCGCTTCGCCAACCCGCGGGGAATCGATTTCCCGTACCTGCTCAGCATGCTGCACGACTCGTTCATGTCGCGCGCCAATACGCTGGTGGTGCCCGGAGGAAAGATGGAGCTGGCCATGCAGCTGATCTTCACGCCGCTGATCATGCGGCTGGTGGAGCGGCGCAACAAGGCGCTGTCGCGCTGACCGCGGCCGGGAGCCTGCTGGCGCGGGCCGACCGCCGCGCGCCATCGCGTGAGGTGTCAGCGCCGACCGCGCATCGGGCACTTCAGGTAGAGGGTCGACAGGGTCTGGGTCAGGGCGGCACGCTCTTCGCCCTGGGTGCCCTGCAGGCCGGCCATCGGGCCGTGCAGCATCTTCTGGGTGAGGCCACGCGACAGCGCTTCCAGAACGGCATCGATGCTGTCGCCGCGCGCCAGCAGCTTGCGCGCCCGCGCCAGCTCCGCCGCACGCCAGGTCTCAGCCTGCGCCTGCAGCGCGTGGATCAGCGGCACGGTCTGGCGGGTGTCCAGCCAGCGGACGAATTCCTGCACGCCGGATTCGATGATGGTTTCGGCCTCGCCGACCGCCGCGCTGCGCTTCTCACTGCCCGACTGCACGATCTGCTCGAGTTCGTCGAGGCTGTACAGGTAGACGTCTGGCAGCTTGGAGATCTCGGCCTCGATGTCGCGTGGCACGGCCAGGTCCACCATCAGCATCGGCCGGCGTCGCCGGGCTCGGATCGCGCGCTCGACGGCCCCCATCCCGATCACCGGCACCGGACTCGCGGTGCACGACACCACGACGTCGAACTCGGCCAGGCGCGGGAGGGCGTCGGCCAGACCGATCGACTCGGCCCCGAAGCGGGCCGCCAGTGCCGCCCCGCGCTCGATGCTGCGATTGGCGATGGTCAGGCGTCCCGGCGAGCGGGCCGACAGATGGGCCAGGACCGGGGCGGCCATTTCGCCGGCACCCAGGAACAGGATCTCGAGCCGGCCGAAATCGTCGAACAGCCTGGCCGCCAGGCGGACGATCGCCGCAGCCAGGCTGACCGTGTGCATGCCGATCTGGGTGCCGCTGCGCACCTCCTTGGCGACCGCGAACGAGCGCTGGAAGAGCTGGTGCAGCGTGGTGCCCAGCGTGCCGGCCGTATCGGCCTCGCGAACCGCCTGTTTCAGCTGGCCCAGGATCTGCGTCTCGCCCACGACCATCGACGACAGTCCGCTGGCCAGACGGAACGCATGACGCGCGGCGCCCGCGTCCTGAAGCACGTAGAAGTGCCGCTGCAAGGCATCGCTGCGCATGCCCCCCACCTGGGCGAACCAGTCCAGCGCGGGTTCGGTCAGCGCCTGCGCGCTCGCATCGCCTGTGCCGACATACAGTTCGGTGCGGTTGCAGGTCGACACGAGCGCGGCCTCGCAGCTGTCGGGCAGGCGGCCACGCAAGGACCGCAAGGTCGGGACCAGCTGATCGCCCGGGAAGGCGAAGCGCCCGCGCACATCCAGCGGGGCCGTGGTGTGGTTCAGTCCGAGGGCAACGACACTCATGCGATGGCTCGTCCGATGGGGTTGTCTTGAGCGGCTGCGCTCGCCGCAGAAGGTGCGCGCACCGCGTGCCAGCGCCGCCTGAGGTCCAGGCCATGGGCTAGCCCGGCCAGCAGCAGCGACAGCGCGGCCCACCTCGGGTCGGCCCCGCCCGCCAGGCAGCGCAAGGCGATCATCAGGCACAGTCCGGAGAGCAGATTGGCCATGAAATCGGGCACCGCCAGGCCGCGCCGCGTCGCCAGTCGCCACGCCAGAAGGCCCAGGCACTCGAGCACCGTGAACGCGATCACCGCGTCGATGAAAGGAACGAATCCGATGTCGGGCATCATGGCGTCATCCAAACGGACCGTTCAGCCGCACGGTCTGCCAGTTCAGCAGTGCCGCGATCGCCACCCAGACCAGGTAGGGCACGAGCAGCCAGGCAGCGGGCCGCGCGAAGCGCGCCAGCACAACGATCAGCGCGAGCACCGACAGCCACAGCAGCGGCACTTCGGCCAAGGCCCAGTCGGGCCGGTGCAGCCGGAAGAACAGCAGGCTCCAGAGCACATTCAGGAAGGCGTTCGCGGCGAACAGCAGCAGCATCCGTTCGCGGGACTCCCGGTCGGGCGCGCGCCGCCAGCCATTGACCCCGGCGATCGCCGCCAGGCTGAAGATGGTCGTCCAGACCGGACCGAACACCCAGTCCGGCGGCTTCCAGGCGGGCTGGCGCAACGCGGCATACCAGGGCCCCAGATCGGTCATCAGCGCACCGAGCATCGCAACCGCAACAGCACTGGCCGCGGCGATCCATACCGGAGCCGCACGGCTGCTGGCCAGGCTCATACACGAGCCACTCCGAACAGATGGGCAAGGTCCTTGAAGAAGATGCGCACATGCGCCATCGGCTTTTTGCGCACCAGCTCCTTGTTCATGTACGACTCGAACGTGAGCTGCTGAACATCACGATCGCGGCAGATGCTCACGAACCGTTCACGGCGCCGATCGCTCGAATACCAGAAGTGCTGCATCACACCCAGCACCCAGAAGACTTTGCCGTGCGCCCGCATGAAACGCTTGCGCGCCATCGCGAGCGACCGGACTTCGCCGGTCCTGAGCAGCGCGTCGGCCGCCTCGCCAGCCAGACGCCCGCCGGTCATCGCGTAGTAGATGCCCTCTCCCGACGCGGGCGCCACCACGCCCGCCGCATCGCCGGCCAGGACCACGTCGCGGCCGTTGTCCCAGCGCGGCAGCGGCTTCATCGGGATCGGTGCGCCTTCGCGGCGCAGCGTCTCGGCCTCATGCAGGCCCGCCGCATCGCGCAGCCCGGCCACCGCGCCGCGCAGCGAGAACCCCTTGTCGGCGCTGCCGGTCCCCACGCTCAGGGTATCTCCGTGCGGGAACACCCAGCCGTAAAAATCGGGCGACAGCGAGCCGCGGTAGTACACATCGCAGCGCGACCCGTCGTAACCCTGCGGGGGCGCCGCCGGCGTGCGGATGATCTCGTGGTAGGCGAAAACATACTTCGTGCGCTCGGCGCCCGGCACCGTCTGACGGGCCACCTCCGATCGCGCGCCGTCGGCGCCGATCACCACCCGGGCGCGCACGCTGGCGGTGTGCTGCACCGACTTGCCGGTGCCCGACCGCGGCCGCGAATTGGACGACGCTGGTGCCGTCGGCATCGCGGGAGATGCGTTCGAAGGTTCCTGTGCGCCGCTGCGCGCCGCAGGCTGCCGCGCGGCTGCGCAGCCATTCGTCGAACTCGTCTCGGTTGACCATGCCGACAAAACCGTTCTCGATCGGAATGTCGACCCGCCGGTCAGCCGGCGACACCATCCGCGCCGAGGTCGCCCGCGCGACGAGCAGCGAATCGGGTATCTCGAAGTCCTTGATCAGGCGCGGCGGGATCGCGCCGCCGCAGGGCTTGATGCGCCCGGCGCGGTCGAGCAGCAGCACCGCGTGGCCTTGGCGCGCGAGGTCGTTGGCCGCGGTGGCACCCGCCGGGCCACCGCCGACCACCACCACGTCGAAAGTGGTTCTTGACGGATCCATGGGCCTTACCTCGCTTCGACAGGCGTGAACGCCGGCTCGGACGAACTGACGCGCGATACCGCCGGCGGTGACGTGGCGGACACACGGGTGATCCGCGCCGCCAGCAGCGCCGACAGCACGAACAGCAGGGCCTCGAAGGCGAACACCGCCGCGTAGGCCGCGCCAGGAGAGCCGATCAGCCATCGCGCCAGATCGCTGGCGGCCGTGCCGACCAGTCCGCCCAGTCCGAACGCGATGGCCTGCGCCGCGCCCCACAGTCCCATGCGACGCCTTCGCGGGCCTGCCGGCCCTCGCTGGCCAGGCGCATCATCGAAGCGATCGCGGCGATCGAGAACGCGCCATTGGCCACGCCCAGCCCGAATACCGTGGATCTGAACGGCCATGCCGGTCCGATGAAACCGGCCGCCACCAGACCGAGCAGCATCACCGCCGACACCAGGCAGCCGCCGACCTGCCAGGCCCGCAGCGAGCCGAAGCGCCGCCCGTCGCGTCCGCGCCCGGCCAACGTTGCGGCGATCATCCCGGCCAGCACGCCGCCATGCTGCAGGCCCGACAGACTCGTCGACTCACCGGGCGTGAAGCCGAACACGGCCCCGGCGAACGGCTCGAGGATCAGGTCCTGCGCGCTGTAGGCGAGCATCGACACGAAGATGAAGACACTGTACCGCCGCGCGACCGGTTCGTCCCAGACCTGCGAGATCGCCTCCTGAGGAAGGGGCCGCGGCGCCTGCGCGGTGTCGCGGCGGGCGCGGCCGGGCCGACGCCGGCCTGCTCCAGACCCCGGATGGCGATCACGGTGATCGCCAGGGCGAGCACGCAGACCACCGCCGTGATCACGACCAGGCGCAGCGGCGAATAGGGATCGAGCAGCCGGCCAACCGTTCCCGCCGTGACCGCGAAGCCCACGATCATCATCAGCCAGACCAGGGTCGCCGCACTGGCGCGGCGCGACGCCTCCACCCGCTTGGCCAGCAGCACCAGCAGCGAGGTGCCGCTGGCGCTCACCCCGACGCCGATCAGCGCGAAGGCCAGCACCGCCAATGCGATGCCGCTGGCGCGGTCGCTGCCCATCCACGCAGTCGCCAGCGCCGCCAATACGCCGCCGCTGGCCAGCACCGCCATGCCGCCGACGATCCAGGGCGTACGCCGCTGCCCGATGTCCGAGCCGTAGCCCATCCGGGGCCTTGCGATCTGGACCAGGTAGTGCAGCGCCACCAGCAGCCCGGGCAGCAGCGCGGGCAGCGCGAGTTCGACGACCATCACGCGGTTCAGCGTCGAGGTGGTCAGCACCACCACGGCGCCCAGCATGGCCTGCACCAGGCCCAGCCGACGATCGCCCACCAGCCGAATGCGCGCCCCGCGGGTCCCGCGCAGCCCGCGCCCCCAGCGGGCTTCACAGCTGCGCAGCGCGAAGGCGCTGATCATCATGCCGGCCACGAACAGCGGCACCCCGAAGCCGCTGTATTCGAGCGCCCGCGCACGGGGATCCCGCAGGAAGCGCGACATCAGCGCCAGCTGCAGCACCACCAGCACCGCGATCGCCAGCGCATGCAGCGGACGCTGCCACTGCACCAGCAACCAGATCACGGCCAGTTGCGGCACCACCATGATCCAGCACGCCGCGCGCCGCGCCGGTCGGCCCAGCTGCACCGGCAACGACCCGACGCCCATCTGCCGGTCGCCCTCGACGGACTTGAAGTCGTTCAGGGTCATGATGCCGTGGGCGCCGGCGCTGTACAGCGCGGCCAATGCCAGGGAGTGCGTCTGCGGCATCGCACCACCCACCATGACCGCCGCACCGGTGACCCAGGCCAGGCCTTCGTAACTCAGGCCGCAGGCGGCGTTGCCCCACCAGCCGTTCAGCTTCAGGCGCAGCGGCGGCGCGCTGTAGGCCCAGGCCAGCGCCAATCCCAGCACCGCGGCGCCGAAGCCCCAGGGCCCGAGCAGGGCGGCCACCAGCAGCGACAGCACGGTCCACAGGATCGCGATGCCCAGACCCCAGCGCCCTGGCATGCGCCCGGACGGTATCGGCCGATGGGGTTCGTTGATGGCATCGACGTGGCGGTCGAACCAGTCGTTGACGGCCTGGCTGGTGGCGCAAACCATCGGCCCCGCCAGCAGCACCCCTGTCAGGACCACGGGCCAGCGGCCGTCGAGCGGGACGCCCGAGGCCACGACGCCGCAGCCGAACGCCCACATCGGCGGAAACCAGGTGATCGGCTTGAGCAGTTCCGCGACAGCGGAGAGAGCGGGGCGTGCCATGCAATTATCTTGCACCTGACACACTCAACCGTCAATCTTGATTTACACCTGCGATCCTCAGAACCTACTGCTCCGCTAGTCTCGGGGCAAGGCCGCAGCGTCGGACGACTGCGGCTCAGTCCTCGTCGGGAACAGCGGTCAGGTCACCGATATTGAAGCGGCGCAATTTGACGTAGAGGCTTTGGCGGGACAAGCCCAGCATCTCCGCGGCCGATGCGCGGTTGTCGTGCGTGAGTTCGAGCGCCGCCTCGATGCACAACTGCTCGATGAGATCGGTGGTGTCGCGCACGATGTCCTTCAGGGGCACACGGCCGACGAGTTCGGTCATCTGTCCGACCGAGCGCGGCATTTCACGGCCGGCACCGGTGGTGCGCGCCTCGCTGACCAGGCGCCGGCTGACATCGCGGATCGTGAAGCCCAGGCATGGCTGATCGCCATCGGTCACCGCGACCCCCGAGATCTCGACTTCGGAGGTCGTGCCGTACTCGCCGCGGATCACCGTGGCGAACAGCCGCACCGCGCCACGCTGGCGCAGATTCGTGATCAGCACATTGAGATCGACGCCAGTGCGGCCCAGCCACCGCTCGAGGGACTGTTGGCGCACCTGCGATTCGGTGGCCAGCTGCGCCAGATCGATGAACGCCTGGTTGGCGGTGAGGATCAGGCCCTCGATGTCGGTCACCACGAACGCATCGGGTGCGCTCTCGATGAGCCTGAGCAGCGCACCTCGGCCACTGGCATCCGCGGGCCGCGCACCGGCTTCGACCGGCGACGCCCGCACCAGCAGATGCGCGGTCTTTTCCAGGCGAAACAGCGACGCCGAAACGCGCAGTTCGTCGGTGCGCCCGCCGATCCGCGCGACGATCGTTTCAGGATGACCGGTGGCCCTCACGCGCCCGAACATGGCGGGGATGCCCGCGGTCGGCTTGGCGTTCGGGTCGGCCTCGAACAACTCGGCCAGCACCCCACCGGCGCGCGTGGCGTCGGCACCGAGCAGCGCAATGGCGGCCCCGTTCGCTTCTTCGATCTTGCCGCTGGGCGCATCGAGGATCAGAACAGCCTCGGCAGCCGCCTGGAACAGCGCGCGGTAACGGGTTTCCATGTGGCGCATGCGCCAGTAATCGCGCTCCATCGCCTGCTGCGCACTGATCAGCCGCTGCTGCAGGATCGAATTGGCGCGCAGATCGCGGCCGAACACCACCGAACGACCCATGGCCTTGCCACGGCCGGGCGGATGCGGCAGCGCGATAGCCGAGTAGGACAGCGGCAGGTCGATCCCATCCAGCGACGGGTGATTGATATGCCGCCAGCGCAGTGTCGCGCTGGTCCGGGACTCGCGCAGCAGGGCCTCGACCTTGGGCCGGCTCTCGACGGTGACGGTTTCGGCCCAGGGCTTGCCCAGCCACTCGTAATACCCTTCGCGCAGCAGGTCTTCGCTGCCGAAGGCGAGGTCGCGGATCACGCCCTTGTCGTCGATGACGAGCGCCACATCGGCCGAAGCGGCCAGCAGCCTTCCCACCACCTCGGGACTCAAGTCGCCCAGCGAACGCGCTGGCGATTCAAACTCTCTCATGAGCCGAGCTTTCCGGGTGGCTGGTGCATCGCATCCTCGAATTCAATGATCGGGACCGACACCGCCACGCGTGCGCGTCAGCCCCGGGACTGGTGGTGGCGGGTGTTCGCGGCGATCAGGCTTTCAGCCAGGACCGGTGCTTCGCGCCCATCGATCGACATGCCGTCGGCCCCCACCTGGGCCACGAACTCCGGATGGACGCCAAACAGCGGACCACCGACCAGGATTATAAGGTCGCGATTACACGTCGCGCCGCGCACTCGACGCACGCTGTCAGTCAACGCTGACAGATGAACCGCCGCCCCCAGTGAAAACCCGACGACGTCGAACCATTCCGACTCGACCAGCGCGGCGGCATCGGTGTCGGCCGCCCAGGCTCCGCCGGTCACATCCCATGATGCCATCCGGAAGAACTCGGCCACCATCACCAGCCCGAACGTGTGCTGCTCGCCCGGGCAAGGCAGCAGCAGCACACGACGGCCGTGTTCGGGGTGATCGACACTGCGGCCGAGCTCCGGACTGAGTTCGCGCAGCACCCGCTGCAGCCGCCCCAGTCCGACGGTCACATCGGTGAAATTGCAGAGGTCTTCCTCCCACAATTCGCCCAGGTAACGGGCGGTGGGGGCGAGCAGGTCGAGATAGATCCGCTCGATCGAGACATCACGCGCACGCAGCGACTGGACTGCGCCGAACGCAACGTCTTCTTCATGCGAGAGCACGAGCTTGGCGAACTGCTTGACCTCGTCGGCCCCGATCGCGTGAGCCGGTCCGGCCTGGCGCAGGACCGGGTCCGGCAGCGTGCGATGGGCCAGCATCAGCCTCGGGATGATCTCCTGCTCGATCATCCGGGCGAGCTGGGAAAATCGGGGATCGCTCGCTGCTTGTGCCGGGCGCAGCCTGATCAGTTCGGCTTCGCATTCGACCGACGTCCCACGCCGCGAAGCACCATCTCGTGCCGAGTGTTCCTCCGGCATGCGCTCCATCGCACTCTCCTCGAGCAGTCCCGGCACCGGCGTTACGCCCCGGGCCGATACCCGGAGGCGCCGCCATCGCGATTCCACTGCGATGGCACGGGAGCGCGACGTCCGAATCTGTATTCGATTCGTGAGCCGCAATTAGGTTCTACAACCGGGTTCAAGGGTTGTCAATCTTCACCCATCGCCCCTGTAGGACGCCTGCCATGGGTTCCGATCGACTCCTTTGACAAGAGTCTAGTGTCACTTTTTCATTACGTCTAGTTTGATTGACATACGATCCTCGCAACGCTAGATTGGGCCTCGGAGCACGCGCCAAGCGGGAGGATTTCGATGCGATCGAGCGGGCAACGGCCAGCGTTACACCGGCCCCTGTACACCACCGATGAGCGCCGCAGACGCGATGCCTCCGGCTGGACGCTCGTGCAAGGCGTGCTGGCCCCGGTCCAGTTCCTCATCTTTCTGGTGAGCCTGGGACTCGTGCTGCGCTTCCTGGCCACCGGCGAGGGGCAGTTCGCGGCCACCGTCTCGGTGCTGGTCAAGACCCTCGCGCTGTACACCATCATGATCACCGGCCGCCTCTGGGAGAAGGCCGTCTTCGGGCGTTATCTGTTCGCCCCCGCGTTCTTCTGGGAGGACGTGTTCAGCATGGCCGTGCTGGCGCTGCACACCGCCTACCTGGCAGCCGTCGCGACCGGTGCACTGGATGCGCGCCAGCAGATGCACCTGGCGCTGGCGGCCTATGCCAGCTACGTCATCAATGCCACGCAGTTCCTGCTGAAGCTGCGCGCGGCGCGCTGGCCAGGCGCGCGCCGACGGCGCGGCCGGCAGGGAGCGCCGCATGAGCGCGGTCGACCCGCCGCGGTTCCGGCGGCGGTGCAGCGACGCGCCGGTGCTGCGCGAGCGCGGCCAGCGCGAGGTGTTCTGCGGCCTCACCGGCATCGTCTGGCTGCACCGCAAGATCCAGGACGCCTTCTTCCTGGTCGTCGGCTCGCGCACCTGCGCCCACCTGATCCAGTCGGCCGCCGGCGTGATGATCTTCGCCGAGCCGCGCTTCGCCACCGCCATCATCGACGAGCGCGACCTGGCCGGCCTGGCCGATGCCAACGCCGAACTGGACCGCGTGGTCACCCGGCTGCTCGAACGGCGGCCCGACATCCGGCTGCTGTTCCTGGTCGGCTCATGCCCCTCCGAAGTCATCAAGCTCGACCTGTCGCGTGCCGCGTCTCGTCTGTCGAGCCGCTTCGCGCCCGCCGTTCGTGTGCTCAACTATTCGGGCAGCGGCATCGAGACAACCTTTACGCAGGGAGAAGACGCCTGCCTGGCTGCGCTCGTGCCGAGCCTGCCGGCCCAGGCCGCCGACGCGCCGGCGTCACTGCTGGTGGTGGGCACGCTGGCCGACGTGGTCGAAGACCAGTTCGCGCGCCTGTTTGCGCAGATGGGCATCGGACCGGTGCACTACTTCCCGCCGCGCCGCGCCAACGCCCTGCCTGCGGTCGGCCCGGACACCCGCCTGCTGGCGCAGCCCTTCCTGGCCGACACCGCGCGCGCCCTCGAAGCGCGCGGCGCGCGCCGCCTGCCGGCCCCTTCCCGCTGGGCGTCGAAGGCACCACCGGCTGGCTTGCAGGCGGCCGCCAGCGCCTTCGGCGTCGGCGCGCCGAGCGCCGGTGCGGGCGACCGCACCGGGCCCGCGGCCCGGGCGGCGCGGCGCTCGCCCTGCACCGGGATGCGCTGGCCGGCAAGCGGGTCTTCTTCTTTCCGGACTCGCAGCTCGAAATCCCGATCGGCCGGTTCCTGGCGCGCGAACTGGGCATGACGCTGATCGAAGTCGGAACGCCCTACCTTCACCGCCAGCACCTGGCCGAGGAACTGGCGCTGCTGCCGGCGGGCACCGCGCTCTCGGAGGGCCAGCACGTCGAGAAACAGCTCGATCGCTGCCGTGCCGCGAAACCCGACATCGTGGTGTGCGGCCTCGGCCTGGCCAATCCGCTGGAGGCCGAGGGGCTGGCGACGAAGTGGTCGATCGAACTCGTGTTCACCCCGATCCAGGGCTACGACCAGGCCGGCGATCTGGCCGAGCTGTTTGCCCGCCCGCTGCTGCGCCGCATGCGCCTGGTGGCCTGATCATGCAACTGACCTTGTGGACCTACGAAGGCCCGCCGCACGTCGGCGCCATGCGCATCGCCACCGCGATGCGCGACGTGCACTACGTGCTGCATGCGCCGCAGGGCGACACCTACGCCGACCTGCTGTTCACGATGATCGAGCGCCTGCCCCGGCGCCCGCCGGTCACCTACACCACCTTCCAGGCGCGCGACCTGGGCGGCGACACCGCCGAACTCTTCAAGACCGCCGCCCGCGAGGCCTTCGAGCGATTCCAGCCCAAGGCGATGATGGTCGGCGCCTCGTGCACCGCCGAGCTGATCCAGGACGACCCCGGCGGCCTGGCCCGGCGCTGAACCTGCCAGTGCCGGTGGTCGCGCTCGAGCTGCCCTCGTACCAGCGCAAGGAAAACTGGGGCGCCAGCGAGACCTTCTACCAGATGGTGCGGGCGCTGGCCGGGCCGCGCGCGCCGGCACGCGGCACGCCCCGCCCGGCGCGGGCCCCCGGCGCGCGGCCGCGCTGCAATCTCCTGGGCCCGACCGCGCTGGGCTTCCGCCACCGCGACGACCTGCGCGAGATCCAGGGCGTGCTCGCGCGACTGGGCGTCGACGTGAACGTGGTGGCGCCGCTGGGCGCCACGCCGCACGACCTGACGCGCCTGGGCGAAGCGGATTTCAATGTGACGCTGTACCCGGAAGTCGGCGCGCTTGCGGCGTCCTGGCTGACGCGGACCTTCGGCCAGCCGGCAACCCGCACCGTGCCGATCGGCGTCGCCGCCACCCGGGAGTTCATCGCCGAAGTGGCCGGGCTGGCCGGCATCGACCCGGCGCAGGCGCTGGCCGATGGCGGGGCGAACGCCACCTGGTATTCACGCTCGGTCGACTCCACCTACCTGACCGGCAAGCGCGTGTTCGTCTTCGGCGATGCCACGCACGCGATCGCGGCGGCCCGCGTCGCCGCCCGCGAACTGGGCTTCACCGTCGTCGGCCTGGGCACCTACAGCCGCGAGTTCGCCCGCGACGTGCGCGAGGCCGCCCTGCAGTACGGCGTGGAACCCCTGATCACCGACGACTACCTCGAAGTCGAAGAGAAGGTGGCGCAGCTGCAGCCGGAGCTGGTGCTGGGCACCCAGATGGAGCGTCACATCGCCAAGCGTCTGGGCGTGCCGTGTGCGGTCATCTCGGCGCCGGTTCACGTGCAGGACTTTCCCGGCGCGTTACTCGCCGCAGATGGGTTTCGAAGGCGCCAACGTGCTGTTCGACACCTGGGTGCACCCGCTGATGATGGGCCTGGAAGAGCACCTGCTCGACATGTTCCGCGGCGACTTCGAATTCCACGAGGATGCAGCGCCTCGCATCGGGCCGGGGGCGGCCCGCGGCCGCGGGCCCGGCCGGAGCTGCACCGGGGCCGAACCGCCGATCGCGCTCACCGTCTGGGCACCGGACGCCGAAAGAGAGCTTCGCAAGATCCCCTTCTTCGTTCGCGGCAAGGCACGCCGGAACACCGAGCGCTTCGCACTCGACCGCGGCGTCCCATTGATCACCATCGAGACTCTGTATGACGCCAAAGCGCACTTCAGCCGGTAGCTCCGCGGCGCGGGCGCGCGCACCATTCCGCGTGGTGCTCGTGACGATGGACAGTCACCTCGCCAGCGCGGCGCACCGCGCGATGCGCGGCCTGTCGCAAGTCATGCCGGGCCTGCACCTGGTGGTCCACGCGGCAGCCGAGTGGGGTGGCAATCCGTCCGCGCTGGCGCGCTGCAAGGCCGACATCGCGCGCGGCGACATCGTCGTCGCCACGATGCTGTTCATGGAGGACCACTTTCTGCCGGTGCTGCCCGCGCTGAAGGCGCGCCAGGAGCAGCTGCGACGCGATGGTGTGCGCGATGTCGGCGGGCGAGGTGATGAAGCTCACCCGCATGGGCAAGTTCCGCATGGATGCGCCGGCCAGCGGACCGATGGCGATGCTCAAGCGCCTGCGCGGCAAGCCGGAAGCCAAGAGCGAAGCCAGCGGCGCCCGGGCCAGTGCCGGCGCACAGCAGATGAAGATGCTGCGCCGCCTGCCCAAGATCCTGCGTTTCATTCCGGGCACGGCCCAGGAC
The DNA here is from genome assembly GCA_016710525.1 of Burkholderiaceae bacterium. Classification (GTDB taxonomy): domain Bacteria; phylum Pseudomonadota; class Gammaproteobacteria; order Burkholderiales; family Burkholderiaceae_E; genus Quisquiliibacterium. The sequence continues at coordinate 25,575 of JADJVQ010000080.1, forward strand.
GTGCGCGCTTATTTCCTGACTCTGCAGTACTGGCTGGCCGGCTCCGAAGCCAACATCGCCGCGATGGTCCACTTCCTCGTCGACCGATATGCCGACGGACCCCGCAAGTCCCTGCGCGGAATCGCCAGGCCGCCGGAACCGGTCGAATACCCGGAGGTCGGCGTCTACCACCCCGCGCATGCCCGGGCGCATGTCGCGCAGCCGGCCGATCTTCCCCGCGTCGCGCCCACCGGCAAGCGCGGCACAGTCGGGCTGCTGCTGATGCGCTCCTACCTGCTGGCCGGCAACACCGACCACTACGACGGCGTGATCACCGCGCTCGAAGCGCGCGGCCTGCGTGTGATGCCGGCCTTCGCCACCGGGCTCGATTCGCGCCCGGCGATCGACGCGTTCTTCTTCGACAGCGGCCGGCCGGCGATCGATGCGGTGGTCTCGCTGACCGGGTTTTCACTGGTCGGCGGCCCTGCGTACAACGACGCCAAGGCCGCCGAGGACATGCTCGCGAAGCTCGACGTCCCCTATCTGGCGGTCACTCCGGTCGAATTTCAGACGCTGGACCAGTGGGGCGGCTCGGCACGCGGACTGCTGCCGGTCGAAGCGACGATGATGGTTGCGATCCCCGAGCTCGACGGCGCCACCGGCCCGATGGTCTTCGGGGGCGGCCGCGGCGCGCCGGCGGCCACGCCTGCCCAGACGCGACAATGCACATCAGCTGCATCGAGCGGGCCGACATGCTGGCCGCGCGGGTGGGCAAGCTGATCGACCTGCGCCGTGCCGAGCGCGCGCAACGCAAGGTCGCGGCGGTGATCTTCAATTTCCCGCCCAACGCCGGCAACACCGGCACGGCCGCGTTCCTGTCGGTGTTCGAGTCGCTGTTCAACACGATGGCGGCCATGCGGCGCGAAGGCTACTCGATCGAGATGCCAGCCAGCGTCGACGCGCTGCGCGAAGCGATCATCAACGGCAACGCGCCAAGGCCTTCGGCGCCCAGGCCAACGTCCACGCGCGCATCGCGGCCGACGACCACGTCCGGCGCGAACGCTGCCTCAAGGAGATCGAGGCGCAATGGGGCCCGGCGCCCGGGCGCCAGCAGAGCGACGGGCGCTCGATCTTCGTGCTGGGCGAGCGCTTCGGCAACGTGTTCGTCGGCGTGCAGCCCGCCTTCGGCTACGAGGGCGACCCGATGCGCCTGCTGTTCGAAAAGGGATTCGCCCCGACGCACGCGTTTTCGGCGTTCTACCGCTGGCTGCGCGAGGACTTCGGCGCGCACGCGGTGCTGCATTTCGGCACCCACGGCGCACTCGAATTCATGCCCGGCAAGCAGACCGGCCTGACGCCTGCCTGCTGGCCCGACCGCCTGATCGGCGACCTGCCCAACCTGTACCTCTACGCCTCGAACAACCCGTCCGAAGGCACCATCGCCAAGCGCCGCGCCGCCGCCACGCTGGTCAGCTACCTGACGCCGCCGGTCGCGCAGGCCGGCCTGTACAAGGGCCTGGTCGACCTGAAGGCATTGCTCGAGCGCTATCGCGGCCTGGATCCCGAGGGACACGGCGAAGCCCGCGAGCTCGCGTCGATGATCCAGGCGCAGGCAGCGACGCTCGAACTGGCGAGTGCCGAACCGGCCTGGGACGACAGCGCGCCGCAGCGCATCGCGGCGCTCGCCGATGCGGTGCTCGAACTCGAATACACGCTGATTCCGCATGGTCTTCACGTGGTCGGCCGGGCGCCCAGCGCGGCGCAGCGGGTCGACCTGCTGCTGGCGCTTGCCCAGGCCTCGCATGGCGCGAGCCCGCCGCGCGAGTGCGTGAGCGCCCTGGTCGCGGGCGCCAGCCCCGAGGCGCTGGCGGCGGCGGCGCGCGGCCCAGGCGCGCCGCGCCTGCTGGCGAGCTGCGACCAATGCCCTGATGGCCGAGGACCATGAGATTGCCGGCATCCTGCGGGCGCTGGACGGCCGCTACCTGCGCCCGGCGCCCGGCGGCGATCTGCTGCGCACGCCCGCGATCCTGCCCACCGGACGCAATCTGCACGGCTTCGATCCGTTCCGGATCCCCAGCGCCTACGCGGTGCAGGACGGCGCCCGCCAGGCCGAGCGCCTGCTGGCGCGGCATCTGGCCGACGGCAACGACTTCCCGGAATCGATCGCGATGGTGCTGTGGGGCACCGACAACCTGAAGAGCGAAGGCGGGCCGATCGGGCAGGCGCTGGCGCTGATCGGCGCCACGCCGCGCTTCGACAGCTATGGCCGGCTGGCCGGCGCGCAGCTGGTGCCGCTGGCGCAGCTCGGACGCCCGCGGGTCGATGTCGTGATCACGCTGTCGGGCATCTTCCGCGACCTGCTGCCGCTGCAGATCAAGCTGCTGGCCGAAGCCGCCTTCCTGGCCGCCAGCGCCGACGAACCCGACGATCAGAACTTCATCCGAAAGCACGCGCTGGCGTATCAGGCCGAGCACGGCGGCGATCTGGAGACCGCCTCGCTGCGGGTCTTCGGCAACGCCGAGGGCGCGTACGGCTCGAATGTGAACAGCCTGGTCGACAACAGCCGCTGGGATGACGCCGACGAACTGGCCGAGACCTATACCCGGCGCAAGGGCTTTGCCTACGGCCGCAGCGGACGCCCGGTGCAGCAGGCCGCGCTGCTGAACAGTGTGCTGGCCGGCGTGCAGCTGGCCTACCAGAGCCTGGACTCGGTGGAGCTCGGCGTCACCACCATCGACACCTACTTCGACACGCTGGGCGGCATCAGCCGCGCGGTCAAGCGCGCCAAGGGCGTCGACGCTCAGGTGGCTCCGGTCTACATCGGCGACCAGACCCGCGACAGCGATGGCGCCGGGACCGTGCGCACGCTGTCCGAACAAGTGGCACTCGAGACCCGGACCCGGATGCTCAATCCGAAGTGGTACGAGGGCATGCTGGAGCACGGCTATGAGGGCGTGCGCCAGATCGAGGTGCACGTGACCAACACGATGGGCTGGTCGGCCACCACCGGCCAGGTCCAGCCCTGGGTGTACCAGCAGATCACCGAGACCTTCATGCTCGACCCGGCCATGCGCCAGCGCCTGGCCCGGCTGAACCCGACCGCCTCGGCGCAGGTCGCCAACCGGCTGCTCGAAGCCTCCGATCGCCAGTTCTGGAAGCCGGACCCGTCGGTCCTGGACGCTTTGCGCCGCGCCGGCGAAGAGCTCGAAGACCGGCTCGAAGGCGTGTATTCGAATTCCCCCGAAGGAAGTGCCGCATGAACACCACGATGGTCCCGATTCTCGACATCAAGCGTCCGGTCGCCCGGCCCGGCCCGCGTCGGCGACGGCGAGGGCAGCGTGCAGGTGCAGCTCGACCCCAACCTGAAGATCGGCAACGCCAAGGTGTTCGCCATCTACGGCAAGGGCGGCATCGGCAAGAGCACGACCTCGAGCAACCTGTCGGCGGCCTTCTCCAAGATGGGCAAGCGCGTGCTGCAGATCGGCTGCGACCCCAAGCACGACAGCACCTTCACGCTGACCAAGAAGATGCTGCCCACGGTGATCGACGTGCTCGAGACCGTGGACTTCCACGCCGAGGAACTGCGCGTCGAGGACTTCGTCTTCGAGGGCTACAACGGCGTGATGTGCGTCGAGGCCGGCGGCCCGCCCGCGGGCACCGGCTGCGGCGGCTATGTCGTCGGCCAGACGGTGAAGCTGCTCAAGGAGCACCACCTGCTCGAGGACACCGACGTGGTGATCTTCGACGTGCTGGGCGACGTGGTGTGCGGCGGCTTCGCCGCGCCGCTGCAGCACGCCGACCGGGCGCTGATCGTCACCGCCAACGACTTCGATTCGATCTTCGCGATGAACCGCATCGTGCAGGCGATCGGCGCGAAGGCCAAGAACTACAACGTGCGCCTGGGCGGCGTGATCGCCAACCGCAGCGCGGCCACCGACCAGATCGACAAGTACAACGCGCAGATCGGCCTGAAGCTGGCCGCGCACTTCCCCGACCTCGACGTCATCCGCCGCAGCCGGCTGAAGAAATCGACGCTGTTCGAGATGGAGCCTTCGCCGGAGCTCGAGGCGGTCCAGAACGAATACATGCGCCTGGCCGCCGCGCTGTGGCTGGGCAGCGCGCCCCTGTCGGCGGTGCCGATGAAGGACCGCGACATCTTCGATCTGCTGGGTTTCGACTGAAAGACGCCCGAACCATCAGCTACCAGGACGGCGCGGCCAGATCGAGACCTACTTCGACCGCACCGCGATGCGGGCCTGGGAGCAGCTGACCTCGACCGCGCCGGTCGGCCGCATCCGCGCCACCGTGCGGGCCGGCCGCGACCGCATGCGCAACACGCTGCTGTCGTGGCTGCCTGTGGACCTGCGCGGCACCCGGCTGCTCGACGCCGGCTGCGGTACCGGCGCGCTGGCGGTGCTCGCCGCGCAGCGGGGCGCGCAGGTCGTGGCGATCGACCTGTCGCCGACCCTGGTCGGGCTGGCCCGCGAGCGCCAGCCGGCGATCGGGCGCCGGGCCGATCGACTTCCGGCCGGCGACATGCTGGACCCCGCGCTGGGCCACTTCGACCACGTGGTGGCGATGGATTCGCTGATCCACTACCAGCGCCCGGATGCGGTGCGGGTCCTGGCCGGCCTGGCGCCGCGCACCCGCGCTCGATGCTGTTCACCTTCGCGCCGCGCACCCCCGCGCTGGCCACCATGCACGCGGTCGGCCAGCTCTTCCCGCGCGGCGACCGCGCGCCGGCGATCGAGCCGGTCGCCGAGCGCGCCTGCACCGCCGTCGCCGGCGAGCCGCGGCTGCGGGCTGGCATGCCGGCCGCACCGAACGAATCGCCAGCGGCTTCTACACCTCGCAGGCGCTGGAGCTGCGCGCCATGAACCGGCGTGCGCGGCTCAACGCCAGCCTGGCGGGCCAATGGGCGGGTCGGCCCGCGCTTGCTGCCCTTCGCGGACGTGGCCACGCCCGAGCTGCCGCTGTCGCGGCTGCTGCGCCTGTCGCTGTTCCAGGTGTCGGTCGGCATGGCGCTGGTGCTGCTCACCGGCACGCTCAACCGCGTGATGATCGTCGAACTGGCGGTGCCGGCCTGGCTGGTGTCGCTGATGGTGGCCCTGCCGCTGGTGTTCGCGCCGTTTCGGGCGCTGATCGGCTTTCGCTCCGACCACCATCGCTCGGCCCTGGGCTGGAAACGGGTGCCCTACATCTGGATGGGCACGATGCTGCAGTTCGGCGGCCTGGCGATCATGCCGTTCGCGCTGCTCGTGCTGTCGGGCGACAGCATCGGTCCGCCCATCTACGGCCAGATCGGCGCTGCACTGGCCTTCCTGCTGGCCGGCGCCGGAATGCACATCACGCAGACCGCGGGCCTGGCGCTGGCCACCGACCTGGCGCCGCCGGCCCGGCCGCGCGTGGTGGCGCTGCTGTACGTGATGCTGCTGCTCGGCATGCTGGTCAGCGCGATGGGGTTCGGCGCGCTGCTCGCCGACTTCAGGCAGGTGAAGCTGATTCAGGTGATCCAGGGTGCGGCGCTGCTCACGATGGGCCTCAATCTGGTGGCCCTGTGGAAGCAGGAGGCCCGCAACCCCGGGCATGCAGCCGCAACGCGGCGGCCCGAGGCGAGGCCTTCGTTTCGCGCGTCGTGGCGCACGTTCATCGGCGGTGGCCAGGCCAGCCGCCTGCTGGTGGCCGTCGGCCTGGGCACCGCCGCCTTCAGCATGCAGGACATCCTGCTCGAGCCCTATGGCGGCCAGATCCTGCACATGGCCGTCGGCGCCACCACCACGCTGACCGCGATGATGGCCGCGGGTGCGCTGATCGCCTTCACCCTCGCCTCGCGCTGGCTGCTCGCGGCGGCGATCCGTACCGGCTGGCGGCCCTGGGCGCGCTGTCGGGCTCGTCGCCTTCGCCAGCGTGATCTTCGCGGCCCCGCTGGGTTCGGCACTGCTGTTCCGGATCGGGCCGCGCTGATCGGCTTCGGCGGCGGGCTGTTCTCGGTGGGCACGCTGACGGCCGCCATGGGCCTGCACAGGGCCAACGGCCAGAGCGGTCTGGCGCTGGGCGCCTGGGGCGCGGTGCAGGCATCGGCCGCAGGGGTGTCGATCGCACTGGGCGGCGCGCTGCGCGACCTGATGTCCGGCGTCGCCGAAAGCGGGCTGCTCGGGCCCGCGCTGACCAGCCCCTCGGTGGGCTACAGCTTCGTTTACCACCTCGAAATCGGATTGCTCTTTGCGACGCTGATTGCGATCGGGCCGCTCGTCAGGCCGGCCCGCTGCCGGCGCCCTCCACCTCTACCGGAAAGTTCGGCCTGGCCGAGTTTCCGGGCTGAACCGCCTCACAACAGGGAAGACTCGCCAGGAACCGGGCGCCATCACCAGGCTACATCGACGTCGCGCAGCTCGCGCTCTACGCGTTCTGGATCTTCTTCGCCGGCTGATCTACTACCTGCACCGCGAAGACAAGCGCGAGGGCTATCCGCTCGAGTCCGATCGTTCCGACCGGGTCATGGTGCAGGTGGCCGCCGATCCCCAAGCCGGAAATCCTTCCTGCTGCGCGACGGCGGCGTGGTGATGGTGCCGAACGCCAAGGTGTCCGCCCAGGCCATCAATGCCGCACCGGTGGCGCCCCATCTGGGCGCGGCACTGGCGCCGATCGGCGATCCGATGCAGGCCGCGGTCGGCCCGGGCTCGTACGCCGATCGCAGCGACCTCGTCGACCTCACGCTGGACGACCTGCCGCGCATCGTGCCTCTGCGCAGCGTGAGCGAGTTCGACGTGGCCTCGGAAGATCCCGATCCGCGCGGCCTGCCGGTGGTCGGCGCCGACGGGGTCGTGGGCGGCACGGTCCGCGACCTGTGGATCGACCGCAGCGACGCGATGTTCCGATACCTCGAGCTCGAGGTGCCCGGCGCCGAGCGCCGCGTCCTGCTGCCGATCAATTTCACGCGCGTCAGCAACCGCCAGGTCAGCGTCGTCTCGATCCTGGGGCAGCAGTTCGCGCAGGTTCCGCTGACCCGGGATCCCGACCTGATCACGCTGCTCGAAGAAGACAAGATCATGGCGTACTACGGCGGGGGCACGCTGTATGCCACGCCGCAACGCCAGGAGCCGCTGCTGTGATCCCGCACGACGAGGCCCCCGAGCACGAATTCGAAGCCGTCCGCGGGCTGCCGCAGGCGCTGCCGTCCGGCGAACGCATGCTCTGGCAGGGCGC
>JADJVQ010000081.1 GCA_016710525.1 Burkholderiaceae bacterium
ATTCTTCCGGGAGTGGATCGGGACCTTCCGTTCGACGAGAATGCGCGGATCCGAGCCCGCGATCCGCGTCGCCGGCCACGCAGGGCCGATGCCCGGGCCGGCGTCTCAGCCCTTGGGCAAGCCCACGGTCTGTGACAGCAGCACCTGCTGATCGGGTGACAGTCCCAGGGCGCCGGCAATGGCGTCCCGGTCGATCCATGCCCGAATCACCGTGGCGAGCGCGTTGCCGGCAGCGTACAGGTACACATTCTGCGCGATGGCCCCGGCGGCGGCATACGCATAGGCTTCGCGCTGGGCCGCGGGCACCATGCGCAGGCGCTTGTGGTCGGCCACGTACACCAGGTCCAGGGGCGCTTCGTCGACGAAGTCCTGATAGCCGGTCACTCGGCGCAGATCGGCTCCGGCCACGAGTTGCAGCTGATGGGACACCGCGTCGAACCGATAGGCGCCGCCCGGCAATGCCACGAACACCTCGATCTCCTGAGCATTCAGGGCCGACGGTGCCGTACGACCGCCATCCGCACGGTTCACGCCGAACGCGGACCAGAGCATGTCGGAGAGCATCGGCAGCGCAATCTCGGCGCTCGAGAAAGCGCGCGTCGAGCACCGTCGAGCCAGTGCATCCATCAGCGGCATTCCCCCGCGTTTTTCGGGCGCGGGCAGGTCGATGCAGGCAGCGGCATCGCCGGTCGGAGGCCGGGGCCGCAACTGCCCCATCACGCCCAGCGCGAATTTGGTCAAGGTGTTCAACACGGTTCTCCTGGTGGCATCGGCCGCGCGTGCCCGCGCACCCGGCGTCGGGTCCGACGCGGCGAACAGACCGCGACTTCGAATACGGTACCGCGCCTGCGTTCATGCTCCGTTGATCGCGCTCAATACGCGATCGGCCCGGATCCCGGGGTTGGGCACCGCGCGAGTCCCCGCGCCGCCGTGAGCGCCCTGGATTTGATCGAACTCAAACCCGCCTCCGGTGGCGCTGCCTATAGTGGGCTCGGAGCAAGGTCTCCATGGGGGCGGCAATGGATCCCGAGCTGGTCCGCATCGGAGCACAAGGTCTGGCGGGTGAGCTGCGATGGCAACCGGGCTCGCTCGGCATGGTCGTGTTCGCCCACGGCAGCGGGAACAGCCACGTCTGCTCGCGCAATCGACACGTGGCGGGCATCCTGCAAGGGTATCGCCTGTCGACGCTGCTGCTCGAGCTGCTGACCGAACACGAAGCGTCGGACCCGCAAAGGGTGTCCGATATCGGACTGCTGGCGTCGCGCCTGATCCAGGCGACAGACTGGCTGCGGGCCCAGAGCCGGCAGCCGGGCCTGCCGGTCGGCATCTTCTGCGCCCGCACCGGTGCGGCCGCGGCTTTCCAGGCCGCCGCGCTGAGTCCGTCCCGCATCTCGGCCATCGTATCGCGCAGCGGCCGGCTGGATCTCGCCACGGACGCGCTGGCACGGGTGCAGGCGCCGAGTCTGCTGATCGTCGGCGGAGACGACAGCGAGGGCCTTCGCCTGAATCGCCTCGCCCTTCGCCTGCTGACCTGTCGCAAGCGCCTGGAGGTGGTGCCCGGTGTGTCGCATCGCTTCGAGGGGGCCGGCACGCTGGACGCGGTCTCGCACCTGGCCGGCGTCTGGTTTCGCACCCATCTCACGAGCGGCCCGAGGCCGTGACCCGACGATTCGCCGACCGCCAGGAGGCCGGGCGCGCGCCGCCACACTGCGTTCAGTCGAGACCGGCCCCGCCCTCGTCGGGCAGCAATCCATGCTCCAGCCCATAGCGCACCAGGGCGGCAAGATTGGGCAACTGCAGCTTGTCCTGGATGCGGCCCTTGTGCGTGCTGACCGTCTTGACCGACAGATGCAGCGCCTCGGCGATATCGGTCAGACGCTGGCCGGCGACCAGACGCCGCAGCACATCGAGCTCCCGATCGGACAACTGCGCATGCGGCGGCGAGTTCACGCCGCCGTTGAGCTGCAGGACCACCCGTTCGGCCAGCGCGCCCGAGACATAGGCACCTCCGCCTAGCACCTTGCGAACCGCGTTCACGAGCTCGGCCCCCGCGCCGTCCTTGGTCAGGTAGCCGTTGGCGCCGGCTTTGAACGATCGCAGCGCGTACTGCTCTTCGGCGTGCATGCTGAGCACCAGAATCCGGACCTCGGGAAACTCGTGCCGGACCCGCTTGATGAGTTCCAGGCCGCTCATGCCCGGCATCGACAGGTCGACGAGGGCCAGGTCGAAGGGCCGGCCGCGCAACAGTTCGATCGCCTGAAAGCCACTGCTGGCCTCGGCCAGCTCCCAGCCGTCGGGAGTCGCCGAGAGGATGCCGACCAGACCCTCGCGGACGATGCCGTGGTCATCGACGATGAGGATGCGCGCCGCACGCGCGCCTGCTGAAGGCGTCATCGCGGGTCGCCCGGTAGGCCGGGCTCCTGGGTGCCATCCGCTTCGCTGGCGCGATCGAGCGGCAGGCTCACGGTCAGGCGCCCGCCGCCCTTGGCCAGGTTCTCGAGCGCCAGACTGCCGCCCAGCATCTGCGCCCGCTCGCGCATTCCCATCAGGCCATAGGAACCCTCACGCTGCATCGCGTCGGCCGGGAACCCGACGCCGTTGTCGCTCACGGTCAGCACGAGCCGGTCGCGCCGCGGTTGAATCCGGATCTCGACCTCGCTGGCGCTGGCATGGCGGGCGATGTTGGTGAGCGCCTCCTGGACCATCCGGTACAACGCGGTGGAGACCTTGTCGTTCAATTCCGTCTCGAGTTCGGCGGACAGCAGGTGAACATCGATGCCCATGCGCCGCGAAGTCTCGCGTGCCAGCCATTCGATCGCGGCCGTCAGTCCCAGGTCGTCGAGCATCAGCGGGCGAAGGTCGGTCGACAGCCGGCGAACCGACGCCAGGGTGTCGTCGAGCATGGTCAGCATGCCCGTCAGCTGCGGGTCGTCCGCACTCAGCCTGGCGCCCGCGCCCAGGCTGGTCAGGTCCATCTTCAGCGCGGTCAGGCGCTGGCCGAGCTCGTCGTGCAGCTCGCGGGCGATCCGGCGGCGCTCTTCCTCGCGGGCCTCGACGACACTCGCCGAGAGCTTGCGAAGGGCCTGGCGGGAGCGTTCGAGTTCGGCGGACTCGCGCGTCTGCCGGGTAATGTCGGCAACCACCATCTGGACCATCGTCTGGCCGTGGTCGGGCAGCGGCGCCACGGCCACTTCCACCTCGAGCACCTCCCCGTCGGCGCGGATGAGATTGCCGCGGACCGGCGTGACGACTGTTTCACCGGCCAGAGCCCGTTCCATTTGCGCGCGCACGTCGGCATGGGTTGCGTGGGCCAGCAGCTCGTAGATCGAACGGCCACGCAGGGCATCGGCGTCTGGCGCGCCGAACAGTCGCGCGGCCGCCCGGTTGGCAAAGACCACTTCCTCGTGATCGGAGATCCAGATGGCCACCGGCGCGAGCTCGAAGATTGCACGCATTCGCCGCTGCACGGTGGCCAGTTCCTGGCGCAGATCGGTTGCCTCGCCAGGGCTGCGCAGCCTCGCCAGGTAGCCTTCGCGCGAGCCTGCGGCGGCCCACAGCGTGACGGGCGAGACCACCAGATCCACCGTGATTTCCTGGCCGTCGGCCCGCAGTGCGGTCAGCGCTCGAAAGGCCGACAGCCGACGCCGGACCTCCGGCGAGTGATCGAACCCGCGCACGAGGCCCGCGTGTTCGCTTCGCCACCGGGGCGGAATGAATCGTTCGAGCGGACTGCCCAGCGCCTGCTGGCAGGGCAGGCCGAGCATCTGCTCGGCGGCCGGATTCATGCCCACGACGACCTGCCGCTCGTCGACCAGCAGGTAGGCGTCGGTGGAATCGGAAGGCAGATCGGCGATCGACCGCAGAAAGTCATCGGCCGGGTGCCCGGCCGGGGGAGTCGGGGTCATCGTGGCATGCAGGATAAACAAGGCACCGGCACAAAAAAATGCAATTGCGCAATCAACAAGCCGGTCAGAGGGAGTCGTTAAGAATATTCCTAATTGCATGTCAGATTCAAGGCAACGCTTTCGGATTCCTCCCAACGCAGATCGCGACCGCCGCCGATTGCCGAACGCCTGCGCAGAGCCGATTCTGGAACTGCCGGACCAAGCCGTTTTCAGGCTCACAACAACACCGGCCAGAGGAGTAGCGACATGACCTTGGCCCATTTGGCAGATCGCATCGCGGTGCCGCGCAACATCCGCAGCGCGCCTGCGCCCGTCGAAGATCGGATACCGCCGCCGGGCACACTGGGCGATCTGCTGCGATTGCTGGGCGTGCCCGCGTGCGATCTCCACGAACGGGACCGCCTGCCCACGACGATGCGGCGGCTGCGGGCCGGAACCACCCTGATCCGCGAGGGCGCGCCGCTCGAGTTCCTGTATTTCGTCAGGGACGGCAGCCTGAAGCTCGAACGGACCCGGGAAGACGGGTACGTGCAGGTGCTGGGCCTGGCGGGTCGCGCGGAGGTGATCGGCTTCGAGGCGATCTGTACCCGGCGCCACGCCAGCACCGTGATCGCGCTCGAAGACGCCACGGTGTATGCGCTGAGCGTCAGCGAGCTCGCTGCATTGCGCGCCCGCATGCCAGCCCTGGACCAGGCGGTGCAGAGCGCCTTGAGTGCGCAGTTGGCCCGCGCGGCGGATACCGTCGAAGTGATGTCGGCCGTGGCCTCGGAAGTCAGGCTGGCGCGATTCCTGATCCTGTACGCGACACGCATGGCTCAGTGGGGGCGTTCATCGAACCGGTTCCAGCTGCGGCTCAGCCGGCGCGACATCGCCAGCCTGCTCGGGGTAGCCCACGAGACCGTCAGCCGCTCGTTCGGAGAACTGATCAACTGGGGATACCTGCGGGTCGCGCGGCGCGAAGTCGACATCATCGACCTCGATGGGCTGACCGACCTGGCCCGCAATACCCGCGGGCTGGTCCGCGAGCGGATCGCCAGCGCGGGCGCCCGTTCGGCGGTGGCAGCGGCAAAAAACAGCCCGTCCACCCCGCGCGCGGCGGGCAATGGTCGCGCCGAGCGCGGCCCGGCGGCCGGCGCAGAACCGGGCTACGTGCCCTGGCCCGACTGGCATCGCGAAGCGGGCTGACACGCGACGGTCGGCACGCCTAGGACAAGCCCAGTCCGTCACTGGAGAACACCTCCCTGACGAAACGCTCCCCCATGCGCACATAGCCCGCCGGGTTGGGATGCAGATCGTCGGGCAGGTCGGCGGCATCGGCCGCGCCGAACAGGCGCAGGCCGTCCAGGTAGTGGAGCTGCCGGTCGCCACCGCGCCGGCGAACGTCCACCACGTCGGCCAGGATCTCGCGGACCCGCGTCAAGGTCAGGCACCCGGCCTGGATGGCCTCGTGCCCGGCCAGGGTGACGAACTTGCCCGCGGCATCGGGCTGCGTCGGGCCGGGACGGTGTTCGGCGCTGGGGCAGAAGATCGGCGACACCAGCACGATCGGGGTGTCCGGCCGCCCCTCGCGAATCGTGTCCAGAAAGCCGTGCAGCGCCGGCGCAAAAACCCGTTCGCGCATCGAATCGGCATTGATCACGTTGATGCCGGCCTTGATGGAGATCAGGTCAGCCTGCGCATCCCGGATCGTGCGCGCCACGAAGGGATCGAGGTGGCACTGGCCGCCAAAGCCCAGGCTCTGCAGGTGCCACCCTGCCCGTCGCGCAGCCACCGCCGGCCAGGTGCCGGTGGGTTGCGCAGCCTCCATGCAATGGCTGATGGAGCTGCCGTAGTGGATCCAGCGGCGCTGGCCGGGCACGGGCAGCGCCTCCAGGCTCGCGCCCGCATCGATCTCCATGCCGCGGATCTCGACGTAGGCATTGTGCGGCAGCCACAGCTCGCAGCGCCGGCGGCCCGCGGCGAGGTCGCTGAAGACCACCTCGTACGCGTCGCCGCGCCGCAGCTCGAACCGCGTCGGGTCGGCCCGATCGAGCAGGATCGTATTGCCGCCTTCGAAGGCGCTGGACTGCACCGTCGTGCCATCGACGACCAGATCGAACACGACCGGGCGGGGCGGTTGCGGCGGTGTCACCAGCCGGGTGGTCTGCACGAACAGCCGGATCAGGCGGCTGTCGGTCGTGAATGCCATGCGCACTCCGGAGGGCATGCGCAGCATGTCGTCCAGCGCCTTGGGCAGCTGGGCACGCGTCCAGGCGGGCAGGCGGCGCGGGCTGATGCCGGCGGGTCGTTCATCGAAATCGAAAGCGCCGAAGAAGCTGACGGCGCCGTCTCTGAGCTGCTGGGCGGAGTATCGGGTCATGACATGGCTGGAGTCGGGAGTGGACGGACAGGGCGGTTCACGCGGCGGGGCCTATCATGACGCCCTTTGCGCCAACCGGTCCCTGCGACATGATCACCGCCTCCACCCAGCTCCTTGCCATCGTCGGCACCCCCATCGGACTGGTCCGTTCGCCCGAGAACTTCAACCGCTGGTTCGCGCAAGCCGGCGTGGACATCGCGATGTTCCCCGCCGACGTCGACGCCACACGGCTGGGCGCCTTCGTCGAGCTGGCGCGCGGCATGCGCAACCTGCGCGGATTCATCGTCACCATGCCGTTCAAGCAGGCAGTCGCCGGCATGGTCGATGAGCTGACCCCGCGCGCGGCCGCGATCGGGGCGGTCAATGCGGTGCGCCGCGACACCGACGGGCGCCTGGTGGGCGACATCGTCGACGGACTGGGCTTCCTTGCCACCGCCCGCGGTCACGCGTTCGATCCTTCGGGCAAACGCGCCGCGCTGATCGGTGCCGGCGGCGTGGGCACGGCGATCGCCGATGCCCTGTGCGAGGCCGGCGTGGCGGACCTGGCGCTGGCCGACGCCGACCCGGCGCGCCAGCATGCGCTGGCCCGCATGCTGCGCGCCCGCCATCCGCAGGTGACGATCTCCGAAGGCCTGGACGGCCTGGGCGGCCGCGATGTTTTCATCAATGCGACCCCGGTGGGCACCGGCGGCTCGGACGCGATGTCGATCGATGCCGCCTGGCTGGAGGCGCTGCCGCGCGGCGCGCTGGTGGCCGACGTCGTCACCTCGCCGGCGATCACACCGCTGCTGGCGCGCGCCTACGCGCTCGGCTGCCGCATACAGACCGGGCCCGAGATGTCGCGGGCCCAGGTGGGCACGATCGGCCTGTTCATGGGCGTCATGGATGCCGCGCAGGCCCAGCGGGCGGGCGGCCCTGCGCCGGTGGCGGACGATGTTGCGCTGCATCCCCGGGATCATCTCAGCGCGCTGACGCCGGCGGCCCGGCTGCTCGGCCGCGAGATCGTGTCGGTCGATGCGCAGGCCGGAACCGCCTCGCTGCGCTTCCAGGCACCGGTGGAATTCGGCAATCGCCATGGCACGGTGCATGGCGGAATGATCGCGGCGATGCTCGATTCGGCCACCTCCTGCGCGGTGCTGGCGGGCCTGCCACCGGAACGCACCTCCCTCACGATGCGCCTGGAGACCCGTTTCCTGAAGCCGGCGGCGCTGGGCTCGCTCAGCGCGTCGGCGCAGGTGGTCGAGCGCGACGATCGGCGGGCGCTGGTCGAGGCGCAGCTGTTCGATGGCGGCGGCATCCACGTGGCCAGTGCGGTCGGCGAGTTTCGGCTGCGCGATCGGCGGCGCTAGCCGTCTGTCCGGCAACCCGAGGACGGCTACCTGGCGTTGCCCACCGCATCGAGGCGGATCAGGTGCTCGCGCCAGGCCACCGCGATCCCCACCGCCAGCAGCAGGCCGGTCAGCACCATGATCATCGCGGTCGACCGAAACCCGATGGACGGAATCATCGCACCGGCGATCAGCAGTCCCAGCGGCAGCGTGTAGATGGCCAGCATCCGCACGCCCATGATGCGGCCCCGGAACCGTTCTTCGGACGTGCGCAGCAGCAGAATGGCCAGCGTCACCATGCTCAGACTCTGCGCCATGCCGGCACATACCAGCAGGGCCATCGCCACCGGCAGGCTGGTGGACAGCGCGAAGCCGATCAGGCACAGGTACCAGGCGATGCTCGTCGCGAGCATGGTTCGCGCCGGCCGCACCCGCGCCCCGAACAGGCTCAGGCTGATCGAGCCGATGAAGGCGCCCGACGCGAAGCTCGCCACCATCCAGCCCAGGCCCTGCTGGTTCAGGTGGAACACGTCACGGGCGATATAAGGCATCAGGCCGCCGGACAGCGGAAAGGCGGTCAGGTTCACCAGCGCTGCCAGGCTCATCGCCGCGAGCAGCCGGGGCGTGCGCCAGACGTAGACCAGGCCTTCCTTGAGATCGCGCCATGGCGAGGGGCGGGCGATCGCCGGCTGCCCCGCGGCAGGCACGCGCGCCGCGGCCTGGCCGTCGACCAGCAGCGTGAGCAGCGCACCCGCCACGTAGATGCCGGTGATCACCATGTAGGCCGGCGCCATGCCGAAGGCGGCCATGAAGCCCGCGCCCGCCAGCGCGCCCCCGATGCGGGCCGAGTCCTGCGTCGTGCGGGCAATGCCCATCGCGGCCACGAGGTGGACCGGCGGCACGGTCGCGCCCACCAGGGCGCTGCGCATGCCGATGTCGGTGGGGCGGACCAGGCCGGACATGGCCGCGACCATCAGCACCAGGGTCGGACTGATCTGCCGGGTCAGCGCGAGAAACAGGATCAGCGAGGCGAAGACCGCATAGCACACGCGCATGCCGGCCAGCACGTTGCGCAGGCCCAGCCGGTCGCCGAGCACGCCCAGCACCGGCGAGACCAGCGTGCCGACGAACTGCAGCGCGCCGAACACCGTGAGCAGCACCACCGAGCCGGACTCGACCAGCACATACCAGCCGAGGATGAGCGTCTCCATCTCCAGCGCCCAGGCCGTGCACAGGTCGGCGGGCCACTGGAAGCGGAAACTGCGGGTGCGAAACGGCGCCAGAGCGGCGATCCCGCTCATGGGGTCATGCCTGCATGCTTGGGTGGATTGTCCTGCGGCGATCATGCCCGCGCCGCCCCCGCAGGTCTACGTCACGACGGCGGCCCGGACACGGCGGGCGCCCTGCTCGATTCCGCTTTCTGCGGGCCGGGCATGCCGCGATTTCACGCATCACGCAAACGCGCGAAGTCGGGTTTCCGACAAGGGCTGACCACAAGGATTTCCCCGTCCATTCGGCCGTTCTGCTATTTTTTGCGCCTTACTGTGCCGGACATTGGCGCCGATTCGTCGAGCGGCAACGAGCTGACTAGAGCTCACAGGCACTCACCACCACCCGAGGAGGAAACCATGAAGCTCTCACGCCTGCTGTCGATGGCACTGGTCGCGTTGTGCGCCAGTCAAACACCGGCCTTTGCCCAGTTGAACTGGAAACTCGCCTCGGCTGCCCAGCCGGGGTCGCCGCTGATCGGCTTCGTCGACGAAGCGGCCACCAAGATCACCGCCGGCTCGAAGGGCGCGATCAAGGTCGAGCGCCTGTTCATCGGCAGCGAACAGGAAATCGTCCAGCAGATCGTGCGCGGGCGCCTCGAGATGGTCAGCGTCTCGCTGGCCGGCACCGCGCCCATCGTCCCGGAGGCCGGGCTGATGACCACGCCCTACATCTGGCGCAGCGACGCTGAACGCGACTTCGTCACCGACAACTATGCGCTGCCGGTGCTCAAGAAGATCTACGAAACCAAGGGCCTGGTGATCGTGGGCTGGGGCGAGGTCGGCTGGAACGACACCGTCTGCAAGAAGGCCTGCCTGTCGCCGGCCGACGTCAAGGGCATGAAGGTGCGGGTCGGTCCGGCCACCTCCTCGAAGATCTTCTGGTCCTCGCTGCAGGCCAACGGCGTGCAGATGCCGCTGTCCGAGCTCTTCCCGGCCCTGCAGAGCGGACTGGTCGATGCCGCCGACCTGCCCTTCCCCTACTACGTGACCACCCCCGCCGCGCAGAGCGCGCCCCACTACGTGACCACCCGTCACCTGCACCACGCCTCGCACATGCTGGTGAACAAGCGGGTGTGGGACGGACTGAGTGCCGAGCAGAAGGCGCTGATCCAGGCCTCGGTTCCCGAGGCCGCACGGCAGCGCCGCGAGGTGGATGCGAGCGTCAAGCCCAAGATGGACGAGTTCAAGGCCAAGGGCGGACACATCCATGAGCTCACCCCGGCGCAGCGCGCCGAGTGGTCCAAGCTGGTGATCCCGAACCAGGAGCAGATGGTCAAGGAAGCCGGCGGCGCGGCACCGGAATTGTGGGCCGCGATCCAGAAGGGCAAGCAGGACTACGCCGCACGCGGCGGCAAATAAGACCTGAGCGCGGCCCGGCACCGGGCCGCCACTGCGACAACTGAAGCACACCGGGCCGGCAGCGGCCCGTTGCGTACCGGAGTTGTGCCCGATGCATGCTGCGCAAGTATTCCTGACCTGGCTCAGGCGTGTAGAGGTCGCGGTCTGCGTGACCGCGTTCGCCGCCGCCGCGCTCGCGCTGATCGCCGACGTGCTGGCCCGCGAACTGCTGGGCAATGGGATCTTCGGCGCCCAGCGGTTCGCGGTCTGGGCCACCGCCATCGCGGGCCTGGTCGGCTTCGCGCTGGTCACCTCCGAAGCCGGGCACCTGCGACCGCAGTTCGCCGACAAGTGGCTGCCGCGCGCCCTCGATCCCTACATGGACCGTATCGGCGACGCGGTTTCGGCAGTGATCTGCATCGGTCTGGGCTATTTCGCGACGGACTTCGTCCTCAATTCGATCCGGCTGGGCGAACGCGGCATGGCGATCCCGATCAAGGTCTGGCCGATCCAGCTGATCCTGCCCTGGATGTTCTTCTCGTCGGCACTGCGCCACCTGGTCTTCACCGGCTTCCCCGAGCTGCGCCCGGCCCCCAAAGAAGAGGCGCTCTGACATGGTCTGGCTCATCTTGCTGGTGCTGATCCTGGCGATGCTGCTGCTTCGCCAGAGCCTGGTGCTGCTGCTGGCGGTCGCCACGGCCTATGTCCATGTGTTCGTGGCCAAGAGCCAGATCGAATTCCTGATCCAGGACTTCTGGTTCACCGTCGATCGCGAAGTGCTGCTGTCGATCCCGCTGTTCATGCTGGCCGGCAACATCATGTCGCGCGGCTCGATTGCCAAGCGGCTGATCTCGTTCATGTCGGCGTTCACCTCGCCGTTCCCGGGCGGCCTGGGCATTGCGTGCGTGCTGTCGTGCGCGGCCTTCGCCGCGATCAACGGCTCGTCGATCGTCACGATGATGGCGATCGGCTCGATCATGTATCCGGCCCTGCTGGCCAAGGGCTACAGCAAGGACTTCGCGCTCGGATCGATCGCCTCGGCTGGAACCCTCGGCATCATCATCCCGCCGTCGATCCCGCTGATCCTGTACGGCATCATGACCGAGCGCGACATCTCCAAGCTGTTCATCGCGGGCATCGGTCCGGGGCTGCTGCTGACGCTGTTCTTCATTGTCTACGCCGTGGCGGTCAACCTGCAGACCGCGCGCATACCGTTCAGCGCGGCCGAGGCCTGGCGGGCCTTCGTCGGCGGCATCTTCGCGCTGGCCCTGCCCCTGCTGATGATCGGCGGCATCTACAGCGGCTGGTTCAGCCCGACCGAGGCCGGCGCCGTGTCGCTCGCCTACGCGCTGCTGATCGAGTTCCTGGTGCATCGGCGCGAGGAGGCCGCCGACGCGCCCGCCGGTGCGGGCGCCGTGCAACGCGTGCGCCACTATTTCGCCACCCGCGAAATGACGATGCGCGCTCTCTTCGACACCATCCTCGAGACCACGAAGCTGCTGGCCACGCTGCTGCCGCTGCTGTGCATCGCGGGCAGCCTGAACACCATCCTGGATCACTCCGGCGCGCCGAAGGAAATGGTGCAGGTGCTGGCCGGCTACGTGCAGGATCGCTGGCTGATGATGGTCGGCGTCAACATCCTGCTGCTGATCGTGGGCTGCCTGATGGACGTGGGGTCCGCCATCCTGATTCTTGCGCCCCTGCTCGAGCCCCTGGCGGTGGCCAAGGGCTTCGATCCGATTCATTTCGGGATCATCATGATCGCGAATCTCGAGATCGGTTACCTGACCCCGCCGGTCGGCCTGAACCTGATCGTGGCCATGGCCGCGTTCAAGGAATCGTTCGGGCGGATCGTGAAAGCGGCGCTGCCCTTCGTGGCCATCATGCTGGCGTGGCTGGGCATCATCGTGGTCTACCCGCCGCTGGTGCTCTACCTGGTCGGCAAGTAGCTACCGCGCGCCAGCGACCACAGAACCCGCGCGACCCGGCAGGGGCCGGGTGCGCAATCGTTCACCGCGCCTGAGGCTTCACCGCGCCCCAGGCCACTGCGGCCGGTCGCCACCCAGCCTGGGCGTGGGACGAATCCACCGCGCCGGCGTTTCCGACATCCGCAGGATGGGACCCAGATGCCGCAGCGGTCCCAGGTGCCCGGGCTTGGTTTCGATCCGGATCTGGTCGAGTTCGGCACCCGTCAGGTCCTGGCCCGGTGCCGGCGCCTGCGCCAGCATCCCCTGGCGCTGGATGAACATGCCCGACTGGCACAGCGACACCCGCACGTGATAGCTGCCGCCCTCGACCGCTCGCCGGGCGAGCGCCAGCATCACGCCATAGGCGGCCAGGTAGCCGGTGGTGTAGTCGCACGCGGCGGCCGGCAGCAGGTGCGGGCGCTGCGGATGGTTGTCGTGGCAGATGCCGGTCACGGTCTGGGCCACCTGCTCCCAGCCGCCGCGATGGCTGAACGGGCCGTCGGCGCCATAGCAGCTGATGGTGGTGTAGACGATGCCCGGTCGAAGCGCAGCCACCTGCTCCGGTCCGAAGCCGAGCTGCCCGATCATGCCCGGGCGATAGCCCTGCGAGAACACATCGGCGTCCTTGGCCAGCGCCCTGAGCTGCTCGGCGTCCTGCGCGTTGCCCAGGTCCAGGAAGCAGCTGCGCTTGCCGTGACTGGTGTCCATCACATGTTCGGCGATCTGCGGCAGGCGCTCGGCGGTGACCATGAGCACTTCGGCCCCATGTTCGGCCAAAGTGCGCGCGCAAACCGGGCCGGCGAGGATGCGGGTCAGGTCGAGCACGCGGATGCCCGACAACGGCCGGTCCGTCCGGGCGCCGCCGCCGCCGATACCGGCGCTCCGGAAACGGCTCCGGCGCGCTGTCGCCGATCTTGATGATCTCGACGATGGGCTTGCCCGCCAGCACCCGGCCATGGGGCGTGGCCAGCCATTCGGCGTGGCTGCGCACCATGCCGCCGCAGACGCGGTGCTCGTCGATGGCCGCCTCCAGATCCAGCGCATTCCATCGGGCGACGGCTTTGGCAACCGACTCCGGCGTGGGCTCGCACTCGAGCAGCTTGAGCATGCGGGCCTTCAGGTTCGGCAAGCCGAAATGCGGCAGCACGAATCGGCCGTCCCTGGTGGGCCAGGGCTGGGTCATCGCGCGCATCGCTTCGTGGTCCGGACTGACCACGTCCCTGAAGGCACCACTGCTGTCGGGACGTTGCAGGTACGAAGAGCTCTTCAGTGCCGCGGCGGCGTGACGCACGTCCAGGCGCACCTGCTGGCGCCGGCCGGTCTTCAGCGCCCAGATGTCGTTGACCGCCACGCCGACACCGCCGAGCACGGCCGCGCAGGTCTCACCGATCCGAAAGCGCGTGGAGAACACCGGGTCTTGCCCGCTGATCTCGAGCTCGCCGGCGGCGGGCATGCCCTTGCCGCGAGCGGCCATCACTTCTTGCAGTGCACTTGCCATGACACGATCTCCGAGGATGTGCGGGGATCATGCCCGGGCGCGGACGCGAGGTCCATGCCGCGACACCGGCGATCCGGCGCCGCCCGCCCCGCCCGGTTCCATTCAGTGAATGAACTGGAAGGAAACGATGGAACGACCGTTGCGATGGGTCGCCGCCACCCGGTCCGCGAACTTGCGCAGCATGAAGCCGGCCAATCGGCGCTCGCCTTCGTCGGACTCCATGATCTCGTCGTCCGACGGCCTGCGCTCGGGCAGCTCCAGCGGCACGCCGGCGTAACTCACCCGGATACTCAAGGTGAATTCGTCGAAGGACGCCTCGGCCAGCAGGGGCCCGTCGGCCAGGCCGCTGCCTGCGAGCGTCTCGATCGACTGCTGCAGATTGAATTTGGCGCGCTCGATGACATCGCGCCGGGCACCCCAGGAGGCGCCGCAGGCGTCCATGAATTCGCCGAGCGCCCGGGGATCCACCCCGTCGGCGCCGATCTCGAGCCGCTGGACCTGGCGCGTGCCGATCCGGAAGACCAGATTGAGCAGGATCGCCATCACCATGCCGGTCACCATCGAACTGCTGACCAGCGGCTGCAGCACGGCCGGCAATGTCTTGAAATACTCCGGTGAGATATCGACCGCGATCGCGCTGATGAACGAGAGACCGATCACGAAGGTGCGGCGCACATCGAGCAGCCGCGACGCGATGATCTGCAATCCGCTGACGAAAATGAAGGCGGCCACGAACATCAGTGCGGCGCCCATCAGGGCTCGCGGCATGATCGACAGCAGTTCCGAGAACTGCGGCAGGAAGGCCAGCAGGATCAGGATGGCGCCGGTCGCGTGGCCCACCCGGCGGCTGGTCACACCGGTGGCCCCGGCCAGTCCGATGCTCGAAGTCGACGTGGCCAGGCCGGTGGTGCCGACCACGCCCGCCAGGGAGGTGCCGATCGCATTGGCCAGGGTTCCGCGGCTGATGCCGCGCAGCTCCGGCCTCGCCCAGTCGGCGTCGTTGATGCGCTGGCAGATCGTCAGGTCGCCGACGGTCTTCAGGCAGGCGGCCACCGCACCGATCACGAACGGAAAGACCAGCGCGCCATCGAAGGACCAGCCCAGGTCGCCGACCTGCGGCAGGCGAAAGCCCGGCGCGGCCATCACCCGGGCAAAGTCGTCTTCGCCGAGCACGCCCAGCCCGAGGGCCACGACATAGCCGCACAACATGCCGATCAGGGCGCAAAAGAGCCGCGGCATGCCGCGGCCCCAGACATTCAGCCCGACCATGACGCCCAGCGTGAGCATCGCCACCCCGAGCTCACGGTGGCTCGCCGGCTCGGGCATGCCGACCCCAAGCACATAACGCACACCGAGACCGCCCACCCCCACACCGACCAGCACCACCACGAAGCCGGCAATCTCCGGCGGCAGGAACGGGCGCAGATAGCGCAGGCCGCGCGACAGGGCGGCTTCGAACAATCCGCCGAGAATCGTCATGCCGAACACCAGCGGCAGCCCCCCGAGCTTGGCCGCCATCAGCGAGGGCGCCAGATAGGCGCCACTGAACGACGAAGGCGCGAGCAGCCCAGAACCGATCGGCCCGCGCTGCAAGGTCTGCAGGATCGTGGTGATGCCCAGCACCAGCATCGAGACGGCGACCAGGTTGACCGTCTGATCGGGCGCAAGTCCCGCCTCGCGGGCAACCGCCAGCGGGATGGCGATCAGGCTGCAGATCAGGCCCACGTGCTGCAGCGCGCTGAGGAACACCACGCCAGGAGGCGGTAACTCGTCCAGCCAATAGGCGAAATCTGCGGGGCGCTTCATGCCGGGCCTGTCCGCCCGACCTTAGCGAAGCGCGCTCAGGCCGTCCTCGCGGGTGTCGCAGACCCGAAAGAGCTTGAGGAATCCGCCCACCTCGAAAAGCTGCCTTACCTGACCGGAAAGGCCCGCCAGCACGACCTGCGCTCCGCTCTGCCGGGCCCGCTTGGCGGCAACCAGCAGGACGCGGAAGCCGGCGCTGCTGATGTACTCGAGCCGGGACAGCTCGAGCAGCAGTCCTTGGGAGGTATCCAGCGCTTTTGACAGGTGTTCGCCGAGTGTCGGTGCGGTGGCGTTGTCGAGTCGCCCGATGACGCAGATCACGGCAACCGACCCGTAGGACTGTTCTTCCAGTTGCATCGGTTCAACGGCCAATGTCCAACACTCGCACCACTTTTTGACGATTAGAATCGAGATAGTCGCACCTTGGGGCTCGGCACGGCAACCCCCGGGCCGATGCCTGTATCCCCACTTCCCAGGAGATCCGTTCAATGACCGCGCCATCGATCTGCCCTGTCGCGCCCCGCCACCCGCGGCTTGCGCTGGCGCTCGGGCTTGCGCTGACGCTCGGCACCGCCCTCGCCTGTGCGGAACCGATCGGCCTCATCAAGGTGAAGACCGGCGATGTGCAGATCGAGCGGCAGGGCACGCGCAGCGCCGCCGCGGTGGGCACGCCGGTCGACCGCGCCGATCGCCTCATCACCGGACGCGACGGATCGGTGGGCGTGTCGTTTGCCGACAGTTCGATGTTGTCCGCAGGTCCGAATTCGGTACTGGTCCTCAGCCAGTTCAGTTACGACCCCACCACCCGCGAAGGCAACTTCGAGGTCGCTCTGCGGCGGGGCACCCTGTCGGCGATCTCCGGCAAGCTGGTGGCCCAGACTCCGGGGTCGATGAAGGTGCGAACGCCCTCCGCGGTGCTGGCGGTCCGCGGCACCGAGTTCGTCGTGCACGTCGACGCGCCTGCCGACTGAGCGCCTATCCGCCGTGGCAAAACTGCTCGCTGCCCTGGGGGCGCTGGCGCTGCTGGCCGGCTGTGCCTCGAACCGGGAATGGTATGTCGTGATGCCCAGCCAGGACGGGCATGCGGGCTCGGTGGTGGTCACCCGCGATGGCGCCGATACGGTCCTGACGGGCGCCTACCAGTCCGCCAGATCCGATGGCGGCCGCGCGTTTACAGCCGACGCCAAGGAGGTGGAACAGACCTTCGCCCTCGCATTGCAGGCCTCTCCGCCCCGCCCGGTCACCTACACCCTGTTCTTCATCGCCAACCTCGATGAGCTGACCGGCGATTCGCGGTCGACCTTCGAGTCGATCGCGCGCGAGATCGCCCAGCGGCCGGCGCCTCAGCTGACGATCATCGGACACGCCGACGCCACGCGCTCGCACGAATACAACGACGCGCTGTCGCTGCGCCGCGCCCAGCGGATCCGCGCGGAGCTGATCCGGCTCGGGATCGACCCGGCGCGAATCGCAGCCGAAGGCCGCGGCAAACGGGAGCTGCTGGTGCCCACACCCGACAATCAGGCCGAACCGCGCAACCGGCGGGTCGAGGTCGAAGTCCGCTAAGCGCAGCCCTCGGGCTGGCCGGGCCCTCGCCAGCGCAGCACGAGCACCGTCACGTCGTCGGAGCGCTCCGAACCATCCGCAAACGCATCGACGCGGCGCACGAGTTCCCTCATCAAATGGTCCGCGTCCGGCGCGTCGGCCGCCGCCGCAAGCGCCTGGACCATCCGATCCTTGCCGAAAAAATCTCCGGCGGCATTGGTCGCCTCCGAGACGCCATCGGTGCACACGCACAGGTACTGCCCGCGCGCGAGCGATCGATGCGCGACCGGATAGTCGGCCATGTCGTCGATGCCCAGCGGCGGTCCGCCTTCCGCCTCGAGGCTGACGGGCGCCTGCCCCGGCCCCGTCAGAAAGGGGCGTTCATGACCGGCGCTCGCGTACCAGAGCGCTCCTGTGCGCAGGTCCAGGATGCCGGCGAAGACCGTCACGAAGAGCATCTCGGAGTTGTCGCGCGAAATCTCGAGATTGGCCTGGCGCATCACCTCGCCGAGGTCCATCCCGGCGCGCAAGGCCACGCTCTTGCACAGCGTCTTGCTGGTCGCCATGAACAGGCTGGCCGGGATGCCCTTGCCGCACACGTCGCCGACCAGAAAGAACACGCGATCCGCGTCGAGCATGAAGCAGTCGTACAGGTCGCCGCCGACGTCACGCGCGGGCTCCATCCGGGCGGCGAGATCCAGGCGCGGCTCTCGGGCGAACACCTCCCTGGCGTCAGGCACCATGCCGAGCTGGATACGCCGTGCTGCCGCGACCTCGCCCGCGGTGCGCGCAGCCGCCTCGCGCTGGCTGCGGAGCGACGATTCGAGCGCCCGGCGTTCGATCTGCTCGCGCATCAGCTCATAGGTCAGCAGGCCGCCGAACAGCAGCAGCAGGACGAGGGCGGGCGCCGACGCATCGATCAGCAGATGCTGCCGGGTGAACAGCCAGAAGCCGGCGCCCACCAGTGCCTCGGTGGCCAGCAGCACGGTCAGCACAACCAGCATCGAATTCACCCGGGTGATGCCGAAGATCAGCGCCAGACCCAGCAGCAGCGAAACGGCGAGTTCCACCCAGAGCGCCCAGTGCGGGCGCAGCAGCGTCGTGCCATCGAACATCGACTCGAGGATCTGCGCATGCACCTCGACACCCGGGACCCGCTCGCCCAGCGCGGTCATCGGGAAATCCACCAGGCCAAGCCCCGAAACCCCGACCAGCACCAGCCGGTCCTTCAGGACCTCGGCGTTCACCTTGCCATCGAGCACCATCGCCGCCGAGACATAGCGATCGCTCTGGTAGTGCCCGTAGTGAACCCATAGCCGGCCATCGCTCTGGGTGGGGACGAACAGGTCGCCGACGCCGACGCCGGCGATCCGCGATCCGGCGACCTTGATCGAAAACGCCGGCTGGCCCGACGCCAGGCGCAGCAGTTCGATCGGCAGCGACGGCAGCACCGTTCCCCCGACCCGCGCCGCGACCGGCGCCCAGCGCACGATGCCGAACTCGGTGTCGGCGCTGACGAGCGCGTGGCCGGCGGCGGCCTCATGCAGTTCCGACACGCTGGTCAGCGCGCCGGCGAACTGGCGCAGCCAGGGCCCGGGGTCGCCGCCCGTCGCGACATGGGGGGGCGCGAGCAGTCGGTCCGCGGTGGGGCGGTCGACCCCGGCCACGCTCAGGGCCACGCGCCCCTGACGCAGCTGGCGGGCCAGCTGTGCATCATTGCCCGGCAGCGCGCACATGCGCTCGACCAGATCAGGCGCGATCCCCGGCACCAGGCGCGCCACCGCACAAGGTGAGGACCGGTCCGGCTCGGGCATCAGGA
This sequence comes from Burkholderiaceae bacterium, assembly GCA_016710525.1. GTDB lineage: Bacteria > Pseudomonadota > Gammaproteobacteria > Burkholderiales > Burkholderiaceae_E > Quisquiliibacterium. The sequence goes on from JADJVQ010000081.1 coordinate 18,834, forward strand.
TGTCGAGCCCGATGGCCGCCGGTTTCATAGCATCGATGCGCTCGACCAGCTGGGCCAGCAGGCTGCGCGGCCAGGGCCATTGCCCGAAGCGCTTCAGGCTCGCTTCATCGATGTCGACGATGATGGCCGGGGCCGACACGCGTTCCCGCGGCGAAAAGCCCTGATAGCTGTCGAACAGAAAGGCGCGCAACCGCAGTTGCAGCGGGCTCAGCTCGCTGGCCTGCAAGACGAGCATCCCGGCAAGGACCAGCATCGCGATCCACCGGCCCCGCTTGAGCAGCGGGGACGCGATCAGCGATTCAGCCACACCGTCGTCCGGTTCTTGTCCGCCACCCGCTCATGGGTGATATGGGCCGCCGCCGCCCGGATGAATCGGATGCCCAGTCCGCCCACCTGCGCCTGCTCCAGCGAGGTCGCCAGCGGCACCTCGGGGGCCTGCACGGGATCGAAGGGCAGGCCGGCATCCTCGATGGTCAGCACGATCTGCGGGCCGTCGATCCGCACGGTGGCATCGATCCGGGACTGCGAAGCGGGCCGGCCCGCATACGCATGCCGCACCACATTCACGGCCAGTTCTTCGAACGCCAGCTCGGTGTGGAATGCGCCGCGCTCGCTGACGTTCCTGACCGACAGGAACGCGCGCAATGCCGTCTGACCCGCATCCACGCTGGCGGTGTCATTGACCATGACGAGCTGCAGAACATCGCCGTCGACCCGTGACTCGCAGGACATCCGACCGCCCCTCAGGGTGCGAGGAGTTCGAGGGCGTGTGCCTGGGTATCCGTCATCGGAATGATCTGCCGGATGACCAGATTGAGCGATTCGGCAACCAGCGGCTGCGCGCCGAAGAGCACCAGGCTGGCGTTGCGCTGGCGCAGGCCGTGCGTGGCCGTGATCAGCAGGCGCACGCCCTGGGAGGCGAGAAAGCTCACGCCCGACAGATCGACGATGGTGTTTCGCCCGGCCGGCACGATGCTCTCCAGCACCCGCGACTGCATGGCTTCGACCGCGGCGGTGTCGAGGCGTCCGCGCAGGCTGAGCCTGATCGCCTCGCCAATCGGGGTGAGATCGAACTCCAACGGCGCTGCTCCTAGGGTCGGACGGGCCTGAATTTATGCTCAAACACGATAGGCCTCAAGCACGGAACGATCGACTTCCACACCCAGGCCGGGCCCGCCGGGTACCTCGACCCAGCCGTCGGTCATCTGCAGCGGCCGGGTGATCAGCTGCTGGCGAAATGGATGCGATGAGCGGTCGTACTCCAGCACAGGCTCGGGTGCGAACAGCGAGTGATTGGCCACCGGCACGGCGGCGATGAACTGCAAGGAGGCCGCCTGGGCAATGGCCGAACCCCAGACGTGCGGGTTGACCTGCACGCCATGCGCCTGGGCGAGTGCCACGATGTGTCGGCCCGCGCTGATGCCGCCGCATGAACCGATGTCGGGCTGCGCCACATCGACGCAGCCCGCGCCCAGCAGTTCGCGAAACCCGTAGAGCGTGTGCTCGTTTTCGCCTCCCGCGATCGGCATCGGAAGTTTCTGGCGCATTTCCGCGTAACCGTTCAGGTCCTCCGGGGCCACCGGCTCCTCGTACCAGCGCAGGTCGAAATCGGCCAGCGCGCGGCCCAGGCGCAACGCATCGGCCCGGCCATAGGCGTGGTTGGTATCGACCATCAGGCGAGTTGCCTTGCCCTGCAGCGCCTTGCCGATGGCGTGCATGCAGGCGATGTCGTCATCGACGCCATACCCGAGCTTCACCTTCATCTGCGTGAAACCCGCATCGAAGTGGCGCAAGGCCTCGTCAGCCAGGCGCTGCGCCTCGCCCTGCCCGCCGATGCGATAAAAGCCGGTTGCGTAGGGTTGCACCCTCAGGCGGAAGGCGCCGCCCAGCAGTTTGCAGATCGGCAGGCCGTGGAACTTGCCGGCGATGTCCCACAGGGCGGTGTCGACCGCACTGATGCCGGCAGTGACCGACCCCTTTCGGCCGTAGTCGCGGGTGCGGTGATACATCCGGTGCCACAGCACTTCGGTATCCAGCGGATCGGCCCCCAGGACCAGAGGCTTGAGCGCGTGTTCGATGACAGCCGCAGCGATCTCCGGCGGCTCCAAACCCTGTGCGAACGCCTCACCCCAGCCGACGATGCCCTGATCGGTGTGCACCTCGACCAGCGTGGCGCTGCGCTGCTTCACCCAGCCCTGCGAGAAGGCGAAGGGCTCCGCCAGCGGGCTCTTCAGGACATGGACCGTGAGGTCGGTGATCTTCATCGTGTCGTCAGTTTTCCGGGATCAGCGGCAGGCAATGGCCGCGCGGGTTATCGGCCATGACGGGCGGCGACCACGGCGAATGCGTCATCGGTCGCGGCCAATGCCTGGTCGATATCGGCCTCGGTATGGGCCAGCGACAGGAACATGTTGTGTTTCGGATGCAGGTAGACCCCGCGCGCCAGCGCCTCGGCGGTGAACAGGCTGCCCATTTCGAAGGCGGGGTCGGCATCGAACAGGATCAGCGGCAGCTGCACCGGGCCGCTCTGGCGAACGGCCAGGCCGTGGCTGGCGGCCTGGGCGGCGATGCCTTGGCGAAACCGCCGTCCGACACGCTCGAGATGGCCGACGAGATCTTCCCGTTCGGCCACTTCGCTGGTGGCCAGCGCGGCCGCCATCGCCACGCCGCCCGCCCAGAACGAGCCGGTGGTGAAGATGCGCGTGGCCGCGTCGCGCAGGGCATCGACACCGGTCACCGCGGCCAGCGCGTAACCGTTGGCGATCGCCTTGCTCCAGGCCGACAGGTCGGGCCGGATGCCCAGCGGCTCCCAGCTGCCGGCCGGGTGCAGGCGATAGCCGGCGCGCACCTCGTCGAGGATCAGCGCCGCACCCGCGGCATCGCAGAGTTCGCGAGCACGTCGCGCGAAGACCGGGCTGGGCAGTTCCTGGTCGATGCCCAGGTCATGCTTGAAGGCGCTGGCGAAAATGCCGGCCAGGTCGCTGCCGGCTGCCGCGGCCGCGGCTTCGAGACTGGCGACGTCGTTGTAGCGGTAGGTCGCGAAGTGGGCGCGATCCTCGGGTGTGATGCCGGCCGGCGCGGGCGTGCACCAGGGGGCGGAACCGTGATACGCCCCTTGCGCCACCAGAATCTTGCGCCGCCCGGTGGCCGCGCGCGCGATCGTCGCGCACACCGTGGTGGCGTCCGTGCCGTTCTTCTGGAACATCACCCAGTCGGCGTGCGCGATGCGCCCCACCAGGCGCTCGGCCAGTTCGACGAAGCGCGCAGTGGGGCCATTCAGGCAATCGCCCAGCGCGGCCTGGCGCGCCGCGGCGGCCTCGACCTCGGGGTGGTGGTGGCCCAGCAGGTTGGGACCCCAGCTGCACATGAAGTCGATGAACTCGCGGCCGTCGACATCCCACAGGTGGCAGCCGCGGCCACGCTCGAAGAACTGCGGGTAGCCCGGCGGCAGACGCGCGGCATTCAGGTGGCCGGTCATGCCGCCCGGAACGACGCGGGCGGCACGCTGGCGCAGCGCGTCATCCAGGGCGTGGGAGTTACCGGACGCGGCGGCGGGGTCGGCGGGGCGCGGTGATGGGGGCATGCGCCATGGTATCTCGCGCCTGCGCTTGCGCGCACGGCCGGCGCTGGATCAGCCCCGGGGGCCTGGCGAGCCCGGGTCGCCCGCGACACCGGTCCGAATGACGACCGGGGCCCTCAGGTCGAGCTGACTGACCACGAGGCCATCGGCCGACGCAATGGACAGTCGCGAGGTGGTCCGGGCAATCAGGCTTCGGATCAGGCCGAGTCCCGAAGCGGTGGCGCGCGTCGCCAGATCGAAGCCCGGCGGCAACGAACCGGAATTGCTGATGCGGATGCGCACGCTGTCCGGCTCCTGGCCGGGATCGACCGCCATGTCGACCGGCCCGGCGCCGCGGCGATGCTTGATGGCATTCAGGATCAGTTCGTTGACGATCAGCGCCAGCGGAACCGATTCTTTTTCGGGGACCGAGTAGGCGGGCGCGAGCAGTTCATCGGAGACCGAGGTGACGACCGGAACGTCCCACAGCCTCGCGACCGCCTCGGCGATGGCGACGACCATGGCCGAGAGGGGCGCACGCGCGGGCGAGGCCATCAGGATGCCGTGCACCTGCGCGATGCCGGCGACCTGGGTCGCGGCCCGCGCGATCATGGCGTTGGATTCGGCGTCGGCGTCCTTGCGCGGCTGGAGCAGATTCAGCACGCCTTGCAGATGATTCTTGATCCGGTGATGGACCTCGCTGACGATCGTGGCGATCTGCGCGTCGGCCTGGCGGTCCCGGACCCGCTGCTGCTCGACGGTGTCCGAGATGTCCTCGAACACCAGGAAATACTCGGACTGGTCGATGCTGCCGGCCACGGCCCGCAGCCGGACCCAGCGGTGTGCACCCTGGCTGTCGGGCAGACGCACGGTGAGTTCGGTGTGCGACTGCGTCGCCGCCCGGGCCAGCGCTGCGGTGACCCGGCCCTCGCCTTCTTCGGACAAGCCGGCCCAGACCGATGAGATCGGGGAACCTTCCAGTGCCGATCGCTCGACGCCCAGCAGGGCGCAGAGCGATTCGTTGGCGTGCTCGATGCGGCCGGTGGCACGCGAGACGATGGCGATGCCGTCATCGCTGAGCGACGAGAACCGGTCGAAGCGCCGACGCATCGTGCCGGCCAGGTCCGTCTGCTCGGACAACTGGTTGCGCAGCCCGTCCAGTGCGCTCAGGTCGACCAGCGTGCAGCACCACAGAGGCTCGCCGGCCGGGCCGCGCGAGAAGCTGAGCGAGCCGTGGTACCGCGCCCGGGACCCGTCCCGGCGCAACAGCTCGCGAATCACCTGATGATGCGGAAAATCGTCGGTGTTCAGGCCCAGGATCGCCGCCCGCTGCGCGGGCAGGTTGACGACCTCCTCGGGCGGATGCAGCAGCACCGCCGGGTCCTGGCCCAGCAGCTCCGACTTCGCATACCCGGTGAATTCACAGTACGCGTCATTGACCAGCACCAGCCGCCAGTTGCGGTCCTGAACCGAAATCGGCAATGGCGACCGCTCGACCATCAGGCGGAACATCTCCGCACGGCTGAGCAGCAGGCGCTCCTTGCGATAGCCGTCGGCAACGTCCTTGTACAAAGCGACATAGCGGCGCGATTCGCGGCCGGGAATTCCGGTGACATGAACCGAAGTGTCCAGCACCCGGCCCGAACGCGTGGCCACGAGCCGCTCGAACCGGAAATCGGGGCTGGAATCGCCGTGGATCACATGCTGCGCGTTCAGCGCAACGGCCTGCAGGCTCGAGTCGTACAGGAATTCGGCCTTGCGGCCGATCACTTCCTCGGGCTGATACTCGAACTGGGTGGAGAACGCCTTGTTGACCGCGACGAACCGGAAGGCCGAATCGAGGATCGCGGCAGGCGCGGGCAGACAGAAAAATGCCGCCTGGAAGGCGTCGTTGTCCGCGCGTATCGGATCCTGGTGACTAGGCATGACAGGGGACCTGCGCGGGCTGCTTCGGCATTCGGGGTATCCGGGTATCGGGCGTCAAGGTCCACACCTTACAGCTTTGCGCCGATACCGTTCGAGCTCAGGGTCTGGCCATCTTGCGCAGGACCGACACGGCGTGGGCGATCGCCGGTTCTGCACGGGCAGGCGCCAGGGTGTTGGCATGGCGGCGCTTCGAATGTTCGATGCTGCCGGCCATTCTAGCTTTACGCAGGTAGACAAATTTCATTGTCGGCGTTTCGAACGAAACACTGCGGGCAAACTGGGTCGCGACGTCACGGCATTGCCAGCCCGCCCGCGCCATCTCCTCGAAATGCGGTGTGCCGTCGGCCTGCATGCCGATCGCACTGCGGATTCCCGCACGATAGGCAACCGACACGCCCAGCGCGACCAGCAGCGACATCAGGCCCTGGCCGCGAAAGCGCGGATTGGTGGCCCCCCGGCACAGCGTGATCGAAGGAAAGTCGTCGCCATCCAGCGGCACCGGGCCCTGGAGCACCGCCTCGGCCGCGGCGCGTTCGTGCACGTAGGCCAGACGCACGGTCGCAGCCAGCGAGGCGCCCTGCCGGATCACGAGGCAGAACGAATCGTCGGGGTCCGTGCGCCGGCGCACGGTGTCCGGATTCGGCAGCTTGAAGTACCCGGCCGTCCGGTACGAGGCGATGCGCAGCTCGTCGATTTCATGCTCCCACTCCCGGCCGGAGGCGACCATCACGGAATAGGGCTCGGCGGCGATCTCGGGGCGGGTGGAGGACGGGGCGGCCGTTTCGACTGTGGCGAATTGCAACATGAGTGGCTCCTTGGGGAGTGCGGACCATTGAACGGAAGGACCAGGACGCTGACTGCCGTCGGCCCGCAAGTCGGGCAGCCACGGGTCTCGCCGCGGGCGCGGCGCCATGACGTGTCGTGCGGGCGATGCATCGATTACCTGGATGCGGCTGTCTGGCAGGCGTCACCATCGCTGTGCGATGGGCGGATGCGCGCTGACGACCAACGGGCACCGAATGTGGCAGCGGATACGGCACCGGGCATAGCCGGTTCGGGCCACGGCAAAGACGCCGCGCCCGGCGCTCGGGCGCCGGACGGCTCTATTCGTGAGCGGCGGGCGGGATCAGGCCGGGCGCGACAGGTGGGATCAGGCCGGGGGCGGCGGCCAAACGGCAGGCGCCCAGGGCGGGGCGCCCCAGGGCCATGCGATCGCGAGGGGACCGGCCGTTCAGTACCCCATCTTCTTCTTCAGGGCCTGGTCGATCCAGATCCGCGCGTAGATCGGGGCTGCGCGTTCGCCGGCGCCGCGCAGTTCGCCGCCGTAGTTCTTCACCCAGGGCCACCAGGCCGAATGCACGTAGGGCGAAGGCAGCCAGATGAAGGCCGCGTTATCCAGCACCGTCTTGGTCATGTCCCTGACCATCTGCTGGCGTTTGGCCAGATCGCGCTCCTCGTACATGGCGTCGATGCGCTTGTCGAACTCGGCATCGGACCAGAGGGAGAGATTCCATCGCTGCCCGGTGAGAAAGCTCTTGCGCAGCGCCGTGGTCGGGTTCGTCAGGCCCATGTCCATGATCGTGCCGGTGGCGTGGGTC
>JADJVQ010000082.1 GCA_016710525.1 Burkholderiaceae bacterium
CGGTGCGCACCAGGCAGAAGATCCAGTCGGCCAGCATCGCCTGCGAGGTCCAGATCTTCTGGCCGTCGACCACGTAGTGGTCGCCCTGGCGCACCGCGCGGGTCTTCAGCGAGGCCAGGTCGGAACCCGAGTTCGGTTCCGAAAACCCCTGCGACCAGAACACCTTGCCCTCGCGGATGCCGGGCAGGTGGCGGTCCTGCTGGGCGGGCGTGCCGAAGGCGCAGAGCACCGGGCCGACCAGCGACACGCCCTGGATGTTGTTCGCGGGCCCGCCGGCCAGCACCAGTTCTTCGTCGAAGATCTGGCAGCGCATCGCCGACCAGCCCGGGCCGCCGTGCTCCACCGGCCAGTTCGGCACCGACCAGCCGCGCTGCGCCAGCACCGCGGTCACGCCCAGCATGTCGTCGCGCGAGGGGTGAACGGTGGTGAGGCTGCGCCGGACCATGTCCGGCGGCAGGTTCGCCCGCAGCCAGGCCCGCACTTCGGTGCGAAAACCCTCGTCGGACAGGTGTTCCAGGAGGTGTGCGAGTCCATGGGGGTCAGCCGTGCACGGTGCCTGCGGGCTGCGGCATCACGACGCCGGCGGCCTTCAGGGCGCGCTGTTTGGCCTGGGCCATGTTGTAGGTGCGATTCATCATCGTGCGCTGCGCCGGCAGGCCGCCGCCGGCCTGCAGCGCGACCACGAACTGCCAGCCGCCGTAGGCGTCGGCGGTCAGGTCGCGGATCATGTTGTAGACCCGCATCCGGGCCTCGATGTCCACGCCCTTCCTGGTGTGCAGGTACTTGCGGATGTACTTGCCGCTTTCCGGGTTGCGCAGATCGGCCTCCAGCGGCAGGGTCAGCACCAGTCCGCCCCCCAGGTCGTGCAGGTAGCGCACGGTCTGGTGATAGTTGGCGGCGTAGTAGTACTTGGCCGCATTGATCGCCAGCGTATTGGGGAACACCATGCCCGACTCGGTGCTCTCGAAATGCTGGCAGGCGTAGTCGAGCGACATCCGCAGCATCTCGGCGTAGGTGATCAGCTCGGCGATCGAGTTCTGCGCGATCGGGTCGCTGTCCTTGCCCTGCATTTCGGTGACGAGCTGCGCCAGGCCGACGAACAGTTCGCTCATCCGGACCGCCTCGACCACGCCGCCCGTGCGCTCCCACAAGCCCAGCGAGCGCGCCAGCGTGCCGGCCAGCTGCGATTCGCCGGCCAGGAACACCCGGTCCCAGGGAACGAAGACGTCGTCGAACACGACGAATCCCTCGGGGCAGCTGTGGTGCGAGCTGGCCGGATAGTCGAAGCTGTTCAGCTCGGCCGGGGCGAAGCTGCGATTGATGATCTTGACGCCGGGCGTATTGACCGGGATCGAGAACGACACCGCGTAGTCGGCCTCTTCCGGGCGCATGCCCTTCGTGGGCATCACCACCAGTTCATGGACGATCGAGGCGGCCGTGATGTGCAGCTTGGCGCCACGAACCACGATGCCGTCGGCGCGCCGCTCGACGATGCGCAGGTACAGATCGGGATCGTCCTGCTCGTGGGCCCGGCGCTTGCGGTCGCCCTTGGGATCGGTGATGACCTCGGCGCCGCGCAGGTCGTTGTCGCGGCAATGGCGGTACATCCGCTCGATGTTCTCCGCGTACATCGGATTGACCCGGGCGACGTCGTCCTTGACGCTCATCAGCGCCATGTAGACGCCCGCGACCAGCGTGCCGATCGAGGTGTGCTTCATCAGTTCGACGCGTGCGGCGAGATCTTCGCTGGTGCGCGGCACCTGGTAGATGCGGTGCGCGAACGATCCGTCTTCGGTCTGGTAGCGGCGAAGCTCGCCGACCTCGGGGTCGCGGTATTCGTAGTCGGCGGCCACCAGCGACAGCGGCACCTTGAACAGGGGGTGGGTGGTGATGTCCTCGATCCGCTCGCCTTCCCAGTAGATCACGCGGCCGTCGCGAAGGCTGTCGATGTATTGCTGCGGTGTCTTCAGTGCCATGTCGTTGTCTCCGGTGAGGTGTCGGTGCCGCGATGCTGAGTTCGGGATTCAGACCAGGCGGCTCGAGCGGCCGGCCCAGAAGGGCGCGCGCAGGGCCGGCTTGTCGATCTTGTTGGCGCCGCTGAGCGGCAGTGGGTCGTTGCGCACGTCGATGCTGCGCGGGCATTTGTAGGCCGCGATCCGCGCGCGGCAATGGGCCATGATGGACGCCTCGCTCAGCGCGGCGCCGGGCGATGCGCTGACGATGGCATGCACGGATTCGCCCCATTGCGGATGCGGAATGCCGATCACCGCGCATTGCGCGACGCCGGGATGGCTGTACACGGCCGCTTCGACCTCGGCCGAATAGACATTCTCGCCGCCGGTGATGATCATGTCCTTGAGCCGGTCGACGATCGTGACGAATCCCTGGTCATCCATCGACCCGAGATCGCCGGTATGCAGCCAGCCGTGGCGCAGCGTTTGTGCGGTGAGCTCGGGCTGATTCCAGTACCCGGCCATCACCAGCGGTCCGCGCACCACGATCTCACCAACCTGGCCGGGCTCCAGCACGCGGTCCTGCGGGTCGACGATCGCGAGGTCGGTCCCCAGTATGGCGCGTCCCGCCGAGCGCCATTTGTCCAGATGGCGATGCGAGGGCATCACGAAGCGCGAAGGCAGGACCGACACGCTGGCGGTGGACTCGGTCATGCCATAGCAATGGGTGAACTCCGTGCGAGGAAGGTGCACGCGCGCCTGGGCCACGAGCGTCTCGGGCATCGGGGCGGCTCCGTAGAGCAGCGTGCGCAGACTCGACAGATCGTGTCTGGCGACGTCGGGGTGGTCCATGAGCATGCGCAGCATCGTCGGGACCACGCTGGTCACGGTGGCGCGCTCCTGTTCGATCAGCCGCATCACCTGTGCGGGTTCGAAGCGCGAGACCACCACCACGCGTCCGCCGCTGACCATCGCCGGCACCGCCAGACCGGCCGCGCCGACATGAAACATCGGGCTGGACACCAGCGCGACTGTTTCTTCGCTCAGTCCGATGGCCGCCGCGTAGGCGATCGCGCTCGCCACCAGATTGGCGTGGGTCTGCATCACTCCCTTGGGCCGGCCGGTGCTGCCGCTGGTGTAGAACAGCGCCGCCACGTCATCGCCGGCCCGGCAGGCATCGGGCGCGGCGCTGGCATCGCCGATCAATCGCTCGTAGGACAACCAGCCGGCAGGCGCGGGTCCGTCGCCCGCGTGAATGCGGCGCAGGCCGGGCATGCCTTGCGCAAGGAGGCCGGCTCGCTCGAGATGGTCGTCGTCGGCGATCAGGCAGCGTGCGCCGCAGTCGGCCAGGATCGAGGCCTGCTCGGGCGCGGCGAGCCGGAAGTTGATCGGCGCGAAGATCCCGCCGGCCCAGGGGACCGCATGGTAGAGCTCGAGGTAGCGGTGCGAATTGTTCGACAGGATGGCGACGCGTTCGCCGGCGGCCAGTCCCAGCGCGCGCAAAGCGCCGGCCAGCCGAGCGACCCGATCGCCGTACGCCGACCAGGTCTGGCGATGGTCGCCATCGACCGTGGCGATCGAGTCGCCATGGAGACGAATCACCCGTGTCAGTGTCTGCCCGAGACTGGGCTGGCGGCCCGCCTGCGGCGCCAGCAGCCGATCGATCTGCATCGCCGAATGCCTCCTGCGGTTCCTGGTGCGAGCGATTCGGATTTCACGTCACACCGGACCGCGACGACCATAGCATTGCTTATGTTATGGAACAAGCGCAAGCTGTCTTCGAAGTTCTGAATCAACGGTGTGCGCTGAACGCACGACGGCTGAAACGATTCCCCGATGACCGCCAGACGCCCCAAACCGCAGCCAGTCCCGAAGTCAGCCGCCGTTCGCGATGCGCCTGTGCGCGAAGGGCGGCTGAGCGCGCAGGATTGGATCGAGGCAGGTCAGGAACTGCTGCGCACGCAGGGCATCTCGGCGATCAAGCTGGCCACGCTCACGCGTCGCCTGGCCGTATCCACCGGCAGCTTCTACCACCACTTCGATGATTTCGAGAGCTACCTGGGCGCGCTCGCGGAGCATTACCGGATCGATTGGGTGATGCGCGACCTGGACAACGCGGCGCGCGGCACCGATCCCGATCCGGTGGCCAGGCTGCAGCGGCTCGCCCGCGAGAGCCTGCGGGCCGGAACCTTCGAACTCGATCACGCGATGCGGGTCTGGGCCACGATGGATGCCCGTGCGCGTGCCTCACTGCAGCGGGCCGAGACGCTGGTGCTGGAGTTCATCACGCAGGCCTTCCTCGACCTGGGCTTCGAACACGCGGAGGCCTCGTTGCGCGCTCGGGTGCTGCTGTCGGCCAACGTCTCGCCGCTGCTGGCGCAGGACGCGAAGTCTCGCGGCGATTTTTTCCGCGGCTGCCTGCGCCTGCTGGTGGCCGGTGCGCCGCACCGATCACCAGGCCGGCGGTGAGATCCAGGACGACTCGCAGATCCGTCTCGGCAAAGCGGCGCTGCCGCAGCCCAGGGTCGAGGCCGCGTCCCGCCAGGACGAAGAAGGGGCGCATCTCGCTCACCTCGACGCGCGGCTCCTCTGCCGCGCGGCCCGACGGCAAAGGACAAGCCCCCGCGAGCGTTCGTTGCCGAACGCGCGCGGGGGCCGAGATCACCGTTGCGCAGACTCGATGGTCTGCGTGCGGACTTCAGTAGGAGTAGCCGATGTCCATGCCGCGCGGCTGATTCGCTTCGCGACGCACTTCCTCACGGCTGCGGGGCGTGAACGTGTCGCGCAGGGCCGGGTTGAGTTCGACGGCGCCCTGGCTGTGCTGGATCAGCAGCGGTTGCACGTCCCGACGGGCCGCGGTCGCGGAGCTGGCGGCGCTTGCCGCGCTGGCGGCCGAGTGGGCGGTGGGCTGCGGGAAGCCGTAGTCGATTTCCAGAGTACCGGCTTGGGCGGAAACAGCGGCCAGGGCCAGCGTGACGGGGGCGAGAACTTTGATGAGCGATTTCATTTGGGTTACCTTCGGCAGTTGAGTGGGATCGGCGAGAACGCGTCGTCGATGCAATGCAGTTTGAGATCTCAAGGGATCGCGGACGTGGCCGGCGAATGTCGGTTCGCTGTCTTCCCGGTCTCGAATCGATCACACCGAGGTGCGCCATGAAACAGATTTGCCTTAGCCAGCCCGCCAGTCTCGATCAGCTCAAGCTGGTGACCTCGAGCGAACCTCGCCGTCCGGGCCCGGGCGAGGTCCTGGTGCGTGTGCGGGCCAGTTCGCTGAACTTCCACGACTACGCGGTCGTTGTCGGCCGGATCGCCGCCGCCGACGGGCGCGTGCCGATGTCCGATGGCGCCGGTGAGGTCGTCGAAGTCGGGCCCGCGATCGACACGCCGGCGATGCAGCCTGCGCTGGCGGCGGGGGACCGGGTGGTCAGTCTGTTCTTCCCGCGCTGGCAGGACGGAGCCCCGTCCCGCGCTGCCCGCATCGGGGTGCCTGGCGATCACATCGACGGCTATGCGGCGGAATACGTGACGGTTCCGGCGTATGCGCTGACGCGGCAACCGAAGGGCTATTCCCATGCCCAGGCCGCCACCTTGCCCTGTGCGGCGCTCACCGCGTGGCGGGCCCTGATCGTCGAAGGGCCGGTGCAGCAGGGTGAAGTCGTGGTCGTGCAGGGGACCGGCGGGGTGTCGCTGTTTGCACTGCAGTTCGCCAAGCTGGCCGGTGCGACGGTGATCGCCACTTCGTCCTCGGATGAGAAGCTCGAACGCCTGCGCCAGCTCGGGGCCGATCACCTCATCAACTACCGCACCGAGCCCAAATGGGCCCGCACGGTTGCCGAGCTCACCGATGGCGAAGGGGCCGATCACGTGGTCGAGGTCGGCGGCGCGCAGACGCTGGTGCAGTCCATCCATGCCTGCCGGACGGGCGGGCACATCTCGATGATCGGCGTGCTGACCGGGGTCGAGGGAAAGATCTCCACCGCCACGATCATGTCCAAGAACATCCGGCTCAAGGGCATCACGGTGGGAAGCTGCCGACATCAGCTCGACATGATTCGATCCATCGAAGCGAATGCCCTGCAGCCGGTGATCGATGGCCATTTCCCGCTGGAGCGGATTGCCGATGCATTCCGCCACCAGGAGTCGAACCGGCATTTTGGCAAGATCGTGCTCGACATCTGAGCGCGAATGCGGCGCTCGATCGACATGCCGCCGTGTGTCGATCGGGCACCGCCCTATAGTTCCCGCAGGCCGGGAGCTGCCGCTACGAGGCGACGCCGGCCAGCGCCCGCGCCACCAACGGTCCGATCGACACCACATTGCTCGGATGCGGCACGCTGTCGGTGCTCCAGACATGGCGAACCCCGGCCGCGCGAAGTGCCTGCATCGCGTCGGCGACCATCAGCGCGTGCGTGACCGCCACATCGACCGTTGCCGCGCCGCGCGCGAGCGCACCGCGGGCTGCTTCGACGAGCGTGCGGCCCGTGCTGGCCACATCGTCGAGCAGGACGACCGCCCGGCCGCGCAGATCGATGGCGGGCAGGGTGACCTCGACCGAATGGTCGGTGTGGCGCTGTTTGTGGCATACCGCGTGGTCCAGCCCGAGGGCGGCCGCGGCCGCCCGCACCCACTGCATCGATTCCTCATCCGGTCCGAGCAGCAGCGCATCGGGTTGCTGTTGTCCCGCCCAGGCGCCGAGCAGCGGCGCGGCCGTCAGCGCGACACCGCGCCGTCCCGGCACGACCTCGTCCATCGAGGCGACCCGGTGCAGGTGCGGATCGACCGTGACGACGGCGTCGAACCATGCCGCCAGCATCCGCCCCACATGGCGCTGGCTCACCACCTCGCCCGGCGCGAACGCGATGTCCTGCCGCATGTAGGCGAGGTAGGGACTGACCAGGGTGAGCCGCTGCGCGCCGAGTTCACGCGCACCGGCGGCGGCCAGCAGCAATTCGGTCAGCTTGTCGTTGGGCTGCTGCAGGCCGCGCAGCAGCACCGTGTGCGCCGGCAGCGCGGGCGGCAGACGCAGACGCGATTCGCCATCGGGAAAGCGGTGGCGCTCGATGATCGCCAGCGGCCAGCCGGTGGCCTGCGCGATCCGATGCGCCAGCGCGGTCTCATCGTCGAAGGCCAGCAGCAGGCTCAAGGCGGGTCGCCTTGCGCCGCGGCGTAGTCGCGCGGCACCTGGTCGGCGCGGCCCAGCGTGAAGGCGCTGCCTTCGGCGACCATCCGGTGCGCGAATTCGAGATCCGCCTCGAACTGCGCATGAACGCGATACAAGGTCTGCCCGGCCTGGACGCGGTCGCCCAGCTGCACACGCAGATCGATGCCGGCGCCGCGCACTTGCGGCGCGCCGCTCAAGCGCGCGATGCGGGCCAGGCGCAGGTTGTCGACCCCGATGACGGCACCATCGGCCGGTGCCTCGACATCGAAGGTCAGGGTGCCCACGCACGCGGGTTCGGCACGCCGTCCCTGCGCGTCGATGATCGCGTTCATCTTGGACAGCGCGCGTCCGGATTCGAGGATGTCGCGCGCGATTCGGTAGCCGTCTCCGCCGCGCACGTCGGGGTCGAATTCGATCATCCGGCCTGCCAGTCGAAGCGCCTTCTGGCGCAGATCCTGGGGCGCACCGGGATCGTTGGCCAGCACCTGCATCACGTCGCGCGCCTCCAGCACCGGGCCGATGCCGCGGCCGATCGGTTGTCGGCCGTCGGTGATCACCGCGTCCAGTTCCAGGCCCAGCCGCCCTGCCACGTACTCGAACAGCCGCTTCAGGCGCTGCGCCGCGGACATGCTGCGAACCTTGGCGCTCGGGCCGACGGGAATGTCGAGCACCAGGTGAGTGGACCCGGCGGCGATCTTCTTCGACAGGATCGACGCCACCATCTGCCCTGGTGAGTCGATGGCCAGCGGCCGCTCGACCGAAATCAGGATGTCGTCGGCCGGGCTCAGGTCGGCGGTGCCGCCCCAGGCCAGGCAGCCATGGGTGGCGCGGACGATTTCCTTCAGGCGCGCCATGGGCAGTTCAACCTCGGCCAGCACCTCCATGGTGTCGGCCGTGCCCGCGGGCGAGGTGATCGCGCGCGACGAGGTTTTCGGACACAGCATGCCGTGCGCGGCCACGATGGGCACCACCACCATCGACGTCCGGTTGCCCGGGATGCCGCCGATGCAATGCTTGTCGACGACCGGGCCGGCACCCACCTCGCGCTGCCAGTCGATGCGCTGGCCGGAGGCGATCATGGCTTCGGTCAGGTGGAGCACCTCGTCGCGATCGAGTTCGAACTGATTGGTGGCGACGACGAAGGCGGCCAGTTCGATCCTGGAATAGCGCGCCGCCGCGATGTCCTGGACGATCGCGCGAAGGTCGTCGCGAGCCAGTCGTTCGCCGGCAATCTTGCGATGCAGCGCCGCGATCGAGGCTGCGGGTTCGGCCTGTTCGATGCGTGCCGGATGGCCGGGCTCCACGCCCAGGCGCCGGAAGGCCTCTTCGCTCAGACCCAGCTCGCGCGGTTCGCAGATGCAGGCGTCGTCGACCACATTGAGCACCGCGAACAGCGTCTGACCGTTCGCCTGTACCCGCACCTTGGCCAGCGCCTGGAAACCCGCCGCGCGCACCACCGGGCAGTCGCGATGCAAGAATGCGACGTTTTCGCGCCAGGTGTCGATGCCGACGCGGCGGATCGGCAGGGTCGGTTCGTCCATCGGGTGAGTGTGCTCCATTTGTGCGGCAGGCAGGCCGGCAACTGCGCCCGGTGCCCGCTCCCCTCCGGTCCTCTTGCCGAAAATGGCCCGAAAAGCCCTAAGCTGACGGCCTGTCGAAAGGAGATTCCCATGAAGAGATCTTGTCATCGTTCGCTGATCGCCTCGACGGCGGTCCTGGCGGCGCTTGCCGGATGCGCCGGGATGAACGAATCCAAACCGGCGGCGCAGGCGCAGGTGCAGCCGCGCTCGGGCAGCCAGGTGAGCGGCACCGTCAGCTTCACCCCTCGCGCCGACCTGGTCGTGGTCGAAGCACGGATCAGCGGCCTGACGCCGGGGCCCCACGGCTTTCACGTGCATGAGGCGGGCGATTGCAGTGCGGCCGATGCCAGCAGCGCCAAAGGCCATTTCAACCCGACGAACCATCCGCATGGCCATCATGGCAAGCCCGAGCGGCATGCCGGTGACCTGCCGAATATGGTGGCCGACGCCAACGGCAATGCCGTCTATCGCGCCGAAGTGCGCGGCATGCAGGTCGCGAACGGGGCAGGCGGCATCCTCGGGCGCAGCGTCGTGATCCACGCCGATCCCGACGACTATCAGTCGCAGCCGGCGGGCAATTCGGGCCGGCGTGTGGGCTGCGGAATCATCGCGGGGCGGGGATAGCGGCCGGACCGGGGTTTCCCGGCTGCGCCATCGCCGCCGCGATCGCCGCGAATTCGCGATCGATGTCGGCGATCAGACCTTGAATCTCGTGGCGGCGTTCGCCATCCGGCGCACCGAGCCGCAGGACGCCCTGCAGCGACAGCACCTTTTTCGCGACGCCTGGCAGGCCCAGCATGCCGGCCGCGCCGTAGAGGGAATGCGTCAGCTGACGGCTCGCGACACGCTCGTTGTCGTCGAGCAAAGCGCTCAGGCGCTTCATGTCGCCGCCGTGCAGTTCGAGCATCGAAGCCAGCAGGCCGAGGTACTTGTCGGCGTCGCCGCCCATCACGGACATGCCGTGCTCAAGGTCGACGTGGGCGAGGGCTGCCAGCTTATCCAGTACGGCCTGGCTCGTGGCCGTCGTGGGCGCGACCGGCCGCTGATCGGCGGCCGTCTCGAGCGGCGGGGCCGAATGGGCCTGGCTGCCATCCAGCCACTTCAGGGCGCAGGCATGCAGCGCGCGTGCGTCGATCGGCTTGGACAGGAAATCGGTCATGCCGGCTGCTTCGCAGGCGCGTCGATCTTCGTCGAACACGTTGGCCGTCAGCGCCACGATCGGTATCGAGGCCCAGCCAGGCAGCTCGCGCATGCGCCGGGTGGCTTCGAGGCCGTCGATCTCCGGCATCTGAAGATCCATCAGAACCAGGCTGTATCGGTGGGTCCGCGCCAGGGCCAGTGCATCGCGTCCATCCGCCGCCGTGTCGACGCTGATGCCCAGGCCCACCAGCATCTCGCGCACGATCACGCGATTGACCTCGTTGTCTTCGACGACCAGCACGCGCGTGCCGCGATGGCGCGAGCGCAGCTGGCGCTCCGCGTCGATGGCGTCCAGCGCCGGTGCGCCAGCGATCGCGCCCTGCGCGCGCAGCACGCGCGCGGTGAACCAGAAGCGGCTGCCGACGCCCGGTGAGCTGTCGACGCCGACATCGCCGCCCATCAGCTGCGCCAGCCGGCGGGTGATCGCCAGACCCAGACCGGTGCCACCATGCTTGCGCGATGTCGAGGCATCGGCCTGCTCGAAGGTGTCGAAGATCCGGCTCTGGTTTTCAGGGGCAATGCCGGCGCCGGTATCGCTGACCGAAAAGCGCAGCAGCAGCCAGTCGGCGCCGTCTTGCTGCACGTCCGCCCGCAGGGTGATCTTGCCCCGGTCGGTGAACTTGACCGCGTTGGCCGCGTAGTTCAGCAGCGCCTGGCGCAGCCGCGTCGGGTCGCCGCTGACCCGCGCCGGCGCGGATGGGCCGGCGACCTCGACGGCCAGACCCTTCGAGCGCGCCGACTCGGCGATCAGCGAAGCGACGTTCTCGAGCACCGCGGCGACATCGAATGTCGCGATCTCGAGTGTGACGCCACCGGCCTCGATCTTGGACAGGTCCAGCACATCGTTGATGATCGACATCAGGTGCTGCCCGGCCGTGTCGATCTGGGCCAGCCGTTCAGACTGTTGCGGCGTCGCACCCGCCCGGCGCATCAGATGGTTCAAGCCCAGGATGGCGTTCATCGGCGTGCGGATTTCGTGGCTCATGTTGGCCAGAAACGCGCTCTTCGCGCGATTGGCCTGCTCGGCCTGGACGCGAGCCGCGATCAGCTGGGATTCCGCTTGCTTGCGCGCAGTGACGTCGATCCCGAAGACGTAGCAGATCTGCCTGCCGTCGGGCTGGGCCGGCCCGGCGACGTGGGTCACCTCCAGATCGATCGCGTCGTAGCCCGGCGAGGCGGGGTAGTGCCGTTCGGCCGAGACCGGCGTGCCGGCCCGGGCCTGATCGACCGCCGCCTGGTTGACCCTGAACAGGGCATCGCCCACCACGTCGCGTCCATGCCGGCCGATGATCTGCGCCGGTTCCCGCGCCAGCCGGGCCGCCAGGCGGTCGTTGCAGTAGGTGTAGATGAAGTCCTGGTCGATGGCCGCGATGTAGCCCGGAAACGCCGCGAGCAGCGCGCGCATTTCAGCCTCGCTGCTGCGCAGGGCCAGCTGCGTCTGCGTATAGTCGGTGACATCCGAATAGGTGCGGACGAATCCGCCGCCCGGTACCGGGCGCACCCGGACCTCGAGCATCCGGCCCGCGGGGGTGCGGCGCACGTAGTCGACCGGGCTGCCGTCGATGTTGGCAACGGTCAGCACGCTGCGGGCTTGGACATCGACCACGCTGCCATCGGGGCGGATCTCGCCACGCTGCAGCTGGTATCGGAACAGGTCGCGCCCGTTGGCGCCCGCGTGGAGCACTTCGGGCGGCATGTCCAGCAGATCCAGTGCGCGCTGATTGCAGAACCGGACCTGGCGCTGCGCGTCCTCGCTGACGATGCCTTGCGCCATGCTGTCCAGCGTGGTCTGGAGTTCCTGCGTGCGGACCTGCAGTTGCTCGCTGGTCGCTGTCAGTTCGCGTTCGGCGCGCTTGTGCGCGCTGATGTCGAACCCGAAGGCATAGATGACGGGCTCGCCGCTGAGCGGGTCGGCTCCCAGTGCGTGGGTGATCTGAACCGACAGGCTGCCGGCCTCGTCGGCCTCGATCTGGTGCTCGTAGGAAACCGATTCGCCGGCGAGCGTCCGCTCGAGCATCGGCCTGAGCCAGTTCGCCATCGGCTGACCGCAGGCTTCCCAGGGGGTCTTGCCGACGATGTGGTCCAGGGGCATGCCCAGGCGGGCGGCCAGACGCCGATTGACATAGGTCAGCACGAAATCGGCGTCCATTCGCGCGATGAAGCCCGGAAAAGCCTCGAGCAGCGCGCGCTGTTTTTCGTCGCTGGCGCGGGCGAGCTGCAGCGCGCGTTCTTCCACCGTGACATCGCGCGACACCAGCACGACACGGCGGGCGCCGGCCTGCTCGTCGGCGAAGGGGTAGTAGTGGGTCTCGAAGAGCCGGTCGACCTGGCCGGGCATCGCCAGCGACCCGCGTACGACGCGGGGCTGCCGAAGTTCGAGGCATTCGCGCAACGCGCGAATCCGGTCATGGGGCTGCACGGTGGGCAGGAAGCTGGCCCATGTGCGGCCGATCACCTGCTCGCGGGCGATGCCGGTTCGCAGGCACCATTCGTCGTTGACGAGGTGATAGCGCTGCTGCTCGTCGACCACACTGACGACCTCGGTGAGCGCGTTGACCAGGCGCTCGTAGACTCGCAGGGAGGCCTCGGCCTGACGTTGTCCGGTGATGTCGGTCCACAGGCCCACCGCACCCAGTGTCGGCCCTGGGGATCCGACAGCGGGGTGGCGGTGTTCAGGCAATGCACCCGGGTGCCATCGGGGCGCGCCACCGTGATCTCGTAGGTGTCTGTCGCGCCCGCCGCGCGGGCTCCCTGGGCGACTCTGCGGCGCATTGCATCGTCGCCATCGCAGAAGTCGACGGCGTTGCGCCCGAGGATGGCCTCGCGCGGTTGCCCCAACAGGGCACACAGGGCTGGATTGGCATCGGTGCACCGTCCCTGGGAGTCGATCAACCAATACCCCTGGGGCAGGGCCTGCAGCAGAGCGGCCAGCGGCGGGTGCGGGTCCGGTGCTGGCGGGTGGCCGGCGCCCGCGGCCGGCAGCCCCGGACCCCGCAGCCGCAGGGCGAGGGCGACCAGGTCGACCGTCCCGATGACGAACGAACCGCCCGCCAGCACAGCCAGCGCAAGGGCGAGCGCGCCGAACTGCCCGGCTGTGGCCTGCGGCAGCAGCAGCACGGCGCCCAGGCTCCAGGCCAGCCCGAGGCCCACCCAGCCCGCTTGCATGCGGTGTCGAGCGGAATGGTCGGCACGCCGGCCGATGCCGAATTGCCAGGCCAGCCCGAGGGCCAGCGCCAGAGCCGCCAGCCACACGAGGACGGGTGTCCGGTCCGGGGCGTCCCATCGCGCGGCGGCAAGGACTGCGCCAAGAACCGCATGGCCCATCAGGGCGCCTGCCGGCATGCCGGAGCGCGTGACTTGCGTCAAATCAAACCTTCCCTACACTCGGTGCCGGCGGCGCCATGGCACATGGGAGGCAATCCTGCCGAGCCTGCGAATTCTTGGTCGCCCTATCCACAAGTATAACGATGCGCCTGCTCGCGAAATGGGCCATGGAACCGAGATCTGCATGACCTGCACGGGCCGCGGACCCGCCTCGCGATCCGGACCGGGGATCCCGGTTCGCCGTGGTGCGACCGCCGGCCAGGGTCCTCCGATACAGTTCACATCAGCACGGGACCCTGCCTCTTCGAAAGCCATTCATGACGATCGCCAACTGGAACGATGTCCAAGTCAGGCAGCAATTGATCTCCGGTGCGCGGTGGAGCGGCTCCACCATCACCTATTCGTTTCCGAGCACACCCGGCGGGCTCACGGCGACCAACGAAGTGGCTGGATTCCAGCCGGTCAACAGTGCCCTGAGGCCGCTGTTCGTGCTGGCCGTGCAGGCCTGGGACGATCTGATTCCCCAGTCGCTGCAACAGGTCACGGGCAATGGGTCGAACATCGAGTTTTCGTTCTCCTCGTCGATGACCGACTACGCGCACGCGTATTTCCCGACCTCGGGCACCGCGTGGTTCAAGGCTGGCAGCGACGTCTCGGTTGCCACGGTGGGCAGCTACGGGTTTGCCACGATCCTGCACGAGCTGGGCCACACCTTCGGCCTGAACCACATGGGGGACTACAACGCGGACGAATCCGGCGGCGGTTTTTTCCTGCCCTCGTCATACCAGGACTCGCTGGTGCTCTCGATCATGTCGTACTTCGGACCGAGCGGCGGCGAGCGCTCGCCGGATGTGCGCTGGGCCGACTGGACGGCGAGCAATGGCCTGAGCATTTCGCCCAATACGCCGATGGTCAACGACATCATGGCCATCCAGGCCGTCTACGGCGTGTCGACCACGACCCGCACCGGCGACACCGTGTACGGCTTCGGCAGCAATGTCGCGGGAGCCGGCGCGCAGCTGTTCGATTTCACCGTCAACCGCGACCCCGTGCTGACGATCTTCGACTCGGGCGGCGTCGACACGCTGAACCTGAGCGGCTGGAGCACGGCGTCCAACATCAGCCTGCTGGCGGGCGGCTATTCGTCCGCCGATGGCATGACGGACAACATCGCGATCGCCTATACGACCGTGATCGAAAATGCCGTCGCAGGCGGCGGCGACGACGTGATCACCGGCAACCCGATCGGCAACCGGCTCGAGGGCGGTGCCGGCAACGACCGCCTGGACGGCGGCGCCGGTGACGATGTGCTGGTGGGCGGCCTTGGCAATGATGTGCTCGCCGGGGGCGATGGCTACGACACTGCCGTGTTCGCCGGCACCTTCGCCAGCTATTCGATCACGTTCAATTCGGTGAGCGGTGTCACCACCTTGTCAGGTCCGGCCAGCGGCACGGACTCGGTGTCGGCGGTCGAATCGTTTCAGTTCTCCGACATCACTCGGACGGCGGGCTCGCTGCGCTCGGCCGACGACGTCGCGCCGGTGCTGATCGGGCTGTCGCCGCCCGACGATGCCACCGGCGTTTCCCCCGCCGCCAATCTGGTGCTCAGCTTCAGCGAAGCGATCCAGCTGGGGACCGGCAACCTGGTCATCCTCAACGCCAATGGCACCGTGGCCCGTACCCTGGCGGTCAACGACGCGTCGCAGGTGACGGTGTCGGGCAGCACGGTGACGATCAATCCGGCCGCCGACCTCACGCCGGGTGCCGGCTATGCGCTGACCGTACCGCCAGGCGCCTTGCGCGACCTGGCGGGCAATCCGTTTGCCGGCATCACGGGGTCGAGCGCCTACAACTTCACGATCCGCACGGCGGCCGACACCACGGCGCCGACGCTGACCGGCACCACGCCGGCGGACAACGCCACCGCGGTGGCGCCGTCGAGCAACCTGGTGCTCGCGTTCAGCGAAGCGGTGCGCGCCGGCGCGGGCAATGTCGTGATTCTCGACGCCGCCGGTACCGTGGTGCGCACGATCGCCATCGGCGACAGCACACAGGTCACGATCTCGGGAGCCAGCGTCACGATCGATCCGGCGGGCGATCTGGCGCCCAACACCGGCTATTTCGTGAACATGGGCCAGGGGGTGCTGGTCGACCTGGCGGGCAATGCCTTTGCCGGCATCGCGGGCGCCAGCGCATTCAGCTTCAGCACGGGGGGCGCGGCGGCCCCCGACGACTTCCCGTTTTCGGTCGGCACCACCGGGCAGGTGGCGGTGGGCGGTGCGGCGGCCCGGGGGACGATCGAAACCGCCGACGATGCGGATCTGTTCAAAGTCGCGCTGACCGCCGGAACGACCTACGTATTCGATCTGGTCCGCGCGGCCGGCGGCCTGGCCGACCCGTATCTGGTGCTCTACGACCCGGACGGGGACGCCGTGGCGTTCGACGACGACAGCGGCGGCTCGGGCAATTCCCGACTCAGCTTCACCGCCGGCAGCACGGGCGTGTTTTTCCTGGGCGCCTACGATTACGCCACCGGCATCGGCGCCTACACGCTGTCGGCCGCCGTGCTGGACACCACGCCGCCCACGTTGACCGGGCTCTCGCCGGCCGACAATGCGACCGACGTGGCGCCCGGGGCGAACCTGGTCCTGAACTTCAGTGAACCCGTGCGTGCCGGCTCGGGCAACCTGCAGATCCTGAACGCCAATGGATCGGTGGCGCGCACCATCGCGATGTCGGATGCGACGCAGGTGAGCATCGCCGGAGCAACCGTCACGATCAATCCGTCGGACGACCTGGCGTACGGCGTCCGTTACTCCGTCACCTTGCCGGCTGGCGCGCTGACCGACCTCTCGGGCAATGCCTTTGCCGGCGTGTCGGGCACCACGGCCTACGATTTCACGACCGCGGCACCGCGCGTGGCCGACGACTACCCGTGGTCCGTGAGCACTCCGGGCGTGCTCGCCGTGGATGGCGCGGTGATCCGAGGGGCGATCGAGATTGCCGACGATGCCGATCTGTTCCGGGTGGTGCTGACGGCCGGGGTCAGCTACGAGTTCGCGTTGACTCGCGTCAGTGGCGGTCTGCCCGACCCTTACCTGAGGTTGTATGGGGCGCAGGGCGAACGGGTGGCGCAGGACGACGACAGCGGCGGCTCGCTGAATGCGCTGATCACGTTCACGCCGACGTCGGCCGGCACCTACTACCTGGGCGCGATGGACTACGGCACGGGAGCCGGGACCTACACCTTGTCCGCGCGCACCTCGACCGACGATTTCCCCTGGAGCAACGGCACCGGCGGGCGGGTCGTGGTCAATCAGAGCGGTACGCCAGGGCGAATCGACAGCAACGGCGACCGGGATCTGTTCCGCGTCGACCTGGTCGCCAACACGACCTATGTGTTCGACCTGGCACGGATCAGCGGCGGGCTGGCCGATCCGTTTCTGATGCTCTACAACCCGGATGTCGACCTGATCACCTTCGACGACGACAGCGGCGGATCGCTCAATTCGCAGATCCGTTACACCGCCAGCGTGTCGGGCGCCTATTTCCTGGGCGCGACGGACTACGGTACCGGCGGGGGCGGCTACTCGATCCGGGCCGCCGCCATCGCCGACGATTTTTCGTTCGATGTCGGCACCGCCGGCGTCGTGGCCGTCGACCGCCCCGCGAGCATCGGCAGGATCGATGCCGTCAGCGATCGCGATCTGTTCAGGGTGAGCCTGACCGCCGGCACGACCTATGTGTTCGATGCGCTCGGGGCCAGCGGCGGCCTGGAGGACCCTTACCTGTCGTTGTACGGGCCGTCGTTCGGACTGATCGCGCTCGACGACGACAGTGGCGTCGGACTGGCTTCACGCATCGTCTATACCGCCACGGCCAGCGGCAACTTTTTCCTGGGCGTGTCGGATGCCGGGACCGGCATCGGCACGTACTCGCTGGCGGCCGCCACGCTCGGCGGGCAGGCGGTGGTGGGCAATGGCACCGCGGCCAACGATACGCTGGTCGGCACCGCGGGCATCGACATCCTCAACGGCAATGCCGGCAACGATACCCTGAGCGGGGGCGCGGGCAACGACACCCTCGACGGCGGCGCCGGCCAGGACACCGCCGTGTATAGCCTGTCGCGCTCGAACTATGAGGTCGCGCGTTCGGGCTCGCATTGGATCGTCGCGGCGAGCACGGGCACCGAGGGCGCGGACACGCTGGCCGATGTCGAGTCGATTCGCTTCGCGGACCAGACGATTTCGCTGACCAGCCTGCCGCGCGCCGCCGGCCCGGCCTTCGGGCAGTCGGAAAGTTTCCTGTTCGACGCGGTGTACTACCTGCTGGCGCATCCGGAGCTGGTCGCCAGCGTCGGGCTCGCCGGCGCGCCCCAGAATTACTTCGGATCGGGTGCAGCCGCCGGCCGCACGCCCAACAGCTGGTTCGACGCCGACTACTACCGGAACAAGTGGGCCGACCTGAGTTCGCTGAACCTGGACGACGCCACGCTCTTTCGGCACTACAACCTGTTCGGTGTCTGGGAGGGGCGCTCGGGAGGGCCGGCATTCGATCATTTCGACGGCAACCGCTATCTGGTCGACAACCCGGACGTGGCCGCCTACGTCGATGCCAATCTGTCGGCGTTCCTGGGCAGCCGGTCCAATGGCGCGATCGCGCACTTCGTGATCTACGGCTCGAACGAGGGACGGCTGGCCTATGACACGACGGCGCACCTGGTCGACCTGGGCTATGTGCTCTGAACGGTGTCCGCTGGTCCGCAGGCCGATGTCGTTCGGCCGCCTGATCGGCGGGCCGTGCGGCGCACGACCATCGCACCGGGTTCCGGATACCCGGGCGCATTTTTCGGCCACCCGGTGGGCAATGGCATCCTGAGGTTTTCGATGGTCGTTTCCGACGGAGGCAATTCATGAGTGTTCAGATCTCGCTGGCGGGCCGCGTGGCGCTCGTGACCGGGGCCAGCCGCGGCATCGGCCGAGCCATCGCGCTGCAGCTGGCCCAGGCGGGCGCCGACGTGGCCGTCAACTATCGGCGCGACGAGGCAGCGGCCCGCGAGACGGTGGCGGCCGTCGAGGCGCTGGGCCGGCGCGCGCGGGCCTACCCCGCGGCGGTCGATCACCGCGACGATGCGCAGCAGCTGGCGCAAGCCGTGCTGCGCGACTTCGGCGCGGTGCACATCCTGGTCAACAACGCGGGCATCAGCAGCCGCGGGCAGAAGGTGGCCGATACCGATCCGGGCGAGCCCGAGCGGGTGATGGCCGTTCATGTGATGGGCCCCTTTCACCTGGCCCAGTTCCTGCTGCCGCAGATGCGCAAGCTCGGGCGGGGTGACATCGTGATGGTGTCCAGCGTGGCGACCCGCAAGTTCTCGGCGGGGGGCGCGCCCTATTCGATGGCCAAGGCGGCGATGGAGGCGCTGGCGCTGACCCTGGCCAAGGAAGAGCGCAGCAACGGCATCCGCACCCACATCGTCAGCCCGACGCTCACCGACACCGAAATGGGCCGCCGGCTGGCCAAGGCCCGCGGCAGTGCCGACATCCGCACGCTCGATGCCAGTTCGCCGTTCGGTCGCGTGAGCCGCCCCGAGGATGTCGCGGCGGTCGTCGCCTTCCTGGTATCGGACTTCAACGCCTATGTGAACGGGCAGAACATCGCGGTCGACGGC
>JADJVQ010000083.1 GCA_016710525.1 Burkholderiaceae bacterium
CCCAGGCGCAGCAGCCGCCCGCGATCACCGCGGTGATCATGGTCGGGACCACCATGTCGAGCAGGCTCGAAGCGGCCGAGAACCGGCCGCCGTCGGTGCCAATGATCCGGGCCAGCGTGCTGAGCAGCAGGTAGCCGGTCCCGCCGACCACGATCAACGCCCGCAGTCGACGTCGCGGCTCGATCAGGTCGCCGCGCCAGTGCCTGAGAGTGGCAACGATCACCAGGGCGCCGAACAGCAGCGGACTGGCGGCTGGCGACTCCCGATCCTGCCGGGCCCCGGAAGGCGCGCGAGGCGCAGGCGGAAGGCCACCAGGCCGCGCACCAGCAGCGCATAACATAGCCGGGCGGCGAGCGGTGTGCCGCGCGGACGGGAAGTCGTCATCGAGCAGCGCACGTGCGAACAGCCAGAACAGCACCGCATTGCCGTTGGCGATCGCCATCATCGGGACCTGCGGCGCCAGCGGCACCGCGTTCAGGAAAATCCGGGGGCCGCGGTGATCGCGTAGTCGCACAGGCCAGGGCGAGCGGGCAGCCGGACCGCGCGGCCGGCAAGGTGTCGGCGCTCGCGCCAGAGGGCCACCGCCAGCAGCGCCAGCAAGGCGATCAGCGCGCCGCGCAGGGCGGCGTCGATCAGCGGAAAGGGACTGTCGCCAGGCAAGGGACTGGATCGGACAAGGGCTGCGGTGCCCGATGTTACCGGGCCGGCCAGAATGGATCACAATCCCTCTGGTCGAACCTCACCGACATCCTCGAAGGAGACACCATGGAAGACGTCGTTATCGTTGCCGCCGCCCGCACCGCCGTCGGCAAGTTTGGCGGAACCCTCGCCAAGACCACTGCCACCGAACTCGGCGCCGCCGTGGTCGTCGAGCTGCTCAAGCGATCCCGGCTGAGCGGCGAGCAGATCAGTGAGGTCATCCTGGGCCAGGTGCTGCAGGCGGGTGCCGGACAGAACCCGGCGCGCCAGACAGTGATCCGAGCCGGCCTGCCCAACCACGTGCCGGCCATGACGGTGAACAAGGTCTGCGGCTCGGGCCTGAAGGCCGTGATGCTGGCGGTCCAGGCGATTCGCGATGGCGACGCCGAGATCGTGATCGCGGGCGGCCAGGAGAGCATGAGCATGGCGCCTCATGTGCTGCCGGGCTCGCGCGACGGCGCGCGCATGGGCGACTGGAAGCTGGTCGACTCGATGATCGTCGATGGCCTGTGGGATGCCTTCAACCAGTACCACATGGGCATCACCGCCGAAAACGTGGCCAAGCAGTACGGCATCGGCCGCGAGGCGCAGGACGCACTGGCGCTGGCCTCGCAGCAAAAGGCTGCCGCGGCGCAAAACGCCGGCCGCTTCAATGACGAGATCGTGCCCTTCAGCATCGCCCAGAAGAAGGGCGACCCGATCGTGTTTTCGGCCGATGAGTTCATCAACCGAAAGTCCAGTGCCGATGGGCTGGCGGGCCTGCGTCCGGCTTTCGACAAATCCGGCAGCGTCACCGCGGGCAACGCGTCGGGCCTGAACGACGGTGCCGCCGGTGTGGTGGTGATGACCGCCAAGAAGGCCAGCCAGCTGGGCCTCACCCCGTTGGCCCGCATTGCTTCCTACGCCTCGGCGGGCCTGGACCCGGCCACGATGGGCATGGGTCCGGTGCCGGCCAGCCAGCGCGCGCTGCAGCGGGCCGGCTGGAAGGCGAGTGAACTCGATCTGCTGGAGATCAACGAGGCTTTCGCGGCACAGGCCTGCGCCGTGCACAAGGAGATGGGCTGGGACACCAGCAAGGTGAACGTCAATGGCGGCGCGATCGCCATCGGTCACCCGATCGGGGCCTCCGGCTGTCGCATCCTGGTGACCCTGCTGCACGAGATGCAGCGGCGCAACGCCAAGAAGGGCATCGCGTCGCTGTGCATCGGCGGCGGCATGGGTGTCGCGCTCACAGTCGAGCGCTGACATCGGCCTGCCCCTGGGCGCCAGCGGGCGCCTGGCGGGCGGCTTGTGGACGCGTTGGGGGGAAGCGCTCAGATGGAAGCGCTCAGGCGGCCCAGACGGAAGACTCAGGCTGGCAGCTCATAGCCGAGGGCGGCTTCGGCCTGCAGGGTCTTTTGCACCGCCGGGCGCGCCAGCATCCGGTCGAGATGGGCGTACAGGTTGGGGAAGGTCTCCGCGCGGCGGGTGCAGCGACCCGCTGAATCGCCAGAACAGCCGGAACAGGTGGATGTCCGCGATGCTGTATCGGCTGAGCACCCACGGCTGCTCACCCAGGCGCTGGTCGGCCCCGGCATAGACCTCCAGGGCGTGTTGCAGGCCCAGCCGGCGTGCCGGGTGCAAGGTCGACGCGATGTAGGACATCCACGAGACGGCCTGCGCCTGCGCCTCGATGTCGTCGTCCGGCCAGAGCGCCGCTTCGGGGTGGCGCCGTGCCAGGTAGTACAGGATGGCCGCCGTTTCGGTGAGCGGCCTGCCATCGATCAGCAGGGTCGGCACCTTGCCCTGCGGGTTGATCGCCAGGAACGCCGGTTCTCGGGTCTCGCCTTTGGCGAACGACAACGGCCGGGCCTCGAAGGGCAGCCCGATCTCATGCAGCGCAATGTGCACCGCCATCGAGCTGGAGCCGGGCGCGAAGTAGAGCGTCAGCATGCCGGCGCGGGTTAGTTGCTCGATGCGGGCGCGGGCGCGGGCGATGGGCCTGGGCCCGGGGCGGACGCGAGCGCTTCGGACTCCACCCACGCGCTCAAGTCGTCCAGCAGCGCCGCCAGGGCGCGCCCGGTGGCCTCGAACGCCGCCTCGGCGGTCTCGCGCTCGGTCGGGGCCGACTGCTCGAAGCTGCGCCGCGCGATGAGCGATCGGGTGCGCCACTGCACCAGTTCGGCCACCAGCGCGATCCGAGCCCGTCCGGGCGGCGTCGACACATCGTGGTACAGGTGCTCGAGCGTGAGGTTGAGCATCAGCTCGCCACGCACGCCTGCCGTGCTCTGCGCCACCGAGGCGAAGCGGCCGCGCGCCGCCAGCCGGCGCTCGACCAGCCAGCCGATGCGCCGGGCGGGCCGGTCGGTCCAGCCGGCAAACTGGTAGTGGGCGCGGCTGCCGGGATCGCGGCCGTAGGCGAGCATCGCGCTTTCGTCGAAGCCGGAGGCCTGCACTGGCGCCACCAGCAGGCCGCGTTCGATGCGCGGCAGACCAGCCGGCAATGCCGCGCCGATGCCCCGGTCATCGAGCACATACTGGACCAGTGCCGGCGAGTCGCCGCCGCTGATCGACACGCAGCCGGCAGCCAGTGCCAGGGCCGCCACGGGCATGGCGCGCCGGCGCGCGCGGGCCTCAGCCCGGCCTGCCGGGCGGCCTGCCGGGCGTGGACAGCCCGCCGGTCCGGGCCGCGCCGGTGACGGGCGCCCAGTCGCGCTCATAAGGCGGGCCCTGGCACGTGACGCTTTTCACCTGCTCTCCCGGGGCCGAGTTGCCGCTTGCCCGGGCCGAGCAGCGTGGCCCGCGGGTCCTGCAGCCGGTCCAGTGTGCGCCCGAGCAGTTCGGTGCCGGCGCGCAATTGCTGCGCGGTGGCGCGCAGTTCGAGCAGCCCGACGTCGGTGGCGTCGTCGGTGCGCCGGACCAGCGCGCCGACGTCGCGCTCGAGCGTGCGGGTGGCCGAGGCCAGGTCGCGCGTGGCGCCGCGCAGCGCTTCCAGGGTGACGCGGGTGTCCTTCAGGGTGGCTTCGGCCTCCTGGACCAGCGGCCCGGCCTGCGCACCGAGCTGCCCGGTCACGCTGGCGATGGTGTCGCTGGTCTTCCCGAACGATTGCGCCGCGCCGGTCAGCGCCTGGGCGGTCGTCGTCAGCGCGGCGGCGGTGCGGTCGACGGTGTCGAGCCGGCGACTCAGCCCGACCGCCAAGTCGCGCACGCCCGCCAGCATGTCGGCGAAGGCCTTGCGGTTACCTTCGTCCAGCATGTCGTCGAGCTTCTTCAGTGACGATTCCGCCGTGATCACCAGATTGTTCGCCGTGCGCGCGATCTGCTCGAGGCCGGAGGTGCCTTCGGCGATCACCGGGGGCTCGCCATTCGCGCCCGGGGCGAGTTCAGGCCCGGGCGTGCCTGGCGTTTCGAGGTTGATCCGGGCGATGCCGGTCACCAGGTTGCGGGCGACCACCGCCGAGGTGTTGGTGCTGACCGGAGTGCGCCGCTCGACGCGGATGCGCACATTGACCCGGTTGATGTTGCCGCGCTCGATTGAAAACGCATCGACGCGCCCGACCTTGATGCCCTGCATGTTGACGTCTCCGCCCACCTGCAGCCCCTCGAGCGACTGGTGCTCGAAGTGGATGGTATAGAAGCGGAATTCGGAGGCGACCCCGGCCCGCGACAACCAGACGGCCGCCAGGGCCGACGCAACGATCAGCAGCAGCACCACGCTGCCCACGAGTGTGTAGCGGGCTTCAGGTTCCACGGCGGCTCCCGGAGTGCGGCGCGGGCGCCTGGCCGGGCACGGGCTGCGCGTGCGCCGAGCGTGGATCGGCCGCGGCGAAGGTGGCGCGCACCGAGAAGTACGACTGGATCCAGGCGTCGTCGACCGCGGTCACTTCGGCCAGCGTGCCATCGGCGACGACCTTGCCATTGCCGAGCACGATGATGCGTTCGGCGATCGAGAGCAGGGTGTCGAGGTCATGTGTGACGATCAAGACGGTGATTCCCAGGTCGTGGCACAAGAACTGAAGCAGCCGATCGAACGCTCGCGCGGTGATCGGATCCAGGCCCGAGGTGGGTTCATCGAGAAACAGCACCTCGGGTTCGAGCGCCAGCGCTCGTGCAATGGCGGCGCGCTTGCGCATGCCGCCCGACAGTTCGCTGGGCATCTTGGCGCCGACCTCGGCCGGCAGGCCCGCCAGCGACAGCCGCAGATCGACCAGCGGACCCAGCAGATCGGCCGGCACATCGGCATGCTCCAGCAGGGGCGTGGCGACGTTGGCGGCGACATCGAGCGACGAGAACAGCGCGCCGTCCTGGAACATCATACCGAAGCGCCGGCGCATCGCCGTCAGCGCCGGCGCGTCGCTGGCCCAGACGTCGGTGCCCAGCAGGCGCACGCGCCCCGCATTGGGGCGCTGCAGCCCGATCACCTCGCGCAGCAGCACCGACTTGCCGGTGCCGCTGCCGCCGATCAGCGCGACCAGTTCGCCGCGGCGGATCGTCAGGCTCACGCCGTTGTGCACGACCTGCGAGCCGAACCGGGTGACGACCGAATCGACCTCGATCACCGGCGCGGCGTCAGCGGGCACACGTGGCGCGTTCACCAATCCAGCTCCTGGAACAGCACCGCGAAGAACGCATCGAGCAGGATCACGGCGACGATGCTCTGCACCACCGTGGACGTGGTGTGGAGGCCCATCGCCCGGGTGTCGCGGCTCACGGTCATGCGAATCGAACAGCCGATGACCGCGAGCAGCATGGCGAATACCGGCGCCTTGCCCAGCCCGATCAGGTAGTGGCGCGCGGCCAGCGAGTCGTGCAGCCGGTCGATGAAAGTGGTCGGCGTGATGTCCAGCATCACGTTGCAGACCGTGGCGGCGCCGGCCAGTCCGAGCACGCTGCCCACGAAGACCAGCACCGGCAGCGCGATCACCAGCGCGATCACCCGCGGCACCACCAGCACCTGCTCGGGCGACAGTCCCAGCGTGCGGATCGCGTCGATTTCTTCGGTCAGCTTCATCGTGCCCAGCTGGGCCGTGAACGCCGCGCCGGATCGTCCGGCGATGACGGTGGCCACCAGCAGCGGCGAGAATTCGCGCACCATGCCCAGCGCAACGCCATCGACGACGAAGATGTTCGCGCCGTACTGCGCCGCCTGCAGGCCGAGCAGATAGGCCACGACCACGCCGATCAGGAACATCACCAACGACACCACCGGGATGGCGGTGACGCAGGTCTGGCCCAGCTGCGCGAGCAACTCGCGCCGGCGCAGCGAGCCCGGCGAGCGGATCCAGCGAGGCCAGCGCGACGAGCGTGAGGCCCAGAAAGCCGATGTGCGTGACCGCCAGCCGGCCGGAGTTCGACCAGGTGCGCGCCGAACGACGCGATCAGGCGGCGGGTGGGCGCGCGACGCCGTGTGCCGATGCCGCCGAGGCGTTCGCGCACCACGTCGACGATGCGCGCATGGCGCGCGTCGAAGCCGCGCAGCTCAAGCGCCGCCGGATCGGCGCCGGCCTGAACGACGCGGCGCAGGAACAGCAGTGCGCCCGCGGTGTCGAGCGCGGTGACTGATCCGCCATCGACGACCAGTGCGCGCGAGCCGATTTGGGCCAGATCGCATTTCGCCAGCGCATCCGATAGGCCGGTGAGCGCGCCCAGCCGCCATTCGCCCGACAGGTGGAGCGCCGCGGCGGTGTCGTTCAGTTCGAGTCGGCAGGTGGAGGCGAGCGGGTCCAACGGATGGCTGGCCGAGCGGGTAGGGCCCTCAATACTAACGACAATTGTCGATGAGCCGCCCGAGGTCGGGCGCACGATCTTGCATCACCGACCCGGGAATTCGAGAACTTGTCCGCAAAGCCCCCGACAATGGGCGCGCGGTGGCATCGATCCTCGACGAACTGCGGCTGAGTGCAAACCGCCGCCAGCAGGGAGGCAACTGACATGCAACGGCAAACTCGTCCGATGCCAAGCCCGGGCCTGGCTGACGCCGAGCCAAGCCCGACCATCGGCGACCAGGACATCCATCTCTTTCGCGAGGGAACGCACTCGCGGCTGTACCAGAAGTTGGGGTGTCACCTCCACGCCCAGGGGGCCCGGTTCGCCCTGTGGGCGCCGAACGCCTGCGCGGTGTCGGTGGTCGGCGACTTCAACGACTGGCTCGCGGATGCCGATCGCGCCCATGTGCGAGGCGATGGGTCGGGGATCTGGGAGTTGGACGTGCGCGGCGTCGCAGCGGGCCAGCGCTACAAGTTCGCCGTCTTCACGCGTGAGGGCGCGCGGCTGGACAAGGCCGACCCATTCGCGATGCGAGCCGAACTGGCACCTGCGACCGCCTCTGTTGCATGGCCCGTGGGCGGTCACGACTGGAATGATTCAGCCTGGATGGCGCGCCGCGCTTCGAGCAACGTGCTGCGCCAGCCGATGTCGGTTTACGAAGTGCATCTGGGCTCGTGGCGCCGGGGCGAAGGCGGCGCCCTGCTCGACTATCGGTCCATCGCCGATCGGCTGGCGCAGTACGTGGTCGAGCTCGGGTTCACGCATGTCGAACTGATGCCGATCACCGAGCACCCCTTCTACGGCTCGTGGGGCTATCAGACGACGGGCTACTTCGCCCCGACGTCGCGCTACGGCACGCCGCAGGACTTCAAGTTCCTGGTCGACACGCTGCACCGCGCCGGCATCGGCGTGATTCTCGACTGGGTGCCGTCGCACTTTCCATCCGACGCGCATGGCCTGGCGCAGTTCGACGGCACCTATCTGTACGAGCACGCCGACCCGCGTCAGGGCTTCCACCCGGAGTGGCATTCATCGATCTTCAACTATGGCCGCAACGAAGTGCGCGCGTTTCTGCTGTCGAGCGCGATGTTCTGGCTCGACGAGTACCACATCGACGCCCTGCGCGTCGACGCGGTCGCCTCCATGCTCTACCTCGACTATTCG
Source organism: Burkholderiaceae bacterium (assembly GCA_016710525.1). Classification (GTDB taxonomy): domain Bacteria; phylum Pseudomonadota; class Gammaproteobacteria; order Burkholderiales; family Burkholderiaceae_E; genus Quisquiliibacterium. The sequence continues at coordinate 7,609 of JADJVQ010000083.1, forward strand.
CGCAAGGAGGGCGAGTGGATCCCGAACGTGCATGGCGGTCGCGAGAACCTGGAGGCGATCTCGTTCCTGCGCCTGCTCAACGAGGCGGCCTACCGCGACCACCCCGGTGTGCAGGTGATCGCCGAGGAGTCCACCGCGTGGCCGATGGTCTCGCGCCCGACCTACCTGGGTGGACTGGGCTTCGGCATGAAGTGGAACATGGGCTGGATGCACGACACGCTGAGCTACCTGCAAGAGGACCCGATCCACCGGCGCTGGCATCACGGCAAGCTGACTTTCTCGCTCGCCTATGCGTTCAGCGAGAACTTCATGCTGCCGCTCTCGCACGACGAGGTCGTGCACGGCAAGGGCTCGCTGCTCGGCAAGATGCCGGGCGACGAATGGCAACAGTTCGCCAACCTGCGCCTGCTGTACGGCCACATGTGGGGCCATCCGGGCAAGAAGCTGCTGTTCATGGGCGGCGAGTTCGGCCAGCGCCGCGAGTGGAACCACGACAGCGAACTCGACTGGTGGCTGCTCGACGAGAACGACCTGCACAAGCGCCTGCAGCGCTGGGTGGCGGACCTGAATCGGCTGTACCGCGGCGAGCCGGCGCTGCATGCGATCGACTTCGATGCGGCAGGTTTCGAGTGGGTCGATGGCGCCGACTCCGAGTGTTCGGTGCTGACCTATCTGCGCAAGTCCCGGCGGCGAGGTGCTGCTCGTGGCCGCCAACTTCACGCCCGTGCCGCGCGAGAATTACCTGGTCGGCGTGCCGAAGGCCGGCCGGTGGCGTGAAGTGCTCAACAGCGACGCGACGCTGTACGGCGGCAGCGGCGTGGGCAACCTGGGCGGGGTCGACAGCGTGCCGGTCGCCGCGCACGGCCGCTTCCAGTCGCTCAACCTGACGCTGCCGCCGCTGGGCGTCGTGTTCCTGAAGCACGAAGGAGAGCCGGAGTGAGCCGTGACGAAGACGTCCAGCCCATTGCGCTGGCCGACGGGCGCAGCCGCGCGGTCATCGAAAACATCCAGCCCGCGGTAGACGGCGGGCGGTTCGCGGTCAAGCGCGTCGTGGGGGACGAGGTCGTCATCGAGGCGGATTGTTTCGCCGACGGCCATGACATGGTCGCCTGCCGGTTGCAATGGCGGCGCGCCGGCGAGCCCGCATGGCGCAGTGCGGCCATGCAGCCGCTCGTCAACGACCGCTGGCGCGCGAGCTTTGTCGTCGATTCGCTTGGATCGTGGGAGTACACAGTCTGCGCATGGGTCGACCCGTTCCAGTCGTGGCAGCACGACTTCGCGCGCCGCGTCGATGCCGACGACCTGCGCGTGGCGGCCGTGACCGGCGCGGCGCTGATCGAGCAGGCCGCGCAGCGCGCCGCTCGCCACGCTGACGCGGAACTGCTGCGCGCCTGGTCGCGCGAGCTCGCGCAGGCAGCCGGCGATGCGGCGCTGTCCACTGAAGCGCTCGCGCGCATCGGCAGCGACTCGCCGCGTGCGGCGGTGGCCAATCGCTACCCCGACCTGCGCCATGCGTTCACGCACCCGCAGGTGTTTCCTCTCACGGTCGAACGCGAGCGGGCGCGATTCTCGGCGTGGTACGAGTTCTTTCCGCGTTCGGCATCGCCGGACGCCACGCGCCACGGCAGCTTCGCCGACTGCGAGGCCTGGCTGCCCTACGTCAAGCGCATGGGCTTCGACGTGCTGTACTTCCCGCCGATCCACCCGATCGGCCGCGCGCGGCGCAAAGGCCGCAACAACACGCTGAATGCGCAGCCCGACGACCTGGGCAGTCCGTGGGCGGTGGGCGCCGCGCAAGGCGGACACGACGCGATCCTCGGCGAACTCGGCACGCTGGCCGACTTCAGGCGTCTGGTGCAGCGCGCGGCCGAACTCGACATCGACATCGCGCTGGACATCGCATTTCAGTGCGCACCCGATCATCCGTGGGTGGCCGAACACCCGCAGTGGTTCCGCAAGCGTTCTGACGGCAGCATCCAGTACGCCGAGAACCCGCCCAAGAAGTACCAGGACATCTACCCCTTCGACTTCGAGAGCGACGACTGGCGCGCGATGTGGGAGGCGCTGGCTGGCGTGTTCGAGCACTGGGTCGCGCAGGGCGTGCGCGTGTTCCGCGTCGACAACCCGCACACCAAGGCCTATGCGTTCTGGGAGTGGGTGATCGTCCGCGTGCGGGCATTGCAGCCCGAGGTGGTGTTTTTGTCCGAGGCCTTCACGCGGCCTCGCGTGATGCATCGCCTGGCCAAGCTGGGCTTCAGCCAGTCGTACACCTACTTCACCTGGCGCAACACCAAGCGGGAACTCACCACGTACTTCACCGAGTTGGCCCAGGGGCCGGGGCGCGAATACTTCCGACCGAATGCCTGGCCGAACACGCCCGACATCCTGCCCGCCGCGCTGCAGTACGGCGGCCGCCCGGTGTTCATGGCACGTGTGACGATGGCGGCCACGCTCTGCGCGAACTACGGCATCTACGGCCCTGCCTACGAGCTGCTGGAGAACCGCGCACTGCGTGCCGGCGGCGAGGAGTACCTCGACTCCGAGAAGTTCGAGCGCCGCGTCTGGGACCGCGCGCGCGAGGATTCGCTCGCCGAGTTCATCGCCGTGCTCAATCGGGCGCGGCGCGCGAACCCGGCGCTGCAAAGCGATGCCGGGCTGCGCTTCCTGGCGATCGACAACGAGCAGCTGCTGGCCTACACGAAGACCTCGGCCGACGGCGGCAACACCGTGGTCTGCATTGTCAACCTCGACCCGCACCACACGCAGAGCGGCTGGGTCGAGATCGACCTGGCCACCTTCGGCATGCAGCCCGGGCAGGCCTACCAGCTGCACGACCTGATCAGTGACGCCCACTATCTCTGGCAGGACGCGCGCAACTATGTCAGCCTCGACCCCCAGCGGACGCCCGTCCACGTGATGGAGTTGCGCACCCGGATGAAGCGCGAACACGACTTCGATTATTTCCTATGAGGATCGCCCGTGACCGCTGACGCGAAACTCGTCGACACCGCCATCGCCCTCGCACCGGATGCCTCGGGCACCGCGATCGCCAGCGACTCGCTGTGGTATCGCGACGCGGTGGTCTACGAACTCCACATCAAGGCCTACGCCGATTCCAACGGCGACGGCATCGGCGATTTTCGCGGGTTGACCGAACGTCTCGACCATGTGCAGGCGCTGGGCGTCAATACGATCTGGCTGCTGCCGTTCTACCCGTCGCCGCAGCGCGACGATGGCTATGACGTTGCCAACTACGAGGACGTGCATCCCAGCTACGGCACGCTGGAAGATTTCCGCGCGTTCGTGCTCGAAGCGCACCGCCGTGGCCTGCGCGTGATCACCGAGCTGGTCGTCAACCACACCTCCGACCAGCATGCCTGGTTCCAGGCGGCGCGCCACGCACCGAAGGGCTCGCCGGAGCGAAGTTTCTATGTCTGGAGCGACGACGACACGCTGTATTCGGGCACGCGCATCATCTTCACCGACACCGAGAAGTCCAACTGGACCTGGGACGAGGTGGCGCAGCAGTATTTCTGGCACCGCTTCTTCAGTCATCAACCCGACCTCAATTTCGACAACCCCGCCGTCCTGGACGCGGTGCTGAACACAATGGAGTTCTGGCTCGAGATGGGCGTGGATGGCTTCCGGCTCGACGCGATCCCGTACCTGATCGAACGCGACGGCACCAGCAACGAGAACCTGCGCGAGACGCACGAGGTCATCAAGGCCATTCGCGCACGCGTCGAGTCCAAGTACCCGGGCCGCCTGCTGCTGGCCGAGGCCAACATGTGGCCCGAGGACGTGCGCGAGTACTTCGGCGATGGCGACGAGTGCCAGATGGCCTATCACTTCCCGCTGATGCCGCGCATGTACATGGCGATCGCCCAGGAAGACCGGCACCCGATCGTCGAGATCCTGGCGCAAACGCCCGAGATCCCCGCCAGCTGCCAGTGGGCGATCTTCCTACGCAATCACGACGAGCTGACACTCGAGATGGTGACGAGCAAGGAGCGCGACTACATGTACCGCATGTACGCCTCCGATGCGCGTGCGCGCATCAACCTGGGCATCCGCCGCCGCCTGGCGCCCCTGCTCGAGAACGACCGCGCCCGCGTCGAACTGATGAACGGGCTGCTGTTGTCGATGCCGGGCACGCCGGTGCTGTACTACGGCGACGAGATCGGCATGGGCGACAACATCTTCCTGGGCGACCGCGACGGCGTGCGCACGCCGATGCAGTGGACCAGCGACCGCAACGGCGGCTTCTCGCGCGCCGACCCGCAGCGCCTGTACCTGCCGCCGATCCAGGACCCGATCTACGGCTTCGAGGCCCTCAACGTCGAGGCGCAGGCGCGCGAACCTTCCTCGCTGATGAACTGGACCAAGCGCCTGCTCGCCGTGCGCAGCACGACGAAGGCGTTCGGCCGCGGCCGCTTCAAGATGCTGCACCCGGGAAACCGCAAGGTGCTGGCCTATGTGCGCGAGCATGACGACGATGTGATCCTGTGCGTGTTCAACGTCAGCCGTGTCGCGCAGCCGGTCGAGCTCGCGCTCGAAGCCTACAAGGGACGCGTGCCCGTCGAGATGATGGGGCGCAGCCCGTTCCCGCCGATTTCCGATCTGCCCTACCTGCTGACCTTGCCGGCCTACGGCTTCTTCTGGTTTCGCCTGGCCACCGATGCCGCGCCGCCGCAATGGCATGCCGAGCGCCTGCCGATCGAAGACCTGCCGGTGCTGGTGCTGTTCGACGATTGGAACAGTTTCTTTCGCAGCAAGGTCGTGCCGTGGCGCATGGGCATGGCCGAGAAGACGCGCAACCAGTTCGAGCGCGAGTTGCTGCCTCGATTCATGCTGCGCCAGCGGTGGTACGCCGCGAAGGCCGAGCCACTGGAGCGCGCCACGCTCGCGGCCCACGGTCTGCTCGCGTCCGGCGCCTCGCAGTGGCTGCTGGCCCTGGTCGATGCGCAGGGCCCGGCCGAGCCGGCGCGCTATTTCGTTCCATTGGCGATCGCCTTCGAGGACGACGACGAAGAGCGCGCCCGCGGCCTGGCGGCGCTGGCTGTGACCAAGGTGCGCCAGCAGGCGATGATCGGGGTGCTTGCCGACGCGATGGGCGACGAACCCTTCTGTCGCGCCCTGGTGAAGGCGATCGGCTCGCGGCGCGAGACGCCCGCGGAAGGTGGCATGGTGCATTTCGCTCCGACGGATGCGTACCACAAGGTGGTCGGCGATGCGCTCGATGGGGTGACGCCGTTGCGGCGTCTCACCACGAGCAGCCATTCGATCAGTCTGCTGGGCGATAGGCTCTTCCTGAAGTGCTATCGGCGACTGCACGCGGGGATCAGCCCCGAGATCGAGATGGGCCGCTTCCTGACCGATGTGGCGCACTACGAGCATTGCGTGCCGGTGGCGGGCAGCGTCGAGTTCCATGCCAAGGACGGTGCGGTCTGGGTGCTGGCGCTGCTGCAGGCGCAGGTGACGAACCAGGGCGACGCCTGGAATTTCACGGTTGACCAACTGGCGCGCCTTCTCGAGTCGCTTCGCAACGTCGACACCGACCCGCAGGCCGGCATCGATGCCATGGCGGCACGAATTCAGGTGCTGGCTCGGCGGGTGGCGGAGCTCCATGTCGCCTTGGCACAGCGGCACGGTGTGGCGGCCTTCGATCCGGAGCCGATCCGCGTTGCCGATCTCGAGCGCTGGTGTGCCACGGTGCGCGAGGAGAGTGATCGAACGCTGGCGCTGCTCGCGCAGCGCCGGGCAACGCTGGGCGAACCCCTGGCGGCCCTGGCGATGCGGATTGCGGCGGCAGTGCCGGCCCTCCATGCGCGCATCGCAAAGGCGGCCGCGGCATCGCCGACGGGTCTGAAGACCCGGCTGCATGGCGACCTGCACCTGCAGCAGGTGCTGATCGCACGCGACGACTTCCTGATCATCGATTTCGAGGGCGAGCCGCAGCGCCCGCTCGAAGAGCGGCGCATCAAGCACAGCGCGCTGCGCGACGTGGCCGGCATGCTGCGCTCGCTCGACTACGCACGCCACACCGCCTTGCACCTGACCGCGCAAGGCGCCGCCGAATTGGAGCGCTTCGCACCCGTGGCACGGGGCTGGGAACAAGCCGTGCGGCGGGCGTTCCTGCAAGCCTACCGCGGCGTCGCCGTGGCCGGCGGCCTGCATGCGAGCGAGGCTGCCTTCGAGCAATCCGCGGCGCTGCTCGACCTTTTCGAACTCGAAAAGGCGCTCTATGAACTGCGCTACGAACTGGACAATCGGCCGGATTGGGTGGGCGTGCCACTTGCCGGAATTGCCGCGCTCGCCGGCATCACGCACTGAACCCCGGGAGTTGAGATGGAGAAATTGGATGTGATGCTGCTCCCGCTGCGGGGGCTGCTGCTGGAGATCGGCAACTTTCTGCCGCGCCTGGGGGTGGCGCTGGCGGTGCTGCTCGTCGGATGGCTGCTGGCCAAGGGCTTTCGTCTTGCCGTCGTGAAGGCTCTGCGGGCGCTGAACTTCCACATCCTGACCGAGCGGGCCGGCATCGACGGGTTCATTCAGCAGGGGGGCACCGAGAAGGACACGACCGAATGGATCGGCACCATCGGCTACGCGCTGGTGCTGATCGCCTCGTTGATCATCGCGTTCAACAGCCTGGGCTTGACCCAGGTGACCGACCTGCTCGGCAAGGTGCTGCTGTTCGTGCCGCGCGTTCTGGTCGCGCTGCTGGTGGTGGTGTTCGGCAGCTACTTTTCGCGCTTCGTCGCGAATGCGGTTCAGCGGTACTTCCGCGCCGCGGGCATCAGCGATGCCGAGATCCTCGCTCGCGTGGTGCGCTACGCGGTCATGGTCTTCGTGCTGCTGCTGGCGATCGACCACCTGGACATCGGTGGCGGGCTGATCCAGCAGACCTTCCTGATCCTGCTGGCGGGCGTTGTCCTTGCGCTGGCGCTGGCGTTCGGCCTGGGGGCGCGCGAGCGCGCCGCCGAGCTGATCGAGCGCTGGTTTCCGCGTGACCCGACCGGGCCGCGATGAGTCTCCTTCCGGATTCGCCCGCACTCGAGCTGATCGAAAATTGCACGCAGGCCTCGCTGGCGCTGCTGCAACGCAACCTTACGCCGCACGGCATCCTGGCCGCCAGCCGGACCGACGCGGCCGAGGCGCGCCGCTACACCCGCATCTTCGGGCGCGATGCCGCCATCTGCGTGATGGCGATGTGCGGCAGCGGCGTCGACGCCCTGGAGCAGGGCGCGGTGGCCAGCCTCGAGGCGCTGGTCGCGCAGCAGGCGCCCAATGGCCAGATCCCGAAGTACGTCGACCCCGAGGGGCGCGACGCCGACTTCTGGTACCTCGGCTGCATCGACGCGACCCTGTGGTGGCTGATCGCGGTGGACCACGTGCGCAGGGCGGGCCGCGTGGCGCCGCGGCACTGGCAGGCCGGTGTCGATCGCGCGATAGGGTGGCTGCTGGCGCAGGAGCACCAGCGCTTCCGGCTGCTGCAGCAAAACGAGGCCAGCGACTGGGCCGACATCATGCCGCGCTCGGGTTATGTGCTGTACACCAACGCCCTGTGGTTCGACGTGAAGCGGCGCTTTGCGATGGCCGATGCCGAGGCGACGCGCCACCATTTCAACCACCTCTTCGACCCCTTCCAGCGCGACCTGCCCGAGTACCACCGGGCGCGGCTGCTGCGCCACTATGCGCGCCGCGGCCGGCGCGATCCGGGGATGTACCTGAGCTTCGTCAACCTGGCGGTGGCGGGCCACGAGGGCGACGTGTTCGGCAACCTGATGGCGGTGCTGAACGGGCTGGCCGACGACGAGAAGAGCCTGCGCATCGTCCGGACCATCGACACCGCAGGCGCGGCGCAGCCGTACCCGGTGCGGGTCGTTCTGCATCCGTTGTCGCGCCAGCACGAGCTCTGGCGACCGTACATGGCGCGGCACCAGCAGAACAGCGTCCACCAGTATCACAACGGGGGCATCTGGCCTTTTGTTGGGGGGTACTTCGTCATGGCTCTGGCGCACCTGGGGATGCGGGAGCAGGCCTGGGCGGCGCTGGCCCGGCTGGCCGTGGTGAACCAGCTGGATGATTGGCGCTTTACCGAATGGTTTCATGGTCGCACGTGCAAGCCCATGGGGATGGCGGGGCAGAGCTGGAATGCGGCGACGTTTTTGCTGGCTCGGCGGGCTGTTGAACTTGGTGGTTGATCGGTTGGGCTTCGGCGATTGCGCATGCTCTCGTGCACCCTGCTGATCGAGACGACCCGTACTTTACTCATCATTACATTGCGAAGACGCTCGTTTGCCTATCCGACCAATACACTCCGGCAAATGAGTAGCGCAGCCATCGCCCTGAACCGCTTCGGCCTGGGTGCCAGACCCGAAGAGCCATCGCTGGCCGACCCTCAGGGCTGGTTGATCTCTCAGTTCGACGCCTATCAGTCACTGCCTTCGTCCTGGCAGTCGTTGCCACGTACGACGGCTCTCCTGGATAGCTGGCTAGGCCAGCAGCGCGCAGTGCGATTGGCTGCCGAAGGACAGAGAAGCGGCATCCGCGAAGCCTACCTTCGCCAAGGACGAGAAGCCTACGTTGCTGCCGTGGGCGCGCGCACGAGCAGCGCGTTGCAGACCACCACACCGTTTGTCGAGCGGTTGGTGCACTTTTGGTCCAACCACTTCGCGGTGTCGGTGGACAAGCTGCTGGTCGTGGGCATGGCCGGCGGCTTCGAGGCGGACGCCATTCGCCCCAATGTGTTGGGACGCTTCGAAGATCTCCTGCTGGCTGCCGTTCGTCACCCGGCCATGCTCCTTTACCTCGACCAGGCGCAGTCGATTGGACCGAACAGCGCGGCCGCACAGAGGGGCGGCGTTCGCCAACAGCGACCACGCGGTCTCAACGAGAACCTCGCACGCGAGGTTCTGGAGCTGCACACGCTGGGCGTGCGCAGCGGCTACTCCCAGGAGGACGTGACCGAATTCGCACGCGCGCTCACTGGCTGGACGCTTCCTGCGGACGATGCGCGGCAGGACAGCACCACGACATTTCGCTTCGTGCCCGCGCTCCATGAACCGGGCGCGCGGACCGTATTGGGCCGCAGCTATGCGGACGAGGGCGAGCAGCAGGCGCGGGCGATCATCCATGACCTGATCACAGCGCCCGCGACCGCACGCCATCTCGCGCTCAAGTTGGCGCGTCACTTCATTGCCGACGATCCGCCTGCTGAACTCGTTCAGCGTCTGGCGCAGACTTTCACCCGTACAGGCGGCGACTTGCCCAGTCTGTATCGAGACCTGGTGGCCGCCCCGCAGGCGTGGCGCTCCGAGAACGTCAAGTTCAAGTCGCCCTGGGAGTGGGCCATCTCGGGGCTGCGCGCCCTTGGGCGGCAGGAATTGCCGTCGGCCCAGGCGGTCAACCTGATGAACCAGCTCGGCCAGCCGGTGTGGCGGCCCGGTTCGCCGGCTGGCTACGACGACCGGGTTGCCACCTGGGCTGCGCCCGATGCGCTGCTGCGCCGTGTGGAGGTCGCCCAACGCATCGCCGCGCAAGCCGGTGACGCCGTCGATGCACGCCTGCTCGGCC
>JADJVQ010000084.1 GCA_016710525.1 Burkholderiaceae bacterium
ACCCTCACGGCCGGTGCGCCCCCAGTTTGGTCAGTTCGCTGTCCACCAGCCGCTGATGCAGCGCGCTGCCGGAGCCCGCGAAGAACACCACCGCACCATGGATGGCCAGGCCCAGCCCCCAGCCCACGGCCGGGAATATCGACATGCCGTGGCGGCGCAGTGCCAGCAGGTCGATCGTGACCAGCAGGGCATTGACCAGTACGAACACCGCAAGGTGAATGAAGAACCCCATCTTGGCGCGGGCACGACGCTGGGCCAGGCGCAGGACGGGATCGGTGGAAAACGAGTCGTGGCGGGACATGGGGGGCTCCTGAAAGGGACCTGCATCGAACGAGACCCCATGTTGCCGGCGCCCGTCGGCTCGCATCCGGAGATGCGACGAACCCGTTGGAATCGGGCGCCGTTGGCATCCTGGGGGCGTGAACGGAACGTCTGCCGCCGCCGGCGCACGGCCGATGCACGGCCGACGGCTACGTGCCGGCCGACGGCTGCGTGCCGGCTTCCGTCAGCGCATCGGCATCGTCGGATCCCACGCCCAGTAGCGCGCGACCGCACCGGCATCCACGCGCAGGTCGGTGCCGGTGATCATGCCGGCGTCCTCGGAACACAGAAAGACCGCGGCCCGTCCGTAGTCGGTGGGCACCGGCAGCTTCTGCAAGGGCACGCGCTGCCGGAACGATTCCATGACCGCCAGGATCGCCGAACCGTCAGCCGCGGGACGTCCCCAGCGCACCGCCCGCTCGAACGACTCCGACGGGTCGGTGGCCGTGGGCGTCAGGCTGTTGGCGCGGATGCCCTTGTCGGCCAGTTCCATCGCGATCGAGCGGGTGAAGTTGATCAGGCCGCACTTGGCCGTGCTGTAGGCGACATTCCTCGGTTCGCCCTGATGGCCGGCGGTGGAGATGATGTTGACGATGCTGCCCCGGCGCGCGCCGTCGATCATCGCCCGGGCGCTGTGCTGCGTGAACAGGAATGCGCCGGTCAGGATCACATCGACCTGGGCCCGCCATTGTGCGACCGGCATGTCGAGAACGCCCTTGCGATTGAACTTCGCGGCGTTGTTGATCAGGATGTCCACCCCTCCGAAGTGCTCGACCGTGGCCGCGACGGCCGCCTTCACCTGAGTTTCGTCGCAGACGTCGCAGGCGATGGCCAGCGCGCGCGCGCCTGTGCTGGACAGGTAACGGGCGGCGTCGTCGGCGTTCGCGGGGTTCGCGTCCACACAGACGACCGCGGCTCCCGCCGCAGCCAGGCACTCCGCGATGCCTCCGCCGATATTGGGACTGGTGCCGGTCACGATGGCGACCTTGTTCGCGAGTTTCATGTCATGTCCAGCCAGCGTTTAGCGTTGCCCGATCGCAGCGCGTATCGGGTGGGTTCATCGACGGCCAGCGCCGCCAGGCGTGCGGAAGGTTCGCGGTCCATGATGGCGAACGGGTAATCGGTGCCCGCCATGACCTGGGTGGGACCGAACACCCGCAGCAGCTCGCCGATGCTTTCGCCGTCGTAGACGAGGTCGTCGTAGTACATGCGCCGCACCAGTTCGCCGGGCGACTCCGGCATCAGCTGGCGCAGCGGCTCGAAGGCGCTCCAGGCGTGCTGCAGGCGCGGCAGGATCGAGCGCAGGGTGCCCCCGCCATGGCTGAACGCGATCCGCAGCTTCGGGTGGCGCGCGAGCGTTCCGCCGGTCAGCATCGACGCGGCCGCCAGGCCGACCTCGCCCGGGAATGCGACCACCTGTTCGAGAAGCGCAGGACCCACCAGCCGGTCCATGCCGGCGGGACGCAGGGCATGGACGAAGATCGCCGCACCCCATTCCTGCGCGGCCGCGAAGAACGGCTCGAAGCACCGGTCGCCGATCGCCTTCCCATTCACGTTGGTGCCGATTTCGACCCCGGCCAGTCCGAGTGTGTGCACCGCGTGGTCGAGCTCGCGAATCGCCGCGTCCACGTCCTGCAGCGCAACCGCGCCCAGGCCGGTGAAACTGGCCGGATCGGCGGCAACGAAGGCGGACAGGGTCTCGTTGAGGAACCGGCACAGGTACGCCCCGTCGCGCGGCTCGAGCCAGTACGACAACAGCTCGGGCATCGGCGAGAGCACCTGACGGGTCACGCCGGTGCGCTGCATGTCGGCACGGCGCACCTGGGGATCCCAGCACTGGTCCGACACAGTGCGGTAGACCTTGCTGTCGATCATCACATGCCGGTGGCAGGCCTGCGCCGGCGCCATCGACGGCCACTGCGAAGCGCCGCCGGCGCCGGCGTAGGCGGGAAACTCGCTCGGGACGAAGTGGGTGTGGACATCGATCAGTCCGCAGCCGCAGCCGGTGGATTGAAGGCGGCTCATCAGCAGTGGCTCCCGCCGGTGAGAGCCCAGCCGAAGGCAGGCGGCAGCGCGATCCGGTCCAGCCTGGCGAAGTCGGCCCCGGACAGGGGCAGGTCGGTCAGCAGGACCATCGATTCCGAGCGGCCGCAGACCACATCCGGCCAGTGCCACGGAACGGTCGCCACGACGCCTCCGGCATCGCGCAGCTCGAACATCAGCGCTTCGCCGCGCGCGGTTCCGGTGCCGGCCTGGAAACCGTCGCCCAGGCAGTAGAGTTCCACGACGCTGCGCCCGCCGGCCGGCTCGCAGACGGCGATCTCCAGGTCGAGCAGGCCGAAGGCGGTGTTTTCGCAGTCATCGTCCAGATAGAAATAGACATGGGGAATGCGGCCGTGCCGAACGGCGGTTGCCCGCGGCGCGGTGGGCACCTGCGGGTCGGCGCGGCCCGGGGTCCTGGGCGGCGGCGGACCGAGCGCGCAGAACTGCTGGCGCGAACGGCATCGCTGCGCGGCCCCCGCGCGCGGAGGCAGTTCAGGGGCCGTTTGCAACTCGCGGCCATGAGCGGGCTTCACCAAGTCGTCCCCTCGGATTGGCATCGCCTGAAAAGCGATTGCCCTTTAATTTACAAGCAGGCTAGATTGTTTTATTCTGATCGTCAAGAGTTGCCGGCGAGACCACCCATCCGCCACGACGGCGGCCACGAGGAGACCCCGATGAGCACCCAAGCACAGACCCGGCCCGCGATCCTGGTGGACAGCGCCACCCACACCTTCAAGGTGAACCGGCGCAACTTCGTCGATCCGGACATTTTCGAGGCCGAGAAGGAGCAGATCTTCAACCGCTGCTGGATCTACCTCGGGCATGCCTCCGAAATTCCCAAGCCGGGCGATTTCATCACCCGCAAGGTCGCCGGGCGCGGAATCATCTTCAGTCGGGACAGCCAGGGCGCGGTGCGGGCGCTGATGAACACCTGCCCGCACCGGGGCGCACAGGTCTGCCGGGAATCGAAGGGCAATTCGAAGTCGTTCCAGTGCTTCTATCACGGCTGGGTGTTCGGCCAGGATGGCGCCCTGCGCAGCCAGCCCGGCGAGGCCTCGTACCCGGTGGACTTCAAGAGCCGCGACACCTCGCGCATGTCCGCCCCGCCACGATTCGACGGCTATCGCGACTTCTACTTCGTGTGCTTCGATCCCGACGCCCAGAGCCTTGCCGACTACCTGGCCGGCGCCAAGGAGTACCTGGACGTCATCTGCGACCAGAGCGACGCCGGCATGACGGTGGTTGCCGGCACGCAGGAATACTCGATCCGAGCCAACTGGAAACTGCTCACCGAAAACAGCATCGATGGCTATCACGCGGCCACCACGCATGCGAGCTACTTCGACTATCTGATGAACACCACCGGCGGCTTCGTGGTGGGCGACCCAGGCAACGTGGGGAGCGTCGGCCTGGATCTCGGCAATGGCCATGCGGTGCTCGAATACCCGGCCCCCTGGGGAAGGCCGGTCGCGCGATGGATCCCGGCCTGGGGCGAGCAGGGCAAGATCGAGGTAGACAAGAAGCGTGCCGAACTGACCGAAAAATACGGCGAGGAGCGAGCCAGGCGGATTGCCCAGTTGAACCGCAACCTGTTCATCTTCCCCAATCTGGTCGTCAACGACATCATGGCGGTCACCATCCGGACCTACTACCCGGAAGCGCCGGACTACATGGTCATCACGGCCTGGGCCCTGGCGCCCAAGGAAGAAAGCGCCTGGGCGCGCAAGTACCGGCTCAGCAATTTTCTCGAGTTTCTGGGCCCGGGCGGGTTCGCGACGCCTGACGATGCCGAAGCGCTGGAACACTGCCAGCGAGGTTTTCGCAACGCCCGTGAACTGCAGTGGAACGATATTTCCAAGGGCATGAACAAGGAACGGCCTCGCCACGACGACGAACTGCAGATGCGCGCGTTCTGGACGCAGTGGAACAAGCTGTTGTTCCCCGCCACGGCGCCGGCACGCCAGAGCTCCGCTGCCTGAAGCGACGCCGCCCGAACTGGAGACTGCGATGAGCACCCACGACCGTTCACGAATCGAAGACTTCCTGTACTTCGAAGCCGACCTGCTCGATCAATGGCGCCTGCCGGAGTGGCTGGCGCTGTTCACCGACGACGCGCTTTACGAAGTGCCCTGCACCGACCTGCCCGCGGGTGCCAGCCCGGACGAGAATCTGTTCTATATCGCCGATGATCGATTTCGGCTGGGCGAAAGGGTCAAACGCCTGATGAAAAAGACGGCACACTCCGAGTTCCCTCACTCGCGCACTCGGCGCATCGTCGGCAATGTGCGGGTGCGCGCGCGCGAGGACGGCAGCCTCGAGATCGGCTCGGTGTTCACCACCTACCGCACCAAGGACGGAAATACCGATCTGTATTTCGGCAGCGCAGTTCATGTGCTGCAGGTGCATGACGACAGTTACCGGATTCGATCGAAGCGCTGCCTGCTCGATGGCGACGGGCTGCGTCCCTCCGGGCGCTTGAGCATTCTGCTCTGAGAGGAATCGCCGATGACGGAAAAATGCCTGATCGGATCCCTGCACGACTTCCCGCAGGGTGAGGTCCGCGCATCCATGCTGGCCGACGGCACGGTGGTTGCCGTCTTCAACGTCGAGGGCAATGTGTACGTCACCGCCGACCGGTGCACGCACGGCGAAGCGTCCTTGTCCGACGAAGGCAAGCTCTGCGGGCGCCTGGTCGAGTGTCCCTGGCACTATGGCACCTTCGACGTGACCACCGGCGCGCCAGTCGGCCTGCCCTGTTCGGTCGCCTTGAAGACCTATGCCGTGACTCTCGAAGGAAACGATGTCTATGCCCAAGACGTCGCCTGACTCGCCGCCAAGGCGCACCCAGGCCGAACGCAGTGAAGCCACGCGCGAACGGCTGATCGAGGCCACGGTCCGGCTGCTGCGCATCCGCGGCTATGGCGGTTTGCGCACGGTCGAGGTGTCGGAGCTGGCCGGGGTTTCACGCGGCGCGCAACTGCATCACTTTCCGACCAAAAACTCGCTGGTCATCGCGACGATGCAGCATCTGAACCAGTCGATGATGACGCTCAGCCGCGAGCGGGCCCAGGCCGCCCGAAGCGGGCCCGATCCGGTCGCGGCGCTGATTGCCGATGCCTGCGACTTCTTCTTCGGAGACTACTTTTTCATCTCGCTGGCGGTCAGCATGAGCGACGAACGCAATGAGGAGCTCAAACGCGGCGTGAATCCCTACATGGGGCCCAGCCGCTTCGAAATCGAGCGCGAATGGCAGCAGGTGCTCGAGGATCAGGGCATGCCGCCCGAGCTGGCCTTCGATGTCCTGACGCTGACGCTCAGCCTGGTGCGCGGCTTCGCGGTGCGCACGCTGCTGGTGAATCCACGGGACCGTTTCGCGCCCGAGCTCGAAGTCTGGCGCGGCATCATCCACGAACATATCCGCACGCGCCAGATCGATCCGGGCGCGGCGCGCAAGGCGACGGCCTTGACCGCCAAGCCTGCGGCCGAGCCGCGCAATGAGCCCGCCGCTGCGCCGCGCAAGGCTGCGGCCAAGGCGCGCGGCTGAGCGCCTTCACAAGGAGAACCGAACATGGCAGAGATCCTGGGCCTGGGCCTGACGCACTATCCGCCGCTGTGCGTGACGGACGACAAGATGGCCTGGATCATGGAGCGCGCGCTCAAGGATCCCGGCGTGCCGCCGGCCCAGCTCGACCCGGCGAACTGGCCGGCCGCGATGCGCGCCGAATGGGGCGAGGACCGTGGCGCGCGCAGCGCCGCGGCCCACCGGGCCGCGCTGGTTGCCGACTTCGCGCGGGTGCGCGCCGCGCTCGAGGACTTCAAGCCCGACGTGGTGCTGGTGTTCGGCGACGACCAGTACGAAAACTTCCGCGAGGACCTGATTCCCGCGTTCGCGATCCTCGCCTATGACGATTTCGACTTCTTCCCCTGGCGCCACGCGCAGGACTCGGCGGGAATGGGCGAAGGCCGGCCCAACGTCTGGGGCGAAGGCACCGGCAAGCGCTATCGGGTGCGCGGGCGCCGCGACATCGCCAAGCACCTGGCGACCCGGCTGATCGAGGCGAACTTCGACCTGGCCTATGCCTATCGCCCGCTGCATCACCAGAGCCTGTCGCACGCTTTCGCCAATGCGCTGCTGTTCCTCGACTACGACCGCACCCTCGGCTGGGACTGGCCGACCATCCCGTTCGCGGTGAACTGCTACGGCAAGGCGGTGATCTGCGCGCGCGGCGGCATGACCGACATCGGCCAGGAGCTGGACTTCGATCCGCCCTCGCCTTCTCCGGCCCGATTCATGGACCTGGGCCGCGCGACGGCGCGCATTCTTCGCGAGTCGCCGTGGCGGGTGGCGATCGTCGCCTCGTCGAGCTGGTCCCATGCCTTCATGTGCAATCACACCTGGCGGCTGCAGCCGGACACCGTGGCCGATCGCCGGCTCTACGACGCACTGGCGGCGCGCGACTACGCCACGTGGCAACAGACCCCGCTGGCCTCCTTCGAACACTCCGGCCAGCAGGAGATGCTGAACTGGTGCGCGCTGCTCGGCGCGATGCAGGAGCTCGATGCCCCGTTGTCTTGGAGTCATTTCGTGCAGACCCACATCTTCAATTCGAACAAGGTCTTCGCGATCTACGAACCGTCCTAGGCGGGCGATACCGGCCCGCGCGAGGCATCCGGCTACTCCCGCGAAGGCTCCGGCTCGATGATCCCAAGCTCCCGATAGACCGGCAGCAGCCCGGCGCGAATCCGCGGGTAGGCGATCGCGAACGCCAGGCTGGCCGCCAGGCAGACCAGGCCCTGCAGCGTCAGGGTCAGCGGCGCGCCGAGATGGCGCACCAGCACGCCGGTCAGCAGCGTGCCCAGCGGCACGATGCCCAGAAAGCACATCGCGTAGATCGACACCACCCGGCCGCGCCGCCCGTCGTCGACCACGCTTTGCAGGATGGTGTTGGTGCCGGACGCCACCGAGATGATCCCGAAGCCGGTGGCGACCAGCCCCGCGCAGGCGATCCAGAGGGTTTCGGTGCGGGCGAAGGTGACCATGCCGATCGCGGCGATCGCGCTGGACGCGCCGATCACCCTGACCAGCCCGCGCACCGACGGTCGGGCGGCCAGCAGGAAGGTGCCGATCAGCGCCCCCACGCCGGCGCTGCTGACCAGCAGGCCCTGGGTGCGCGAATCGCCGTGATGGATCTCGCTGGCGAAGATCGGCACCATCGCCTGATACACCGGCACGGTCAAAGACATGACGATCAGGTGGCCGAGCAGCCAGCGCGCCGGATGGAAAGCCCAGACCCAGCGAAATCCGTCGGCCAGCTGGCGCCCCAGCGCCGCCGCCGGGTGCGCGGCCGGCGTGCGCGGCAGCGCGCGTACCGCCAGCAGCACCGGGATGAAGGTGACCGAATTCAGCAGGAAGCACCAGCCTTCGCCCGTCCACGCCAGCATCAGCCCGGCCAGCGCCGGCCCGACGAAGCGCGCCAGGTTCATCACCAGCGAACTGAGCGCGATCGCGTTGGGCAGGTCCTCGCGTCCGCCGATCATGACCGGCAGCATGGCCTGGCGCGCCGGCACATCGAACGCCCAGGCGCAGCCATAGACCAGCGCCAGAGGCACGACGAACTCGATCCGCGCATGGCCGGAGAAGGCGAGCACCGCCAGAACCGCCGCCTGGGTCATCTGGACCATCTGGGTCGACAGCAGCACGAGGCGCCGGTCGAAACGATCGATCAGCGCGCCGGCGAAGGGCGAGATCACCAGCATCGGAATGGTGCCCGCAAAGGCGACCGTGGCCAGCATCAGCGGCGAGCGGGTGGTGCGATAGACCAGCCAGGACAGGGCGACCGACTGCAGCCAGAAGCCCACCAGCGAGATCGACTGACCGAGGAAGAAGCGTCGGAATGGCGGATGGTCGAGGGCGCGAAAGGCGTCGCTCAGGGCCATCGCTCGCCCGTCACAGCGGCGGCCTGCGATCGACCCAGCGGGTTGCCTGATCGTAGGCGTGAGCCACCTGAAGGACCCGCAGATCGGCGCCCGGCGCGCCGATCAGCTGCATGCCCATCGGGGCGCCCGCCGCGCCGAAGCCCACCGGGACGCTGATCGCGGGCGCACCGGCCAGCGTGGGCCCGATGACCACTTCCATCCAGCGATGGTAGGTGTCCATCTCGCGCCCGGCGATGGTCGCGGGCCAGTGCTGGTCGGCATCGAAGGGAAACACCTGCGCGGTCGGCAGCACGAGGATGTCGAAGCGCTGGAACAGCGTCAGCAGGTGCCGGTGCCAGGCGGTGCGCTCCTTGGAGGCGCGATAGACGTCCAGCGCACTGGCGCTGCGGCCGCGTTCGACTTCCCAGACCGCCTCGGGTTTCATCTGGGCGCGACGGGCCGGGTCGGCATAGTCGTCCCAGCGTCCGCCGGCGACCACGCAGCTGCGCAGCGTCAGCCACATCTCCCACAGGCGCTGCGGCGCGAAGCCCAGGGCGCTCGCCTGCACGTCGCAGCCCACGTCCGCAAGGGCCTTCAGGCCCTGCTCGCACAGCTCCAGGATGCCCGGCTCGAAGGGCAGGTAGCCCTCGAGATCGCCCAGCCAGCCGACGCGCAGGCCGCGCATCGGCGCATCCAGCGGCAGCGCGAAAACGGCAGGATCGTCGCTGCGCGACAGCGGCGCGCGCGGGTCCGGGCCGGCCTGCGTCGCCAGCAGCCGCGCCAGGTCGGGCACGCTGCGTCCCATCGGCCCCTCGACCCCGAGCTGCTCGATGAACGCCTCGGGCACCGGATACTTCGGCACGCGCCCGGCCGACGGCCGAAACCCGAAGACGTTGTTGTAGGCGGCCGGATTGCGCAGCGATCCGCCCATGTCGCTGCCATCGGCCACCGGCAGCAGGCGGGCGGCCAGCGCCGCCCCGGCGCCGCCGCTGGAACCGCCGGCGCACAGCGCGGGATCGTAGGCATTGCGGGTGACGCCGTGGACCGGGTTGTAGCTCTGCGACCCCAGGCCGAATTCGGGCGTGTTGGTCTTGCCGATCAGGATCGCGCCGGCGCGCCGCACCCGCTCGACGATGATCGAGTCTTCGGTGGGCTGGAAGTCGCGGTACAGCGGCGAGCCGTACGTGGTGCGGATGTCGCGGGTGGCGGCCAGATCCTTGATGGCCTGCGGCATGCCGTGCATCCAGCCCAGCCACTGGCCGCGCGCCGCCAGTTCGTCCATCTGGCGCGCCTCGGCCAGCAGTGTCTCGGGTGGTTTCAGGCTGATCAGCGCATTGAGGCCGGGATTGACGCGCTCGATGCGCGCCAGGTAGGCCTGCATCACCTCGGTGCAGGAAACCTGGCGGGCATGAATGGCCGCGGAGAGGTCGAGCGCGCCAAGGCTCGTGATGTCGTCGCTCATGGGTGTCCCGCCGTCCAAAGGAGACCGCAGGCCCGGATGTCGGGCCCCGCGTCGTGTCGAGTCGGAGAGGATAAAGCGTGCGGCGCCCCCGCGGCACTGGCGCGCCGGGACGAGGGTCCGGAAGTTCAGCCGATGAGCGGCACGATCTGGTGCTCGAAATGTTCGGTCGGCATGCGCCGAAATCCGCTCTTGGCATACCGCAGCCAGCGCCCGAGGATGAAGGCGAGCACGATACCGGCCCGCGCGACGGGATCGGTATCGGGCGGCAGGCGGCCCTGCGCGATGGCCTGGCGGAAGCTTTGCTTGATCGAGGCCTCGATGCGGTCGATCAGCTGATTGATGCGTTCCTGCAGCCGGTCGTCTTCGGTCACCAGGGCATCGCCGATCAGCACCCGCGTCATGCCGGGGTTCTTTTCGGCAAAACCCAGCAGCATCGCCACCATGCCGCGCAGCTGGCGCAGGCCGTCGTCGTCGTTGCTGGAGATCTGGTTGATCAGGCCGAAGACGGTGGACTCGATGAACTCGATCAGGCCCTCGAACATCTGGGCCTTGCTGGCGAAGTGCCGGTACAGCGCGGCCTCGGACACATGCAGCCGCCCGGCCAGCGCGGCCGTCGTCACCCGATCGCCCGCCGGCTCCTGGAGCATCACCGCCAGAGTCTGCAGGATCTGCAGCCGACGCTCACCCGGCTTCGGGCGCACCGCTCGAACCATGGGTGTAATGACGTGATTCATCGGAGGCGGGATCGCAGGCGGGGCAATAGTGAAATTGATTGTAGCTGAACCCCCACCCGCCACCCGCCGCCGGCGCGCGGACGGTCGGCGCGGGCGCCTGACCGGTAGGTGAGCCCCGAAACCAGCACGGTGCGCATGCCCACCGCCCGCGCCCCTGCCAGATTGGCGATCGAATCTTCCACCAGGACGCAGCGCGCGGTGGGCACCCTCAGGCGGGCGGCAATCAGCCGGAACATGCGCCGCGAGGGCTTGGGATGCCAGCGCCCGGCGAATCGCATGTCCTCGACGCAGACCAGGCCGTCGAGCATCCGGGCGATGCCCAGCAGCCGCAGCACCGCGCTGGCGTAGGCGCGCGGACCGTTGGTCACGACCACCTTGCGGCCCGGCAGGCGGCGCAGGGTGTCGCGCAGGTGGTGATCGCGCGCGACCAGCCGGTGCAGATCGGGAAACGGGTGGGTCTCGCGCAGGAACTCGTGCGGATCGATCGCATGGTGGCGAATCATGCCCAGCAGCGTCGCTCCGTAGCGGCGCCAATAGTCGATGCGCAGTTCACTGGCCTCGGCCGGGTCCAGGTCCAGGCGGCGCGCCACGTAGTCGGTCATCGCGGTGTTGATCCGCGGGAACACGTGCTGCCCGGCGTCGTGCAGCGTGTTGTCCAGGTCTAGCAGCCAGACTGGCGGGGCGGGCAAGCGGGCGCGGCTCGAGGGGGACCGGAAAACGGCGGATCAGTGCGACCGGATCATGGTGCCCACGCCCAGATCGGTGAGGATCTCGAGCAGCACGCAGTGATCGACCCGGCCGTCGACGATGTGCACGGCATTCACGCCGCCCTTGGCCGCTTCCAGCGCCGACGAGATCTTGGGCAGCATGCCGCCCGAAATCGTGCCGTCGGCGAACAGGTCGTCGATCTGCCGGGCGGTCAGACCGGTGATGAGGTTTCCGTTCTTGTCGAGCACGCCTGGCGTGTTGGTCAGCAAGACCAGCTTTTCAGCCTTCAGCACTTCGGCGACCTTGCCGGCGACGACATCGGCATTGATGTTGTAGGTCTCGCCCGTCGCGACCCGAGCCGATCGGCGCGATCACCGGCACGAAGCCGCTGGCGCTCAGGGTCTGGATGACGCTGGGATCGATGGTCTCGATCTCGCCGACCTGGCCGATGTCGATCTGCTCGCCCGGGTTGTCGCGCGAGGACAGCGTCATCTTGCGCGCGCGGATGAGGCCGCCGTCCTGGCCGGTGAGGCCCACCGCCTTGCCGCCGGCGTGGTTGATCAGTTCGACGATTTCCTTGTTGACCTGGCCGGCCAGCACCATTTCGACGATGTCCATGGTCTCGGCATCGGTCACGCGCATGCCTTGCACGAACTCGCCCTTCTTGCCGATCTTGGCCAGCAGCTGCTCGATCTGCGGGCCGCCGCCGTGCACCACCACCGGGTTCATGCCGACCAGCTTGAGCATCACCACGTCTTCGGCAAAGCTCTCCTTGAGCTTGTCGTCGGTCATCGCGTTGCCGCCGTACTTCACGACGATGGTCTTGCCGTGGAAGCGCCGGATGTACGGCATCGCCTCGGCGAGAATCTCGACCTTCTGATGGGCTGCGATGGCCTGCGCGGCGGATTTGGAGTCGTTGGTCATGGTGGCGGACGATCGGTGGCGGCTGCTCGGCTAAGATGTCCGGGATTCTACGACAGGCCTGTGGCGCCCCCGCGCCGACCCCGCTTCCCGATGCCCGCCCTTTCCCGATCTTGGCCGATCCGCCCGCCCGGCAAGGCCTCCGCGCCCGGTCTGCGCCGGTTGCGGCGCGCAGTCCGGCGCGCGGTCGATGGTGCCGCCGCCTGCTGGTGCGCAAGCCGGTCCGGCCCTGCGCACCTTGCGCGACACCGGCGATGCGGGCTGCCTGTGCCCTGACTGTCTCGAGGCGGCCCTGGCCGCCGAGCGCACGGCGCTGGGCGCGCAGATCGACGCGGCCCTGGCGGGCAAGACGATGCCGGCCGGCGCGCTGGCCGGCCTGGCCGATCTGGCCCGCACGATCGCGCTGTGCCAGGGCACCATCCACCCTGTCGTCGAGCGCACCGCGCTGCTGGTGTTCGCGGCCGACCACGGCATCGTCGAAGAAGGCGTGTCTGCCTATCCGGCGCAGGTGACCGGTCAGATGCTCGCCAACTTCCGGGCGGGCGGCGCGGCGGTCAACGTTTTTTCGCGCGCCAACGACATCGCGCTCGAGGTCATCGATGCGGGAGTGGGCCGGCCCACCGCCAACTTCGCGCACGGCCCGGCGATGACCGAAGCCCAGGCGCAGTCGCTGATCGAGCGCGGTGCGGCCCATGCCAGGGCAGCCATCGACCGCCACCAGCCTCAGGCGATCGGCCTGGGCGAAATGGGCATCGGCAATACCTCGAGCGCGGCGGCCCTCACGGCTCGGCTGCTCGAGCGGCCGGTGGCCGATTGCGTCGGGCCCGGCACCGGGCTGGATGGCGCCCGCCTGGCTCACAAGCGGGCCGTCATCGAGGCGGCTCTCGCGCGCCATGCGGGCGCCCGCTCGCCGCTGGCAGCCCTGGCTGCGCTGGGCGGCTTCGAGATCGCGATGCTGGTCGGCGCGATCGAGGCGGCGGTCGCGCGCGGCTGCGTGGTGGTGATCGACGGATACGTCGTGACCGCGGCGCTGCTGGTCGCCTGGCGGCGCGATCCGCGGGTGCGCTCGGGCTGCGTCTTCGCGCACCTGTCGGCCGAACCCGGTCATCGGCACGCGCTGGCGGCGCTGGATGGCCGGCCGCTGCTCGATCTGGGGCTGCGGCTGGGCGAAGGCTCCGGTGCCGCGCTGGCGATGCCGCTGCTGCGCGCCGCGGCCCGCATGCTCACCGAGATGGCGAGTTTCGAGCAGGCCGGCGTCAGCCGCGCGACGGGCGCCTGACATGCTGCAGCTGCGCCTGTTCCTGGTTGCCCTGCAGTTCTATTCGCGACTGCCGGTCACCGGCAGGCTCGCGCAATGGATGGACTACGATCCGGCCCATCTGGCCCCGGCGACCCGTTATTTCCCGGTGGTCGGGCTGGTCGTGGCCAGCCTGACCGCGATCGTCTACGCCGGTTTTGGACTGATGCTGCCGCATCCGGTGGCCCTGTTGCTGGCCATGGCCGCGGGGCTCATGCTCACCGGCGCCTTCCACGAAGACGGACTGGCCGACTACTGTGACGCCATGGGCGGCTACCACGAGCGGGCCAGGCTGCTCGAGATCATGCATGACTCGAGGATCGGCACCTATGGCGCGGCAGGCCTGGTGATGATGCTGGTGGGCCGCTTCCAGACGCTCGCGGCGATCGACCCGAGCTGGATCGGCGTGCTGCTGGTGTCCTCGGCCACGATGTCGCGCGGCTGCTCGGTCGCGATCATGATCACCCTCCCCTACGCGCGCCAGGACGGCGCGGCCATCGCCAAGCCGATCGCCCAGAACCTGTCGCTCGAAGACGCGGCCGTGGCGATCGCGCTGGCGATTGCCCCGGTGGCGCTCGCGGCCTTGTGGACCGGCGAGATCTCGGTGTTTGCGGCGGCCGCGGTCTGCTCGATCGCGATGACCGCGTGGATGCGCCGGCGCATCCGGCTGCGCCTGGGCGGTTACACCGGCGACTGCCTCGGCGCGGTGCAGCAGCTGGCCGAACTCGCCTTCCTGATCGGCGCGCTGGCGGTGCTGGCAGCGGGCATCGAATCCGGCGCGCTCGAAGCGCCGGCCGCCGACAACATCGAATGAACACGACGCGCCCCGCCAGGAGAGCCCCATGAAAGTCTGGCTGATCCGCCATCCCAAGCCCGCGGTGCCTGAAGGCACCTGCTACGGACGCACCGACGTCGGGACCGACGACGCGCACTTCGCCCAGGTCGTCGAGCGGCTGCGCACGCTGCATGGCAGCGCCGACGGCCCCACGCCCCTGCAGGTGTACACCAGCCCGCTGTCGCGCTGTTCCCGGGTTGCCCAGGCGCTGGCCGGTGCGCCCTGGCCCGACCCGGTGGTCGACCCGCTGCTGGCCGAGATGCACTTCGGCCACTGGGAAGGCCAGCCCTGGAGCGCGATCCCGCGGGCCGAGATCGACGCGTGGCGCGAGAACATCCGCCACTGGCGCCCGCCGGGCGGCGAGACGGTCGACGAACTGGCGGCGCGCGGCTGGCGCTTCCTGCAGTCGATCACGCCGGCCGCCAACGCGGGCGCGGCCGGCACGCCGGACGCGGCGCGCCCGGCGGTGGCCGTGCTCTCGCATGCCGGAGTGATCCAGACCCTGATCAAGCAGGTGCGTGGCGAGCCGCTGCACCGCTTCGGCGGCATGAAGCTCGACTTCGGGTCGGTGACGCTGCTCGAGCACGCGGACGGGCAGTGGCGGGTGGTGCGCGAAAACGGCTGACGATCCCGGCCGACCCCGGCTACACTCCGATCACGTTTTGTCCGAGCCGCCCTTTGGATCTTTCCCGCGTCCTCTTCGCCAACCTGCCTGCCGAATCGCACCGGCGGCAGGCGCGCGCGTGGGCGCAACCCGTGCCCGCCCAGTCGGGCCAGGGCGTCAAAGCGAAAAAACGTCTGCTCATCTGACGGGCAGGCAGGTGTCCGTCGGGTGAGCGACCTGACGGACCGGGCAAAGGCTCAACCGAGCCGCATTCCAGCATCCCCTCGAGACGTCAGCCGCCACCCTGCGGGCGCCGGCGAACCGTCATTCTTTTATCTGGGGATAGGTCATGACAGAGTTTTCCGGGGTCTGGGTTCCGATCGTCACACCGCTGCGCGATGACCGGGTCGACCGGCCGGCGGTGCGGCGCCTGGTCGAGCGATTCGTGCAGGCGGGCTGCGCGGGAATCGTGGTGGGCGCCACCACCGGCGAGGCCAGCGCGCTCGACCAGGACGAAAAGGCCGTGGTGCTCGACACGGTGCTCGAAGCGGCTGGCGGCCGCGCGCCGGTGCTGATGGGCGTGTCCGGCACCGACACGCGCACCATGAGCGCACAAGCGCGCCACTGGGCCCGGCAGCCGGTCGCCGGCCTGCTGGTGACGCCGCCATCCTATGTGCGGCCCTCGCAGGAGGGCTGCATCCGGCACTTCGAGACGATCGGCGCCGCGGCCGATGTGCCGATGGTGCTCTACAACATCGGCTATCGGACCGGCGTCGCACTCGAAACGCAGACCATCGCCCGGCTGGCGCGCGATCCGCGGGTGCAGGCCATCAAGGAGTGCGGCGGCGACCTCAACCGCCTCCAGGAGCTGATTTCGCTCGGCCGCCCGACGGTGCTGTGCGGCGAGGATGCCTGGGCCTTCACCGCGTTGTGCGCGGGCGCCGGCGGCGTGATCGCGGCGGCCGCGCACGTGCGGCCCGACCTGTGGGTGAGCCTGGCGAATGCCGTGCGCGACCAGCGCCTGAATCAGGCGCGCGCGCTGTTCGAGCGTCTGCTGCCGGTGATTCGCCTGCTTTTCGCCCAGCCCAATCCGGCCCCGCTCAAAGCGGCGCTGGCCATGTCCGGCGAGATCACGGACGAGCTGCGCCTGCCGATGCTTGCGCTCGCGCCCGCCGAGCGCGAGGCGCTCGGCCAGGCCTTGGATAGGCTGCAGGCCAGCTCGGAGGCGACCCGCCACGCAGCGACGACTCCGAACTGAATGAAACGCTCCGGTGCGCCGGCGCGCGCCAGCCCGTGCTGTAATTGGCGCGTGGCCGGATTCCCCGGCCGCACGTCTTCAGGGCGGGGTGGAACTCCCCACCGGCGGTAAGCGGCAGCGATGCCGCAAGCCCGCGAGCGCCCGCGCTGCCGCACTGCCCCTCGGGTCGTGCGGCAGCGCGGGGTCAGCAGATCTGGTGCGATGCCAGGGCCGACGGTCACAGTCCGGATGGAAGAAGATGTCATTCGATCGCGGCCGCGCCGCGCTCGCGCCTGACGGCCGTCGATGCCGGGACCCCGCTTGCTCGGGGATCCGGTGCCGAGGGCCGGCGGGCGCGTGTGCCGCGCGCGCCGTGCGCCCTGGAACGTCCTGTCGTTGACCTTGACGAGTGAGGAGCGTTCAAAATGTCTGAAGCTGATCTTTCCGTTCAATCCCCCTGCCAATCCACGCCCGCCTCGCGCATCGACGCCGCGCTGCGGGCATTGCGACTCGGCAGGCCCGTGCTGCTGCTGGACGACGCCGACCGCGAAAACGAAGCGGATCTGATCGTGCCCGCACACGGCCTGAGGCACGAAATCATGGCGATGCTGATCCGCGAAGGCAGTGGCATCGTCTGCTTGTGCCTCACGCCCGCGCACGCCGACCGATTGGGTCTCGTGCCCATGGTCGAGCGCAACCGAAGTCGATACGGAACCGCATTCACCGTATCGATCGAGGCGGCCGAAGATATCGGCACGGGCGTCTGCGCGCGAGATCGGGTCCGCACGATCGAGGCCGCCGTTGCGCCCGGAGCGGGTCCAGGCAGCATCGTGAGTCCGGGCCATGTCTTCCCGATCGTCGCGCGCCCCGGCGGAGTGATCGAGCGGCGCGGCCATACCGAAGGCGCGATAGACCTGATGCGGCTGGCCGGCCTGCCGCCTGCGGCTGTCCTGTGCGAACTGATGAATCCCGACGGAACGATGGCCCGCGGCGCCCAGGTCGAGGCGTTCGCACTCACCCATGACCTGGTTTGCCTGACACTGGACGACCTGGTCGAGGCCGTGACCCTCGTTTAGCCGGAAATCGCCGCCACCTGCGCCAGATCCGGCGCACGTGGCGGGCGCGGGGGCCGGCTTATCCGCATTGCCGGCCCGATTCGGCGGTTTCGTCGATAATGCGCGCTGCGGCCCGGGGTGGGCCGCGCCTCGTGACCGTTGCCGCGGCGCGCTCGGAGCAGCGCGATCCGCAGCTCAATCGACAAATCGCCCGCTGCCGGCGGCCCCTTCGGCCCGGCGGGGGGCGCCCATACCAACATCGGGAATGGCTGATGCGA
Source organism: Burkholderiaceae bacterium (assembly GCA_016710525.1). Classification (GTDB taxonomy): domain Bacteria; phylum Pseudomonadota; class Gammaproteobacteria; order Burkholderiales; family Burkholderiaceae_E; genus Quisquiliibacterium. The sequence continues at coordinate 17,412 of JADJVQ010000084.1, forward strand.
ATTCCATCAATTCGGGCGCTGAGCGCGGCATGCCTCGTGTGCCTGCTGGCAGCCTGCGGGCAGTCAGCCGCGCCGCCGCCAGCCGGCAAGGGTCCGGGCGCGCCCGGTGCGCCGGCCATGCCGCCGGCCGAGGTCGCCGTGGTCACCCTGACCCCCGAATCGATGGCGCTGGTGGTGGACCTGCCCGGACGACTCGAGGCGCTGCGCTCGGCCCAGGTCCGTGCACGGGTGGCCGGCATCGTCGTGTCGCGGCAGTTCCGCGAAGGCTCGGACGTCCGCCAGGGCGAGGTGCTGTACCGCATCGACCCGACCGCCTTCCAGGCAACGGTGGACAGCGCCAGCGCCGTGCTCGCCAAGGCCCAAGCCACCCTGATGCAGGCCACCGCCACCGCCGAGCGCTATGAGCCGCTGGTTCGCGCCAATGCCATCAGCCAGCAGGACTACACCAATGCGCTGGCGGCCCGAAAACAAGCCGAGGCCGACGTCGCCGCCGGCACGGCGGCGCTGCAGACCGCGCGCATCAACCTGGGCTATGCCACGGTTACCGCGCCGATCGCCGGGCGCATCGGCCGGGCCCTGGTCACCGAAGGCGCCCTGGTGGGCCAGGGCGACGCCACACCGATGGCGATGATCCAGCAGGTCGACCCCCTGTACGTGAACTTCACCCAGCCGGTGGCCGACGTGCTGCGGCTGCGCAAGTCGATCGGCAACGGCAGCCTGAAGGCGGCCGATGCCTCGCAGGCGGCCACCGTGCGGGTGCTGCTCGACGACGGCTCGCCCTATCCGCAACCGGGCAAGCTGCTGTTCTCCGATTTGTCGGTGGACCAGAGCTCGGGCCAGGTGACGCTGCGTGCGCAGCTGCCCAACCCGCAAGGCCTGCTCCTGCCCGGCATGTACGTTCGGGTGCGCATCGAACAGGGCCGCAACGACACCGCGCTGCCCGTTCCGCAGCAGGCCGTCACCCGCAACGCGCAGGGCGACACCGTGCTGGTCGTCGACGACAAGGGCAGTGTCTCGCCGCGACCGGTCAAGATCGCCATGGGCCAGGGCAACCGGTGGGTGGTGACCGAGGGCCTGAAGCCGGGCGAGCAGGTGATCGTCGAAGGCTTCCAGAAGCTGCGGCCCGGCGCGCCGGTCAAGGCGGTGCCATGGCAGCCGCGCGCACCCGAGCCGGCGCCCGGCAAGGCGGCAGCGCCTGAGCGGCGGGGCCGCGGCAAGCCGCGGCGCCCGCCGCTGCCGGCAAATAGTCCGCCATGGCCGCCTTCTTCATCGACCGACCGATCTTCGCCTGGGTCATCGCGCTGTTCATCCTGGTCGCCGGCGGCGTGGCGATCACGCAGCTGCCGATCGCCCAGTACCCGACGGTGGCGCCACCCGCCATCGTCATCACCGCCACCTACCCCGGCGCCTCCGCCAAAACCCTGGACGAGGCGGTGGTGAGCCTGATCGAGCAGGAGATGAACGGCTCGCCCGGCATGATCTACATGGAGTCGGTCAGCCAGGCCAACGGCACCGCCACCATCACGGTCACGTTCGAGCCGGGCACCGCGCCCGACCTGGCCCAGGTCGACGTGCAGAACCGGTTGTCGCGGGCCACGCCGCGCCTGCCGCAGGCGGTGATCCAGCAGGGTGTGCGGGTCGATCGGGCGCGCTCGAACTTCCTGCTGTTCGTGATGATCTACTCCGAGGGCGGCAAGCTGCAGCCGGTGGCGCTGGGCGACTACGCGTCGCGCAGCGTGCTGCCCGAGATCCAGCGCGTGCCGGGCGTGGGCGTGGCGCAGCTGTTCGGCACCGAGCGCGCGATGCGCATCTGGCTCGACCCGACCAAGCTGATCAGCTACAACCTGGCCGCCTCCGACATCACCGCCGCCATCCGGGCCCAGAACGTCCAGGTGTCGGCCGGCGGCATCGGCGAGCTGCCCAACCTGGCCAGCCAGACCATCACCGCCACGGTGGTGGCCGCCGGCCAGCTCGACTCCACCGAGGCCTTCGGCAACATCGTGCTGCGCGCCAACACCGACGGCTCCAGCGTGCGGCTGCGCGATGTGGCGCGGGTCGAGATCGGCGGCCAGGCCTATGCGCCGTTCGCGCGCCTGAACGGCTCCAACGCGGTGGGCATCGGCGTGCAGCTCTCGCCGACCGGCAACGCGATGGCCACGGCCGCCGCGGTGCAAAAGCGCATGGAAGAGCTGTCGCGGTACTTCCCGGAGTCGGTGAAGTTCCGGATGCCCTACGACACGTCCAAGTTCGTGCGGCTGTCGATCATCCAGGTGGTGGTGACGCTGCTCGAGGCGATCGGCCTGGTGTTCCTGGTGATGTATCTGTTCCTGCAGGGCTTTCGTTATGCGCTGATCCCGACGGTGGTGGTGCCGGTGGCGCTGCTGGGCACCTTCGGCATGCTGCTGGCGATCGGCTTCTCGATCAACGTGCTCACCATGTTCGCCATGGTTTTGGCGATCGGCATCCTGGTCGACGACGCGATCGTGGTGGTCGAGAACGTCGAGCGCATCATGATCGAGGAGGGTCTGCCGCCACGCGAGGCGACCCGCAAGGCGATGGGCCAGATCACCGGCGCGATCGTCGGCATCACCACCGTGCTGGTCTCGGTGTTCGTGCCGATGGCGTTCTTCGGCGGATCGGTGGGCAACATCTACCGGCAGTTCGCGGTGACGATGATCACCTCGATGCTGTTCTCCGCCTTCCTGGCCCTGAGCCTCACGCCCGCGCTGTGCGCGACGCTGCTCAAGCCGGTGGCGCCCGGCCATCACGACCGGGGCGGCCTGTTCGGCTGGTTCAACCGCGGATTCGCCGCACCACGCAGGGCACCGGCCGGGTGGTCGGCGTGGCGCTGCGCCGGGTCTGGATCTGGCTGCTGGTCTACGTCGCGCTGGTCGTGGCCTGCGGCGCGCTGTTCGTGCGCATGCCTTCGTCGTTCCTGCCCAACGAGGACCAGGGTTATGTGATCGCCAACATCCAGCTGCCCCCGGGCGCCACCGCCAACCGAACGCTCGAGGTGGTCCGCCAGGTCGAAGCCTTCTTCCTGAAGCAGCCCGAAGTCGCGCAGATGGTCGGCGTGATCGGGTTCAGCTTCTCGGGGGTCGGCCAGAACGCGGCGCTCGCCTTCGTCACCTTCAAGCCCTGGGACGAACGGACCGGGCCGCAGAGTTCGGCGCAGGCGATCGCCGGGCGGGCCTTCGGCGCGCTGATGTCGGTCAAGGACGCGTTCATCTTCGCGGTCAGCCCACCGCCGATTCCGGAACTGGGCAGCGCCACCGGCTTCAACTTCCGGCTGCAGGACCGCGGCGGCGTCGGCCGCGAGACGCTGCTGGCGGCCCGCAACCAGATGCTGGGCATGGCCGGCAAGAGCAAGGTGCTGGCGGGCGTGCGCCCCGACGGCCTGGAGGACGCGCCACAGTTGCGGGTCGACATCGACCGCGACAAGGCGGCCGCGCTGGGCGTCGGCTTCGATGCCATCGGCAGCACGCTGTCGACCGCGCTGGGTTCGTCCTACGTCAACGACTTCCCCAACGCCGGCCGGCTGCAGCGGGTGATCGTGCAGGCCGACCCGTCGCGGCGCATGCAGCCCGACGATCTGCTGGCGCTGACGGTGCAAAACGCGCAGGGCCGGGCGGTGCCGTTCTCGGCCTTCGCGACCACCTCCTGGATCAGCGGCGCGATGCAGGCGATCCGCTTCAACGGCTACCCGTCGATGCGGATTGCCGGTGACGCGGCGCCGGGCTTTTCCACCGGCGATGCGCTGGCCGAAATGGAGCGCCTGGCCGCGCAACTGCCCGCGGGCATCAGCTACGAGTGGACCGGCCTGTCGCGCGAGGAAAAACTCTCGGGCAGCAAGGCGCCGCTGCTGCTGGCGTTTTCGCTGCTGGCCGCGTTCCTGTGCCTGGCCGCGCTGTACGAGAGCTGGTCCATCCCGTTCTCCGTGCTGCTGGCCGTGCCGCTGGGCGTGATCGGCGCGGTCGCCGCGGCGATGCTGCGCGGCTACCCCAACGACGTGTACTTCACGGTGGGACTGGTGACGATCATCGGACTGTCGGCCAAGAACGCGATCCTGATCATCGAGTTCGCGCGCGACCTGCAGCAGCAGGGCATGGGCCTGGTCGAGGCCACGCTGCAGGCGGTTCGCCTGCGCATGCGCCCGATCGTGATGACCTCGCTGGCCTTCCTGATGGGCGTGCTGCCGCTGGCGCTCGCCACCGGCGCGGGCTCGGCCGGGCAGCGCGCGATCGGCAGCGGCGTGATCGGCGGCGTGATCACCGCCACCGTGCTGGCCCTGCTGCTCGTGCCGGTGTTC
>JADJVQ010000085.1 GCA_016710525.1 Burkholderiaceae bacterium
GCGCCGGCGGCGACGGAATCGTCACCCGAGATCGAGACCCTGTACCTGGAGGGAACGACCGCACCGGGGGCCGCCGCTGGCAAGCGCTTTCCCACGCCCAGCGGCAAGCTCGAGTTCTTCACCGATGCGCTCGAGCGTAAGTTCCAGGCGGTCGGGCTGTCGGCGCTGCCCGAGTTCTACAGCGAGCGCGAGCAACTGCTCGATCTGCCCCACCTCGAGCTGCTCGATACCGACGCCGACGAAGGCGTGATCTCGCCGTTCACCTCACCGGCCACCTGGAGCGCGCGTGCACGCCTGGTCGCGGCAAGTGCTGACGGACCCGGTGCGCGCCTGCGCGCGCAGGGCTTCGACACCGAACTCATCACCGGGCGGCCGCCCGCGGCGCACTTCCACAGCATGACGCACTACCTGTGGCAGGCGCAGGAGATGTGGCCCGACCTCTATTGCCAGCTGCACCCTGAAAAGGCCGCGCGGCTGGGCATTGCCGATGGCGAGCGCCTGCGGTCGAAACCGCGCATGGTGCGATCGAAGCGGTTGCCTGGGTCAGCGCGGGCATTCGGCCCACCGCAGTGTTCGTGCCGATCGGCTGGGGCGAACGCCAGCCCTACCATCCGTGGCGCTCGGTCAACTTCCTCACGGACAAGAACCAGCGCGATCCGGTGTCGGACCAGACCAACCTGAAGCTGCTGCTGTGCCGCATCACTCGGGCAGATGGCCGGTCTTGACCGGGGAGGCATCGGACGCTTGACATTGCGGCCGTGGCAAGGTTTAAGCTTGTTCCATTGTCATTGAGGTTTGACCGGCGAAGTGGCGTGATGCAGCGGATTGTTCGATTGATCGTAGTGTGGCTCGTCGCGCTGGCGCTTCCCGTCCAGGGGATCGCCGGCATGACGATGGCCCATTGCGGACACGGAAGCGACCGCTCGCCGACGGCTCAGCCGCAGGTCGGCCATCAGCATGGCGGCCATGAGTCGGCGTCGGTGCACCCTCACGACTCGGTCGCAGTCGAATCAGCCGATCTGAACGACCCGGCGGTGGCCGCCGATCTGCGGCCCGCTCTGGCTGAAGACTTCGACGATCTGGCCAAGTGCAGTTCCTGCGCGTCGTGCTGTGCCGGTTCGGCCCTGCCCAGTGCCCTGCCGCGCATCCTGCCGGCCGTTCCGGGCCCCACCGTCTTTGTCGAACCGCGCGTCGACATCGATGCGTTTGCCACCGACGGGCCCGACCGGCCGCCCCGACTCCTGCTCGCGTAACCGGCGCCCGACCCGAGTGCACTGACACGTCGGGCCGAGCCGGACCTGCTCTCACCCTCCCGCCCAGCGGCCAGGGTGTCCCTGACTTTCGCGCGAGAACACCATGTTGGCCTCTATCTTGCACGGGCTAGTCCCGGGCGCGTTGTGCGTGGCGCTGTGCGCTGCCGCTTTCGGCGCCCACGCCCAAACCCCTTCTGCTGGAAGCAGACCCGATCCGCTCGATGCACGTGCGCCTGTGCCTGCCGTCCGGTATGACTCGACCTTGAACCGCGCCCGGCGCGGGAGTGCCGAGCCGACGTCCATTCCCTGGCGCGAGGCCAACGACACGGCCGCCCGCATTGGCGGGTGGCGCACCTATGCACGCGAGGCGCAGCAGGCCGACCCGCAGCCCCCGCAGCAGCCAGACCCGCGCCCGTCGGCCGAGCCGCCACGACCGCAGTCCGACAAGACCAAGCCTGCCGCTTCCGGGCACGGCACGCACAAGTCGCCCTGAGGACCCACGCGATGCCACGACACTACTTTGACATTCTCCTCTTTGGACCCTGGATGCGTCGGCTCTTCCTGGTGGCAGCGGCAGCGGCAGCGGCGACGCTGTCCGGCTGCGCCAGCTTCAGCCAGGACGGCGGATTCGCGGTGGTCGAACAGACCGCCCGGGATCGCCTGGGCAAGGACGTGCAATGGGCGCGATCGCCGGCCGACCAGGACACCATCGAGCGGCGCGTCAGCGAACTGCTGGCCAAGCCGTTGCCGGTCGACGAGGCCGTCCAGGTTGCGCTGCTGAACAACCGCGGCTTGCAGGCCAGTTTCCAGGAACTCGGCATCACCGAGGCGGAACTCGTTCAGGCCCACCGTCTGCCTAATCCGGGTTTCAGCTTCGCCCGTTTGCGGCGCGGCGACGAGGTCGAACGTGAGCGGGGCATCCACATGAACCTCGCGCGGCTGATCGTGATGCCGATGATCGGTGTTCTGGAGGCCCGCCGATTCGAGCAGGTCAAGGGCCAGGTTGTGTCGAGCATGCTGACCCTGGCAGCCGACACGAGAAAAGCCCACATCCAGGCAGTCGCCGCTGAAGAATCGGTGCGCTACATGCGCCAGGTCCAGCAGGCGGCGCAAGCCAGCTCGGAACTGGCGCGGCGCATGGAACAGGTGGGCAACTTCACCCGGCTGCAGCGCGCGCGGGAACAGAGCTTCCATGCCGACGCGATGCTAGGTCTGGCGCGCGCCGAACAGACGCAGCGCGTGACCCGAGAGCGCCTGACCCGCCTGCTCGGCGTGTGGGGCGCCCAGGTGCACTACAGCCTGCCCGGGCGTCTGCCCGATCTGCCCGCGGACCTGGCGGATCAGCCCGACATCGAACGCGTGGCCTTGGGCCAGCGCCTGGACGTGCAGGACGCCAGGCTGCTGGCCGAGCAAACCGCGCTGAACCTGGGCCTGACGAAGCGCACGCGGTTCATCAATGTGCTCGAGCTCGGCGGGGTGCGCAACGAGTCCAACGAGGCGCCCACTCAGCGCGGCTGGGAGATCGGCGTCGAGTTGCCGTTGTTCGACTGGGGCGACGCGCGCGTCGCGCGTGCCGAGGCACTCTACATGCGGGCGGTGCACCGCGCCGCGCAGGCCGCGGTCAACGCACGCTCGGAGGTGCGCGAGGCGTATTCGGCCTGGCGATCGGCGTACGACATCGCCCGTCACCACCAGGACGAGATCGTGCCGCTGCGCAAGCTGATCGCTGAGGAAAACGTGCTGCGCTACAACGCCATGCTGATCGGAGTGTTCGAACTGCTGGCCGATGCACGGGTGCAGATCGCCAGCGTCAATGCTGCGATCGAAGCCAAGCGCGACTTCTGGCTGGCCCAGGCTGACCTCGACATGGCCATGCTGGGCAAGCCCAGCCTCACCCGCATCGCGGTCCCCGTTGCGCCGGCGTCGTCCGGCGCCGCCGCGCCCCATTGATCCCGAGGACGATTCCGATGTTTTCCCGACGCAATTTCATCGGCGGTGCCGGCGCCGCCATGGCCGCGGCCACGGCCGCCTCGGTCAGCAAGGTCGCGATGGCGGCACTGCCCGAACCGGTCATCCAGACCCGGCCCGACACGATGCCCCCACTGGTGCCGGACACCGGCCGTCCCTACAACCCCGTCGTGACGCTCAACGGCTGGACGCTGCCATGGCGGATGAACAACGGCATCAAGGAGTTCCACCTGGTCGCCGAGCCCGTGGTTCGCGAAATGACCCCCGGTTTCAAGGCGCACCTGTGGGGCTACAACGGGCAGAGTCCGGGCCCGACCATCGAGGTCGTGGAAGGCGACCGGGTCCGCATCTTCGTGACCAACCGGCTGCCCGAAGTCACCAGCGTCCACTGGCACGGTCAGCGGCTGCCCAACGGCATGGATGGCGTCAGCGGCCTCACGCAGAAGGGCATCGAGCCCGGCAAGACCTTCGTCTACGAATTCGTCGCGCGCCGCCCGGGCACGTTCATGTACCACCCGCATGCCGACGAGATGGTGCAGATGGCGATGGGCATGATGGGATTCTGGATCACCCATCCCAAGGCCCGCCATCCGCTGATCGACGAAGTCGACCGCGACTTCGTGTTTCTGCTCAATGCCTACGACATCGAGCCGGGCAGCGCGACACCGAAGATCATGACGATGCTCGACTTCAACCTGTGGAGCTGGAACAGCCGGATCTTTCCCGGCATCGATCCCCTGGTGGTTCGGCAGTACGACAAGGTGCGCCTGCGGATCGGCAATCTGACGATGACCAATCATCCGATCCATCTGCATGGCCATGAGTTCACCGTCACCGGAACCGATGGCGGTCCGACGCCCAAGGCATCGCGCTGGCCCGAGGTCACGACCGACATCGCCGTGGGGCAGATGCGCCAGGTCGAGTTCCTGGCCGATGAGCAAGGGGACTGGGCCTTTCACTGCCACAAAAGCCACCACACGATGAATGCGATGGGACACAACGTGCCCACGATGATCGGTGTGGACCACCGCAGCGTGGCCCGCCAGATCACGCAGCTCGTGCCCGACTACATGGTGATGGGCGAGCGCGGCATGCACGACATGACCGAGATGGAGATGCCGCTGCCCGACAACACCGCCGCGATGATGACGGGAACGGGTCCGTTCGGTCCGGTCGGCATGGGCGGCATGTTCAGCGTGCTGAAGGTCCGCAAGGACCAGAAGCGCGGCGACTACGGCGATCCGGGCTGGTATGCGCATCCTGCCGGCACCGTGGCCAGCGAATGGTCCGCGGCGCTGGATCAGCCGGCACGGTCCGGGACCCATGGGGTCGGCTCGATGCCGTCCGCCGGCAAGCCGTCCGGCGTCGTCGAGGTGACCGTGCGCAAGCCCGCCGGCGGACACACAGGCCACTGAGCGCGAATGCATTCCAGACAACTCTCCCGACTTCGAGGAACGACATGATGTTGATCAAGACACTGCTGACGGCGGCGCTCGTCGCGCTCGCAGGCGCCGCCTGGGCGCATGGCAAAACCGAGGACGGCACTGCGCCCAGTCCGGTCAGGAAGGAACAGAAAGCCTGGGGCATTGCGGGCGACGCCAAGGCTGCCAGGCGCAGCATCGAGATTCGAATGACCGACAACATGCGCTTCACGCCCGATACCCTGGCGGTGCGCCGCGGCGAAACCGTGCGCCTCATCATCCGCAACGACGGCCAGATGCAGCATGAGTTCGTGATCGGCACGAAGAAGGATCTCGACGAACACGCGGCGCTGATGGTCAAGTTTCCGGCCATGGAGCACGACGAGCCCTACATGGCCCACGTCGCGCCGGGCAAGACATCCCAGCTCGTCTGGCACTTCAACCGATCGGGCCGGTTCGACTTCGCCTGCCTGATCGCAGGCCACTACCAGGCGGGCATGGTCGGCAGGATCACCGTGTCGCCGAAGTGAGCAGCGCAATGCGCGCTTCCGATTCCCGGCATCTCCTCACTGTTTGCAAAGGTCCCTCATCATGAAAATACTCCTCATCGCAACCCTGCTGGCGGCAATGGCCGGGCCCATCCTCGCGCAGCAAAAGGCCGACGAGCGTGCGGGTCAGTCCGCGGCGATCGACGAGATGACCGCTGGCGAAGTCCGCAAAGTCGACAAGGCGGCCAAGAAGCTCACGATCAGGCACGCCGAGATCCGGCACCTCGACATGCCTGCGATGACCATGGTCTTCCAGGTGAAGGACGAATCCCTGCTCGACAAGGTCAAAGCGGGCGACCAGATCCGCTTTGCCGTCGTGAAGGGGGATTCGGGCTACGCGGTGACGGACATTCAGGTCGCCCGATAGTCCGGCGGCCGCCGTTGAGCGGCCGGCGGCGCGTGCCATACTGGGCGGGGCTCGTTGCGCACCCCTCACGGCACCCCACCATGTCGACTCCCCCGACCATTCTCAGCTGGCATGCCCATGTGTACTTCGATCCGGCCAGCAGCCGCGACCGGGCCGAACGCGTGCGCTCGGGCATCGCCGCCCGATTCAAGGTCCAGCTGGGTCGTTGGCACGAGGTGCTCGTCGGGCCGCACACCGCGCCGATGTATCAGGTGGCGTTCGAGCCGGCGGTATTCGCCGAACTGGTTCCCTGGCTGGCGCTGAACCGGGAAGCGCTCAGCGTGCTGGTGCATCCCAACACGCTGGCGCCGCGCGCCGATCACCTCGAACACGCGCTGTGGCTGGGCACGCCGCTGCCGGTGCTCTCGGACGTCCTGCCCGAGCGCATCGAGCGCGCGCGGGAATCGCCGATCGTGCCCAACACCTGAGGCCCCGTGCGCGATCGCGCTGCGCGGCGCGCGGTGTCGGCAGCGCGCAGGTGCCGATGGCCGGCGTCTGCGGTACGCTTGCGGTTCAAACCAACCGCGGAGCACCTGTGACGTCGTATTCCAATCCCCCGGCACTCGCCATCGATCCCTCGAAGCAGTACACCGCCACCATCGAGACCACGGCTGGCACGATGACGGCCGAGTTCTTCCCTGGTGACGCCCCCAACACCGTCAACAACTTCGTGTTCCTGGCTCGCGAAGGGTTCTACGAAGGCGTGATCTTCCATCGCGTGATCCCGGGCTTCATGATCCAGGGCGGCGACCCGACCGGTACCGGCCGGGGCGGCCCGGGCTACCAGTTCAGAGACGAGCCGGTCACCCGCAAGTACACCCGCGGCACGCTGGCGATGGCCAATGCCGGCCCGAACACCAATGGCAGCCAGTTCTTCATCATGCACGCCGATTACGGCCTGCCGCCCAGCTACACGATCTTCGGCAAGCTGACCAGCGGTGACGAGGTGCTCGATGCCATCGCCACCGCTCCTAAGGGCGCGCAGGACCGTCCCACCGCGCCGGTGAAGATGACCAAGGTCACGATCAGCGAGGCCTGAGCCCGATCAGCGAAGGGGGTCGCCATGAAATTCGTCTCGTTTGCCGGTCCGGATGGGCAGGCGGTGGCGGGTGTGCTGCTGACCTCGCCCGCGGGCGAGCCTTTGCGGGTGATCGACCTGTCTCATCCGGCCTGCCGCACGGTGATGGGGGCGACGCCGGCTCGCCTCGAAGCACTGGTGGCTCAGGGGCTCTCGGGATGGGCGCATCGCCTGGCGGGCGCGATCCTGGACCCGGCGGCCGTGCGACCGCTGGCCGACGTGTCGCTGTGCCTGCCGCTGCGCCCGGGCAAGGTCGTCGGCGCGGCCTTCAACTTCACCGATGCGCTGGCCGAACGTGGCATGGCGCCGCCGGCCGAGCCGGTCATCTTCGTGCGCTCGGGCAGCACGGCGATCGGTCCGGGCGCACCGATCCTGATCCCGCCCGACGTCGGCCATGTGGGCTATGAAGCCGAACTGGCCGTGGTCATCGGGCGGCGCGCGCTGCGGGTGTCGCGCGCGCAGGCCATGCACTGCGTGGCGGCATACACGATCCACAACGACGTCAGTGCGAGCGACCTCATCCGCAACGACGCCGGCAACTTCGTGCGCGGCAAGAATCTGCCGTCCTCGGCGCCGCTCGGTCCTTGGCTGGCCACGCCCGAAGCAGTGCCCGATCCCTATGCGATCCGCATCCGCCTGAGCATGGACGGCCGGACCCTGCAGGACGGCTCGACCGCCACCATGCTGTTTCGGATCGACGAACTGATTTCGTTCATTTCGCACCGCATGCCGCTGGACCCGGGCGACGTCATCGCCACCGGCACTCCGGCAGGCCTGGCCGCATCGCATACGCCGCCCGCCTGGCTGGTGCCTGGTGCGACCGTGTCGGTGACGCTGGATGGGCTGGGCACCCTGACCAGCCCGATCCGGGTCGGGGCGCCATTTTTGGACTGATGGCCGACGAGCTCGAACGCCGAAAAGCTCGAACGAGCAACCTGCGCGGCATGACCGGCGCCCGGCGAGACAGCCGCCGGGGGAGCGCGAAAGAAAACGCAGAAAGCGGATGCCCGGGAAGGGCTCGCGACGGCTCGCCGCGCGGCGGATCAGGCATAGTTGGCGGGACAAGAATGGGCCGGTGCGCAGAGCGGAACGTCACCCTCCGGCCGGACCGTCCGCCCCTGGAGACTCCCCTATGACCACCTCAGTTCCCGCCGCGCGCGGTCCCCGTCTGGCCGATCGCGTGGCCATCGTCACCGGCGCCGGATCTCGCGCCGATGGCATCGGCAATGGCCGGGCCAGCGCCATCCTGATGGCCCGCGAAGGAGCCCGGGTCGCCCTGATCGACGCCGTGCCCGAGTGGGCCGAACAGACCCGGCGCATGATCGAGGCCGAGGGCGGCCAGAGCATGGTCGTCCCCTGCGATGTCACCGATCCTGCCGCCTGCGAGGCCGCGGTCGCCGCGACCGTGAAGGCCTGGGGCCGGCTCGACATCCTGGTGAACAACGTGGGCATCGGGGGTCCAGCGGGCACCGCGGTCGAGGTCGACCTGGCGGCCTGGAACCACGGCCTGCTGGTCAATGTCACCTCGATGATGCTGATGGCCAAATTCGCCATCCCCGAAATGCGCAAGCAGGGTGCGGGCGCGATCGTCAACGTGGCCTCGGTGGCCGGCCTGCTGGGCGGGCATCCCAGCCTGCTGTACCCGACTTCCAAGGGCGCGGTGGTCAACATGACCCGTGCGATGGCCGCGCATCACGGCAACGAGGGCATTCGCGTCAATTGCATGGCGCCGGGCATGGTCTACACCCCGATGGTCTATTCGCGCGGCATGACGCCGGAGATGCGCGAGGCGCGCCGGCGCCGTTCGCTGCTCCAGGTCGAGGGATCGGGCTGGGACGTCGGTTACGGCGTGCTCTACCTGGTCAGCGACGAATCCCGCTGGGTCACCGGCATCGTGCTGCCAGTGGATGCCGGTGCCACGGCCGGCTCGGGCCGCGTGGCGGTTCCGCCCAGCAATGGCCAGCCCGGCTGAACCTTGTCGCCCACCGCCACCCGACAGATTCCCAGGAGAGACGCCATGCCCGTTATTCCGATGGTTCCGCTGCAACCCGAGGACCCGGCACTTCAATCGATCTTTGCCGAGGTGCGCGCCCGCGGCATCGAGGTGCCGGACCTGTACCGCGTGATGGGCAATTCGCCCGCGATGCTGCGCGCCTGGATCGATTTCGCCTGGCCGTTGCGCCTGAACGCGCGCACCTCGCGCGCGATCCGCGAACTGCTGATCCTGCGCGGCGCCCAGATCGGCGGGGTCGACTACGAATGGGCTCACCATGTGCCGATGGCGCTCGATGCCGGCGTGCCCCAGGCCAAGATCGACGCGCTGGCCGACTGGCCGAATGCGAGCGTGTTCGACGCGCCCGAGCGTGCGGTGCTGCGCCTGGCCGACGAGGTCACTCGCGGACCCGGCGCCAGCGAGGCCTGCATGGCCGAACTGGCGCGGCATTTCGAGCGCAGCGATGTGGTCGAGCTCACGCTCACCTCGAGCTTCTATGTGTGCGTGAGCCGCTTCCTCACGTCGGTGAAACTCGAACTCGAGCCCGATTACCAGCATCTGCGCCTGAACAAGGCCGCGGGCTGACATCCGGACCCCTGCCCGGTCGGCGACACAGCCGGGCACTCTTGCGCAGGAGACCGCGATGACCCTTCACATCGAACCCAGCACAGCGAGCTGCGGCGCGCTGGTTCGCGGAGTCGATCTCTGCGGGCCGCTGACCGCGGCCCAGAATGCCGCCATCCGCGAAGCCTGGCTGGCCCATCAGGTGATCGGATTCCCCGATCAGTCGATGACGCTGGAAGCCCTCGAGCGTTTTGCGCCCACCATCGGCCCGTTCGGAGAAGATCCCTACATTCGGGCCATCGATGGCCATCCTCATGTCATCGAAGTGCGCCGCGAGGCCGACGAGACCACCCCGATCTTCGCCGAAGGCTGGCATTCGGACTGGAGTTTTCTGCCGCGCCCGCCGGCCGGCACGCTGCTGTACGGGCACACGATTCCGCCGGTGGGCGGCGACACCCTGTTCGCCAACCAGTACCAGGCCTGGGACGAGCTGCCGACGGCGCTGAAGCAGGCGGTCGGCGATCGCCGCGGCATCCATTCCGCGCGCCGCGGCTATTCGAAGGCCGGACGTTACGGCGAAAAGGATCGGGGCCGCTCGATGGCCATCGTGCACAGCGACAGCGCCCTGGCCACGCAACTGCACCCGATCGGCAAGCGCCACAGCGAGACCGGGCGCGTGGCTTTGTTCGTCAGCCCGGGCTATACCATCGGCATCGAGGGCATGCCGGACGCCGAGGCCGGCGAGGTGCTGGCGGAGCTGTTCAGGCACCAGGCCCAGGAACGGTTCGTCTACCGGCACCGCTGGTCGGCGGGCATGCTCACCTTGTGGGACAACCGATGCGTGGTCCATGCGGCCACAGGCGGTTTCCAGGGGCATCGCCGGCTGCTGCACCGGATCACGGTGTCCGAGCGCCTGCCTTCCTGACCGGCCCGCGCCCCGCGGCGCGCGACTCCGTGCGGATCGCGCAACTCCGCGCGGATCAGAACCGGATCGAACTGGGTGAGGTCAGCAGCGGCGGCGCCTGGATCTCGGCTGCCGCCGGCGGGCGTTCCTGCTTGACGAAACGTTCGATGACGCGTCCGCCCGGGCCGGTCTTCTCGCCGGACAGGGCCTCGGGCGACGGACCTTTGTAGTCGGGCGGCAGCAGCGATGCCTTCGGATAGCCGCCGGCATCCAGCAGGCCATCCCAGGCGCCGGGCTCGAAGCCGCTCAGGCGCTCGCGCCCCACGCTCACCGCGGGCACGGTCATCTCGCTGAAGGCCAGCTTGCGAAACGCGGCCGCATCGGCCTCGCTGCTGATGGTCTTCTCGACGAAGGGAACGCCCCGCTTGGACAAGTGGGCGCGCGCCGCGCCGCAGGGCGCGCAGTCTCGACCGGTGTACAGCACGACCGGAAACCGCGTGGCCGCCGTCTTCAGGGACAGCGGCAGAACCGAGTCGGCGCTCGGCGGGGCGGCCGACACGCTGGTGCCCTTGCCGGGGCTGGCCAGCATGCGCACCTGGGTGGTCGGCGGGCGATCGCCGTAATTGACCTTGCCTTCGTCGTCGATCCATTTGTACTGGGCCGCGCTCGCGGGCGCGGCCAGACCGATGGTCAGCAGGACGGAAAAAAGGACGCTAGTTTTGGATGGCTTCATGGACGGACCCCTCGACCATGCCATTGTGTCGAAGCAGGGCGTCCAGTTGCGGGTCGCGGCCGCGAAACGCGCGAAACGAGGCGATGGCCGGTCGGCTGCCGCCCACCGAGAGGATCTCGTCCAGGAAGCGGCGGCCGGCCTCGTCCAGGCGGCGCGCCGCGTCCGGCGCCTCGCGCGCCTCTTCGAAGGCCGCGTACGCGTCGGCCGACAGCACCTCGGCCCACTTGTAGCTGTAGTAGCCCGCGCTGTAGCCGCCCGCGAAGATGTGCGAGAACGCGTGCTGGAATCGGTTGAAGGCCGGGGGAACGATCACGGCCACTTCGGCACGCACCTCGTCCAGCACACCTTGCACCGACAGCGTGGCGCCCGGGCGGTATTCGGCATGCAGGCGCATGTCGAACAGGCCGAGCTCGATCTGGCGCAGCGTCTGCAGGCCGCTGTGGAAATTCTTGGCCGCCACCATGCGCTCGAACAGCGCGCGCGGCAGCGGCTCGCCGCTGACCACGTGGCGGCTCATGTCGCGCACGACCTCCCATTCCCAGCAGAAGTTCTCCATGAACTGGCTGGGCAGTTCCACCGCATCCCATTCGACCCCCGAAATACCGGACACCGGCAGGTCGTCGACCCGGGTCAGCATGTGATGCAGCCCGTGGCCGAATTCATGGAAGAGCGTGACCACGTCATCGTGGGTGAGGGTGGCTGGCTGCTCGCCGACCGGCGCCTGGAAATTGCAGGTGAGGTAGGCCACCGGGGTCTGCAGCCAGGTGGGAAGGCGGCGCCGCGAACGGGCGTCGTCCATCCAGGCGCCCGGGCGCTTGCCGGAGCGCGCGTACAGGTCGAGATAGAACTGGCCGACCAGCTCGCCGGCGGCCTGGCCTTCGGCCTGGCGCACGATGCGATAGAAGCGCACGTCCGGGTGCCAGCCGGCCGCCCGGTCTTCGAGCACCTTCACTTTGAACAGATGCTCGATCTGGGCGAACAGTCCGTCCAGCACGCGCGGCAGCTGGAAGTACTGCTTGACCTCCTGGTCGGAGAACGCATAGCGCTTCTCCTTGAGGCGCTCGGCCGCATAGGCGGAGTCCCAGGGCTGCAGGTCGTCCAGCCCCAGTTCCTGGGCGGCGAAGGCGCGCAGTTCGGCCAGGTCGCGCTGGGCGAAGGGGCGGGCGCGCCGGGCCAGGTCGCGCAGGAACTGCATCACCTGCGCGGGGGTGTCGGCCATCTTGGGCACCAGCGACACCTCGGCGAAGCTGGCATAGCCCAGCAGGCTGGCTTCTTCCTGGCGCAGCGCCATCAGCTCGTCGATGATGGCCGTGTTGTCCAGTGCCTCCCGGGCGACGGGGTCGGCAGGGGCGAGCGCGTTTTCGGAGGCGCGGGTGACGTACGCGCGGTACAGAGACTCGCGCAGTTCGCGCCGGTTGGCGTACTGCATGACCGGGAAGTACGAAGGAAAGTGCAGGGTCAGCTTGTAACCTTCCTTGCCATCGGCCTGCGCCGACTGGCGGGCGGCGGCCAGCGCATCGGCAGGCAGGCCATCGAGTTCGGCGGGGTCGGCCACGATCAGTTCGAACGCATCGGTCGCATCGAGCACGTTCTCGGAGAACTTCTGGCCCAGCGCGGCCTGGCGTTCGGAGATGGCCATGAAACGTTCGCGGGCCGGCGATTGCAGCTCGACCCCGCCCAGCTTGAAGCGCTGCAGGGCCAGCTCGATCGTGCGCCGGCGTGCCGGGGGCAGCGCGTCGAAGTCCGGCGCGTCGTGCAGCGCCTGATACTGCTCGTACAGCGCGCGGTTCTGTCCGACCTCGGTCCAGAACTGCGTGACCAGCGGCAGGTTCTCGTTGTAGACCGCGCGCAGTTCGGGCGTGTCGGCGACGCCCGACAAGTGGCCGACGATGCCCCAGGCGCGCGACAGCTGTTCGGTCACGTCCTCGAGCGGTTCGACGAAGGTCTCCCAGCTGACCGTCGCCCCGGCCTGGGTCACCCGTTCGATCGTGGCGCGCGCCTGGGTCAGCAGGTGGGTGACGGCAGGCGTGACGTGCTCGGGCGAAAACTGCGCGAACTTCGGCAGGCCCGAGAAGTCGAGCAGCGGGTTGGCCGGTGCGGCAGTGGCGGGGATGGCGCTCGGGGCAGGGTGAGTCATGGGCACTTTTCCTTCAGTCAACGATTCTGGTCGGCGCCCGCGGCGCGGTCAGCGGCCTCGACCGTGTTCACCAGCAACATCGCGCGGGTCATCGGCCCCACGCCGCCTGGCACCGGTGTGATCGCGCCGGCCACCGGGGCGGCGCTGTCGAAGTCGACATCGCCGCAGAGTTTGCCGGCGCGCGGCCCGCTGGGGACACGGTTCATGCCGACATCGATGACCACCGCGCCCGGCTTGATCATGTCGCCGGTGATCATCTGAGCGCGACCCACCGCCGCCACCAGGATGTCGGCGCGCCGGCAATGGTCGGCCAGATCCCGGGTCCTGCTGTGACAGATGGTGACGGTGGCGCTGGCCTGCAAGAGCAGCATCGCCTGCGGCTTGCCGACGATGTTGCTGCGTCCGACGACCACCGCATGCGCGCCGGCCAGCGGCACACCGGCGTGTTCGAGCAGCTTCATCACGCCATACGGAGTGCACGGCATGAAGCGCGGTGCGCCGGTCATCAGCGCGCCGACATTGCTGACATGAAAGCAGTCGACGTCCTTCAGCGGCGAAATGGCCTCGATCACCCGCTGCGGATTCAGGTGGGGCGGCAGCGGCATCTGGACCAGGATGCCGTGCACCGCAGGGTCGTTGTTCAAGTCGTGGATGCGGGCCAGCAGCATGGCCTCGGAGGTATCGGCGGGCAGGTGGTCCAGGATCGAGCGGATCCCCGCCTCATGGCAGTCGGTGACCTTGTGCTTCACGTAGACGCTGGAGGCGGGGTCGTCGCCGACCAGGATCACGGCCAGCCCGGGCTGATGGCCGCGCGATGCCAGGACACCGGCGCGCTGGCCCATCTCGGAGCGGATCTGGCGCGCAAGGGCGGCGCCATCGAGGATTCGTGCAGTCATGTTGTTGTGCCCGGAGAGGATAACGATGAAGGTAACTTTACACCGTCGAAGAACCTGTCTATAATCTAAGGCTCTTCGGGGGTATAGCTCAGCTGGGAGAGCGCTTGCATGGCATGCAAGAGGTCAGCGGTTCGATCCCGCTTACCTCCACCAAAGAACTTTGTACGACCCGGCATCATCGAGTCGAAGCAGTAACAAGTTAGAGCGGCAAAGAGTTAAAGCAGTAACTGTCCCGTTCGTCTAGAGGCCTAGGACACGACCCTTTCACGGTCGGTACAGGGGTTCGAATCCCCTACGGGACGCCAGTCTCTCGGATTGGATAAATTCTCAACAAAATCAAAGGCTTGCTCGATGCGGGCCTTTTTCTTTTGGGACAGGTTGTTGGGACAGCTTGTGGCACCTAAGCCACGCAGACGGTCCAGATAGCCGATCAACCTGATCTTTGTGTCCCGTGACCCTCGGCTCGCTCTAGCTTCCCGCCCATCGCCATCGCCATCGCCATCGCCATCGCTTGGCGCTTCGGTGACGTAGCCTTTTCGACCAACCAGCCGCCTAGACCTCCCCTGAATCGCCCCTTGGTCGACCCGGGGGGGAGGGGTGAAGCAGGCTGTGAATTCTTACAGTAGCTGGCTAGCCACATCAGAGGGTGCGTTGGACCCTTCGAGCGAGACGGCGATTGCTATTATTTGTCAGCGGCCGGAACATGGCAGAGGTAATTGGCATTGCGCTCAAGCGCCATGGGTTGACATAACAGGGGTGAAGCAGTTTCCACCTAACTAGATGGGAAGCTCTTCATGAAGCCTGAATTCATCGTGGCCGTTCTTGCGCTTTCGGCTATCACTGGCGTGGTAGAGGCACGAAGCTCAAGTAGTGGCAGCGGCAGCAACAGCGTTTCCGGCCATGTCAGGAAGGACGGCACCTACGTTGCGCCCCATCAGCGAACCAATCCTAACCAGACCCAGCGTGACAACTGGACGTCTAAGCCGAACACCAATCCCTACACTGGGAAAGACGGCACCAAGGATCCCCAGAAGTGACCAAATATGAAGGCTAACGACGTGGTCAAAAAGCTTGCGCTTGTTGCCTATGTTGTTGCTCTGTCTGCTTGTGCAACGGGGCAATACCAATGGGTGGATGTTCGAGGACAAGGCCAGGGTATGTTCAATGTGGCCAATTCAGAGTGCTCAACTCATGTTCGCTCTCGGCCAGTCGCCAGTGCAGCGGATATCGAAGACCAACAACGTAGTCAATTCATCAAAGAGAATAGTGACATTAGCCTGAATGCGCTTTCAGCGAGGGCTGGTGTCTCTATGGGTCGCGGCATCAACGCGATGCTTGGCCGGGAGCTACCTGAGGTATCTGACGCGAAAGGTGCTTATATGGCTTGTATGTCTCGTTTCGGCTTCCAGCAGCAGTACGTTACTCAGTAACAATGGCACGAAGTGCTGTTGCAGTTCTAGTATCTCCAGCAAAGCCACCCCCAATCAGCAGCCCGTACCAGGCCTTCAGAGCAGCCGTATAAGACGGATTCGTAGCGGGAATAGCGCCAACGATCACAATCGAGGCTAGATAGATGACCAAC
>JADJVQ010000086.1 GCA_016710525.1 Burkholderiaceae bacterium
CCGGCACTTCCGCAGACGACGGGTTCGTGTGCGGCCACCGACGCTCTGATACCGTTGGCGCCTGTAGGGCGATAGGGCGTGATCGCCTCGGGCAACGCCGGCCGGTCCCTCAACCCACGGGATGGGAGACCCGGCAACATGCCGACCCTGCGCCGACATCACTCGTATCCTGAGAGCAGGCGGACACGACGAAGAATGCGGCACGGGGTGCAACGAATCCCCATCCGATTTCGCGCGTGGAGCCAGGGAGTTCCACCGCAAATCGGCGCCGCTCGGCGGTGCTCCGGGGAGTGTGGCCGTCGAGCATCGCGTGGGCCCACGGACCGGCCCGGCATCTCAACGACGCAGACGCCGGGAAACAGCCAGGTACAAGCGCCCGAGAAGTTCAATCTCGTCGTTACCTGTACGCCCAACGGCAAACGTGGTGTTGAGGCCGGCCATCGGTCGACCATGAAGCTAGGGGGCCGAAGCCTGCGCTTGGACGAGTCATTCAGTGGGCTGGGTCGACGAATCGCTCCGCCTCCAGAGCGTTTCGCGCCCCTGTCTCGATCCCCGCCCCTCCCGTTCGGGGTGTTCACTGATTGCGACACGGGCTGTTCGATGCCCGCAAGCTCAGCGGAGTCCTGCCGAGCAACGAGGCCCTGTTTATTCAACCATTTCGACTGGCCCGCATCCACGCGGAAGAATCAGGTGTCCGCTCATTGGAATGGCACTTCGAATCTTCCCACGAACGCACCGGCCACAGGATTCAATGCACTGCTCCACGTCGCCCGCCTGCACTGTCAGACAGTCAGCAACCCAGGCGCTTCGAGCTACCAGAACGAGGAATCCAGAATCGGCCGCCTGTCATCGGGGTGCATCTGCCTGCCGCGATTGCAATCCTTCGAAGAAGCACACGTCTGCTTCAACATGTTCCACGTGAAACACATCCCAATCCCCGGCGGTCTGCTTCCCCCTATTTGCCTCAGCTCCGATCTCCCAGCATCATCGAAGCCGCCTTCTCCGCGATCATCAAGGTCGGGGAATTCGTATTGCCCGAGGTGATGGTCGGCATGACCGAGGCATCGGCAATCCGCAATCCGGCGACCCCAAGGCAGCGCAACTGACTGTCCACGACCGACATCCGATCCTCCGGCAACCCCATGCGGCAGGTCCCCACCGGATGGAAGATGGTCGTACCCACCTGCCCAGCCGCCTCGGCCAGCAATTCATCGGTATCGAACTGGGGACCGGGCACGAACTCCTCCGGCGAATAGCGCGCGAGCGCCTTTCCCCGAACAATACGCCGCGTCAATCGGATCGAATCCGCAGCCACCTGCCGGTCTTCCGGTGTCGACAAATAATTCGGCGCAATCGCTGGCGAATCCTCGGAACGGGCGCTTCGAATATGGATCGAACCACGAGAGGTCGGGCGCAGATTGCACACAGATGCGGTAAACGCCGGGAAGTCATGCAAGGGATCGCCAAACTTATCGAGCGACAAAGGCTGAACGTGATACTCGACATTCGCGCGCACGTGCTCGTCGCTGGATCTCGCAAAGGCACCCAACTGACTCGGCGACATCGACATCGGACCGCTTTGAAACAGCAGATACTCCAGGCCCATCTTCGCCTTGCCGAACCACGAGTTCGCCTGTTCGTTCAAGGTCAGCACATTGCGCACCTTGAACACCGTCCGCAGCTGAAGATGATCCTGCAGATTCGCTCCCACACCGGGCAGCGCCACCTGGACCGGTACCCCCGCAGCCGCCAGCACCTGAGGATCGCCGATGCCCGACAGCTCGAGAATCTGTGGTGTCCCAACGGCGCCCGCGGCCAGCACGACCTCCCGCTTCGCCAGCGAAACAACCGTCTCGCCGCCATTGCTGTCCCGATACTCCACCCCGAGCACACGCTTCGAGCCGTCCTGACTCAACCGCAAACGTTCCACGTGGGCGCCACTGAGCACCGTCAGGTTATTGCGCTCGATGGCGGTTCGCAGAAACGCCTTCGCCGCATTCCAGCGAATACCTCGCCGCTGGTTCACCTCGAAATATCCGCAGCCGAAGTTGTCGCCGCGATTGAAATCATCGCAGGCACCAATGCCCTGCTCCGCCGCAGCATCCCGGAAAGCCTCGAGAATTTCCCAGCGCAGACGCTGCGGCTCCACGCGCCACTCCCCCCCATGCCCGTGCATGGGGTCAGATCCCCCCTTGTCCAGGCGATGATAGTGCTCATGGGCCTTGAAGTACGGCAGCACGTCGTCCCACGACCACCCGGCATTGCCCAGGGCCGCCCAGCCATCGTAGTCCCCCTTCTGCCCCCGCATGTAGATCATGCCGTTGATCGACGAACACCCGCCAAACACCTTGCCACGCGGATACCGAATACTGCGGCCGTTCAGTCCGGCCTCCGGTTCTGTCATGTACAGCCAGTCGGTCCGCGGATTGCCGATGCAGTACAGGTAGCCAACCGGAATATGAATCCAGATGTAGTCGTCCTTCCCGCCCGCCTCGAGCAGCAGGACCCGATGGGCCGGGTCGGCCGACAGCCGATTGGCCAGCAGGCAGCCAGCGGTTCCCGCCCCCACCACGATGTAGTCGTATTCGTCCATTCGATCGTCGCCGTCAGTCCATCATGATGACCTGCCGGATCGCCTCGCCTCGTGCGAGACGGTCCAGCGCAGGATTGATCTCCGCCAGAGGCACCCTCTCCGAGAGCAGGCGATTCACCGGCAGATGCCCCGCGCGATACATCGCCACGAACCGCGGCACATCCCGGGCAGGCACACAAGACCCGATGTAACTGCCCTTCACCGTGCGCTCCTCGGCGATCAGGCTGACCGCCTGCAGTTCCCACTTGGCTGCCGGGTTGGGCAGACCTGCCGTGACGGTGGTGCCGCCCCGGGCCGTGATGCGATAGGCCAGCTCGAGCGCCTTGACGCTGCCCGCCATTTCGAACGCGTAATCCACGCCTCCGCCGGTCGCCTCCTTGACCTTGTCAATGATCTGCGGATCGGCCGCGTTGAAGCAGTGCGTGGCCCCCAGCGACCGCGCTGTCTCGAGTTTCGACTCGAGCAGATCGACCGCCACGATCGCCCGCGCCCCACAGGCCGCCGCCGCCAGCAGCGACGAAAATCCGACGCCCCCAAGCCCCACCACCGCCGCACGGGCCCCCGCTTCCATCCGCGCGGTATTGAAGACTGCTCCCGCGCCGGTCAGCACCGCGCAGCCGAACAGAGCGGCTTCATCCCAGGCCAAACCCTGGTTCGATCCGCACCACCGAGCGCCGCGAGACCGTGGCGTACTCGGCGAACGCCGAGCACCCCATGTGATGATTCAGAACACCATCGGGCGCCGCCCCGATTCCTCCTCGACCGCCCGCCGCCATCAGGCGGCGATACCCGCCCAGCAGCGAGCCTGCCCCGTTCGCGTCGCCCCCAGGCCCGCACAGCGCAGGACGGCCCGTCGAACAGCTCAGGCAAGCACCGCATGTCGGGCGAAAGATCAGCACGACCGCATCACCGACCGACAGATCACTGCCGCCAGGGCCGATCTCGACCACTTCCGCAGCCGCCTCATGGCCTAGCACGATCGGCATCGGCCAGGCCCTGTCGCCATTGACGACCGACAAGTCCGAATGGCACAGACCCGCTGCCCGGACCCGGACCCGCAGTTCACCCGGCCCCGGGGGCGCCAGCACGACCTCCTCGATCGACAAAGGCCGGCTCTGCGCATAAGGCGCAGGCAAGCCCATTTCCCGCAGCACCGCCGCCCTGACCTTCATGATCCGGCACTCCCGGAATCGGCCATCACAACCCGGCCAGACAGACGTACTTCACCTCGAGGTAGTCTTCGATGCCATACCGCGACCCCTCGCGCCCCAGGCCCGATTGTTTGACCCCGCCGAAGGGCGCCACTTCGGTGGACAGCAGTCCGCTGTTCACACAGACCATCCCGGTCTCCAGCGCCTCGGCCACCCGGAAGATGCGCCCGACATCGCGCGAAAAGAAATAGGCGGCCAGACCGAACTCGGTCGCATTGGCCTGCGCGATCACCTCGGCCTCCTCGTCGAATTTGAACAAGGGCGCGACGGGCCCGAACGTCTCTTCGCGCGCGACCCGCATCTGGGCAGTGACGCCGGTGAGCAGCGTCGGCTCGAAGAACAGCCCGCCCAGCGCGTGGCGCTTGCCCCCCAGAGCCAGTGTGGCGCCCTTGGCCAGCGCATCGGCAATGTGCTCCTCGACCTTGGCAACCGCGGCTGCTTCGATCAGAGGCCCGATGGTCACGCCCGGCTCTGTCCCGTGACCCACTTTGAATTCAGCGACCTTCACGGCCAGGCGGCGCGCAAACTCGTCATAGACGCCCGCCTGCACATACAGCCGGTTGGCGCACACGCAGGTTTGCCCGGCGTTGCGGTATTTCGACGCAATGGCGCCCTCCACCGCCGCGTCGAGGTCGGCGTCGTCGAACACGATGAAGGGCGCATTGCCCCCCAGCTCCAGCGACAGCTTCTTGACCGTGTCGGCGGACTGGCGCAGGAGAATGCGTCCCACCTCGGTGGATCCGGTGAAAGACACCTTGCGCACCACCGGGTTGGTACACATTTCCAAACCTATCTCCGGCGATTTGTTGCCATCTCCCACGATTACATTAATAACACCTGGCGGGAACCCTGCCTGCTCGGCCAGATGGGCCAACGCAAGCGCCGACAGCGGGGTGGCCTCGGCCGGCTTGATGACCACCGTGCAGCCCGCCGCCAGGGCCGGCGACACCTTGCGAGTGATCATCGCGATCGGAAAATTCCAGGGTGTGATCGCCGCACACACACCGATCGGCTGCTTCATCACCAGGATGCGGCGATCCGGCGCGTACGTCGGAATGATGTCGCCCTCGACCCGCTTGCCCTCCTCCGCAAACCACTCGATGAACGACGCCCCGTAAACCACCTCGCCACGCGCTTCGCCCAGCGGCTTGCCCTGCTCGGTCGTCATCAGCAGCGCCAGGTCATCGGCGTTGGCCATCACCAGGTCGAACCACCTGCGCAGGACCGCCGCACGATCCTTGGCCGTGCGGGCGCGCCAGGCCGGCAACGCACGCCCGGCCGCTTCGATCGCCCGACGCGTTTCGCCCGCCCCCATGTCGGCCACCTCGCAGACCGTGGCGCCCGTGGCCGGGTTCGTCACCTTGAAGACACCACCGGCATCGGCGGCGCTCCAGCGGCCATCGATGTACCCCTGGTTCCTGAGCAACGCCATCGCCTTGAGTTGCAGTGTCATGTCCGCCTCACTTCAGGGTGGGAATCGAAAAATCGGCACCCGCACGAATGCCGGCCGGCCAGCGCTGGGTCACGGCCTTGTAGCGGGTATAGAAGCGCACCCCTTCCGGCCCATGCATGTGATGGTCACCGAACAGCGACGCCTTCCAGCCGCCGAACGAGTGAAAGGCCATCGGCACCGGAATCGGCACGTTGATGCCCACCATGCCGATCTGAACCCGGTTGGCGAACTCCCGCGCGGCGTCGCCATCGCGGGTGAAGATCGCCGTGCCGTTGCCGAACTCATGCGAGTTGATCAGCTGCAAGGCTTCCTCGAAATTCCTGGCCCGCACGATGCACAGCACCGGCCCGAAAATTTCCTCGCGGTAGATGCGCATGCCCGGCTTGACGTCGTCGAACAGGCAGCCGCCCAGGAAAAAGCCGTTCTCGTGCCCGGCCACTTTCACATCGCGCCCGTCGACCACCAGCCGCGCGCCCTCGGCCACTCCGGTATCGACGTACCCTTTCACCTTCTCGTAGTGCGCCCGGGTCACCAGGGGCCCCATCTCGGCCGCCGGGTCCATGCCGTTGGCCACGCGGATCGCGGGCACCCGCTCCTTCAGCCGCGCCACCATGCGGTCGGCAATATCGCCCACCGCCACCGTCACCGACACCGCCATGCAGCGCTCGCCCGCCGACCCGTAGGCCGCGCCGATCACCGCATCGACCGCCTGATCGAGATCCGCGTCGGGCATCACCACCATGTGGTTCTTGGCGCCGCCCAGCGCCTGCACCCGCTTGCCATTGGCCGCCGCGGTGTCATGGATATAACGGGCGATCGGGGTGGAGCCGACGAAGCTCACGGCGTCCACCTGGGGATGCGACAGCAGCGCATCCACCGCCACCTTGTCGCCTTGAACCACATTGAACACACCGTCCGGCAGACCGGCCTCCTTGAGCAGGCGCGCGATCATCAGCGACACCGAGGGGTCGCGCTCGGACGGCTTCAAGATGAACGTGTTGCCGCAGGCCAGCGCCACCGGAAACATCCACATCGGCACCATCACCGGGAAGTTGAACGGCGTGATGCCGACGCACACACCGAGCGACTGGCGCACCGAGTACATGTCGATGCCGGTGCCCACCTGCTCGCTGTATTCGCCCTTGAGCAGCTGCGGGATGCCGCAGGCGAACTCCACCACCTCGAGCCCGCGGGTCAGCTCTCCCTCGGCATCGCTGAACACCTTGCCATGCTCAGCCGTGATCAGGGCCGCAAGCTCGCCGCTGTGGCGCTCGGCCAGTTCCTTGAACTTGAAGAGCACCCGCGCACGGCGCAGCGCCGGCGTCGCCGACCACGCCGGAAACGCGGCGGCAGCCGCCTTCACCGCCACGTCGACCTGGACGGGCGTGGCCAGCGCCACACGCCTGGCCACCGCGCCGGTGGCCGGGTTATACACATCGGCGTAACGATCCTGCGCGGTGCCCGGCGCCTCTGCGCCGCCAATCCAATGGCCCACGTCGGTGCCGAGTTGCGCCGTCAAGCGGCTTTCTGAGCTGCCCATGAAAACTCCTTCGGGGATGTCGCTGCCGCACCCGGTCGAGCACGGCTTGGATGAGATGAGACGCGTCGTCTAGGCCGACGTCCGGCGAGGCGATCCGGCGGGAACCATGCACCGGTCAAGCGGCCCCGCCTGCCATCAAGATGCCTCGCGGCACTGTTCAGCCTATTGAACGATCATTCAGAACATGCGACGATTGTCGAACCGAATCCGACGCGCTGTCAATCCGCGCCCGGTCTTCCGACCCAAGAACCGACCCGAGCCACCATGCCAGACCTCCTGCCTCCTGCCGACGCCCCGCGCGTGCCCGCGGTCGACCGCGCGGTCCGCCTGATCGACGCGCTGGCCGCGTCGCATGAACCGCTGGCGCTGGCCGAACTCGCCCGGCGCCTTGCGCTGCCCAAGAGCAGCGTCCATGGCCTGCTCGCCACGCTGGTTGCCCACGGCCTGGCGCGGCGCAATGACGACGGTGAATTCTCCCTGGGTACCCGACCGCTGCAATGGGCCGATGCCTATGTCGCTCAGAGCGACATCCTGCGCGCGTTCGACGCCAACGCGCGGCGAATCGAACCGCTGGCCACCGAAACCGTGATGCTCGCCGTGCTCGAAGGCGCCGAAGTCCTCTACCTGGCCTGCCGGCCGGGTTCGCGCCCGCTGGCGGTGAACTTCCGGGTCGGCGGCCGCTTCCCCGCCGCCTTCACCTCGTCGGGCAAGGCGATGATGGCTTCGCTGCCCGATGACACCGTGCGCTCCCTCCTGGCGCGCCAGCCCTTCAACCGCCCGACACGACACAGCGTCGCGTCGGCCGCCGCGCTGTTGCGCCAGCTCGCCGGTGTGCGCAAGCAGGGCTACGCCACGGACGACGAAGAGACCGCCGAGGGCATGCAATGTTTTGGCGCACCCGTGTACGGCCCACGCCGCCCGGAAGCCGTCGCCGCCGTGGCCGTCAGTGTCATCAAGGCGGGCCTGAGCACCCGCCGGCGCAGCGAGCTGGTGGCGTCGGTCCGTCAGCTCGCCCAGGAGCTGTCCAACGCACTGGGCGCCGCGCCAAGACGAGCCACCCCGTTTGCCCAGGCAGCCTGATAGTCCCTGAACGCCACGCCCACGCCACCCGGAGCCGCTCCATGTCAGCCCTGCCCCATACCCCGCCCGCCGTCCCCCGCATCAATCCAGAGCGCCTGTGGGCCAGCCTGATGGAACTCGCCAGCCTGGGCGCCACACCCAAGGGCGGCGTCTGCCGGCTCGCACTCACCGACCTCGATCGCCAGGGCCGCGATCGCGTGGTCGGATGGCTGCGCGAGGCCGGCTGCGAAATCCGCATCGACGCCATCGGCAATGTCTTCGGTATCCGCGCAGGGCAACGCGGCAATGGCATGGATGGCGAAGGCCCCGATGCCCGACCCTGCGACGATCCGGCCGGCCTTCCGGTGGCCATCGGCAGCCACGTCGACACCCAGCCAACCGGCGGACGTTTCGATGGCAACTACGGCGTGCTCGCCGGAGTCGAGGTCATTCGCGCCCTGAACGATGCCGGCCTGCAGACCGCGCGCCCGATCTGCGTCGCCATCTGGACCAACGAGGAAGGCACCCGTTTCACGCCGGTGATGATGGGGTCGGGGGTCTACGCCGGCGCCTTCCCGCTGGACCATTGCCTGGCCCAGGTCGATCGCGAGGGCATCCGCGTGGACCGCGCACTGGCCGACATCGGCTATGCCGGGCGGGACAGTGCGCCACGCTTTGCCGCCTACTTCGAGCCGCACATCGAACAGGGTCCGGTGCTGGAGGCCGAGGGAATCACGATCGGCGCCGTCGAAGGCGCCCTGGGCCAGCGCTGGTTCGACGCCACGGTGACCGGTCAGGACGCGCATGCCGGTCCGACGCCGCTGCCGATGCGCCGCGACGCCCTGCTGGCAGCCGCACGGATGGTGCAGGTCGTGCGCACGATCGCAACCGACGCCCCCGATTACGCCCGCGGCACTGTCGGCCAGCTGTTCGTGCATCCCAATTCGCGCAACGTCATCCCGGGGCGCGTCGAGTTCACGGTCGACCTTCGCAATGCCCGTGACGAAACGCTCGACACGATGGTCAGCCAGCTGCGTGCCGAGGCCGCCCGGATCGCCCGCGAAGAAAGGGTCGAGATCGACCTGCGCGAGGTCGTCTACTTCCCGCCCTGCGCATTCGACCCGCAGCTGGTCGCCGGCATCGAACGCCACGCCGCCCGCCTGGGCCACCCGGTCCGCCGGCTGGCCAGCGGCGCCGGGCACGACGCGGTCTATGTGGCGCGCACCTGTCCGACGGCCATGATCTTCGTGCCCTGCGAAGGCGGCATCAGCCACAACGAAATCGAAAACGCCCAACCCGCCGACATCGCCGCCGGTGCCGCCGTGCTGCTGGGCGCGGTGCTGGACGCCGCGGCACGCTGATGGAACCGACCCGCGGCCACCTGTCGAGCGAACCCCACGGAGTACCTGTCCAGGCGGGCGCCTACGGGCGCTCCGGCCCGCGGCCGATCGCCATCACCCTGGGCGATCCCTGCGGGATCGGCCCCGAGATCATCCTCAAGGCCTTCGCAGCCGGTTTGCCGGCGCCCTGCGTGGTCATCGGCGACGTCGGTCTGCTGCGCCGCGAGTCCGAGCGCCTGCGCCTGGGCCTGGAGATCGCGCCGATCGCCTCACCGGGCGCGCTGCGCGCCGCCGCCACCGGCGCCAATCCGGACGATCCGCTCGCCGCCTTCGGCGCTTCGGTTCCGGTGATCGCCACCACCGCACTGCCCGCCGACCTGCCGCAGGGCAGCCTGCAGGCCCGCGGCGGCGATGCCGCCTTCCGCTATGTCTGCCGGGCCGCCGAACTGGCCTTGCGCGGCGAAGTCCGCGCCATGGTCACCGCCCCGCTGGCCAAGGAAGCCCTGCACCTGGCCGGCCATCACTGGCCGGGCCACACCGAACTGCTGGCCCACCTGGCCGGCGATGTGCCGGTCCGGATGATGCTCGCCAACCACGAACTGCGCACCGTGCTGGTCACCATCCACCTGGCACTACGTGCCGCCCTGGAGGCTCTGTCTCACGAGGGCATCCTCGAAACCCTGCGGATCACCCACCGCGCCCTGCTGACGATGGGCATCGCGGCGCCGCGCATCGCGCTGGCCGGCGTGAACCCGCACGCCGGCGAATCCGGCCTGTTCGGGCGCGAGGAGATCGACCTGATCGCGCCGGTGATCGCGCAGGCGCGCGCCGAAGGCATCGATGCCCGCGGCCCGTTCGCGCCCGACACGGTGTTCATGAGGGCCCGCGGCCTGCGTGAGTTCGACGTCGTGATCGCGATGTACCACGACCAGGGCCTGATTCCGGTCAAGTACCTGGGCCTGGACGAAGGCGTGAACATCACCATCGGCCTGCCCTTCGTGCGCACCAGCCCCGACCACGGCACGGCCTTCGACATCGCCGGGCAGCCCGGCGAACACGGCACCGGCCTGGCGGATCCGCGCAGCCTGCTGGCGGCCATCGGCCAGGCCCACCAGCTCTCGTCGCGCTGACCGGCGCGAACCGACCGCCGTGTTCGCCTACCCGCTGTCCGACGCCCTGATCTGGGGCACCACGCTGGTGGCCCTGCTGACACTCTTCGAAGCCGCCCGCCGGGCCCGCTGGAGCGGCAGTCTCTTCGAGCACACCGTCTGGGCACTGGCCACCGCCGCCGTCCTGCTGGGCCAGCACATGGGCATCTCGCTCGATTCCGGACTCCAGGTGCAGTACCTGGGCTCGGCCTTCCTCGCGCTGCTGGTGGGCTATCCACGGGCACTGATGTCGATGGCCGCGGTGCTGCTGCTCGCGCCCCTGCTCCAATCCCCAGCCGCCGGCCCCGCGGCGCTGGACAGCCTGAACACCTGGGGCCTGCGGGTTCTGGTCTGCGCGGTGATGCCGGTGTGGGCCATGTGGGCCATCGTGCAGGCCTGCAAACGGCTGTTGCCACGCAACCTCTTCGTCTTCCTGCTCGGCTGCGGCCTGTTCGGCCTGCTCGCGGCGTATGTCCTGCAGCTGCTGGCGTCGGCCACGCTCTATGCCAGCCTCGCGCCGCAGCCGCCACGCGACTTCCTCGAGGCCTTCCTGCCCTACGCCCTGCTGCTGGCCAGCGGCGAGGCCTGGCTGGAAGGCATGATCGTCACGGTGCTGGTGGTGTACGTGCCAGGGGCGGTCAAGCTGTTCGACGAAGGCTGGTACCTGCGCCGTCTCCCCTCGCTTCCGCCCTGAAATCGTCATTCGGCAACCCGGCGCTGTCATCCGGCACGCAACAGCCGATGTTGCGCTGCGTCTTACCAGCGGCCCGTGCATGACGCACATTCGCGGGTCACGCCCGACGCATGGCCTCCAGGCCAAGCCGACGGCGCGCCGCAACGAGTGTCGCCCAAGCGACCTGATCGCCCGATCCCTACCTGAGGAGGAGTACCCATGAAACTGTCACACCTGGCACCAGTTCTGTCGGCCCTTGCCATGGCACTGGCCATGCCGGCGCAGGCTCAAACCGCGCCCTGCAGCCCGTCGAAGTGGGGCCCCAATGACCAGATCGGCGCGCTGAACAACATCACCTCCGCCAACGTCCTGGAGGCCGGCAAGCTCATCAAGAGGGGCAAGTCGATCCGGATGGGGATCGAGACCAACAGCAAGACACCCGCCTACGCGCCGCGCACCTTCTCGCTCACGGTGCTCTCGCCCGGCCAGGAAAACGGCGCCTCGCTCGGCGCCACGAAGACGAACTACAACGACGACATCATCATGGGCTGGGTGGGCATCGGCTCGCAGCTCGATGGCCTCGGCCACATCGGCACCGCCAATGTCTACTACAACTGCAACAAGGCGGGCGACTTCGTCACGGCGGGCGGGCTGAAGAAGCTCGGCATCGAGAACGTTCCGGCCATCGCGACCCGCGGCGTGATCCTCGACATGGTCGGCCTGACCGGCAAGGACCCGGTGCCCGAGGGCACCGCCTTCAACCGGAAGGAAATCGACGCGGCCGTCGCGCGCCAGGGCATCAAACCTCCGGGCAAGGGCGACGTCGTCATCTTCTACACCGGCTGGACCAAGCTGATCGGCAAGGACGACAAGCGCTATGGCTCGGTCGAACCCGGCCTGGGCGTGGAAGGCGCCCGGTACCTCGCCTCGTTGAATGTGGCGGCGGTGGGCGCCGACACCTGGGCCCTCGAAGTGATCCCGTTCGAGGTGGCCAGCAACGTGTTCCATGTCCACCAGATCCTGCTGACCGAAAACGGCATGCACATCCTCGAGAACGTGAATGCCGAGGAAGCCGTCAAGGACAAGGTCTACGAAGGCCTGTTCACGCTCGGACCCTCGCGCATCACCGGCGCGGTTCAGGCGATCATCAATCCGATCTTCGTCTACTGAGCCAGGCCTCGGCCGTGAACCCGGCCGAGAAAGGGGCGCCCCGCGGGGCGCCCTTTTTTTCATGGCCGCACCCGCGTGCGCCCGGATTCAGAGGTTGCGGGTCTGGGCCCAGGTGTCGTCCAGCGCCCCCTTGACCGCATCGAGCAGTTCGCGGATTTCGTGGGGCTGGATGATCAGCGGCGGCGAAAAGGCGATGATGTCGCCCGGCAGCGAGCGCACGATCGCCCCGCGCCGCTGCGCGTTGGCCACCACCTTGGCGCCCACCCCGGCCTTGCCGTCGAAGCTGCTGCGATCGCGCTTGTCGCGCACCAGCTCGAGCGCGCCGATCAGGCCCACGCCGCGCGCTTCGCCCACGAGCGGGTGCTCGCCCAGCGCCCGCAGACCGTCCTGCAGGTGCGGGGTCATGGAGCGCACATGGCCCAGGATGTCGCGTTCGCGGTAGATCGCCAGGGTCTCGAGCGCCACGGCCGCCGGCACCGGATGCCCCGAGTAGGTAAAGCCGTGGCCGAAAACACCCAGCTTCTCGGACTGGTGCAGCAGCGCCTCGAAAATGCGCGGCGTGACCATCATCGCCGACATCGGCTGGTAGCCGCTGGTCAGCATCTTGGCGCAGGTCAGGATGTCGGGCCGGATCCCGAAGGTCTGGCTGCCGAACATCTGGCCGGTGCGCCCGAACCCGCAGATCACCTCGTCGGCGATGAACAGGATGTCGTGCCGCGCCAGGACCTGCTGGACCCGCTCGAAATAGCCGGCGGGCGGAATGATCACACCGCCCGCGCCCATCACCGGTTCCGCGATGAATCCGCCGATGGTGTCCGGCCCCTCGGCCTGGATCAGCGCCTCGAGCTCGTCGGCCAGCCGTGCCGAATAGGCGTCTTCCGATTCGCCCGGCCGGGCGCCGCGCCAGTAGTGCGGCGTGCTGGTGTGCAGCATGCGGGCGGCGGGCAGGTCCCAGTCGGTGTGCGCGAATGCCAGTCCCGTCATGCTGCCGGAGGCCACGGTCACGCCGTGGTAGGCACGCTTGCGCGAGATGATCTTCTTCTTGGCCGTGCGGCCCAGCGCATTGTTGTAATACCAGACCAGCTTGGCCGCCGAGTCGTTCGCCTCGGAGCCCGAGTTGGCGAAAAACACGCGCGCCAGGCCTTCTGGCGCCACCGCCATGATCTGCTCGGCCAGCAGGGTCGAGATCTCGGGCACCTTGCCCGAGAACGAGTGGTAGAAGGGCAGTTCGAGCATCTGCCGATGGGCCGCCTCGGCCAGGCGGCGCTCCGAGAACCCCAGGCCCGCGCACCACAGACCCGCCATGCCTTCGATGTAGCGCCTGCCGTGTTCGTCGATGACGTAGACGCCGTCGCCGCGTGAGATCACCAGCGGCCCCTCGGTCTGCACCGCGGCCAGATTGCTCGACGGATGCAGGTGATACGTCATGTCGCGCTGCGCGGCGGCGCTGCGCACCGTGGCGGCGGCCGGGGCCACGACACGCATGCTGGCGGAATTGGGAAAAGCACTCATAAAGTCTCCGGAACGCGGGGTGGGATCACGAACCATCCACTGTAAACCCACGCCCGCCGCGTCGGCTACGCCGGCGTCACCAGCGCGGCCAGAACCTGGACGACCCGGGCCGGCTCGGCACGCTGGCGTGGGTCCGGATCGACGAAGGCAAAGGCGATGCGGCGGTCGGTGCCGACCACGAAGGTCGCCGGCAGGACCGCGATCGGCTCGGCCCGGCCCGGCAGGTCCGCCGCCGCACCGCACCCGACACCGGGGACCAGCACACCGAAGCGGCGGGCCGCGACCCGCTCGGGATCGGCCACGATCGGAAAGCTCAAGGCATCCCGGGCGCGGTGCAGTGCCACATCTTCGGCGTCATGGGCCGACACCACCAGCAACTGGCCGCCC
>JADJVQ010000087.1 GCA_016710525.1 Burkholderiaceae bacterium
GAGCACCCAATGACGGGGCCGCTGGAAGGCGTGCGGATCGTCGACATCTCGAGCATGCTGATGGCGCCCTACGCCACCCAGATCCTGGGCGACATGGGGGCCGATGTGATCAAGGTCGAATCGCCCGGCGGCGATCCGGTGCGCGGGATCGGGCCGATGCGCCACGCGGGCATGGGCGCGATCTTCCTGAACATCAACCGCAGCAAACGCAGCCTGGTCCTCGACCTGAAGCAGCCGGCGGGGCTGGCGGCCGCCTTCGATCTGATCCGCTCGGCCGATGTGGTGGTCACCAACGTGCGCCCGGCGGCGATGGCGCGCCTGGGCCTGGGCTACGAGGCGGTGTCGGCGGTCAATCCGCGCATCATTTACGCCGGGCTGTTCGGCTACGGGCAAAGCGGACCCTACGCGGCCAAACCCGCGTTCGACGACCTGATCCAGGGCGCGGTGGCCGTGCCCTGGCTGTCGCACATGGCCGATGGCGGCGAGCCGCGCTACTCGCCCACGGCCTTCGTGGATAGGGGCGTCGCGCTGTGGGCGGTCGGGCAGATCAGTGCCGCGCTGTTCAGCCGCAGCCGCACCGGGCAGGGCCAGAAGATCGAGGTGCCGATGTTCGAGATGATGGCCAGCTTCGTGCTGGGCGACCATCTCGCCGGGCATACCTTCGATCCGCCGATCGGCGCGCTGGGTTACCCGCGCATGCTCAACCCGGATCGCCGCCCGTACCGCACGCAGGACGGCTTCGTGTGCGCGATGATCTACACCGATGGGCACTGGCGATCGTTCTTCCGGGCGCTGGGCCGCGAGGCCGAGTTCGAAGCCGATCCGCGCTACGCCAGCATGACCGCGCGCACCGAGCACATCGGCGCGCTGTACCAGGAGCTGGCACAACTGCTGCTCACCCGGACCACCGCCCAGTGGCTCGAGCTGTTCAGCAAGGCCGATGTGCCGGCCATGCCGCTGCATACCCCCGACTCGCTGCTGGCCGACCCGCACCTGGAGGCCACCAGCTTCTTCTCGTTCGGCGAGCATCCCAGCGAAGGGCGCCTGCGCCAGATGGCTTACCCCAGCACGTGGTCGGATTCGCAGCCAGCGCAAACCCGCCACGCGCCGCGCCTGGGCGAGCACAGCCTCGAGGTGCTGCGCGACATCGGCTACAGCGACGAACGGATCGAGGCACTCATCGCGGGCGGCGTCACCGCTTCGCCAGCGCCGCCGGCCGGGCCGGGATGATCCCGCGCACGACCCCAAATCACAGCCGCTTCGCACCTCCTCAGGATTCCACATCCCTCATTCACACCCCCATTCAGCGCCCCCAGGAAACCATGGGCACCCATGGCAATCAGGCATGCCGACATCCGATCAAGCACCGGTGTTCACGCGCACGATCCACGGCACCGCGCATCAGGAGTGCGCGAGCAATCGCGCCGACGCGGGCTGTCGTGCTCGAACACTTCGGCTGACCGCGCGCCGGGCGCGTTCGCACGCTATGCGCAAGAGGCCGGCATGATCATCCGCTCCTGGCTGTTCGTCCCCGGCGACAGCGAACGCAAGCAGGCCAAGGGGCGCGAGAACCCGGCCGACGCGCTGATCCTCGATCTCGAGGACTCGGTCGCGCAGGATCGCCAGCAGGTGGCACGCGATCAGGTCCGCGCCTTTCTTCAGGCCAATCCCGACCGCTCGCGCCAGCAGCTGTGGGTTCGCATCAACCCGCTCGACACCGACGCCTCGCTGCCCGATCTCGCGGCGGTGATGCCGGGCGCCCCGGACGGCATCTGCCTGCCCAAGCCGTATTCGGCGGCCGATATCGACACGCTGTCGAAGTACCTCGACGCGCTCGAGGCACGCGAAGGCCTGGCGCGCGGCTCGACCAAGATCCTGAGCGTGGCCACCGAAACCGCCGCCTCGCTGCTCACGTTCCACACCTACCTGAACAATCCGTCCGCACGCCTGGTCGCGATGACCTGGGGCGGCGAAGACCTGGCCGCCGCGCTGGGCGCCAGCGACAACCGCCATCCGGTCACCGGCGACTACGACGACCCCTACCTGATGGCCAAGTCCCTGTGCCTGGCCGCCGCGCGCGCGATCGGCGCGCAGCCGGTGGGCGTGGTGTATGTCGACTATCGCAACCTCGAGGGCCTGGCGGCCGAATGCCAGCGCGACCGCCGTGCCGGCTTCATCGGCAAGATCGCGATCCATCCGGACCAGGCCGACGTGATCAACCGCGCGTTCACGCCGTCCGATGCCGAGATCGCCCACGCCCGGCGCGTGGTCGATGTGTTCGAGCGCAATCCGGGCGTGGGAACCGCGGGCCTGGACGGCAAGATGCTCGACATGCCGCACCTGAAGCAGGCCCGCAACCTGCTGGCGCTGGCCGAACAGATCTCACGACCGAGGAGCTGAGCATGCACAACCCGATGAGCCTGGAGAACCAAACCATCATCGTCACCGGCGCCGCCCAAGGCATCGGCGAGGGGGTCGCGAAACTCGTCGTCGGCCTCGGCGGCCGGGTGATCCTGGTCGACCGGCAGGCCGACAAGGTGAACGCACTGGCGCAGACGCTGGGCAGCGCGCGGGCGCAGGCCTACGCCGGCTCGGTGGCCGATCCGGCCTTCGTGCAGGACCTGGTTGCGCGGGTGGCCGACAGCCACGGCGCGATCCACGGCCTGGTCAACAATGCCGGCATCGTTCGCGCGGCGATGATCAGCAAGATGTCGGTCGAGGCCTGGCAGCAGGTGATCGATGTGAATCTGTCGGGCGTCTTCTACTGCCTGCAGGCGGTGGGGCGCCACATGCTCGAGCGGGCCGAGGCCGGCGACACCAGCCCCGCGTCGATCGTGAACATCTCGTCGGATGCGGGCCGGCGCGGCACGATCGGGCAGATCAACTATGGCGCCGCGAAGTCCGGCGTCATGGGCATCACGATGAGCGCGGCCCGCGAATGGGCGGGCAAGGGCATCCGGGTGAACTCGATCTGCTTCGGCGTGGTCGAGACCGAAATGACCGAAACCGTCCGGTCGGAGAAGTTCCGCGACCGTCTGCTGGCGCAGGTTCCGATGGGGCGGTTTTCAACTCCGGACGAAGTCTCGCAGCCGGTGTGCTTTCTGCTGTCTCAGGCCGCCAGCTACATCACCGGCCAGCATCTGTCGGTGAACGGGGGTTATACGATCGGGGTTTAGCGCATCGGGTTCGGCTTACCGGGCAGCGGGGCCGGCCTTCGCGCCAGGCCGGCCGCTGCGGCGCGACGATGCTTGAACCACCTCCGGGCCGCCCAGCACTCGGGTCAGTGCCTCGGCGGTCTCGCGCACCCGTTGCTCGTTGTGGGCGCGATTTGCCGCCATGCGCACAGCGGGTCCGGCGATCAGCACGCCGGCAACCACCTCGCCGCTCGAGTCCGACACCGCAGCGGCCAGGCCTTCGGCGTCCTGAATGCGTTCGCCGCGGTTGCGGCCGATGCCGTCATTCCGAATGCGGCGCAGCTCCGCGCGAAGCCGGGTAGCGTCGGTGATGGTAGTGGGCGTAAACCGAACGAGCGGATGTGCCTGCAGATAGCGTTCGAGCCGCTCCGGTGCAAAATGGCTGAGGAGCACCTTGCCCAAGGCGGTGCAGTGAAGCTCGCGCCGTTCGCCCACCGTGACCGCGTAGCGGATGGAATTGGCGCTGTCCACTTTGTCCAGGTAGACGACCCGATCAGCGTCCCTCGGCGAGTGCGCCCAGCACAGCGGTCTCGCCGGTAGCCGCGGCGGGTCGGCCAGAAACGGTCGGGCCAGTTCGATGAGTTCGCGCCCGGCCAGTGTGCGCATCGCCAGCGCGAACATGCGCGTGCCCAGGTGGAACCGGCCCGCGCTGTCGCGCCTCAGGCAGCCCTCGGCCAGCAGCGCATTGCACAGTCCCACCAGACTGGTCTTGGGCGCGGCTGCAAAGCCGGCGAGCTCGGACAGCGTGGCGCCATCATGCTGCGCCGCCAGGCATTCGAAAATGGCCATGACACGGCCCACCGATTGCGGCCCTGGGGCGGGGCCGCGCTCGGCAGTGGGTTCGGCGGGCAGATCGGCGCGAGATTTGGGCGTACGCATATTCGAACAAAATCCGAATTTGAGAATCTAGCCCCGAAGCGCGCAAACATCAACGCCGCGTGGTGCTATCGCAGGCGTGCGGCCTGGCCGCATACTGCTGTCAACGCAGGCTCCCTGCTTGCGATCCCTCCAGGCATGCCGCCGAACGCGCGTTCGCCGACCTCGATCGGAAGCTGGGCCGATGAAGAGACTGCTGTCGATATGCCTGAGCACGCTGGCCATCGCGTGCTCGGCCCAGCCCCGCCTGACCGAGCGTGCGCTGGCCGACATCGCCCGAATCAGCGTGCCCGCCCATCTCGCGAACGAAGACAAGATCACCGTGCTGATCGAACCGTCGACGCTCTCGACCCGCGAGCAGAGCCTCTATCGGTCGGATCTGATGGAGCGGCTCACCTTCGGGTTTTCGTCGACCTACCTGTGGGCCTCGATGGGCAGCATCACCGCCTATCGGCAGCAGCTGATCGTGTCGGTGATGGCGCCGGACGCCTCCGACGAGGAGTACAACACGCCGCCGCGCCGGATGGCCATCAGCTACGAGCAGCGCAAGAAGCTGCCCGCCCGCACGCTCGGCACGGGCACGCTGACCGCCTTCGAGGGCACCTACACACGTGGCAGCGTGACCGAGCCGGCCTATCAGTTCCTGTACGCCGATCGGGCGCGCCGGCTGCAGCTGGTGTGGCACGCGGTTCGCAAGGAGGTCGACCTGGACACCGGTGTTGCGCAGATCGAGCGCATCGCATCGTCGTTTCGCCTCGTCCGCGATCCGCTGGCCTGGTTCGCGGCGATGCGCGATGCGCCGCGCCAGGAGGCCGAGCTGCGCGCCGGCCGGCTGGCGATGGTGAAGGCGATGTTGTTTATTCGGAGCGGGGGCTTCGGCGTGCTGGAGCCCGGCCAACCGGTGCTGCGCAATGGGGTGTACCTGGAGTGGATGTCCGACCCCGAGCCGCGCTATCAGCTGCTCGTGCCGCTGGGGCGGGTGCGCGCGGCGGCGAATGGGTCGGTGGTCGATCGGCCGCGGCCGCTGCGCAATGTCGGCGGCAGTTCGGCGGGCGCAGAAACAGCGGGCGGTGCAACAGGGGGAAGTACGACGGCGGGCAGCGCATCAGTCCGGCCGCTGGCCGGCACCCTCGGCTGGCGCGAAATCTCGGACGGCGATTGGGTGTTCTCGAACCGCGACAACGCCTATCTGCCGTTAAAGGGGGTCGGCGCGCTGCTGGCCGCGCGCCAGCAGGATCCTGGCTTCGTGTACTTCTACTATTCGGCCACCGTGCGGTTGGAAGAAGAGTCCGACGACCGGCTGCTCACCTCATTGAGCTGGTTTCTCGACAGCGTGCCGGATGTCCAGGCGCGCTGGCGCGATGGCAGATTGGTCGGTCCGGGCAAGCCGGAGCGGGACTGAGTCGAGCAGCGGCGAATCGTGGAACTCATGGGCAAGCTGGAGTGGGACGACACGTTCGACTACAAGGCCGAGCGATCGCGGTCATGACTTTTCTTGTCGATACGAGCGTCTGGTCCCTCGCGCTGCGACGAGACGCCAGCGCGTCGAGCCGAGTGCAACAACTCAGGTGCTGTCAGGGGCTGATATCGTCGTGACCAGGGCTCGTACTGCGGGACTGCTGCAGGGCTTTTTCCGCGCCGAGCCAGCGCGCAAATCATCGACGCCTTGCTGCGCACTACTCCAGCCCGACCGCGAAGACCACATCCTCGCCGCTGCGCTGCGAATCACCTGTCGTCGAGCCGGAATTCAGGTTGGCACCATTGATGCGCTGCTCGCGCAGCTGTGCATCCGGCACGAACTGACGCTCCTCAGTACCGACAACGACTTCAAGCTCGCGTCGAAGCACTGCGCGCTGCGCGTTTGGACGCCAAGGCCGAGCGCGCGCCGCAAGTAACGGCCGGCTAATCCAGCAGACCGACGAACCCCGGCAGCCCGCGAACCCGGTCAAGCCACGCAAGAATTCCCGGGCAGCCGCCCAAGTCCACATCGCCATCACCCGCGTGGGCCAAGCTGGGGAAGGCCGCGATATCCGCCACCGTGGGGTGATCCAGCGCCAGCCACTGCCTCCCGCGCAGCCGCTCCTCAAAGAGCTGCAGCGCCCGCTCGGTGTTGTTCGCCTGCGTGTCGCCGGTCACGCACAGGAACGGCGCCCTCTTGCGCAGCCGCGCTTCGTACGGGCCCAGCCGCAACTCGTACGCGCTGGCCGCCAGCCAGGCGTTCACCAGCGCTTCGTCCTCGGGCTGCGTGGGCATCCATTGTTCGTTGCCATGGCGGCGCGCCAGCCAGACCAGGATCGCCTGCGAATCGCGCAGCGCGAGCGCTCCGGTGTCGAGCACCGGAATCTGGCCGAACGGATAACGCGCGAGCAGCTCCGGGGCACGATGCTCGCCCTTGCGGATGTCGACGGGCTGCCGGGTGTAGGGCACGCCGAGCAGAGCGAGAAGCAGCCGGACCTTGTAACAGTTCAGCGAGAAGCGGGAGTCGTAGAGGGTGATCATGAGGCGGCCAGTCGATGCGGTTTAACCATGGGTCTGTATTGCCAAGGTCTGTATTGCCAAATTTTGCCAAGTCTCCTACGCTGTCGCGATGAGCACAATGAACATTTCCCTGCCCGACAGCCTCAAGGCGTTCGTCGACGAACAGGTCAGCCAGCGCGGTTATGGAACCAGCAGCGAATACGTCCGTGAGCTGATCCGCCGGGATCAGGACCGGCTCGCGCTGCGCTCATTGCTGCTGGCTGGTGCACAGTCCAAGCCGTCGGTGCCGGCAACCCCTGCTTACTTCGAGAGCTTGCGTGACCGGGTGCGCCGAGCGCCCAAAGGCCGCACGAAAGCGTGAAGAATAAGCCGGTCATTGCGCGCGAGCTGGCCGGTCGAGACGTGAATGACGCGATTGGTCACTACCTGAAAGAGGCGGGTGAGCCTGCCGCGCTGGGCTTCGTCGACGAACTCGAGCGAGCCTATGCCCACATCAGCCGCCATCCCGATACCGGTTCACCGCGCTACGCGCACGAATTGAACCTTCCGGGACTGCGTGCGTGGTCACTGAAGCGCTACCCGTACCTGGTCTTCTACGTGAATCGAGCCGACCACATCGACGTCTGGCGCGTACTTCAAGGACGACGGGATGTTCCGGAGTGGCTGGTCGAGACTCAAGACGGGTAAAAGCCATTTTCGCCCAGGCCCCGGAACCGCCCGCATTGCGCAAGCAAGGCCGCTGCGGATACGCTGGAGCGCACGCGTCGCCCGGCCGCTTGCCGGTCACAGTTCGAACGCCAGCCCCACCCATCCTCCAAGGCCCACCCATGAAGACCTACCAACACTACATCGACGGCCAGTACGTTGACCCCATCGGCCAGCGCTGGTTCAGGTCGGTCGATCCCTATTCGGGCAAGGCTTGGGCGCGCATTCCGCAGGGCTGCGCCAAGGACGTCGACCGCGCGGTGGTCGCGGCCAACCGCGCGATGCGCGAAGGCCCGTGGGCCACGATGAGCGCCACCGAGCGCGGCAAGCTGATGCTGCGCCTGGCCGAGCTGGTCGCCAAGAACGCGCAGCGCCTGGCCGAGATCGAGGTGCGCGACAACGGCAAGCTGCTGGCCGAGATGGCCGGCCAGATGAACTACCACCCGGAGTGGTGGCGCTACTTCGGCGGCCTGGTCGACAAGGTCGAGGGTCGCGTGATGCCGATCGACAAACCCGATATCTTTGCCTTCACCCGCCAGGAGCCGGTGGGCGTGGTGGGCGCGATGACCGCGTGGAATTCGCCGCTGCTGCTCATCGCCTGGAAGCTCGCGCCGGCCATCGCCGCAGGGCTGCGCGGTGGTGATCAAGCCGTCCGAATTCACGTCGGCCTCGACGCTCGAATACGCGGCGCTGACCAAGGAGGCCGGCTTTCCGGATGGCGTGTTCAACGTGGTGGCCGGTTATGGCCCGGAGGCAGGCGCGGCATTGGTCGATCACCCTGACGTGGCCAAGATCACCTTCACGGGTTCAGACACCACGGGCAAGCGGATCTACGCGCAGGCCGCGCGCACCATGAAGCACGTGTCGCTGGAGCTGGGCGGCAAGTCGCCGAACATCGTGTTCGATGACTGCGACCTCGACCAGGCGGCCTCGGGCGTCATCTCGGGCATCTTCGCGGCCACCGGCCAGACCTGCATCGCGGGCTCGCGGCTGCTGGTCCAGAACTCGATCCGCGAGGACTTCACCCGCCGCGTGAAGGAGCTGGGCGCCTCGGCGCGCAAGGGCAACCCGATGAGCGCCGACACCAACATAGGTCCGGTCACCACGCCGGCGCAGTACAAGAAGATCCTCGACTACATCGACATCGCCAAGGCCGAGGGTGCGCGCTGCATCCTGGGCGGCGGGCCGGCGGCCGCGTCGCCGGAGCTCACTGGCGGCCAGTTCGTCGAGCCGACCATCTTCGTCGACGTGACGCCGCAGATGCGCATCGCCCTTCGGGCATCGGCCGCGAGAGCGGCATCGCCGCCATCGAGGGCTTTCTGGAGACCAAGAGCACCTGGATCTCGTACGCCAAGGGCGGCCCGTCCAACCCGTTCGTGCTGCGCTGAGCAGCCGCGAATTTTTCCGACTTCACATTCCAGGATACAAGCATGAAAGGCATCGTTTTCAAGGGCAACCGCCAGCTCGAGCTGCGCGAGTTCGACGAGCCCACGCCGGGTCCGGGTGAAGTGGTGCTGGAGATCAAGGCGTCCGGCATGTGCGGCAGCGATCTGAAGTTCTATCGGGGCGATATTGCCGAAACGATGAAGGCCCTGGGCCTGGGGTCTGGCATCAGCGTGATCGCCGGCCACGAACCCTGCGGCGTGGTGGTCGCCGTCGGCGAAGGCGTCAACCCCAAGCGCGCCTGGGTCGGCCAGCGCGCGATGGTGCATCACTATCGCGGCTGCGGTGCCTGTCCGCACTGCTCCACCGGCTGGCAGCAGCTGTGCGTGGAGGGCGTGGCCGAGGTCTACGGGGCCACTGGCCACGGTGGGCATGCGCGCTACATGAAGGCGCCGGCCAGCACCATGGTGACGCTGCCCGATGAACTGTCGTTCATCACTGGTGCGGCGATCTCCTGCGGCACCGGCACGGCCTGGGGCGCGCTGAAGCGCCTCGAGCTGACGGGCGATCAGACGATCGCCATCTTCGGGCAAGGCCCGGTGGGTTTGTCCGCCACGCAATTGGCCGCGGCGCTGGGCGCACGGGTGATCGCGCTCGACGTCAGCCCCGAGCGTCTGGCGCGCGCCAAGGAGTTCGGCGCGGCCGAGGTCATCAACCCGAGCGCGACCGACCCGGTCGCGGCGATTCGCGAACTGACCCACGGGCTGGGTGCGCATGCCACGCTCGATGCGTCGTCGTCATCGGACGCGCGCCGCCAATGTGTGCAGAGCGTGCGCACCTGGGGCAAGGCCTGCCTGGTCGGCGAAGGCGGGCAGATGACCTTGGATGTGAGCCCCGACCTGCTGCGTCGCCAGGTCACGCTCATTGGTTCATGGACGTTCTCGACGGTCGGGCAGGCGGAGTGCGCGCAATTCATCGCCGATCGGGGCATCGACGTCGAT
This sequence comes from Burkholderiaceae bacterium, assembly GCA_016710525.1. GTDB lineage: Bacteria > Pseudomonadota > Gammaproteobacteria > Burkholderiales > Burkholderiaceae_E > Quisquiliibacterium. The sequence continues at coordinate 9,638 of JADJVQ010000087.1, forward strand.
GCCCTGTTCACCGACCGCTGGCGCCTCGAACAGGGCGTCGAGGCTTACCAGCACTTCGACCGGCAGACCGCCGGCAAAGGCGTGTTCGTCTGCTGAGTGATTCGGGGTTCACGCCGATGGTGTCGGCGATGCCGTTGGAGCGCTGATACTCAGCGACCTGGTAGCGGCCCATTTCCACCGGTCCGAAGTTGAACATGGGCTCTGCACCGGTTGCCTCGTAGTACTTGGTCATCTCCGGCGTGCGCATGCCACGGTTCACCGCGGAGACGAGCTTGGCGTGCACGTCGGCCGGGGTCTCGGTGCGCACCCAGAACGCGGTCCAGGAGTAGTTCACGTAGTCGGGCCAGATCTCCTTCAGCGTGGGCACGTTGGGCAGCGACGGATGGCGGTTCTCGCCAGACACCGCGATCGCGCGCATCTTGCCCGACTGGATGATCGCCAGCGCGCCGCCGAAATCGCCCATGCCGGCATCGAGCTGGCGCCCGATCACATCGTTGAACACCTGTGCCTGACCCTTGTAGGGCACATAGGTGAGCGGAACCTTCGACAGGACCGACACCCAGCCGATCGCCAGCTGATAACCCGCCGAGTAGGAGCCGATGTTCAACGGCTTCGTCTTGCCCATGGCGAGCAGGTCGCTCATGGTCTTGACCGGTGATTCGTTGGCCACGTACCAGATGTTCTGCGCACGCCCGATGCCATGAACCGCCTTGAACTCCTTCAAGGGGTCATAGGGCAGGTTCTTGACGACGATCGGGTTCACCGACATCGGCGAGTTCGATCCGATCATGATCGTGTAGCCATCGGCCGGCGCCTGCTTGACCGCCACCGCCGCAATCGCGCCACTGGCACCTGGTCGATTTTCGACAGTCACGGTTTGGCCGAGCGTTTTTTGCATCTGCTCAGCGATCACCCGTGCCGAGCTGTCGGCGCCGCTGCCCGCCGCGAAGGGCACGAGCATCCGTATCGGCTTGGTGGGAAAGTCGCTCGCCTGGCCGAAGGCCGGTGCGCAAGCCAGGGCGAGCAGCCCGAATACGCCGCGGCGTGTCAGTCGAATCATCGGTGTCTCCAGTGTGGTTCGAATCGTGTCGCGCGGCGTGGCCCAGTCGGGGCCGCGCATCGGCGATGCATGAAGCCTATGCTCGCCCGGATCGTGTGCCGCACGCAACCGCGGCGGATTCCAGTACTTGCGGCGCGTGAGCATCGCGCCGCGGGGGCGGGGGCCTTACTCGACCTTCAATCGCAGCCCAGCAGGCGCACGGCCTCTTGCACCGTCATGCCTGCACGCAGTCCGGCCCGCAGCGCGAGCTCGTTCAGATGTGAAAGCGTGCCATGGGCCAGCCCGTCGGCCGCTTCGCCGATGCGGGCCGACTGGTGCGAGTACGCCGCGCCGATCACCCCGACCGATTGCAGCATGTCGAGGCCGACGATGCCGGCGCCATCCTTGCCGACGCCGGCGTCGTTGTAGAACACCGCGTGCGGCGGCTTCGGTTCCAGAACCACGAAACGGGCGGCGGATACCCCGCCGTGCGAGCCGGAGACGATGACCTGGCCCGCGTGAACGGGGTCGATGGCGCTGATGGAGTCGAGCAGATGGAGTGTGCGCATGCGGGTCGGGAGTCGGTAGGAGGTTCGTCCACGTGAGCATCGAGCCTATCACCCGCCTGTGCTGCGCGAGCGGGAGCCTCGGCGTAGCATGGCATCCATGACCATCGCCCCCGATCTGACCGCCTTTCAACCCTGGCTCGAGCGTCGCGAGACGGCGTCCGAGCTGCTGAGCGCGGTGCCCGCGCAAGGGCTGGCCGCCACGCTGAACCTGTCCGCGGCCAGCGTGCCGGCGCACACGCTGCCGCCCTTGTGGCACTGGCTGCACTTCCTCGATCGCACGCCCAGTTCGCAACTGGCCGACGATGGCTCGCCGCGCACGCGCGCGCTGCTGCCGCCGATCGCGCTCGACCAGATCATGTGGGCCGGATCAGAAGTCGAGTTCGTGCGGCCGCTGCGCTTGGACGAGCCGGCCAGCCGGCATTCGCGCATTCTGGACATGACGGGCAAGAACGGCTCGCGCGGACCGATGGTGTTTCTCACGACCGAACACCGCGTCGAGCAGCAGGGTGAAGTCGCCATCGTCGAGCTCAATCGCGCGGTGTTCCTGGGCGCCGCGGCGCCAGCGCCAGTTGCCGCCACGGTCGCGAAGCGGCCCACCGAGCGCGAACGCGCCTGGCAGGTCGACGAGTCGGTGCTGTTCCGGTTCTCGGCGCTCACCTTCAACAGCCATCGCATCCACTACGACCTGCGTTACACCACGCAGGTCGGCGGATATCCGGGCTTGGTCGTGCACGGCCCGTTGCAGGCGATCCTGCTGGCCGAAACCTTCCGCGAATGGTTTCCGAACGCGGTGGTCAGTCGCATCGAGTTCCGCGCCAAGGGGCCGCTGTACAACGGCGAGCCGGTGGTGGTGGGCGGTGCAGCGCGAGGGCGCGGGCAGTACGCGTTGTGGACAGTCTCGCCGCGCGCCGAGTGCGCGATGGAGTGCCTGGTGACGTACACCGGCGCGTAGGCCGCCGCCGCGTGACGACCGCGGGTGGCCCTTCCGCGGCAATTGGTCCGTGCTCTGCAGGCTTTCGGGCTTCGTGCCATCATCGGCGCCCGTCGACGGCCAGGTCCACAAAGGCCGTCCGCAAAGCTGATACTTCGGACGCACTCCCGTGACACCCACAACCGCTCCATCGCTCGCCGCCAAGTCCTGGTGGCCAATCACCCTGCTTGCCGCCGCCCTGCTGATGGTGACCATGGGCATCCGGCAGTCGACCGGCTTGTTCGTGTCGCCGATCAACACCGACACCGGGCTGGGCATCGTCACCATCAGCTTCGCGCTGGCCATCGGCCAGTTCGTTTGGGGGGCGATCCAGCCGATTGCCGGCGCCATTGCCGACCGCTATGGGCCGGGGCGCGTGCTGGCCGGCGGGGTGGTGCTGCTGGCCTGCGGCTCGGCCCTGACACCGTTCATGACCAGCAGCTTCGGCATCGTGGTCAGCATGGGCATCCTCACGGCCATGGGCGCAGGCGCGTGCAGTTTTTCGGTGCTGATCGGCGCGGTCTCGCATTTCGTGCCGCCGGCCAGCCGCGGCACGGCCTCCGGGGTCATCAACGCCGGCAGTTCGTTCGGCCAGTTCGTGTTCGCCCCCATCGCGCAGCGCCTGATCGCGGGCCTGGGCTGGATGGGCGCGATGTGGTCGCTGGCGCTGATCACGCTGCTGGCGCTGCCGATCACACGGCTGATGCGGCGCTCCGCGCACGCCGCGGCCGCGCTGAAAGCCGATGCCGGCGGTGGCCTGCGCGCCGCGGTGCGCGATGCGTTTCGTGACCCGAGCTACCTGTGGCTGCACGCCGGATTCTTCACCTGCGGCTTTCACATCGCGTTCCTGGTCACCCACCTGCCCGGCGAGGTCAATCTGTGCGGGCTGCCGGCCTCGGTGGCCAGTTGGTCGCTGGCGCTGATCGGCCTGTCGAACATCGTCGGCAGCCTGGGTGCGGGTTATCTGGTCAATCGCGTGCGCAGCAAGTACATCCTGTTCTGGATGTATGCCTCGCGCACGGTGCTGGTGCTGCTGTACCTGGTGGCGCCCAAGACCGAGTGGACCTTCTACGCGTTCGCGATCGGCCTGGGCCTCACCTGGCTGGGTACGGTGCCGCCGACCGCCAGCGTGGTCGGCAAGCTGTTCGGCGTGCGCTACCTGGCCACGCTGTTCGGCATGACTCTGCTGTCCCACCAGATCGGCGGATTCTTCGGCGCCTGGCTGGGCGGCCTGGCGATCCACAACACCGGCAGCTACCTGTGGATGTGGTACGCCGATGCCTTGCTGGCGCTGGGCGCGGCACTGGCGAATCTGCCGATCCGCGAGCCGAAGGTGGCGCACGCGGCAGCTTGACGAGGGGCCCGCGGGAGGCGCCGCAAACCGCGCCATTCCCGCGCGTGCCGCAGTGCCTGCTCCCTCTCGCGTCGCCCGGTTGAAGCGAGTATCGTTACTCGAGATTCACCAGCGGAGCAGCCCATGGACCCCAGGGACAGCCTGCCCACCCACCTGCTCGTCGCGGGCACCACCTTGATGCACGCGCGGCCGTGGAACGACGAGCCAGTGCAGCTGGATTCTCCGGCCCTGGCGGTGATGACCGACCTGACGCAGATCAAGGCTGCGACCACCGATCCGGCCAGTTCGCTGCAGCAGGCCGAACAGGCGATGGTCTACCTGGGTGTGCGCATGCTGTTCGTGCTCAGCCAGATGCCCCAGCTCGAGGACTGATCACCACCACCGACCTGCATGGCGACAAGCCGATGCGCGTGGTCAACCAGCGCGGCATCCGCCACGACGACCTCTGCGTGGCCGACGTGATGACGCCGCTGTCGATGCTCGATGCGGTCGACATGGACACGATGCGCACGGCCCGTGTCAGCAACCTGATCGCCACGCTGAAGGCGAAGGGACGCAATCACCTGCTGGTGATCGGTGACGGGCTTGGTGCGCCTCAGGTGCGGGGCGTGATCTCGCGAACACAGGTCGAGCGGCAGCTTGGCATGTCGATCGAGATCGCCGACGTCGCCGGCAATTTCGCGGAACTGGGTCAGTTGCTCTCGCACAACTGAGTGCGGCGGCTATGTCGGCGGGCGGGCGAGTTGCGCCTGATGCGCGAGGCGGGCCTCGATGGCGGCGATCTTGCCCTCCAGGGCGGCGATGTCGGCCTGCCCATCTCGGGTCGTGGCCGACTGGCTGGGCGCGCAGCTCCGACAGCTCTTTTTCCAGGCGACGCCAGGTCGCCTCGAGCATCGCGTTCGATGCGGCGCCGCGATGGCCGACCGGCTCGATCGCGCGAATGGAAGTTACTGCCGAGATGGGTGAGATTTCGACCATGGTTTGCTCCTGATCCCGCGGCGCGCCGAACGGCTGCCGGCGTGATGTCGGGTCCTGCTCATGGTCGATTTCGGCACGGCAGGCCGCAGCTTTAGCAGGCGGGTCCCGAGCGGTGCATCGGGGCCGACAGGCGGCGCAACGGCTTCCGGAGCCCAGGCCCTGGCGCAGGGATTTCAGCGCACGGGTTCTAGCGCACGGATTTCAGCAGCCGCGTTCCAGCGCCGACAGCGGTCCGGGCGACTGCCCGAATCGCGCGGCCACTGCCGCGCTCGCCTTGTCCATCTGGGCCATCGTGCCGGGATCGATCGGCACGATCTGCGCGCGCGCTTCGCGCATGCGCCGCTCGGGGTCGCCCGGCATCAGGATGCCGCCCAGTTCCTGGCCATCGGCCGACAAGCGTGCGGTGCGCACCCATTCGACGAAGCTCTTGGCCTCGGCCTCGAAGCCTTCCGATCCGCTGATGCGGGCCGGGTCGAACACGATCGCCAGCATGTTGTTCCAGACCGCGAACTTGGTGGGCATGTTGGCCGGCTGCGTGGTCTCGCCGCCCGTCAGTGCCGCGCCGAGCAGTTCACAGACCATCGACAGCGCATACCCCTTGTGCCGGGCGAACGGCTGCAAGGCGCCGTGCGGGCCGCCCGCCGGCTCGAACATGACCGCCGGGTCGGTGGTGGGCTCGCCGTTGGCGTCGATCAGGCAGCCCGGGGGCACCGGCACCTTCTTGTTGTAGGCCACGCGGACCTTGCCGTGCGCGACCGCACTGGTGGCGAAGTCGAGCACGATCGGGCCGCCATCGCGGCGTGGGATCCCGACGGTGAACGGATTGGTGTTGAAGCGCCCCTGGCCGCCGCCGAAGGGCGACACCATCGGGTTGCGGCTGACCGCGTTGGTGAAGTGGATCGACACCAGGCCGGCGGCCACCGCCTGCTCGGCCCAATGACCGACCCGGCCCAGGTGGTGCGAGTTGCGCAGGCCCATCACGCACACGCCGTGCTGGCGTGCGCGGGCGATCGCGAGCTCCATCGCCTGGTAGGTGACCGACTGGCCCATGCCGCGCCGGCCGTCGACCGAGATCATCGCGCCGGTGTCGCTCAGCAGCGCCACCGTCTGATTGAACTGCAATTCGGCATTGAGCAGCGAGTCGACATATCGCGGCGCCATGCCCACGCCATGCGAGTCGTGGCCGGCCAGATTGGCGCCGACCAGATGGTCGGCGGTGAGCGTCGCCTCGCGGTCGCTCGAGCCCGCGGCGCGAAACAGGTCAATCACCCAGCGGTGCAGGGCGGAGGTGGGAATCTGGTGATCGGCCATGGTGGTCTCTCGATGAAAGCGGGATGAGTGCGGTCGGCAGGCAAGTTGGCGCGGGCAATGGGCTCGGGCCAACTTCCGGGCGCGGGCAGCGCAGGACGCCATCTTAGCCAGCGATCCGGCGGGTGATGCGATGCCCGGGCGCAAAAACGGTTCGCCAGGGGGATCGATCCGGCGCCCGTGGGCGCAGCGGTGGGTAAAGAACGGTTAGACCCTCCCAACGGCGCGGCGGGCCGTGATACCTATTCGGCCTTGCCGGCCCACGCTGCGTGCGCGCTGCCTCCGACGTTAGCGACAAGGCATGCATGCTGCACCCGACCCCACGCCCGCGATCCGATGAGATTTTTGATCCGATGACCGCCTCCGCCGGAGTGCCCGTATCCGTCATCGACACGGCGGCGGCAGGCCGTCGACCCGCGGACTCGAGCCGCGAGCGGCTCGCGCTGCTCGCCATCCTGGCGCTGGCACTGGCGCTGCGCCTGTGGCGGGTCGAGCAGGGCGGCTGGGGCGCCGAGTACTACTCGGCCGCGGTGCGCAGCATGGCCTTGAACTGGCACAACTTCCTGTTCGCGGCGTTCGATCCGGCGGGGTTCATCTCGGTCGACAAACCACCGGTTGCGCTGTGGCTGCAGGTGGTCAGCGTCAAGCTGCTCGGCTATCACCCGTTCGCCCTGATGCTGCCGCAGATCCTGATGGGGGGTGCGTCGGTCTGGGTGCTCTATCGGATCGTGCGGCGCGTCGCGTGTGCGGGGCACCGCGCTGATCGCCGCCCTGCTGCTGGCGCTGATGCCGGTGCTGGTGGCGATCAATCGCACCAACAACATGGACAGTGCGCTGGTGCTGGCGGTGCTGCTGAGTGCCTGGGCGCTGCTGGCCGCTGCGCAGACCGGACGGCGCGCGCGGCTGCTGCTGGCGATGGCCGCGCTTGGCGTGGCCTTCAACGTGAAGATGCTGGCGGCCTTCATCGTGCTGCCGGCGTTCGTCCTCACCTACGCGATCAGTGCGCCGGTGCCGCTGCGCCGTCGCATCGCCGATCTGCTGTTCGCCGCACCCGTGCTGGCGGCTTGCGCGCTGTCGTGGGCGCTGGTCTGCGAGTTCACTGCGCCCCAGTCGCGGCCGTTCGTGGGCAGCAGCCAGGCCAATTCGGTGCTCGAACTGATGGTCGGTCACAACGGCCTGGGGCGCTTCGTGGCGCTGCTCAAGCCGGCCGCGCAGTACGTCGCGCCGGTCCGACAGGCACGCGCTGGCCCGACTTCTGCTGGTGACGAGGCGGCGGGCGCCACACCGGTTGGCCCGCGCAGCGCGCTGTCGCGACTCTTCGTGCGGGCCCCGGCCGGGCCCTTGCGTCTGTTCGGCGGGCAGCTCGCGGCGCAGGCGGGCTGGTGGCTGCCGCTGGCGTTGACGGGGCTGGCCGTCCGCGCCTGGCCGGCGCTCAGGCGGCAGCAGTCCCGCACCGAGTCCGCGGCGGTGCTGCTGATGGGCGGCTGGTTCGTCACCGCATGGGCGCTGTTCAGCGCGACCGGCGGAATCATGCATTTCTACTACCTGGCCACGCTGGCCCCGCCGATGGCGGCGCTGGCTGCGATGGGCGTTGTCAGCCTATGGCGGGGGGCGGCAGCGGGCGCCCGCGTGGCCGCCCTGGCATTTCCCGCGATCCTGATCGTGACAGCCGCGTGGCAACTGCATGTTCACGCGAGCGCATTGGACGGGTCCGTGTTCGACCCCGGCCGCTGGCTGGCCGGCTGGCCAGGATGGCTCGCCATCGCGCTGCTTGGCTGCGTGGGCGCGGCGCTGGCGGGCCTGCTGGTGGCGCGCCTCTGGCCGGCGCAGCAAGGGCTTCGATGGGGGGAAAGGCACCGGGCGCTGCGGGGTGCGGCTTGCGGGGGCGCGCACTGCGGGGTGGCGCTGCGCTGTTGGGCGGCGCCGGCCTGCTGGTGCTGCCGGTGGCATGGGCCCTGAGCAGCGTGCTGGTGCCAGGTCATGGGCTGCTGCCCGCCGCCGACCTGCAGCGTCTGGTCACGGCCCTCGAGCGCGCCGCGCCGGCGCGCTTCGGGCAGTTGCCCGACACCACGCGACTGGTCACCTATCTGCAGGACCAGTGGGACGGCGAGCGTTATCTGCTGGCCACCACCAGCACCCATCTGGCCGCGCCGATCATCATTGCCTGGGGAGAACCGGTGATGGCCCGCGGCGGATTCCATGGCGTCGATCCGGCGATGCCGCTTGCGCGCTTCGTCGAACTGGTCGGGCAGCGGCAGCTGCGCTTCGCGATGGTCGGTGACCTGTCGCTGGTCAGCCGGCGCATGGCGCGTAACGTGGCCGGCAATCCGGTCACCGACTGGATTCGCGCGCATGGCCGGCCGGTGGATCCCGCCCTATGGCGCGATGCACGCCTGCCCTACGGCAGCGTGCTCTATGACCTGCTGCCTCCGGGTGAATGACCGGTTTTCCGGAATTCGCGCACACCCGGGATTGCCCGGTGCCTGCGTTAGGCTCGGGGCATGCGCGGAAAACCCCTCATCTTCGCCATGTGCGCGGGGCAGGTCGGCAATCTGCTGCCGCACGTGGTCGTGCCGGCGGTCATGGTCGTCCACCTCATTCCCCTGTGGGGGCTGACCAATGCACAGGCGGGCCTGCTAGCAGCGGCCTACGCCGCCGGCTACATGCTGGCGGTGCCGGTGCTCAGTTCGCTCACCGATCGTATCGATGCCCGCCGCCTGCTGCTGGGCGGCTCGCTGTTCAGTGCCGCGGCCACGATCGCTTTCGGCTGGCTGGCACAGGGCCTGATCTCGGCGATGCTGCTCTGGGGCCTGGCCGGAATCGGCTTTGCGGGTGCCTACATGCCGGGCCTGCGCGCGCTGACCGACCGGCTCGATCCGGGCGAGGCCTCGCGCAGCGTGACCCTGTACACCTCGAGCTTCTCGCTGGGGGTGGGCTTGTCCTTCCTGGTCTCGCAACTGGTGGCCGACAGCCTGGGCTGGCGCTGGGCGTTCGTGCTGACTGGCCTGGGGCCGCTGGTCATGGCGGCCACCGCGTGGTCGATGAAGCCGGTGCCCCCGCCGCCGCCCAGTGGCGCGCTGCTCGATTTCCGCCCGGTGCTTCGCAACCGCACCGCGATGGGCTACATCCTGGGCTACGGCGCGCATTGCTTCGAGCTCTACGGCATGCGCACCTGGATCGTCGCGTTCTGGACCTACGTGGTGGCGCGCAATGGATCAAGTTCGCTGCTCGAGCCGATCGTCGTGAGTGTGCTGGTGACTGTGCTGGCCATGCCGGCCAGCATCCTGGGCAACGAGTTTTCGATCCGCTTCGGGCGGCATCGCGCGGTGACGGTGATCCAGGTGGTTTCGGCGCTGGTGGCCTTGTCGATCGGGGCGCTGGCGGGCGGCCCGCCGCTGCTGTTGCTGGTCCTGGTGCTGTGCTACGCGGTGACGGTGCCGGCCGATTCGGGCTCGCTCACCGCCGGGATGAGCGCGAGCGCCGATCCGCGCTTCAAAGGCGCCACCATGGCCATGCACTCGACGGTGGGCTTCGGGCTGTCGGCCCTGGCTGGCTGGATGGTGGGTGCGGCGCTGGACGCGTTCGGCGGCGCCAGTTCACCTTCCGGCTGGATGGCCGGGTTCTCTGTCCTGGCCGCCGGTGTGCTGTTCGGTCCGCTGTTTTTGTGGTGGTCGCGACAGTCCCGGGACTCGCACTGAGCTTCGTCAATGCTGCGCTGCGGCAGGCTTGAGATCCTTTGAGGCGCACCGGCACCGAGCCGGCGAGTATCTCCTCAAAAAAAAGAAGGATCTCTTCATGAACAAGCACGCTCTGACCCTTGCTGGCGTCGCCGCTGCAGCTGCATTCGTTTCCGCTTCTGCGCTTGCCCAACCGGCGGGCGAAGGCCCCTGGATGGTTCGGGTTCGCGCCACGAACCTCGTCACCGACACCTCGTCGACAGCCGGTCTGGGTGGTGCGCTGCCCGCCGACGCCATCGACGTCAACAACAAGTGGATCCCGGAAGTCGACGTGTCGTACTTCTTCACGCCGAACATCGCGGTGGAGCTGGTGCTGACGATTCCGCAGAAGCACGAGGTCACCGTCAACGCGCTGGGCCTTGGCAAGATCGGCACCTTCAAGCACCTGCCGCCCACGCTGCTGGTCCAGTACCACGCCACCAACTTCGGTGCCTTCAAGCCCTATGTCGGCGCCGGCATCAATTACACGCTGCTGGGCAGCGAGCGCATGAGCGTGGGCGCCGATCAGGTCAAGCTCGACAATTCCAGCGTCGGCGGCGCGCTGCAGATCGGTGCCGACTATCGCCTGAACCGCAACTGGTACCTGAACGCCGATGTGAAGAAGGTGTGGATCTCCACCGACGTCTCGCTGGGCGGCGCGAAGATCAGCGAACTGAAGGTCAATCCCTGGCTGTTCTCGGTGGGCCTGGGCTACCGCTTCTGACCGCTTCGCGATGGCCGCGGTCGATTGGCCGCGGCTGGCTGAGCGCCGCCGCCTACTGCGCGGTCCAGCCGCCGTCGACGACCAGGCTCGACCCGGTGGTGAACTTGGACTGCTCGCAGGCCAAGAAACACGATCGCTTCGGCAATGTCGGCGGCATCGCCCAATTTCTTCAGGGGCACGGTCTGTCGCACCCGGCGCTCGAAGCGCTCGGCCCCCAGGGTGTCGGCGATCGAACCGGTCATGTCGGTGCGGATGTAGCCCGGATGCACGGCATTGACGCGAATCGGCGGCTCCAGGTGCGAGCACTCGAGCGCGGCGCATTTGGTCAGCAGCAGCACGCCGGCCTTGGCCGGGCTGTAGGCGCCGTTCAGTGGCATGCCGACCAGGCCCGCAACCGACGAAATGTTGACGATGGCGCCACCGCGTCCGGTCATGGCCCGGATGGCATGCTTCACACCCAGGAACGTGCCATCGAGATTGACCGACATCACCCGCCGCCATTCCTCCAGGCTGGTCTGCGCCAGCGTGACCAGCTGTGGCGCCACACCGGCGTTGTTGACCAGCACATCGAGCGGACCAAAGCGCGCCGTCAGGCGCGCGATCGCATGCTCCCATTGCGGCTCCTGGGCGACGTCGAGCCGCAGGAACTCGATCCGGCCGCTGGCCGCGGGGGCCAACGAGTCGACCAGGGCCTGGCCGCGCACCGGATCGATGTCGGTGGCCAGCACCGTCGCGCCTTCGCGCAGCATCAAAGCCACAGTGGCCGCGCCAATGCCCGAGGCGGCCCCGGTCAGCAGCACCACCTTGTCCTGCAGGCGACCGGTCATCGGCAACTCCTCCATCGCAAGTTCCTTGATCGGGCCGCGGTTGCCTGGAAGCGCGCCGGCGTGCTTCCACCGAAGGGGCGCCAGGCCCCTGCACTTCAGATCACCATTCACGCCATGAGTGACGAGCCCTCCTCGCGCACCGAAACAGACGCTGCAGCCGGTCGATGACGACGGCGCTCGCGCTGGCCGCGCGGTTGCTGCGCAACAACGGCCATGGCACGTTGGCCGTGCTCGAGGCGGGCACCGGTCATCCGCTGGCCAGCCGCACGAGCTTTGCCTGCGATGCCGACGGTGCGCTGATCATTCTGATCTCGGGCTTGGCCGCGCACACCCCGGCGCTGCGTGCCGATCCGCGCTGCTCGCTGCTCGCCGGCGAACCGGGCGCCGGTGATCCACTGGCGCATCCGCGCATCACGCTGATCGGGCGGGCGCGGTGCCTGGCGCGCGACAGCCGCGACGGCGAACAGGCGCGGGCGAGCTTCCTGGCCGTGCATCGCAAGGCGGCGTTGTACGCCGACTTTCCTGACTTCGATTTCTGGCGGATCGAACCGGAACGGGCGAGCCTGAACGGCGGCTTCGGTCGCGCCTGGCTGCTCTCGCGGGCCGACCTGCTGCGCGCTTTCGCGCACCCCTGAGTCCGGGGCCGCGGCGGTCCGCAGATGCCCGAACCCCGCCTGCTGCTGGCGCAGCTCGAACAGGCCTGGCGCGCCGGACCATCGGAAGCGCTCGAGAGCCTGCATGCGGCGATTCTGCGGCGCCTCGAGGCGTTGCCCGCGACCGACGGATTGCGCCTGCTGGTCGCCCAGGTGCGCCT
>JADJVQ010000088.1 GCA_016710525.1 Burkholderiaceae bacterium
ACGCCGCCTTTGCGCTGGTGCTGGTGGTCACTGCCATCCTGGGCGGTGTTGCGCTCGTCGGATTGTTTCGTGTCGACGTGCAGACCGAGGCCCTGGCCGGCAAGTGGCTGCAGGGGGTCGGTCATCTGTCGTCGGCGCGCTCCACGCTGATCGAGGCTCGCGAGCTCGAAATCAAGCACAGCCGCACCGACGACAAGAGCTATCACGCCGAGTATGAAGACAAGATCGCCGCCACCGCAAAGTCGATCAGCGAGTCGCTGGCCGCCTACAAATTGAACCCGGCAGCCGAGGCTGAACGCGTGCTGATCGGCAAGTTCGACCAGGGCTGGAGCGCCTACCGGAAGGGCCAGCAGACCGTCGTCAGCCTGGGCCGCGACAAGAAGCAGCAGGACGCGGCCGATATCAGCGATGGCGCGGCGAGCATGGCGTTCGAGGAAGCGGCCGGCGCGCTGGACAATCTGATCAAGTTCAATTTCGCCGGTGGCGCGGCCGCGGCCGAGCAGACCCGCCAGGTCTTCGAGCGCGTCACGGTGCTGGTCATCGGCCTGCTGGCCGCAGCCCTGTTGCTGGTCATCGGCCTGGCCTGGGCGATCACGAGCCACCTGCTCAAGCAGTTGGGCGGCGAGCCGCGCGCGGCCTCCGAAGTCGCCAAGGCGGTGTCCGAAGGGGACCTGACCACTCGAATCGTGCTGCGTGCAGGCGACCGTGAAAGCCTGATGGCGCGGCTGAGCGACATGCAGACGGGGCTGGCGAAAGCCGTCTCCCAGGTTCGGCAGGGATCCGATCATGTCGCCACCGCAAGCTCCGAAATCGCGCTTGGCAACCAGGATCTGTCGGGCCGCACCGAACAGCAGGCCACCGCGTTGCAGCAGACCCGTTCGACCATGGAGCAGCTGGGGGCGACCGTGAGCAACAACGCCGACAATGCGCACCAGGCCAACGAGCTGGCCCTGGGTGCGTCCTCTGTCGCGACCCGCGGCGGCGAAGTGGTGGGGCAGGTCGTGCAGACCATGAAGGGCATCAATGAGAGCAGCAAGAAGATCGCCGACATCATCGCGGTGATCGACGGCATCGCATTCCAGACGAACATCCTGGCGCTCAATGCGGCGGTCGAGGCGGCGAGAGCGGGCGAGCAGGGTCGGGGATTTGCCGTGGTCGCCAGCGAAGTGCGAAGCTTGGCGCAGCGCAGCGCCGACGCAGCCAGGGAAATCAAGACCCTGATTTCGGCCAGCGTCGATCGGGTGGCGCACGGCACCGCGCTGGTCGATACCGCCGGACGCACGATGGACGAGATCGTCGTCGCGATCAAGCGGGTCAGCGATATCGTCGGTGAGATCAGCTCGGCCAGTCTCGAGCAGAGCACGGCCGTGGCGCGGGTCGGCGAGTCGGTCTCGCAGATGGACGAGGCCACTCAGCAAAACGCGGCGCTGGTCGAACAAAGCGCCGCCGCCGCCGAGAGCCTGAAGATGCAGGCGCATCAGCTGGTCGACGCGGTCGCCGTGTTCAGGCTGCAGCCTGCCTGAGCGGCCCGGACGGCCGCGCGCAGTCCGAGTCGGTGCTCAGCCGTGCGCAAGCGCAGGCAGCGGCACATCCTGCCGACGCAGCAAGATCCGTTCGATCAGCGTCAGCTGCCGATAAAGAGGCTCGAAATCGGCGAATAGCGCCGCATCGTCCGGCGGCGCCTTGCGAAACTTGTTCTCGCCACGCACCAGGTCGAAGACCTGGCCGAAACTGCGCTGGCCATCGATGAACTTGAGAATGAACTTCACGTACTGACCCGCGTCGAGCTGAAACGAGAAGCCGCTGTGCGAATGGTCCATGACCAGCGGTTGCGCGGTGTTGCGGTGGATCATCGCCGACAGCTCCGGGCCACTGATAGGCTCGTGCACGAAGAACGGAACCATCCGCGTGTCCCCATAGCGCGCGAGCCGGTCGGGCTGGCGCGTTGCGTACAGCGAATGGGTGATCAGCGTGCCGCCGAGCAGCTCGGCCATCGCCTGCCGCTCGCGCAGCGGGCGCGTGGCAAGCTCGGCCAGCAGGGCGGGTTTGCGCGGCCCCAGGACCATGCCGCAGTCATACGGCGCCGCGCCGCGGCCCACGTCGGTCAAGCTCAGATGAAGGCCATGCTGGTCGGCGAGCCAGTCGTAGAGTTCGTCGACGCTGTAGGCGCGGTCGGTTGAATGCAGCAGCAGATCGTAAAGGCCGGCGTCGCCCATCTTGTGATCGTGGTGAAGCTCCTGCGCACGCACGAACCAGTTGCTGCGTGGCAGGTGGGCGAGCAGCTCCTTGGCATGCGCGATCTGCGTCGCCAGATCGTGCGCGCCGTCGCGATGCATCAGTCGCAATGCCTGCTGCAGCTGGTAGACGCCAATGCGCCCGATACGGGCGTACACCATCAGGCCGAGCACGCCGTCGTCTGCCAGCACCGACAGCAAGGCGCGCAGACCGGCGTCCGGATCGGCCAGGTGATGCAGCACGCCGCTGCAGTTGATGTAGTCGAATGGCGCGAGACCGAGTCCTGGCAGGTCGAGCAGCGAGCGGTGCAGCCATTGGATGTTGTTCAGGCCACGCTGCCGTGCGCGCTGCCGTGCGATCGACAGGCTCGCCTCGCTGAAGTCCAGATGCACGATCTGGGCATCGGTCGCGCGCAACTGTTCGGCCAGGAAGATCGTGCCGTCGCCCGTGCCGCCCCCCGCAACCAGCACTCGGAAGCCCTGCCCGAACGATTGCCCGCCGGCAAAACCGTGATGGTTGAGCATTGGCAGCGCATCGAGCCAGGTGCGGATCAGCCGCTTGCTTTCGTCGGCGGGATTGCGCGGCGGGTAGGGCAGTGCCTCGTACTGGGCGCGTACCTGGGGCAGGTGGGAGGAGTCTGAAAGGGTCATTGACGTCCATCAGTCGTATCGGCTGGCGCATCGGCATTGTGCGCCTTGCGCGCCCGCCTGCCGTGCGCGGCAAGCGCGCTTGCTGTGCGCTTGCGGAAATTTTTCCGCTTGACCTCTGACGGCAGTTGCCTTCAATAATGCGCAGCAAGTGAGCCGTCGATTCCGGCAACGGGATCCCGGCGAGAAGGTCTTCAAAAGACTCGCACCAACGCACATCAACGGAGGGACACACGTGACTCATCGCATCAACAGGTTCGCGTCAATCAAACTGGCGTCGATTGCGCTGACGGGCGCTGCGCTGACGGCGGCTCCCGCGTCCGCGCAGGTCAAGCTGCCGCCGACGATGACCATGACCGCCTATGACACCGGCACCGCCGGTTTCAACATCACCGTGGCCATCGGCAAGATGCTCAAGGACAAGCACGGCACCGATGTGCGGGTGCTGCCTGCGGGCAATGACGTGGCGCGCTTGCAGCCCCTGCGGACCGGGCGCGCATTTGCGTCGGCCATGGGCGCCGGCGTCTATTTTGCCCAGGAGGGCCTGTTCGAATTCGGCAGCAAGGAATGGGGCCCGCAAGCCGTTCAGCTCACCCTGACCACGGTGGACTGCAATGCCGGCAGTCTTGGTGTGGCCGCCGATTCCGGGGTCAAGACGGTGGCGGATCTGAAGGGCAAGCGGGTCGGTTTTGTCGTTGGCTCGCCGGCGCTCAATCAGAACACCCTGGGCGTGCTCGCCTTCGCCAATCTGACGGCCAAGGATGTGAAGGTTGTCGAGTTCGCCAGCTATGGCGCGATGTGGAAGGGC
Organism: Burkholderiaceae bacterium; assembly: GCA_016710525.1. Classification (GTDB taxonomy): domain Bacteria; phylum Pseudomonadota; class Gammaproteobacteria; order Burkholderiales; family Burkholderiaceae_E; genus Quisquiliibacterium. The sequence continues at coordinate 3,691 of JADJVQ010000088.1, forward strand.
ATCGTCAACAATGATGTGGACGCCGCCTATGGCACCACCATCACCGGTCCTGCCAAGGAGGTGGAGTCCTCGCCCCGCGGCATCGTCTGGCCGCCGACACCCGCCGACGACAAGGCGGGCTGGGCCCGTCTGCAGAAGGTGACGCCCTTCATCAACCCGCATCTGGCGACCTGCGGTGCGGCCATTTCCAAGGAAAAGCCGGTTCAGCTCAGCAACTATCCGTACCCGATCTACACCGTGTATGCCAATCAGGCGGAGAACGATGTCTACATGCTGACGAAGGCGATGATCGAAGGGTACGACGCCTACAAGGACGGCGCGCCTGGCGCGACCGGGATGGCGGCGAAGCGGCAGACCAAGAACTGGTCGGTGCCGGTGCACAAGGGCGCAGGGGCTGGGGGGCGGGGGGGGGCCGGGCGAGGGGCGATGCAGAAAAGGCCGCAACGGGGCCGCCGGGCAGGCGCGGGGGGCCCCCCGGCCGGGGCGGCCCCCACCCGCCGGGGCGGCGGCGCAGAAGGGCGCCGGCGGGGGCGCGGGGGCGCGCGGGGCGCGGCGGCGCGGCCGGCGCCCCCTCCCGCGCCCCGGGGCCGGGGGCGGGCCCCGGGGGCGCCCCGCCGCCGCCGCCGGCGCCGGCGGGGCCGGGGGCGGCGGGCGCGGCGGCGGACAAGGTCGTCGCGCGCGCGTCAGAATAGTTGTCACCTCCATAGAACAACCCCGGGGGCGGCGATGAAGGACGAACTTGGCTCGATACGGACAGGCATTCAAGGACAGAGCGGTGGCGAGGGTGCTGCCGCCGGAGAGCGCATCGCTGGAGGCGGTGGCGCGCGAGATTGGCATTGGAGCGGGAACCCTGGAGCGGTGGCGCGAGGATGCGCAGTCCAGGCCCGCCCGAGGGCGGGCCTGGACTGCCGGCGCCCGGTTGGAGGCCGTGGTCACCACGGCGGCGATGAACGAGGCCGACAAGAGCGCCTGGTGCCGTTCGCACGGGGCGTACCCCGAGGAGCTGGCCAATTGGCGCGCGAGTGCCACCACCGCGCTGGCCGCGCCTGAGGAGCTGCGCGCCAGCCCGCAGGCCACGCGGGCTGGCGCCAAGCGCATCAAGGAGCTCGAACGCGACCTGCTGCGCAAGGACCGTGCGCTGGCCGAGACGGCGGCGCTGCTGGTGCTGTCAAAAAAAGTCGCGGCGATCTTCAACAAGGGCGAGGACGAATGATCGGCCTCGAAGATCGCCAAGCCCTGGCCCAGGACATCGGCACGGCGCACGCCGCTGGCGCGCGGCTGCACTTGGCCTGCGAGGTCGCCGGCATCGATGTGCGCACCCTGCAGCGCTGGAAGGCCCACGCAGGCCTCACATCGGGCGATGGCAGGCCGCAGGCGGTGCGCCCCTCCCCGAGCCATGCCTTGAGCCCGGCCGAGCGCGCTGCGCTGCTGGCCGTGGCCAACGAGCCGCGCTTCGCCTCGGTGCCGCCGGCGCGCATCGTGCCCATGCTGGCCGATGAAGGCGTGTACCTGGGCAGCGAGTCCAGCATGGCCCGCGTGCTGCGCGAGCATGGGCAAAACGCCCATCGTGGCCGCGCCAAGCAACCCAAGGCATCGCGCCCGCCGACCACCCACATCGCCACGGCGCCGGGTCAGGTCTGGTGCTGGGACATGACCTATCTGCCGGCCAGCGTGATCGGCATGTGGTTCCATCTGTACCTGATCCTGGACCTGTACAGCCGCAAGATCGTCGGCTGGGAAGTGCACGCCACGGACGACTCCGTGCACGCCGCGCACCTGGTGCGCCGCACGGCGCTGGCCGAGGGCATCGCCACCATGACGACCAAGCCCGTGCTGCACGGCGACAACGGCTCCACGCTGAAGGCCACGACGGTGCTGGCGATGCTGCAGTGGCTGGGCATCAAGCCCTCGTACTCGCGGCCCCGCGTCAGCGACGACAACGCCTATGCCGAGTCGCTGTTCCGCACCGCCAAGTACCGGCCCGAGTTCCCCACCAAGGGGTTCGCCAGCCTGGATGAGGCCAGGGCGTGGGCGGCTGGATTCGTGCACTGGTACAACTTCGAACACCGCCACAGCGGCATCCGCTACGTCAGCCCTGGGCAGCGCCATTGCGGCGAGGATCACGCCATCCTGGCCGCTCGCCACGCGCTGTACCTCCAAGCCAAGCAACGCAATCCGGCGCGATGGTCGGGCCTCACGCGAGACTGGTCACCGATCGGCCCAGTCACCCTCAATCCGGAGCGCGATGCCGTCGTCAACATGGCCGCCAGCGCTCACCATACTCAGCAAAAAGCTGCGTAATTAAAGTGACAACTACCTTGACACGCGCCGACCCGCACACGGCCGCCGCCGGCCTGAGTGAAGCCGAGGTCACCCGCGTACGGACCCTGCGGGGAGCCTGGCGCTGGGCCCTGATCGTCGCGACCGCGGCCACCATCCTGCTGTGCATCAATCAGCAGTTCGCGCTGCGGTTTTTCGTCGGCTACACCCAACTGAACACCGAGTACTTCTATCTGCTGATCGCGCTGATGCTGCCGTTCACGTTCCTGATTTTTCCGGGCACGTCGCGCGCCTCGCTGGAGCGTGTGCCCTGGTACGACATCGCGCTGTTTGCGATCAGCTTCGGCGCGTCGATCTACCTGATGCAGTTCATCCGCGATGCCGCGGCCAATGGATGGGAGTTCGGCGGTGCGCCGCGAGGCGTGATCATCGCCGGCGGGATCATGTGGGTGCTGCTGATGGAGGCGCTTCGGCGCACCGGCGGCTGGAGCCTGCTGCTCAGCGTGCTTCCTTTCACCGTCTACCCAATGTTTGCGGATGCGAACTGGCTGGGACCGTTCCGGGGAACGGCGTCCACGCCCGATCTGGCGATCTCGTATCACGTGCTGTCGGGCGAGAGTCTGCTCGGCATTCCGGTGCAGGCCTTCGCCGACACGGTGATCGGCTTCCTCGTCTTCGGCACGGCGCTGATGATGACTGGCGCCGGCAAGTTCTTCATCAACATCTCTTTCGCGGCCTGCGGCACCTTTCGCGGCGGGGCTGCGAAAGTCTGCATTTTTGCCAGCGGCCTGCTGGGCATGATGTCGGGTTCGATCATCTCCAATGTGCTGACCGCCGGCACGATGACGATCCCGACCATGAAGAAGACCGGATTTCGGGCGTCTTATGCCGCGGCGATCGAAGCCTGCGCGTCGACCGGCGCGGTACTGGCCCCTCCGGTGATGGGCGCGACGGCGTTCGTCATTGCCCAGTTTCTGAATGTCGGCTACGCCGATGTCGCGCTGGCCGCGATCATCCCGGCCATCCTCTATTACGCGGGCCTGTTCATGCAGGTCGATGCGTATGCCGCCCGGCACGGCTTGAAAGGCTTGCCACGATCGGAGCTGCCGCGCGTCTGGAACACCATCAAGGACGGCTGGTATTACGTCTTCGTGATCGCGCTGCTGATCGTGATGCTGCTGTACTTCAAGCGCGAAAGCCACGCGCCTTTCTATGCGACCGCGCTGCTGCTGGTGCTCAACCAGATCTTCTCAAAGGAGACCCGCTGGACGCTGTCGACGATCAGCAAGTTCTTCGAGGTCAACGGCCGGACATTCGTCGAACTGGTGGGGATTCTGGCCGGCTGCGGCCTGCTGATCGGCGCGTTCTCGATGACCGGCGTGGTCTCGAGCCTCGCCAACGACCTGCTGCGCATCGCGGGCGACAACGCGTTCCTGTTGCTGGCGATGTGCGCATTCACCAGCCTGATCCTCGGCCTTGGGCTGACGACCACCGCCTGCTACATCTTCCTGGCCATCCTGATCGCGCCGGCGCTGGAAAAAGCCGGTCTGAACAAGATGGCCGTGCACATGTTCATCTTCTACTGGGGCATGCTGTCGTCGATCACGCCGCCGGTGGCCATTGCCTCGTTCGCTGCCGCTGGCATCGCCGGTTCGCCGCCGATGAAGACGGGCTGGGAGTCCATGTGGGTCGGCAGCATCATCTACTTCCTGCCGTTCTTTTTCGTGATGAACCCGGCGCTGGTGATGCAGGGCCGTTTCCTGGAGTCGATGGGGCTGATGGGCCTTGCGGGCCTGGGCACGCTGTTCATCTGCGGCGGCATCCAGGGCTATCAGGCCTTCGTCGGCGACCTGCGCAAGGCCGGCGCATTCGAGTGGCCGATCCGCGTGCTGCTGGTGATCGGCGGCTTCGTGCTGGCCACGCCGGGCGGCGGCATCAATGTGTTGTCGCAATGGCAGATCACGTCGCTGGGGATCGCCATCCTGGTGCCGACCCTGCTGCTTGCCCTGGTCCTGACGCGGCGCACCGGTGCGCGCAGTCTTCGCGTTTGATGGGCTGGGGAGCGGGCCTGCGGTTTCTCGTCGCGTTCGGGAGGGAGAATGGGTGGAAATCGGAATGAGGCCGATTGAGTTCCCGATCGCCGCCGGACTATGATCAAAGCCTTCCGGTGAAGCCCAAGGAAATGCGCCATGAGCGGAATCACAGTCACTCCGATCCCGAATAAGGTTTTTGGTGCCACGGTCACCGGCGTATCGCTGCGTGACATCGGCGACGCCGATTTCGCCGCCGTTCATGCGGCATTCCTGAAATACGGCTTCCTCGTGTTCCCCGGTCAGTTCCTGACCGATGCCGAAAACATCGCATTCGGTCAGCGCTTCGGCGAACTCGAATTCGGCGCCATGCCACTGTCCAATCAGGCCCGCAGCAAAGATGGCACCTTGGGCGAGATCTTCGAGGTCAACTCGAGACGGATGCGTTCGGCCATCGGCAACGAGGGCTGGCACACCGATTCCACCTACAAGCCCCTGAGCAGCAAGTGCGCGATGCTCTCGGCGGTCGTCGTGCCCGACGAAGGTGGCCAGACCGAGTTTGCCGACATGCGTGCTGCGTACGCCGCGCTCGATGACGCGACGAGGGCACGCATCGAAACGCTCAGCGCCTACCACTCGATCGTGTTCTCTCAGGCCAATGACCTGGGCGATTTCCCGACCCTGCAGGACGGTGCGAACTACCATGGCGAGGCCTACCTGCGCCCGCTGGTCAAGCAGCATCCGGAAACCGGCGTGAAGAACCTGTTCGTCGCCCGCCATGCGTTCGGCATTCCCGGTCTGGGCCGCGAAGAGAGCCGGTCGCTGATCAAGCACCTGGTCGAGTTCGCCGTGTCCGACGAGGCGCGTGTGTACCGGCATCAGTGGACCGCCGGCGAAACCATCCTTTGGGACAACCGATCGCTGCTGCACCGGGCGATGCCCTATGACTACGCCAAGGCGCGGGTGCTGATCGGAACGCGTGTCGCCGGTGATCCCGCGTCCGAGCTGGCCTACTACCCGGACGATCCGCGTGCCCAGGCCGGGCGCGAGGTGCTTGCCGCCGAGCTTCCCTTGCTGCGCAATGAAACCGCCGGCAAGCGATACCACGAGGCGCAACCGAACTGAGCAGGCGTCGTCAGGGCGGCGCTGCCCGCCTTCCGCCTTCTGCCTTTCCTGGCAGATGGCGCGGCGGACTGCGGTTCATTTACGGCGCAGGCATCAATCGGATGCCGACGTTGCCTTCGCGTTCGAGCTGTGCGACCAGGCCCAGCTCCCAGCTCAGGTAGGCCCGAAAGCCCGCATCGCGCGCGGCGAGATCCTTGTGCGCGTAAGGGCTGTACCAGTGATCGTCGTCCCCGGTCAGCACGCCGGCATCTCCGCTGGCAGTGGGCAGACCGGCCGCGGCCCATGTTGCGGTGCCCCCGGCGATGGCGCTGACGTCGCGCCCCAGAGATTGCGCCAGCTGCGCCGCAACCAGCCGGGCCAGCAAGCCGTCGGGCGAGGTGATCAGCACCGTCTGGTCGGCGGCCAGCGCGCCCAGAAATGACGCCAGCCGATCGGGCACGCTGAATTTCGCGCCGGCGATCTGGCGCCGTTCGTACGCGGCGCGCCGGTCGACGTCAAAAACCACCGCCTTGCCGGCATCGAGCATCGCCTTGGCCTGGACTGGAGATACGAGACGCGCCGGGCCGGCGGCTGGCAGGATGCGGATCGGTTCGGGGCCGGTCACCACGGTGGCGGATTCATCCGGCGAGTAGACATGCACGTCGTGCCCTCCCAGCTGGGCGAGCCAGGCACCGGTGGTCAGGGCCCGAACACCATCCCAGTCGCACAGAACCAGCCGCGCCCGGCGGGTGGCCAGGTATTCGTCCGTGGCCTGCACGAGCTGCCCGCCGGGGGCCCAGCGCCAGCCCTCGAGGTGGCCGGCTTCGTATTCCTGGCGGGTGCGGACGTCGAAGCAGTACAGCGACCGCTGGGCCTGTTCGGCGCGCAGCGCGGCGAGTTCGGCCGCGTTCACGCGCCGCACGCCCGCCTTGGCGGCGACGGCGGCCGCGCGTTCACGCGCCTTGGCAAGGCCGGCCGCGCCGGGTTCGAGCATCGCCGGCTGGCGGCCGTAGGCCAGCTCGCGGCCGCTGAGCAGCCAAGCCATCGTGCCGTCTTTCAGCGACACCACCTTGTTGGGGATCCCGGCATCGATCAGCGTCTGCGCGCCCACGATGCTGCGCGTTCGGCCAGCGCAGTTCACCACGACCAGAGTGCTGGGGTCGGGGGCGAGCTCCTGGATCCGATAGACCAGTTCGGCGCCCGGCAGGCTGTGCGAGAAGGGCAGGGTGAACTGCGCGAACTCTTCGGGCGTGCGGCTGTCCACCACCACCAGGTTCTCGCCGGCGGCCATGCGCGCCTGCAACTCGTCGGCATCGATCCAGGGCGTGTGCTTGTGATGTTCGATCACTTCGCCCAGCGCCTTGCTGGGCACATTGGTGCCTTCGTAGCACTCGAATCCGGCCGCCGCCCAGGCGTCGGTGCCTCCGGCCAGGATCGACAGATCGGTCCAGCCCAGGCGGTGCAGCTTGGCCGCCGCCCCGGGCGACAACGACTGGTCGCCGTCGACCAGCACCACCCGGGTCGAGCGGCGAGGCACCAGGCGGTCGATCAGCAGCTCCAGCCGCCACAGGGGCGCGGAGACCGCGAACAGCAGATGGCGATGCGTGAAGACGCCGGTCTCGCGGACATCGAGCACGGCGATCTCATGACCGTCCTGCAACGCGTGCCGGAGTTCCTGGGGACTGATGAGTGCAGGCGTGTGCACACCTGCGGGGACGGGCGCATCGGAACCCGGGCGGGTCAGTGGCATGGCGTGGGCTGTCGTGAAGTGGGAACGAGGCCAGCCTAAGTCCGCCGGGCATGGCTGGCAAGCGCGACGCCCCCTGAATCGATCGGCCCGGGCGAACGCGCATGGCTGCCCCGCCCCCGGGCCGCCGCAGGCCGCCGCAGGCCCCCGCAGAGGCGTAGGGGAATCAGCCGGCGGTGTCGGCCATCAGCGTCTTGAACCAGGTCCCCATGTCCTTGAAGTGCTCGCTGTTGATCGAGCTGGCCTCGGTGGCTGTCGCAGGCGCTCCGTTGATCATGGTCTGTCCCCCGCTGGCGGCGACTTTCATCTTCGAGTCCATCGGGTCGTACTGGTAGACCGCGGTCAGCCAGGACGCGGTGCTGGCGGTGATCGGCGAATAGCAGGCGGAATTGGCGACCGGTTGCGGGTCGGGCGTGCCGCCGGAAAACAGCCGCACGATGGCGTCGGCGCAAATCTTGGCCTCCTGATTGGCGACATGACCGGCCTTGGGCATGCCGCAACTGGCGGCATCGCCGATCACATGGATGCCTTCGCGTCCCGCCGCGGTCGATTCATAGCTCAGCACATTGACGCTGGCCCATCGCCCATTGAGCCCATTGTTCAGTCCGGACTGGGCAAGCCAGCCGCCCGGCGCACTGCCCGTTGCCCGATGCGGCACGATCGGATTGACGACCTGAGCCTGAATCTGCTGAGTGGCTCCCAACGCATCGGCGTATCTGACGAACTTGCTGGCCGCATCGATGACGATCCCGCTGACGCCAGGCACGTATTCGACGACGTCGGCGTGAATCTGGGTGAACGCCGTCTCGAAGCTGTGCCGCTCGGCCTGGATGGTCGAGTTTTCGTCCAGGACGATGACCCGGCAATTGCGCCCCTTGGCCTGCTTCAGGTAGTCGGCCACCACGCAGGCGCGCTCATAGGGACCAGGCGGGCAGCGATACGGCGCCTTGGGAATCGTCATCACGAAGGTCTCGCCGTCACGCATCGCGGCGACCTGGTTGCGCAACAGCGTGGTTTGCGGGCCGGCGCTCCAGGCATGCGGCGTGCGCGTGTCGTAGTCGGCCTGGGTCAGGCCGTAGGCGTCGTCGAAGACCACGCCCGGCGCCAGCACCAGACGGTCGTAGCCGAGCGCCGAGCCGTCGGCCAGCCTGACGCTGCGCGACAGGGGGTCGATCGCCACCACGCGGCCCGATTTCCGGACGACGCCGTACCGGGTCGTCAGCGCATCGCGCCGGAATTGCAGCGACGCCACGGTACGGCTGCCGTTGAGCACGAGGTTGCTCATGATGTTGGACGTGTACAGCGCGTCCGGTTCGACCAGCGTGACCTGCAAGCCGACGCCGCCCCACAGCCGGAGGTACTTCGCTGCCGTCATGCCCGCCATGCCGCCGCCGACCACCACCACACGCTTGCCCGCGATGCCGGTGCTTGCCAGCGCGACGCTCGATGTGCTGCTGATGGACGCGGCCCTCTTGTCATCCGCCCTGCCGGCCAGGGGCAACAGGCCTGCGGCAAGGCCGCCGCCGGCCCAGCCGAGGATCTGGCGACGCGACAGTCCGCCCTTGATGGTTTCATTGGTCATGGTGTTCTCTGTCGATCACTGTTGCAGGTAGGCGATGATTTTTTGCAGTTGCGCGGGGGTGTAGCCCTGCGCATGGGCGGCCATGATGTCCTTGCTGGCGTTCTTGGTCATGAACTCGAGCACTTCGCTGGCCTCGGAACCGCGGATGCTTTCGAAGCCGCCGGTTCCGAAGGTGCCGTGACATTGGAAGCAGTTCGAGGCCAGCAGCCGGCCCTCCGTGCTGCGAGGCTGCGCGACGGAAGGACGCGTCGCCTTCGTGGTGACCAGCTCGGTCAGCGGTTCACCGCTGGCGATGCCGGCAGCCGGGGATTCGCCGCCGCCGCCGCACGCTGCCAGACCGAGCGCGATGGAAACCGACGCCAGCACTCCTCGAGTGCGGCGCCCGGTTGATGGGGGATGACACTGCATGACGTCTCCTGTGCAATTGGCACGGCGCGGATTGCGCAGACGTCAGCATGCCCAGGCGGCCTTAAGCAAACCTTAAGGCCCGGGTCAGGGTTGCCTCAACGATACGAGGGCATCAGCTTTTGTTCCATCGGTGCGCCGATGACGATCGCCCCCGATGCCGCCAGGTCGGCGATCTGTTCTTTCGTCAGCCCGGCGCTGCTCAACACCTCCGACGCGTGCTCGCCGATGCCGGCAACCCGCATCGGTCCGCAGCGCTGGGTACGGCTGAAGTGGGCGTATCGTCCGGGGGTGGTGAAGTAGGTGCCATCGGAGGCCGCACGCACATGCACGAACTCGTCTTTGGCCAGTTCGGGGTCGCGCAGCACTTCGGACACGCGCCGCGCGCGGGTTGCCGCCACGCCGGCGGTTTCGAGCCGTTTCACCGCCTCTTCACCGGACAGGGGCGCCAGTGCCGCGGCGAGCGCGGCGACGGGATCCAGGCGGCTGTCGAGCTCGAGGCCCGCCCGGGCCAACGACTTCGGCGTGACGGTGCCGGGATCGCCGGCCTGCACCCTAACCCAGCCGTCGCTGGTGGCGTAGAAGCGATCGAGCCAGCCCGGACCCCGATGGTTCTCGCTGCCCTTCACCAAGGCCGGGCGGCCCTGATAGCGCACCAGTTCTTCGGACTGGAGATACGTTGCGGTGGCTGCCAGGGAGTTCCAGATGCGCTGACCCTCACCGGTTCGTTCCCGGTGGTACAGGCCCAGGACGCTGGACAGCGCGCACATCGCCGCCGTCGTCACGTCGATGATCGCGATGGTGTTGGCGACCGGCTCGTCCTGCCCGCCCTGCGAGGTCATCATGCCGCTCATCGCCTGCAGCACCATGTCGACCCCGGGAAGCTGGGACAGCGGACCCCCTTCGCCATACGCCGAGAGCGAGACGGTGACCATGCCTTGCTTGAGCGAATTGAGCGTGTCGAAATGAATGCCGAGATTTTTCGTGACGCCGGGCCGCAGGGAGTCGATGACCACGTCGCTGGTCTTGACCATTTCGTAGAAGGCTTCGCGGGCCTTCGGGTTCTGCAGATCCATCGCCACGCTGCGCATGCCGCGATTGAACGTGTAACCGGTGTGGCGGAAGGGATCGCCGGTGAGCGGCTCGACCTTCACGACATCGGCGCCGAGTTCGGCCAGCAGCGAGCCGCAGTAGGGGCCGGCGACGAAGGTGCCCATGTCCAGAATGCGGAACCCGGTGAGCGGGCCCGGGCGAAGCACAGGCATCTTGTCCGGCCTGGGCGGTGCCGGCCGGGGCCGGATCGTGCCGGTGTGCGCGCCGAGCTGCGGCGCCGGACCCTGGACCTTGCCCGGGGTCCGGGTGAGATTGATCGGAATGCCGGGCATGCCGGTCAGGCCTCGCCGGGGATCCTGCACCTGGGCATGCATGCCGATGGCCTTGACCTGGGGGTGATCGAGCCAGGCTTCGGTGGGCCCGATCCGCCCGCACGGAATGCCGAGCCGGGTGATCATCTCGATGAGCTCGTCGAGCGTGTGCTTGAGGAACTCCTGCTGGATCTTGGCCTTTG
>JADJVQ010000089.1 GCA_016710525.1 Burkholderiaceae bacterium
CGGCGTCTGCCGATAGCCGGGCAGCATCCGAATGCGGCGCGTCGCTTCCATGCCGTCGATCGCGGGCATCTGGATATCCATCAGGATCAGGTCGTAGGCCCGGTTCTGCACCATCTGAAGGGCCTGGGCACCATCGCCGGCCAGGTCGACCCGCAGGTCGAGCGAGCGCAGCAGTTCCAGGGCCACCTCCTGGTTCACCGGATTGTCCTCGACCAGCAGCAGGCGGGCGCCGCCGCCGCGAAGCCGCACGGTTGCCTCGAGAGCCGGTAATGTATTTGCCGGCAGCGCGACAGAAGACGCAACAGCGTCGTGCAGCCGTACCGTCAGCGCGAACTCACTGCCGCCACCCGGTTCACTGCTGACGGTGACTTCGCCCCCCATCATTTCCGTCAGGCGCCGGGTGATCGCCAGTCCCAGACCGGTGCCGCCGAAGCGCCGTGTGGTCGACGGATCCGGCCTGCGTGAACGGCGCGAAGATCCTTGCCAGCTGGTCCGGGGCAATGCCGATACCGGTATCGCGCACGCTCAGGCGCAGTCGCGGACCGCTCGTGTCGCGGTCGAGCAGTTCGGCGCGCACATCGATCCGCCCGCGCTCGGTGAACTTGACCGCGTTGCTCAACAGATTCAGCAGCGCCTGCGAGACCCGTCCGGGGTCACCACGCAGGATGTCGGGTGTGTCGCCGGCCTGAACGCCCAGTTGCAGGCCTTTGGCCTGAACTGCATCGGCCATCAGCGCGCAGGTCTGCGCCAGCATCGTGCGCAGCGAGAAGTCGATGTCTTCGAGTTCGAGCTGGCCTGCCTCGATCTTGGACAGGTCGAGAATGTCGTTGATCACGTACAGTAGGTGCTCCGCCGCGTTCAAGATCTTGTCCAGGCGCGCAGCCTGACGCGGGTCCTGGATATCGCGGCGCACCAGATGGGTCATGCCCATGATCGCGTTCATGGGCGTGCGCAGCTCGTGGCTCATGGTCGCCAGGAAGCTGCTCTTGGCGGAATTGGCCGCCTCGGCACGGTCGCGCGCCGCCGCCAGTTCGGCCAGCGTGCGGCGCAGCTCTTCGTTCTGCATCTCGAGCTCGCCCCGTGCGCGGCGCAGCTCTTCGTTCTGCATCTCGAGCTCGATCTGGTACACACGCAGTTCGTGCTCCAGGGCCCCGGGAAACCCCGGGTGCACCGACGCCTGCGCCTCACGCGCGCCCTGCGCCTCGGCCGCCGCGCGCAATGCATCGCCCCCCGGCTCGGCACGCGGAGTCGGCGGCTCGTGGGTCATGCGGATGCCCCCCGTTCGCGTTGCCCGCTCCAGCAGGCCGAGGTCAGTTGCACCGGCTCATTCTCCAGGGACGGCTTCAGAGCCATCGCGCGCCCGGCCCGACAATCGGCAACCGAGTTTCGGTTCGCGTCATCCAGCACCGGGCCGAGCGACGCGGCGCCGCCTTCATCATGCCGATCGCTGCTCGGCTGACCGGCTGCAGTCCTTCTCGATGCCATCAAAACCCTTGCTCTCCGGTCATCTGGATGCCGCGGCCTGCGACCGGGTATGCCCTGCAAGGTATTGGAAGCCTGCTATTGGACGATGACCTAATTCTGCCGAGCAAGCAAGCAAGCCGGTCGGGCGTGCCCGCCGACACAAGGGCATCGGTGCAACATCAGTCCACCTTCGCGCCGGTCTCGCGGATCAGCCGGGACCAGCGCTGCAGTTCGCTGCGAATGTAGGCGGCATACTCCTGAGGCGTGCTGCCCAGGATGTCGGTGCCCTGCGCGGCGAGCTTTTCCACCACCTCCGGGTGCTTGAGCGCCTTGCGAACCTCGGCATTGAGCTTCTCGATGATCGCCGGCGGCGTGCCGGCGGGCACCACGATGCCCTGCCAGGCGCTCATCTCCATGCCCGGAAACGCGGTCTCGTTCAAGGTCGGCAGCTCGGGCGAGATCGCCGAGCGGCGCATTGTGGTCACCGCCAGCGGACGCACCCGGCCGTCCTTGATCAGCGCCAGCGAGCTGTTCAGGGTGTCGATGGTCAGGTGGGTCACGCCGGCGGCGAGATCGGCGATGTTGGGCGCGCTGCCCTTGTAGGGAATGTGCTGCAGCTGCAGACCGGCGCTGGCCGCGAACGCGGCGGTGGCCAGGTGCGTGATCGTGCCGCTGCCGGTGGAGCCGTAGTTGAGCTTGCCCGGGTTGGCCTTCGCATAGTCGATGAACTCGCTCACCGACTTGACGGGCATCCTGGGATTGACCATCAGCACCATCGGCACGGCCGCGGTGCTCGAGACGGTGGCGTAATCCTTCACCGGATCGTAGCCGACCTTGCTGTACAAGCCCGGCGCGATGGTGATCGCAGAGGTGTTGTAAAACACCGTGTAGCCATCGGGCGCGGCCTTGGCTGCCGCTTCGGCGCCGATGTTGCCGCCGGCGCCGGGCTTGTTCTCGATCACCACGGTCTGGCCGAGCTGCTCGCCCAGTCGCTTGGCAATCACGCGCGAGACGATGTCGGTGGGTCCGCCCGGCGGAAAGGCCACGATCATACGGATCGGGCGATTGGGGTAATCAGCGGCACCGGCTTGAGCCTGCGCGCCCGCCGGCAGCCCGCCCAGCACAAACACGGCGCTCGCCAGCAGCGCGCCGGCTGATTGCCTCAAAATAGCATGTCCTGTCGTCATGTCGCGTCTCCTGATGCTGGTCGGTAGGGTTGTTGAGCGAGCCGGTCATGATAGGCGATGCGGCCTGCGCCGGATTTCGAGCCCCATTCACCTGTTCCCGAGCACACCCTTGCCCTTTTTACCCGCAACCGCCGCGAGTCAGCGCCCTTCGGGTCTGGCGGTCCTCGCATCGGCACATGCCGCGCTGCGCGGTGCGGCCCGATGATCCGGCGCGCAGCGGCGCGGGTCCTGTGGCGCCTGCTGGCCGTGCTGTGCGTGGCGCTGGGCCTGATCGGGGTGGTGGTGCCGGGCCTACCCACTGTGCCCTTCCTGCTGGTGGCGGCCTGGGCGGGCGGACGCGGATGGCCGCAGCTCGAAGCCTGGCTGCTGGCACACCCGCGCCACGGTCCGCACATCCGGCGCTGGCGCGATCACCGCGCGGTGCCCCGACGGGCCAAATGGGCGGCCAGCGCGACGATGCTGTTCAGCACTGCTCTGATCGCGGCCTCCGGCGCCCCCTGGTGGGTCAAGCTGGGGGTGCCGGCGATGATGGCCACCGTGGCCGTGTGGCTGTGGACCCGGCCCGAGCAGTGAGTCAGGGACAGGTCGCGGCGGGTGCCCTCGTGCCCAGCGAGCCGGTGTATCGGATCTGCTCCAGTATGCGGCCGCCCATCGCGAACGACTTCAGCTGCGCCGGCTCGGGCACCAGCCCGAGCTGCTGGTAGAACCGCCGCGCCCGCGGGTTGGCGGTGAGCACCCACAGGACGACGGTGTCGAACCCGCGCGCGCGCAGGCCCGCATGCGCACCGGCCCAAAGCGCGCGCCCCACTCCGGTCGACCAGGCGTCCGGGTGGGCATAGAACGCCCAGATCTCGCCGGTGGCAGCCGGCGCGCCGGCATCGCGGCTGCGATCGAAGGCGATCCAGCCCTCCACCCGCGCCCCCTGCGGGGCGTCGCGCTCGGCCACCAAGAGCTGCGGGGTGCCGCCGAGGATCGCCTCGCGCCACATCGCCGTGCGCCGCTCGGCCGACAGCGCCGCCAGGTACTCGTCGCTCAGCACGCCGCGATAGGCGGCCTGCCAGCTCGCGACATGGACGTCGGCTATGGCGCGGGCGTCGGCCTCGCGCGCCGGCCTGACCCGGGTGTTCGCGGCCTTACTCCGGTTCGCCCTGGCCGCGCTCGCGATAGTCGCGAAACGCCGCGTCGCGCTCGCTGAGCAGACTGCTCACGCTGGCGCCATCGCGCTTGAAGCGGGTCATGTAGGCCTTGCTGGGTTCGGTCTGGAAGGCCAGCGCCTGCAGGTCGGTGCCGGCGCGGATGGCCGCACGCAGGCCCATGATCTCCATCGCGCGGTGCACGCTGCGCTTGTTGATCGCGGCCAGTTCGGTGGGCAGCATGGCGACACGTTCGGCCACCGCCAGCACCTCGGCCTCGAGCTGCGCGGCCGGCCAGGCCCGGTTGGCCCAGCCCTTGTCGGCCGCTTCGCGACCGGACAGCGCATCGCCGGTGAGCATCGATTCCATGGCCTGGCGCAGGCCCATGGTCCAGGGATGGAACTGCATGTCGGGCGGGCTCATCAGCCGCACCGGCGGGTAGCCGATCTGGGCATCCTCGGCGACATAGACCAGGTCGCAGGCGGTGGCCAGTTCGGTGCCGCCGGCCAGGCAGAAGCCGTGCACCTGCGCAATCACCGGCTTGGCCAGGTCCCAGATGTGGAACCAGCCCTCGACGACATGGCGCGACCACTGGCCCAGACCGCCGGCCGTGTGATACGGCTGATCGATCCGATTGTCGGCCGACAGGTCGTAGCCCGAACAGAACGCCGGACCGGCGCCGCGCACGATGGTCACCCGCACATCCGGATCGCGATCGTGCGCCTCGAGCGTGGCGAAGATCTCGCTGCGCAGCCGGTTGTTCAGCGCATTGCGCTTCTCGGGCCGGTTCAGGGTGATGCGCCGCACGCCGGGCAGGGGCGAATCGAGCAGGATGTGAGTCAGTTCGCTCATGGTTCAGCCTTCGTGTCAGGGTGGGCGCCCGCCCTGGTGGCGGGCGCAGTGACCAGACCCGGACCTTGCGGTCGAGGTCAGTCCTTGCGGTCGAGGTTCGGGGCGTGATGCCCCGGCATCGCCAGCCGGCTGTTCTTGGTGACGGCCAGCGCCTTGGTCGCCCCCTCGTGCTCCATGATCTTGTTGAGCACCGCCTTGCCCGCCAGCTCGAAGCTCTCGCGGTGATTGATCACATACTCGCGCGATTCGCGGTAGCGGTCGAGCAGGCCGTTCAGTTCGGGAATGACGTAGCGCGCGACCAGGTCCCAGCTGCGCAGCGTGTTCTCGCGATTGGCCCAGTCGTGCACGAAACCGATCAGGGTGCCGAAGCCGCCGGTGATGGGGATGAGCTTGCGCACTGCGTCGATCAGGTCGTCGGGCGTGCCGATGATCGATGCCGCGCCCGGCACGAAGGCCGTCTCGTCGACCGCCTCGTCGGGCGTCTTGAAGAACTTGGAGCCCGGACGCATCAGCGTGCCGTGCACGTATTCGTTGTTCCAGCGCATGAGCCCGGCACCGGCCTCCTTGCGGGCCTGCTCGCGGGTCTCGGCGATGTGCCAGGACAGCAGCACGCGCCAGTCCTTGCGGTCGACCGTGTTGCCGTGCTTGCGCGCGGATTCTTCGGCAAAGCTCCATTGCGTGGCCAGCGCGGCCAGGCCTTCGGTGGAGGTGGATCCGATGGAGATCACGCCGGTGCCGTACTTGCCGGCCAGGGTCATGCCCGAGGGGCTGATGGTCGAGGCCACCACCATGGGGAGCTTGTCCTGCAGCGGCAGCAGCTGCAGCTTGGCATCCTTGATGGTGAACCAGTCGGATTCGTGCGTGACCCGCTCCTCGCCGGCCAGCAGGCGCTTGATGACACCGAGGGCCTCGTCCTGGCGGTCGCGCTGGGTCAGCGGATTGATGCCCAGGTTGTAGGCGTCGGAGGGCAGCGCACCCGGGCCGGAGCCGAAGATCGCGCGCCCGCCGGTCATGTGGTCGAGCTGCACCATGCGCTGCGCGACATTGAACGGATGGTGATAGGGCAGCGACACGACGCCGGTGCCCAGCATGATGCGTTTGGTGTTCTCACCGGCCGCGGCCAGGAACATCTCGGGCGAGGCGATGGTCTCCCAGCCGGTGGAGTGGTGCTCGCCGCACCAGAACTCGTCGAAGCCCAGGCGGTCGAGATGCGCGGCCAGCGCGATGTCGCTGCGGTACTGCAGCACGGGATGCTCGCCGATCGGGTGATGGGGAGCCAGAAAAGCGCCAAAGCGCATGCGGGTCATCGATGTCTCCAAGGGGGGAGCGTTCGGCGCCCACAGGGACACCGGCATCGACCGATTCTGTCAGGTTCGGCGCAAATTCGCCGAGCCGGCACGCGCCCTTCGGAACCCGTGCCCGGGAGGGTCAGACGGCGGCGCACCGGCTGGCAGGGTGCCAGCCGATCCGCGCGATTATTTCCAGCCAGCCTGCCTGGAACAGGCGTTGGCAATTTTGGGGTTCTTCTTTTCCCAGGCAGTGATGGACAGGGTTTCGTTGTCGTCCATCTTCTCGTTCATGCATTCGCAGTACTTCTTGACCACTTCGGCCTTGGCGCCTTCGTCCTTGTTGTCCTTCACGCACTGATTGACCCACTTGACGTCGTCGGCAGCGGCAACAGCGACATTGCTGGCGGCCAGGGCAGCGGCAAGGAACAGCAGTTGGAACGATTTTTTCATTTTGAGCGGACTTTCGTTGAGATTGACCATGAATCCGATGCGAGCGCACTCGCCGGGTGGATCGATCTCAGCATGTCGAAGCGAGTCCGCAAAAACACTCCTCGCGGACGGTTGAAGCTGCCGTATAGGCGGCGCGCGGGCGGGCGTCCAAGCGACAGCCGGCCCGCAGTCGCTCACCGCGGTGGCGAAACCCGCAGAGTCACGCGCGTCGCAGGATGGATGAACAGATAGTAGGAGGCCACCAGAGCGCTGTAGGCCAGCACGGTGGTGTAGACGACCAGGTTGATCCACAGAGCGGGATCGACCGTGCCGAAATGACGCAGGAACGGTCCGATCAGCACCAGGTCGTACGCGAGGAATCCCATCAGCTGACCGCGTCCGTTCGCCCACAGCGGCCGGACCAGCGAGAACCCGAAATACACGGCCGCTCCCAGGAACACCCAGCCGAAGAGCATCGATTGCTCAGGGCCGAGGCGCCACGGAAAGATGCCGGGCTCGCGCATCACCAGGGCACCACCGGCCATGACGAGGATCAGGATGAAGACCAGAAAGGAGACCCGCACTCCGGCGGGCAGACGCCGCTGGTCCTTGAATGGAATCCGCCGCGACCAGGCGAACAGCGCAACACAGACAGCGCCCAGCACCGAGCAGGCGATCGCGTAGAGCAGGATCGGCCGGCGGCTGTCATCCTGCAGATAGGTGTGAAACGAAAACACGGCCATCGCCAGGTAGGTCACGCTCAGTTCGAGCGCGCCTGCCGCCATGGCCGCCCATTCGCGCGACCAGCCGATCCAGATCACCGGCACTGCCGCAGCGGCCAGCACTGACGCGATGAAGATGTGCGAGAGCCGGCTGCTCGGCCAGGGCCACCACGCGACGGCCCAGGACATCTGGAAGAAGAACCCGACCGCCAGCGCGAGCGCAATGACGCCCACGCCGATCAGGGTCGAGCGCATCGCCGCGCTCAGGCGCCGATCCGGCTGGCCGCGATCCCCGGCAGGGAACCGACCCGAGTGCCGTGGCTGATCAGCAGGTAGTAGACCGAGACCAGCGCACTGGCGGTCAGGGCACTCACGTACAGGATCAGGTTGATCCGCAGTTCCGGCAGGACCTTGTCGAAATGGCCGAAAAAGGGAGGCAGCAGCACCAGGTCGTAGGCCAGGAATCCGACCAGCCCGACCCGGATGTGTTCGATCCGGGGATGCAGCAGCGGATAGGCGAAGGACCAGGCGGCCGCCAGGAACACGCAGCCGTAGACCATCGAGGTCAGCGGTTTGACGGGCCAGGGCATGATGCCCGGCACGCGCAGCAGCATCGCGGTGCCGGCCGGCAGCAGGATCAGCAGGTAGATCACGCACCAGACGCGCAGGGCATTCGACAGCGGCCGCGCGTCGGTCAGCGGCACCCGGCGAACCCAGGCGAACCCGGCCATGCCCGCCGCAGCCGCCAGCAGGCAAAGCACGGCGGGCGCGCCGGGCGCCTCGCCCGCGCCGATCGACGCAGACAACAGGACCAGTCCGATGCCGCCCACCATCGTCGACACGTGCAGGAAGCCGCCCGCGGCTCCCGCCAGTTGGCCGGATGCGGCGACCCAGAGCATGGCCGCGGCCACCGCGGCGAGCACCGACGACACGAAGATGTTGGCCAGAGCCCCGTCTTTCCAGGGCCATGTCGCCAGGGCCCAGGGCGCCTGCGTGAAATAGCCGAAGGCCAGCACGCCGCTGACCAGGCCGACCAGCAGCAGCAGCAGGCGGATCAGGCCCGCACTCATGCCGGCACGCCAAGGCCAGGCGCGCCCAGCGTGACCATCAGGCGAAGCGGCCCGCGAAACGCCAGCGTGCGCACCATGTCGATGGGTTCGTCGGCCAGGCGCATGCCGGGCCATCGCGCAACGAGTTCCTCCAGGATCACCCGCAATTCGAGGCGGGCCAGCGCCGCGCCCAGGCAGAAGTGGATGCCGTTGCCGAAGGCGATGTGCTCGCGCGCATTGGCCCGCGTGATGTCGAAGGCTTCGGCGTTCGGGAAACGCACCTCGTCGTGATTGGCCGAACCGGTGGCCAGCAGGATGTTGGAACCGGCCGGTATCGGCACCCCGCCGATGACCACATCGACCAGCGAGCGCCGGCGCCAGCAGACCACGGACGAGGCGAAGCGCAGGCACTCCTCGACCGCGCCGGGTATCAGCGCCGGATCGCGGCAGATTTTTTCCCATTCGCCGCGATGGCTGAGCAGGGCGCGCACCGCATTGCCGGTCATGTTGGTCGTGGTTTCATGGCCCGCCAGCAGCAGGCCGAAGACCAGGCTGGCGATCTCGTTCTCGGTCAGACGGGCATCGTCGCCGGCGCGCATCGCCAGCAGCTTGCTCGCATAGTCGGCGCCGGGTTCGCGCTTGCGCGCTTCGACCAGCGCCACGCAGTACTTCCAGTAGTCGAGCATCTGCTCGGCGGCGCGCATCTGGCCCGCATCGTCGAGTTCGCCAAACGTGAACAGCAGCCGGTTGTCGGCCCACTTCTTGATCTTGGGCGCGTCTTCGTCCGGGATGCCCAGCAGCAGGAAGATCACCAGCGCCGGCAGTTCGTAGGCGAAGTCGGCGATCAGATCGACCCGTTCGCGGCCCGCCAGCGCGTCGCAGCAGCGGCAGACGATCGCCCGGATGGCCGGCTCGAGCGCGGCGTATTCGCGCGCGTTGAGGACTTGCATCGCGAAATCGCGGATGCGGGTGTGCTTGGGCCGGTCGCAGCTGACCTGGGTGGCCTCGGCGCCGTACCCGTTGTCGCGCAGATACGCGAGCACGGCCGCCGGCAGCGGCTTGACCGGTGTGAGCGCGATCGCGGCCGAAAACCGGTCGGGATCGCGAAAGACCGGCAGCACATCGGCGTGCCGGGTGACCACCCAGTAGCCGATTTCGGCGCAGTAGAACACCGGTTCTTCGAGGCGGGCACGCTGCATGAACGCATACATGCTGTCGTGATCGAAGGGCTGGTATTGCGCGCCGGCAGACGATATCGGACAGCCCGCGACGACGGGCCCGTCGAATTGCAGTTGTGTCACGCGCAGTCTCCCGATCGCCCGTTCTGAAGCGCGAGTCTATCGCCGAATCATTTCATTCGCGTTCAGCCGCGGCCGACGCGGCGCCGATTTGTCCGCAATCTCGTCAGAGATCGTTCCTGTAGCGCGCCAGCATCGCCTCCTGCGACTCGGGCGCGCCCTGCGTTCCGATCTGGCTGCCGATCATTTCGCCCATCGTGGGCAGCACGGACCGATCCTGCTGCGCCGATGGATGCCACAGCCGCGAGCGCATCAGCGCCTTGGCGCAATGCAGGTAGGCCTGCGTCACCGTGACCTCGATGGCCAGCTTGGGCCGGTTCTTCTCGGCCTCGAACAGACCCAGCAGGGCCGGGTCGCAGGAAAGGCGCGCTGTGCCGTTGATGCGCAGGGTTTCGTCGACCCCGGGAATCATGAACAGCAGACCGATCGAACCGATGGCCAGGATGTTCTCGAGCGTGTCCAGCCGGTTATTGCCCGGCGCGTCGCCGATCACCACCGTGTGCGGATCGAGGGTCTTGGCGAAACCCGGCGCACCGCCCCGTGGCGAGGCATCCAGCGCATGGGCTGCATCCGAACTGGCGATCACGACGAAGGGCGACAGTTCGATGAAGCGGCGGCAGTGCGGATCCATCGCAGCAAGCTGCTTCAGGCGCGCCCGCTCCTTGGCGGGGGCGTACAAGGTACGCAGTTGTTCGATCGATTCGATGTGCATGGAGGCCCCCGGAGTCGAGAATCAGAAATAGGTTCCGGCAAACTGGACGACCGCGCCGCCACTGCCGATCTTGAAACGCGCGATGCCGGCGCCGCTGGCCGTGTTGACCCCGCCCAGGTCGAGCCTGCGCACACCCTTGTGCTTGAGCAGCGTGATCGCCTGCCACAGCAGCAGGTTGTGGGCATCGAGCTCGCGGCCTTTGTCGCCCGTCCAGCCGATGTGATACGAGGCCGCCTCGCCATGGATCAGGAACATCATCGCCGCGGCCGGTTCGCGCCCGGCATCGACGCGCAAGGTCAGCACCGCGTCGGCGCCTGCCGGCTTGAGCGCCTGATAGGACTCGACGAACCCGGTGGGCAGGGCGAGATAGCCGCGGCCCTTGCGCTGCGCCTCCTCCCGCTCGAGCAGCCAGCGATACTGGGCCGGTTTGGCGCCCACGCGGTGCACGGCCAGGGCGGCGCGCTCGGCGGCCGCCAGCCGATTGCGCCACTTGGGATGCATCGCGGCGCGCAAGGCTTCCAGCGGTTGTTCGAGGTCGATCAGCACCGTGGCATAGCCGGTCATCACACGATGCAGCCGCTCGACGCCGCTGATCGCGCCCTGGGCTTCATCGGGCGTGAAGAACAGGGCGCGCGGCCGGGGCAGCGGCACGCTGCGCTTCAGGGCCCGATAGATCTCGGCCCGGGCCGTACCGTCCAGTGGTTCGAGAAACACGGGGCCGCGGCTGCACAGGCCGGTGGAGACCAGCAATGCCACCCGCACGCCGATGAATTGCGCAATGGCCAGCGTGCGCCCCTCGCGCAGCACGCGCGCGCGCAGGCAGCGCACCCCGCCGGACTGCATCGCCTCGCCATAGGCCCAGTCCTGCTGCAGCGCCGCCGCTGCGGTACGATGCCAAGCATCCCATTGGGCACGATCATGTCCGGACCAGAGCACCTGCATCGCGCCAGTTTACTGGCGAACCGCCGCGCCGCCCGCCGAATCCCAGCCGGTGCGGCGCGATGAAGACACCGGTCCAGACGGTGATGGGCCATTGCATTCCCGAACCGGCCATGACGGCGCGCGCCTACGCGCTGCTGGTGCTGTATGTGGCGCTGCCGGTGCTGCTGGTCGGCATGTCGCTGGACCTGCTGGTGCAGTGGCTGTTCGGCTGGTGCGTCGGCTTCTGGTGCTTCGTCTAGGAGTCCGCTGTGCCCGATCGTGACCTGAACGACATGCTGCGCCGCTGGGCCGGTTCCCAGCCCGCGGCCCTGGCCTTCGTCACCGCCGACCGAAACTGGACCTTCGCCCAGGTGCACGAAGCCACCAGCCGGATCGCCCAGGGGCTGCTGGCGCTCGGCGTGCGCGAGGGCGACCGCGTCGCCTGCCTGACCCGCCACGTCATCGAGACCACCCTGCTGACGCTGGCCGCCTGCAAGATCGGCGCGGTCTGCATGCCGGTGAACTGGCGGCTGTCGGGCGACGAAGCCACCTACATCCTCGCCAACGGCGAGGCCCGTTTCCTGCTGACCGACGCGATGTTCGCGGCCACCGCACGGCGCGCCGCGCCCGACGGACTGCTCGCCCTGATGGCCACCGACGCCTGCGACGGACTGCCCTCGTTCGAGGCGTGGTACCGGGCGCATCCGGCCACCGACCCCGGCCTGCAGCCCGACCCCGACGCCACCGCGCTGCAGTTGTACTCGTCGGGCACCACCGGACTGCCCAAGGGGGTCGAGCTCACCCACCGCAACCTGTGCACCAACACCGAAGAGACCGGACGCGAGATCGGTTTCGACGGACCGCAGCACGTGATGTTCAATGCGCTGCCGCCGTTCCACATCGCCGGGGTCGGCCTGACCCTGCTCACCCTGGGGCGTGGCGGCCAGTCGGTGTGCATGGCCGAATTCGAACCGGCCCGGCTGATCGATGGCATCGCCCGCCACCGGGTCACGCACCTGTTCCTGGTACCGGCGATGATCCTCGCGCTGATCAACACCGCCGGGGTCGAACAAGGCGACTATTCGTCGCTGCAGTCGATCTCGTATGGCGCCTCGCCGATCAGCGAAAGTGTGCTGGTGGCCGCAACCCGGGTCTTCGGCTGCGGCTTCATGCAGCTCTACGGGCTGACCGAAACCACCGGCGCCATCGTTTACCTGCCGCCGGCCGACCACGATCCCAGCGGTCCGAAGGCGCACCTGATGCGCGCGGCCGGCCGGGCCGGGCGCCTGGTGGGACTGCGCATCGTCGACAATGCCAGCGGCCGCGATGTGCCCGAGGGCGAGGTCGGCGAAGTCTGGATCCGCTCGCCGCAGAACATGCGCGGCTACTGGCGAAACCCGCCAGCCACCGAGCAGGCATTCCCGGAAGGCCGCGATGCCCGGGGCGGCTGGTTTCGCACCGGTGACGCGGGCACGATGCGCGACGGTTACCTGTTCATCCAGGACCGCATCAAGGACATGATCATCTCGGGCGGCGAGAACATCTATCCGGCCGAGGTCGAGAACGCGCTGATGAAACACCCAGCGGTCGCCGACGGCGCGGTGATCGGCGTGCCCGACGAACGCTGGGGCGAAACGGTCAAGGCCTGCGTGGTTCTGCGCCCGGGCGCCCGGGCCAGCGAGCGCGACATCATCGATTTCCTGCGCGAGCGCATCGCCCACTACAAATGCCCGCGCAGCGTCGACTTCTGCGACACCCTGCCCCGCAATCCCAGCGGCAAGCTGCTCAAGTACGTGCTGCGCCAGCCCTACTGGAAAGACCGGGACCGCGGCGTGGCCTGACGCCCGGGCGTGCCCGGGCCGGGCAGCCTTGCGCCAGCCTGTTCCCCTTCGACCCCTCGAGAAGTCCATGACCGATGACCTGCTGCTGACTGAAAAACACCCCGACGGCTACGCCGTGCTCACCCTGAACCGGCCCGGCGCGATGAACGCCCTGTCCAGCGGCCTGCGCCGCGCGCTGGCCGAGACGGTCGACCAGCTCGAGGCGGATCCCGCCGTGCGGGTGCTGATCCTGACCGGCGCGGGCCGCGCCTTCACCGCCGGCCTTGACTTGAAGGAACTGGGCGTCAGCGGCCTGAGCACCACCCGCAGCGGCGCCGGCGCGATGCAGGACGCGGTGCAGGTCGGCGACCCGGTGCGCTCGCTGGCCCGGTTCAGCGGGCCGGTCATCGGCGCGATCAATGGTCCGGCCATCACCGGCGGCTTCGAACTCGCGCTGGCCTGCGACGTGCTGCTGGCCTCGCCTGAAGCCCGGTTCGCCGACACGCACGCCCGCGTCGGCGTGATGCCGGGATGGGGCCTGTCGCAAAAGCTCAGCCGGGTGATCGGCATCTACCGCGCCAAGGAACTGTCGCTGACCGGCAATTTCCTGTCGGCCGAACAGGCGCTGGCCTGGGGTCTGGTCAACCGTGTCGTCCCCGCCGGCGAGCTGCTGCCGCAGGCCCGCGCACTGGCGCGCGACATGCTCTCGGTGATTCCCGCCATGCTCGTCTCGTACAAGCGCGTGATCGACGACGGCTACGCGGCCTCGTTCGGCGAAGGCATGCGCATCGAACGCGAACGGGCCGATGCCGCCAATGGCGGCGTGCGCGCCGAAGACATCGAACAGCGCCGCGAGGCGGTTCGGGCGCGGGCGCACAGCCAGGGCGGCTGATCGTCCATCCGAGCCGGCCGTTGCGCGCGGGCACCGGACGACGGATCGCGCGGCCGCGCGCCCCAAGCGGCCGCGCTATTTCAGCGACAGGTCCACCCGCGAGGCGCTGGCGCCGGCGGCGACGCCCTCGGCGTTCAGCCGCGGAGCGACCACGAACATCCGCTCGCCCGCAATGGCTCCCTGGGTAGCCAGCCATTCCTTGGCCGCCTGCGCACGCGCGTTGGCCAGGTCACGCATTTCGTCGGGCCCTGGAGCGGTCTGGGCCATCAGCCGTTTTTCCATGTCGGCGGGCGGCAGTTCGGCAAGCGCGCCGGCCGGCGTGCGCGGCTTGGGAAACTCGCCGGCCCGATAGGCTTCCAGCAGATACTTCGGGTATTCGGCCGGATCGATCGTGACCGCGTCGAGACCGCCTGGCGGATTGGCGATCCCCGTGGCGCGCAGCTTCATGGATTTCAGGCGCCGCTCGAACGCCCGCTTGCGCAGCGCCTCGCCGTCCTTGTCGGGATCGGCGCGACCGGCCAGGTCCAAGCGCAGTGCCGGGCGATCCGCCAGGGCCTTGGCAAGCGCCTTCAGGCGGCCTTCGCTCGAGGGGTCGAGACGGGCCAGGCCGGGCCCGAACTCGAGCTGCGACAACTCCTCGCCACTGCCGGCCAGACCGGCCAGCAGGCTGAAAGGCGCGGTCACCGCCTTGACGATCAGGTTGAAGATGATGCGCAGCACCAGGCCGCCGACGCTGAACTCGGGGTCGTCCAGCGATCCGCCGATCGGCAGGTTAACATCGATGACGCCATTGCGATCCTTCAGCAGCGCCACCGCGAACAGCACCGGCAGCTTGGTCGCGGTGGCGCTGTCGACCTTCTCGCCAAAGGTGAGCTGGTCGAGCACGATGCTGTTCTCGGACTGCAGCTTGCGCCCTTCGATCTTGTACTTGAGACTGGCCGAGAGCTTGCCCTTCTCGATGCCATAACCCAGATATTTGACCGAATAGGGCGACGTGCGCGGCAGGTCGATGTCGCGCGCTCGGGCGGACAGGTCGAGCGCGAGGCTGGCCGCCAGCGGATTGACCTTGCCGGTGATCTCGACCGAGCCCGCATTGTCGACCCGGCCGCGCAGTTCGACATCGCCCGCCGTGTCGGGCGCCAGCGTGCTGATCGCCCCGGTCATCCCGGTCAGGTTGGCCGAATAGTTCGGCCTGACGAACAGATCGGTGAAATCGATGTTGCCGTTGGCCAGGGTGACGCGGCCGATCCTGACCGGCAGCGGCGGGCCGGATGGCACGGGTGTCGCAGGCGCAGCAGGCACGGGCGCCGCCACCACTGATGTCGCGGGCACGGCCGAGGTCGCCGGCACCGCCGAGGTGGCGGGCACGGCCGGCCCGGCCGCGGGCGATGACGACGCAGCCGGGGCGCCGGCCGCCAGGTCCTGCAGATTGAATCGGCCATCGGGCCCGATGATCAGGCGGGTGTAGAAATCGGCCAGCGCCACCTGCCCGACATCGATCTTCAGGGGCGACAGTGCGAAGTCCACGCTGCCCAGCGACAGCGTTTTCCAGCGCAGCAGATCGTCTCCTCCGCCTTTGACCGCGGCGGCAAAGTCGGCCAGCGCGAGATCGCCCCGATACGCCGCACGCAGCGCCCCCTGGTCGGGCAGGTCCACCCCGAGCTCACCCTGCGTGCTCAGACTGCCCGAGCCCACGACCAGATTCACATACGGCGCAAAATAAGGCTGGGCCGGCAGCACGCCGATCGACTTCGCCTCGACGCGCAGCCGGGCATGCACGGGATTGAGCCCCAGCGCACCGCGCATCTCCAGGCTGCCAGCGCCGCCCACTCGGGTGCGCAGGGCGAGCTTGCCGCGACTGTCACGGGCATTGCCGAGGTCGTCGATCTGCAGGCCGAAGTCGGCAAGGTCGATCGCGGCCGCCTTCGCGCCGGCATCGGTGGCAGGACCGCCCGAGGCGCCGGCATCGCGAACGGACGCGGCAAAACGTTCGACCGAGACGCGCTTGAGGGTGTATCGCCAAGGCGTCTCGCCGCCGGCAGGTGTCGCCGCGACGGGTGCTGCAGGTGCTGCAGGTGCAGAGGGCGCGACCGGCGCAGCCGGCGTTGTGCTCGGGCCGGAGGCCGCCGAGACAGGCGCGGTGAAGGCACGGGCCAGGTTGGTTCCGCCATCGGCCGCGCGCAACACGCTCAGCGCGCCGCCCGCCAGCGTCAATTGCCCGACCGAGACGGTCCGTCCCGCCAGATCGAGATCGGTCCCCGACAGCGACACGGCCGGCAGGCGCAGCAGATCGCGCTTGTCCCAGCGCTGACGCAGCACCAGCGACTTCAGATCGGCGGAAACCGCCTCGAGCCGCACCCGGAACTGATCGCCGGTCTGCTCCACCTGCAGTCCGGTCTGCAGCTGCAGCACGCCCTCGCTGACGTCGGCCTGCAGGTTCGGCTCGGCAATCCACCACCAGCGATTCAAGGGGACGTCCTTGACCTCGAGCTTCGCCTCGACGCGCAAGGGGCTGGGAACGATCGTGCCGCCCGCCTGGACGCGCTCGCCGCCATCGGCGGTGAAGCCGATCTGGAACGGCAGGCTGGCGGCCGGATCGCTGCTCAGGCGCCCCGTCGTGAGAGTCACGCCGTCGAGCGTGACCGCAAGCGCCCGAGGCTCGAAACGCCCATCCTCGAACGCAACCCGCCCGCCTTTCAGGACGACCGCGTCGACCGCCCAGCGCAGGGCAGCTTCGGGCGGTGCGGCGGCAATGGCGGCTGGGCTCTCTGGCACCGGCTTGGGCACGGCATCGAGCACGGCCTGGAAGAAGCGCTGCTGATCGCTGCGCCGCTGCACGTGCAGCACCGGCGCATCGATCTCGATCGCGCCCAGTTCGGCCCGCCTGGCCAGCGGCTCCAGCACGAGCGTCTTCAGGCGCAGTTCGGCCAGGCTGAGCAAGGGTCCGCCCCCGGGCTCGCGCAGGTCCAGCTTCGTCAGGCCAAGATCGGCCCTGACAGTGACCGAGGGCACGGCGCCAGGCGGCTGGGCGAATTCGACGTTCGCCTTGCCGGCCAGCACGGCCCCCATCACCTTGACCGGCAACGGCCCCGGCACATAGGCCACATAGGGCGTCAGGTCGATGGGCGCCAGCGACAATTCGAGCGTCGATTCGCGGGTCGCACTGAACGGCCGCGAGCTTCCCGTCAGGTCGATCCGGGTGTCATTGACCGTCATCGCCAGCCGGGGTTGGACGGTGACGCTCTGGTGCACCGGCAGGCTCGACAGGAACGGCACCTGGATCTCGATCTGGGCGACCCGGTGCGAGCGCGGCAGCGGCAGATCGTCGAAATCGATCCGTCCGCCATGCAGTTCGATGTTGGCCACCGAAAAACGCGCCCTGGGCTCGTTGGGGTCGGTGGGCTTGGACCACTTGGCGATCAGATCATCGATGCTGTAGCGGCCATCCCTGGCACGCACCAGGCGCAGATGCGGCTCGATGAGCCTGACACCGGAAATCACCGGCGCCAGTTCGGTCAGCGACTGCCACGAGCCATCGAGCTCGAGCCTCGCGAAGGCCAGTGCCGGGGGTTCGCCGCCAGCCCCCCGCTCGGCCACCCGCAGGCCTGTGACCACGGCACGAAGGGTGAACGGATTGAACTCGATGTCGCCGATCGTCACCGCGCGCCCGAGCGCCTGCGACAGCAGCCCCGGCAGCTGGCTGCGGCCCAGCGCCGGTAGGCCGGCAAAGCCGGCGGCCGCGTAAATCGCCAGCGCAGCGGCCAACGACGCCAGGGTGATGACGAAGCGTCTTCGCATGGCCCGCTGCATGCCGCTCAGGCCATCGAAGGCCACGGACGGCGATCGCGCCTGGCCCGGGCTCCGCCCGCCTGATGACTCCGGTTCGTCTTCATGGTCAGTCGGGCTTGATGTTGGCGGCCTTGATCACGCGCGCCCACTTGGCTTTTTCGGCGCGCACGAAGGCGCCGAATTCGGCAGCCGATCCGGGCGCCGGTTCGGCGCCCTGCCCCAGCAGGCGCTCCTTGGTTGCCGGGTCCGAAAACGCACGGCTCATGTCGGCATTCAGCTTGGCAATCACGGCGGCGGGCGTGCCGGCCGGCACCCACAGGCCGGTCCAGGAATAGGCCTCGTAGCCCTTCAGCCCGGCCTCGGCCATGGTGGGCACCTGGGGCACCAGCGCCGAGCGCTGTGGCGAACCCACCGCCAGCGCCTTGACCCGGTTGCCGCGCATCGCGGCCAGCGCGGTCGGTCCGTCGGCGAACATCATCTGGGTCTGTCCGCCGACGACATCGGCCATCGCCGGCGCACTGCCGCGGTATGGAATGTGCAGGATGAAAACGCCGGCCAGGTTCTTGAACAGCTCTCCCGCCAGATGCGTGCCGCCGCCGTTGCCCGCCGAACTGTAGGTGAGCTTGGCCGGATTGGCCTTCGCATAGGCGATCAGGTCCTTGACGTTCGAGGCCGGCAGCGTCGGATGGGCGACCAGGATGATGGGGAATCGTGCGCCGAAGATCACCGGCGTGAAGTCGCGCTCGATGTCGTACGGCAGCTTCATGCCCAGACTGGGCAGCACCGAATGGTGGATCGCCCCCACGAAGACGGTGTAGCCGTCGGGCGCCGCGCGCGAGGCCGCCTCGGCACCGACGATTCCGCCCGCGCCGGCGCGGTTCTCGACCAGCACCGGCTGCGCCCAGTATTCGGACACCTTCTGGGCAAGCGCCCGCGCGACGGTGTCGACCGGCCCGCCGGGCGGGAACGGCACGATGAGCTTGACCGGGCGGACCGGAAATTCCTGGGCCGATGCGCCCAGCGGCGCCGCCGCCCAGGCGGCCACCAGCAGGGCGACGGCGCGCAGGCCGGCGCGACGCAGGATCGAGGTCATTGCAGATCTTCCTTCTTGAGCGCCTGCCGGGCACGCCGACGTTCGGCGCGCCGGTCCGGCGAGTGGCTGCCCGCCTTGCGCGCGTGCGCCAGGGCGACCAGCGGATTGCGGGGCTTGAACGTGGCGGCCACCAGGTCGCGCTTGCGCTGCTTGGCCGAGCTCATGCCCGCTCCGCGCGGGCCGCGGCGTGACCGGCAGCCCCGTCAGAGGACATAGCGGGCGAGGTCCTCGCGCTGCGCGACATCGGCCAGCCGTCCTTCGACATAGCCGGCGTCGATGACCAGTGTCTGGCCCGCCAGGCGGGTGGCATTGAACGACACCTCCTCGAGGAGCTTCTCCATCACCGTATGCAGGCGGCGCGCGCCGATGTTCTCGGTGGTTTCATTGACCTGCGCGGCGATCTCGGCCAGCCGGCGCACCCCCGCTCCGGTGAACTGCAGCGTCACCCCTTCGGTGGCCAGCAGCGCCTCGTACTGGCGGGTCAGGCAATTGTCGGTCCCGGTCAGGATGCGCTCGAAATCCTCGACCGACAACGAGTCGAGCTCGACCCGGATCGGCAGCCGGCCCTGCAGTTCGGGGATCAGGTCGGAGGGCTTGGCCAGATGAAACGCGCCCGATGCGATGAACAGGATGTGATCGGTGCGCACCGTGCCGAACTTGGTGTTCACCGTGGTGCCCTCGACCAGCGGCAGCAGGTCGCGCTGCACGCCCTGGCGCGAGACGTCGGCGCCCTGCATCTCGGAGCGCGAGGCGATCTTGTCGATCTCGTCGATGAACACGATGCCGTTGCCTTCGACGGCGGCCAGCGCCTGACTGCGAATCTCGTCCTCGTTGACCAGGCGGCCGGCCTCTTCGTCGGCCAGCTGCTTCAGCGCATCGGCAATGCGCATGCGCCGCGATTTCTTCTTGCCGGCGCCGACGGCGGCGAACATGCCCTGCAGCTGCTGGGCGAAATCTTCCATGCCGGGCGGGGTCATCACATCGAGTTGCGCCGGGCCGGCGGCCACGTCGATGTCGATCTCCTTGTCGTCGAGCTCGCCCTCGCGCAGGCGCTTTCGGAACTTCTGCCGGGTCGCCGACTCGACGCTGTCGCGCGGCGCTGCCGGCACGTCCTCGGTCTGAAATCCGAAGACGGCGCCTTCGCGCGGCTTGGCTCCGGGCAGCAGCGCATCGAGGATGCGGTCTTCGGCCGCGTCCAGCGCCCGCTGCTCCATGCGCCGCTTGGCCTGATCGCGCACCAGCTTGACGGCCGCGTCCATCAGGTCGCGGATGATGGTGTCGACATCGCGCCCGACGTAACCCACCTCGGTGAACTTGGTGGCCTCGACCTTGATGAACGGTGCGTTGGCAAGCCGTGCCAGCCGGCGGGCGATCTCGGTCTTGCCCACGCCGGTGGGCCCGATCATCAGAATGTTCTTGGGCGTGATCTCGTTGCGCAGGGGCTCGCCGACCTGCTGGCGGCGCCACCGGTTGCGCAACGCGATCGCCACCGCCCGCTTGGCACGGGGCTGCCCGACGATGTGCTTGTCGAGTTCGGAGACGATTTCTTCGGGGGTCATCTGGGTCATGTGGCGACCGTCAGGCTGGCATCGTGGCCGAGCGTCTCGACCGTGTGATGCTGGTTGGTGTAGATGCAGATATCGCCGGCGATGGTCAGCGCCTTGCGCACCACGATCTCGGGATCGAGCGTGGTGTTCTCGATCAGCGCCTGCGCGGCGGCCTGCGCATAAGGACCGCCCGAGCCGATCGCCAGCAGCCCGCCTTCGGGCTCGAGCACATCGCCATTGCCGGTGATGATCAGCGAGTGTTCGGCGTCGGCCACGGCCAGCATGGCCTCGAGCCGGCGCAGCGCGCGATCGCTGCGCCAGTCCTTGGCCAGTTCGACGGCGGCACGCAGCAGGTGCCCCGAGTGCTTGTCCAGCTTGGCCTCGAAGCGCTCGAACAGCGTGAAGGCATCGGCGGTGCCGCCGGCAAACCCGGCCAGCACCTTGTCGTGATGCAGCCGGCGCACCTTGCGGGCCCCCTGCTTGATGACGATGTTGCCCAGCGTGACCTGGCCGTCGCCGCCCAGCGCGACGCGCGAGCCGCGGCGTGCCGACACGATCGTGGTGCCGTGAAATTGTTCCATCGGAGTGTGTGGCGCGGCGCGCCGATGGGGCGCGCCCCGACCCGTTCCAGAGAAGTGGGAATGGGCCGAGTTTACTGCTTTGCCCCGCGCCAATACGCGGCGCAGGGGGATCAGAGCTTGCGGCGGCGGATTTCGGCCAGCTCGTGAATGCCCATCACCACCAGCAGGGCCTCGACGATGAAACTCGGTTCGACGATCAGCACCGACTTGGCGGCGCCGCGCAGCACGACGACCTCGTTGAGCAGTTCGCCGGCGGCCGCGAAATCGAGTCGCTGCAAAGCCCTGGCGTCGATGACGATGTCGGCACGGTCGGCCGCATAGGCGCGCAGCAGGCCGAGCTCGGTCACCATCCGGCCGCTGACCTGCCCGCGCAGCACCAGCGCCTGGTCATCGATCGACGAACCCTGCGGCGCGGGTTCGGCCGGCTTGGCCTCGGACGGCGCCGCGGCGGCGAGCGCCTCCTTGCCGACGAGGGTGATCTTGGGCGGAACATCTTCCCAGGACGGCGGCGAAACCTCGTAGGTCACGCAGTAATCGATGCTCAGGTCTTCGAAAGCCTGCTTCTCGCCCTGAAGGCGCAACGCGGCCAGGGCCAGCTGCCAGCCGCCCGTGTTTTCGTCGCGACGTCCGGGTTCGATCGTGGCCCGCGCCACGTCGAACAGTTGCGCAACGCCCAGCACCGACAGTTCGCGGTTGGCCCGCACGAAGGTATCGATCAGCTTGGCGATCAGCGCCGCCCCGGCATGATCTGAAGCCACCACCCGGCTGAAGTCGGCGACCACCGATCGCTTCTGAAGACCGGCCTTCTGAACTTGTTCGAGCTGGCGCTGCGCCGAGGCATCGAGCCGGGGACCGAAGGCCACGACAACCGCCGCCGCCACCCGTTTGGGGGCAACGGGTTCGGCCTGCGGTTCGATCCAGGGCGGGGGGGAGGTCTCGAAACGCGCGGCAAAGTCCATCGCGTGGGCGTCGAACTCGGCCCGCAACTCCCCCGCCTGCAGCACGTCGAACAGCATCAGCCAGGCCAGGCGGGTGTTCTCGCCCAGGTCGCCGCGCGTGAGTGCCGCCCGCAGCGTAGCCACCGCCGCCGCGGCCTGGCCATTGGCGAACAGGATCGCCGCCTCCTCGAGGTCGGCAGGAAGGCTCGATGCATTGATGTGGATGCCCCCGGCGCCGGCGCTGTCGCCCAGGACGATCGAGGTGCTGAAATCCAGAGGCGCCATCACCGACGCTGGCGTGCGCCCTTCGAGCGCTGGCACACCCGCCGGCCGCGGCCCCGGGGGAGCGACGCTCGGCGCGGCCCGATCGGCAGCGGATGCCGGCGGCATCGCCGGGCGCATGGTCGTGCCGCCCACCGGCACCGTGATCATTTCGGATTCGATCCGGTCGATCTTTTCGGCGGTCTTGCGCGCGGTCTCGCGCTGCTGCTCGACACTGGGCGCGATGGCCGGGCCACGCAAGGTGGAATCGGGAATCTTGGGCTGGAAGATCCCTTTCCCTTTGCGCAGATCTGATTTGTCGCGACGACCGAAGAGCGAAAAAACCACGTTGGCACCCGGCTATTTGGTCGATTGAGTCTAGCACCGGGGTGCCAGGCGAAGCGTGACGGAAGCCGCCAGCGGTCGGCCGACAGACGCCGGTTGTCCACGCAACCGTGTTGCACTGATTCGACGGCATCGCTAGACTCTCGATCACCTTCCAATACAACCCTGTTGCATCAGGAGCCCACTTGACCAATCTCCGGCCGCCTCGGCCAGCCGCCGCCTCGCGCGGGTCATCGCGCCGCCAGGGTTCCGGCGCGCTGCTCACCGCTCTCGCCGCCGCGCTGGCAAACCACGCGTCGGCGCAAACCCTGCCGCCCCCGATCGCACAGGCACCCGCGTCCGCCTCCTCGTCGGCCCCCGCCCCGGCACTGCGCAATCTGCCCGAAGTGCGGGTGACCGCCGATCCGCTGGCCGGCGACGAACTGCGCTCGACCCGGCCGACCAGCGTCATGCAGGCCGCCGACATCGAGCGCAACATGGACCCTTCGCTGGGCGGCACGCTCGCCCAGCAGCCGGGCGTTCAGTCGAGCGCCTTCGGAACGGCCGCCGGGCGGCCGGTGATCCGCAGCCACGACGGGGCGCGGGTGCGCGTGACGCAGAACGGTCTGGACACCATGGACGTGTCCAGCCTGAGCCCGGACCATGCGATCGCCGCCGATCCGCTGTCGGCCGAGCGGATCGAAATCCTGCGCGGACCGGCCACACTGTTCTATGGCGGTGGCGCCGTGGGAGGCCTGGTCAACGTCGTGACCCGCACCATTCCCACCGAGCGGCTCGACTCCCTGACCGGTCACGCGCTGCTCAGCGTCGATTCGGCTTCGCGCGGACATTCGGAGGCCGTTGCCCTGCGCGCCGGCGCCGGCGGGCTGAACTGGTCGGCGAGCGTCTTCGAGCGGGCCGGCCGCGATTACCGGATTCCAGGCCAGATCGTCGCCGGCGACCCCGAGTCCCGCGCCCGCCGCCTGCCCAACAGCTTCGCCCGCGGCGATGGGTTCTCCGGCGGGGTCTCCTGGGTCGGCGATCGGGTCACGCTGGGCGTTGCGCACTCGGCCCTGTCGAACCACTATGGCATCCCCAGCGAGGACGGCGTCGCCATCCGCCTCGATCAGCACCGGACCGAGGCCCTGGCCTTGTTCGAGCAGCCGTTGCCCGGTATCGCCCGGGTGCGGGCAACCCTGGCCGACGGGCACTACCGCCACGACGAACTCGAAGCCAGCGGCGAGATCGGGACGGCCTTTCGCAGCAACGGCCGCGAAGCCCGGATCGAAGTCACCCATGTGGCCATGGCCGGCCTGCGCGGCGTGCTCGGCATCCAGAGCCGAGAACGCAACCTGTCGGCCAGCGGCGAAGAAGCCTACATTCCCACGGCCCATGAGCGCAGCGACGCCCTCTTCTATGTGGCCGAGCGATCGGTGGGTCCGGCCCGGCTCGAATTCGGCTGGCGCACCGAACGCACCCGCCTGCGCCCCGACGCGGACAGCGGGCTGGCCGACCGGCGCTTCTCGCTCGACTCGCTGTCGGTGGGCGCGAGCCTGCCGCTGGCCCCCGGGTACACGCTGGCCGCCAACCTGAGTTCGTCCCAGCGGGCGCCGGTGATCGAAGAGCTCTACGCCAACGGCCCGCACGCGGCCACGGGCACCTTCGAGATCGGCGATGGACAGTTGCAGCGCGAACGTTCGCTCAACCTCGATCTGTCGCTGCGCCGCAGCGGCGGCCCGTTGCGCTGGAAGATCGGGGCCTACGCCAACCGCTTCAGGAATTACGTGTACGGGCGCGGCACCGACGAGAACGGCGATTCCGTCGCCGACCGGGTCAGCGCCGAGAACGAGATCGAAAACTCCGCCGCCGACCCCGGCGCCGGCGAATTCACCCGGCTCGTCTATACCCAGGGCCGCGCGCGATTCACAGGGCTGGAGGCCGAAATGAGCTACCGGTTCGCCGGCACGCCCTATGCCGTGCGGCTGTTCGGCGACATGGCCCGCGGGCGCATCGAGGGCCAGGGCAACGTGCCGCGCCTGGCGCCCAGCCGTGTCGGATTCAGTGCCGATGTCGAGTCCGGACCCTGGAGCGGATTCCTGTCGGTTCTGGCGGTGAGCGGCCAGCGGCGAGTGGCCGTTCTGGAGACGACCACGGCAGGGTACACGCGGGTCGATGCCGAAATCGCCTATCGGATGAGCGGCGCCTCGAGCCGATCGGTGACGGTCTTCCTGCAGGGCCGCAACCTGCTCAACGAGACCATCCGGGTGCACACCTCGTATGTCAAAGACCTGGTGCCGCAGCCCGGGCGCACGGTGATGGCCGGAGTACGGGCCCGCTTCTGAGGGACTCGGGCCGATTCCCGGCCCGGCGCAGCCCGGGACCGGGCGCGCCCTTGAAGAGGATCCGGGAACGACTCCCGGACCGGCGGATCAGTCGCCGTACAGCTTCTGGCGCAGTTCGCGGCGCTGCTGCGCCTCGAGCGAGAGCGTTGCGGTGGGCCGGGCCAGCAGGCGGGGCACGCCGATCGGCTCGCCGGTTTCTTCGCAATACCCGTATTCGCCCGAATCGATCCTCGACAGCGACTGCTGCACCTTCTTGAGCAGTTTGCGCTCGCGATCGCGGGTGCGAAGCTCCAGCGCGTGCTCTTCTTCGATGGTGGCACGGTCGGCCGGATCGGGAACGATCACGGTCTCGCGCAGATGCTCAGTGGTTTCTCCGGCGTTTTGCAGCAGATCGCGTTCCATCTGATGCAGGCGCGCCCGGAAGAAATCCAGCTGGGCCTCATTCATGTAGTCCGACTCGGGCATCTTGACGAGCTCGGCTTCGGTGAGGACTTTCTTGTCTTTCGTGGCTGCCATGTCGCGCTTCCAGTCTGCCGTGTGAGGTGTCGCCCGAATCAGGCCAGACACTGCTCCAAACCCTTGATGAACATGTCTTTCGGCAAATTTCTCCCGATGAAGACCATCTTGCTGGAGGGCTTTTCGCCAGATTGCCACTTGCGTCCCACATCGGCACCCATCATTTGATGGACACCCTGGAAAACCGTCTGGCGATCCGACCCCTTCATGAAAAGCACGCCTTTATACCGCAACATGTCGGGGCCGTAAACCTGAATCAGACCACCGAGAAAATCCTCGAGTTTGACGGGATCGAAGGCCTTGTTCGAGCGAAAAACGAAGGATTGCACCGCTTCGTCATGCTCGTGCTCGTCGCTGGTCAGGAACTCGGGATCGATCTCGAGGATGGCATTCAGGTTGAAGCCGCGGATGTCGAGGATGTCGGCGATGTCGGCATTGCCGAAGTTGACCGGCTTGATCGGCGCGCGCGGATTGATCCGCACCAGCCGCTGACGCAGCTTCTCGCGCTCGGCTTCCGGGGTGACATCGACCTTCGACAGCAGGATGCGATCGGCGAAGCCGACCTGCTCGACCGCTTCCTTGTGCTCGTCGAGCTGCTTGTCGCCATGCTTGGCATCGACCACGGTGATCACCGCGTCGAGCAGGTAGTACTCGGCGATTTCATCGTCGAGAAAGAAGGTCTGGGCGACCGGACCGGGATCGGCCAGGCCGGTGGTCTCGATCACGACCCGATCGAACTTCAGGTCGCCGGACTCGCGCCGCGCGCGCAGGTCGTTGAGGATGCGGATCAGGTCGCCGCGCACCGTGCAGCAGATGCAGCCGTTGTTCATCTCGACGATCTGTTCGTCGCGGTCCTGCAGCAGCAGCTCGTTGTCGACCCCCTCTTCACCGAATTCGTTCTCGATGACGGCGATGCGATGACCGTGCTGCTCCTTCAGGATGCGATTGAGCAGCGTCGTCTTGCCCGCCCCGAGGAAGCCGGTGAGGATGGTGACGGGAACATTCTTGGCACTCATGGGAAAACTCCTGGCGCAGCCCGCTTATGTCGGGTCGATCGGGCGAAATTCAAGGATGGGGGTGCGCGTGCGGTTCGAGGTCGGCCGGCGCAGTATCAGGGGAAGGCGGCAGGGGTGGCACGCCCGGCACGGACGACGCGCACTGACCGCAGCGGCCCGAGACCGTCAGCTCGACGCTGTCGCTCGAAAACCCCTCCGGAAGCATGGCCTTGACCACGCGGGCCAGTCCGGCCGCTTCCTCCAGGCAGAACATCCGCTGGCAGACCGCGCACCGGAAATGCCCGTGCATCGCGTGGCCGGCCGGCTGGGCCGAGAACCGGTAGACACGATCGGGACCCGAAACACGATGGGCCAGCCCGCCTCGACCAGCCACTCGAGCACCCGGTACAAGGTCACGCGATCGATCGGTTCGGCATGCGATTCGTGCTCGATCCGCCGCTGCAGATCGAGGTGGCTGAGCGCCTCGTGTGCCTGCAGCAGCTCGGCAAACACGCGCACGCGGGGATAGGTGACGCGCGCACCCTGCCCGCGCACCTGGCGGCGCGCCTCGTCGAGCAGTTCGTTGGTCAGTGTGGACATGGCAGGGACGTGATTCTACGGGTAAGCACGATGCATGCAACCGAGTTGCGTCGGCGCGCTACCGGATCAGCGCGCCGCGTTCGGCCAGCAGCGCGCGCAGGACCGAACGGTGACAGCGCCGCTCGTCGGCGCAATAGCAGCCCACGGCCAGGTCGGTGCCATGCGACAGGGCCGCCAGCAGGTCGAGCACCCGGCTCGCGTCGGGCTGATTCATCTCGGCCCGGTAGCGGCGGGTGAACGCCGCCCACGACTTGTCGTCGGTTGCCGCCAGCGCCTGCGCGACCCCTTCGGTGCTGGGGGCGAGGTTGGGAAACCAGACGTCGTAATAGTTTCGGCTCGCGAACTCGGCCTTGGGCACGCCGCGCGGCGGTCGCCGGACGGTGCCCACGCGCAGGCCTTCGTCGGGGGCTCGCGGCGAGCCCAGTTGCACAATGCTGATGGCCATCGGGTCGGCTCCGCGGTCGGGTTGAGGTGATCAGACGATACCGGCACCCGCGGCGCGCGACCACTGCGACGCCCCGGGGTCAGATCCGCTGCAGCAGCAGGCCCTTCAAGTACTCGCCCTCCGGGTGGGTCATGAGCATCGGGTGATCCTCGCCGGCCTGCAGGCGGCGCAGCATCTGCATGTCGACCTGGGCGTCGAACACCGCCCCGGCGACGATTTTCTGGAACAGATCGACATCGATCGCGCCCGAGCACGAGAAGGTGAACAGCAGACCGCCCGGATTGAGCAGGCGCATCGCCTTCAGGTTGATCTCCTTGTAGGCGCGGGCCGCCTTGTCGACATGATGGAGCGACGGCGCGAACTTGGGTGGATCGAGCACGATGAGATCGAAGCGCTGCCCGCCGGCGACCATCTGCTTGAGCGACTCGAAGACATCGGCCTCGCGCCACTCGCAAGGCGCCGACTGCAGGCCGTTCAAGGCCTGCTGCTCGGCCGCGCGGAGCAGCGCCGGTCCGCTGGAGTCGATCGACACGGCCGAGGCGGCGCCGCCCGCCAGCGCTGCCAGGCTGAAACCGCCGGTGTAACAGAAACAGTTGAGCACGGAACGGCCTGCCGCATGCCGGGCGACATCGCGGCGACTGTCGCGCTGATCGATGTAGAAGCCGGTCTTGTGGCCTTCGGGCACATCGACCAGGTAGCGCACGCCGTGTTCGGTCACCGCCAGCCCCGCCCCCGGCGCGCGACCCGAAATGACCCCTTCGCGCAGCGGCAGGCCCTCGCGTTCGCGTGCGGCGGCGTCCGAGCGCTCGTACAGGTCGGTCAGGCCGGTGACCGAACGCAGGCCGGCCACGACCGCGTCGCGCCATCGTTCGGCGCCGGCCGACATCAGCTGCAGCACCAGCTGTTCGCCATATCGGTCGACCACGATTCCCGGAAGGCCATCGCCTTCACCGAAGAGCAGGCGCACCGCGTCGGTGTCGGCGGCCAGGGGCGCTCGCCGAGCCACCGCCGCGGCGATTCGCTCGGCGAACCAGGTGTCGTCGATACGCGCCTGCTCGTCGAAGCTCCACAGCCGGGCCCGGATCGAGGACACCGGGCTGTAGGCACCCCAGCCGAGAAAGCGGCCGTCGGCGGCCAGCACGCGCACGGTGTCGCCAGGCGCGGGATTGCCCTGCACTCGGGCCACCCCGCCGGCAAAGATCCACGGA
>JADJVQ010000090.1 GCA_016710525.1 Burkholderiaceae bacterium
CGAGCGACCGGTCACTACGCAGTTGCCGACGTTCGCAACTTGCCCGGCGACGCTCTCTTCGTGACTGCAGCGCGCCCTCGAACGCCCGTTGGCAATGAAGCGTCTGCGCGAAGCGGCCACCAGCCAGACGTCATGAGAAGTCGGAAGGCTATCCCTCTTGTCGTATTACGCGTTGCGTAATATCATGCCCGGATGATTCGGAGCTTTCGCTGCAAGGATACGCAGGCCTTGTTCGAAGGCGGACATCCCAAGCGCTTCCGCGCCATCGAGGTGGTCCCGACCGCAAGCTGGCGATGCTGGACGCGGCGAAGACGCTGGACTTCATGCGTTCGCCGCCGGGCAATCGGCTCGAAGCGCTCAAGGGTGACCGGGCAGGGCAGTGGAGCGTCCGCGTCAATGACCAGTGGAGGGTGTGCTTCGTTTGGACCGACGCAGGTCCGGGCGAGGTCGAGATCGTGGACTATCACTGAAGGAGTGTGGCGATGGGACGGGCTGTCAACCGAATGCGCGCCGTGCATCCGGGCGAAGTGTTACGCGTGGTACCTGGCGCCGCTGGGTTTGGCGTGAACGCCAACGCCATGGCGCTGGTACCTGCCACGCGCGTGCAGGAAATCGTGAAGGAGCGCCGCGACATCTCTGCCGACTGACCAAACGGCTGGCGCGCTCACTTCCGGGGCGATGATGTCCGTCGCTGGCACTGCAAGCCGACTACGACCTGAAGACCTTCGGCCACACGGACGACATTGCTCGCAAGGTATCGCCGCGCGAGGCCGCGCCTGCATAGCACGCGACAGTCGCTGCTGAGCATGCGCGTCCCCTGGCGCTTGTCGGGCTCACCGCGCGCACCCTGGATCGATGATCGGGCGGAGAGGGTTGGACGCCGATAGCCCATCCGAAGCGCTGAGGGAAGGCACCGCTCCTGCCGAGCGCTGACGGTAAAATTTCTGGCGAAAAAGTGAGTCGCGACAATAGCTTAAGCAATTCGATGCCAGCCCCTTTGAGGAGCGTTTCCTAGACGCCATGGACGCGTCGAAGGTGTCGGCGATGGTCGCGGGAGTCGATAGACCTCGATAGATCTCGAAAGGTGAGTTTTCGCGGAACTGCCCGGAAACCCGCGCCAATGCTGGTGTCTGACAGGTTGACGGTAAAAATGACGGTAAAAACCTGAGGGGCAGCTCCGATCTCCTTGCAAATCAACAGCTTAGAACGCTCGTTGATGATTGAGTGGGAGTAAGGGGGTTGCATTCGTTTCCAATCAATAGCTTGTGACGCTCGTTGAAGGTTCGGATATCAGCGCTAACGAGTCGAATGCCGAAGCCGCAGGGCACGACGCAAGTGCATGCCGCATTGAGAATTGCCGCGCCGTCGCCGACGTGAAGAGCGGGACGGAATTCGCATCGCGACGGTTTCGCTGAAATAGTGTCTCGGCTTGGCAACGACATTCGGCGCGTTCGCGGGCCAGCCATGCGGCCCCGTCTCGGACCGGTATGCTGACCACGCTCACGCACCCGGCCAGCACCCGGTTGGCGTCGACGCCCAGGTCCTTGCAGGTCCGCCGGGGTTGGTCGACGTAGGCCTTGTCGCGAAGAACCCTGCGATCGCAGCCGCGATCCGGTTTCTCGACAGGATTTTGACCGGGTTCATTTTGGCATCTGAGCGGCCCCTGATGAGTGTATTGACCGGCCTCGGCGACCGGTCGATCGGCAGTGCGCAGCCTGATCGAACGCGCCGCCTGGTGTTGCTGGGCCTGCTGCTGCTCAACCTACTGATGGTGACAGTCTGCATTTCGCTGCTGTTGTCGTCCTGGCGCGGCGATATTGCCGAGGCGCAGGCCGAGACGCTCCACGACGCTCGCTTGACCGAGCAGGTCGTCAGCGGCATGTTCGACAAGGTCGCCATTGCGCTCGGCGCGGTTGGTGTCCAGGTCGAGCGGCAACTGGACTCGCCAGTGCCCGACTGGTCGATGCTCTGGTCCATCGTCGATGCGCAGAGCGTCCAGGTGCCCGAGATCCAGCGCATCGGTGTCTTCGATGCCAGCGGGGCGCAACGCTGCGGTCTGCCTGCCGAGCGCTGCCAGCGACTGAATATTGCCGATCGGGCCTACTTCCAGCGCCTGCGCGAGCATCCGGAAGACGCCATCAAGGTCCACGGTCCCTTCGATAATGGTGCTGATGGGTATCCTGCATTGATGCTGGCGCGGGCGATCCGTGCGAAGGATGGCCGGTTCGCCGGTGTCGCCGTAGCCGTGCTGCCGCTGGGCCGCTTGACTCCTCTGGTAGTCACGCCGTGGATGGGAGCCGGCGGATCGGTGAGCCTGCGCACGGCGGCCCTAGATTTAGTGGTGCGTCACCCGGAACTCGCCGGGCCAGGTGCGGCCGAGGCCAGTCGGAAGGTCTCAGAGACGCTCAGGGCGGCTGTGGCCAAGGTGCCCGAGGAAGGCGTCTACCGCGCGGTCACAGCAAACGATGGCGTCGATCGCGTCACGGCCTACCGTCGGCTGGCAAAGCACCCGATGTATGTGCTGGTGGGCCGTTCGACAGGCGATTTCCTGGCGGGCTGGCACTCGCAGGTGGCCTGGACAGTGGTGTTTCTGCTGCTTTTCGCGACTGTCAGTGGGCTATTGGCACGGGCGACATCGATCAGCCTGCGGCGGCACGCGCAAGCATTGCGTCTGTACGACGAGGCGCCTTGCGGTTACCACATGCTCGATACGAACGGCACGTACGTCAGCATCAATGCGACCGAACTCGGCTGGTTGGGGTTTGCGCGCGAGGACGTGGTCGGCAAGATGAAACCGACAGACTTCTTCACCGACGAGGGGCGTGCCACGTTTGCTGCGAACTTCCCGAGGCTGGCTCGTGCTAGCCGGCTGGAGGGGCTGGATCTTGAGCTTGTGGGTCGCAACGGCAAGGTTCGACGCGTCCTGGTCAATGCGACGGCCGTGTATGACGCCAAGGGCGTGTTCGTGAACAGCAATTCGGTGATGCACGACATCACCGCCTTGCACGATGCGCGTATGCGGCTGCAGGCGCTGGCGCAGCAGCAGGGCGCGATGCTCGACAACGAGCTGGTTGGCATCGTCAGGCTCGTGAATCGCCGCGCGGTCTGGAAGAACCAGGCCATGGACAGGATTTTCGGGTACGCCGGAGCCGAGTGGCAGGACATGCCGTCGCGGACGCTATATCCCGACGACGAAACCCATCGGCGCATTGGCGATGAGTGCCAGGTCGCGTGGCAGGATGGGCGCACCTACCGCAGCCAGTTGCAGATGATTCGCAAGGATGGCAGCAAGGTCTGGATCGATGCCAGCGGAGTCATGCTGTCGCAGAGCACCGGCGAGGTCATGATGCTGCTCGCTGATATCACGCCGCTGAAAGCCGCCGAGGAGGCTCGCGTTCGCGCGGCCGCCTTGGAAGCCCAGAACTTCCAGTTGCGGGAGACGAATCGCCTGAAAAGCGAACTGCTGTCGAATATGTCGCATGAGCTGCGAACGCCCTTGAACGCGATCCTCGGCTTCGGCGGGATCCTGATGTCGGGGTCGGTGAAGCCGGATTCGCCGAAGTACGCCACCTACATCGCGCGCATCGTCGACAGCGGCAAGCACCTGCTCGGCCTCATCGAGCAAGTGCTGGAATACGCAGCGGTCGAGTCCGGCAGGATGGCCTTCGTGCCTGAGAGGGTCGATGTTCCGCGCGCGTTGCACGAAGCGGTCGAGATGCTGCAGGTCGACAGCTCGGCAAGACGCGTCTCGATTCATATCGACGTTGACGAGGGCCTGGACACCGTCCTGACTGACGCAATGCGGCTGAGGCAGATGTTGTTGGCCTTGGTCGGCAATGCGGTCAAGTTCTCGCATGAGGGTGGCCGTGTGCAAGTCGATGCCAGTTCGCTTGACCCGGTGTACTGGAAAATTGTCGTGACGGACCATGGGATCGGGATCGATGAAGCCAGCCTGCCGCGCTTGTTTTCGCCGTTCATGCAGCTTAGTACCGGCAACGCGAAGGCATACGCAGGCACGGGCATCGGGCTCGCGCTGGTGCGATTGGTTGCCCTGGCACAGGGAGGACGCATCGAGGTCCACAGCCGACCCGGACTAGGCAGCACATTCACGCTGATCCTGCCTCGCGTCCTTGGATCTTCTGCCAATTCACGTAGCACGGGCGGTCCGCAAGCGCTCGACTTCGGCTTCGAGCGTAGCAATCCGCTCATCGCGAGACTGGATCGCGGCCTCCACATCGGCCGCTTCGAACCGCTGAGGAATGTGCTGCGGGCAGTTCACGTCCCATGCGGTGACGGTGAAGAGCACGACTTGCTCAGGCCTCGCGCGATAGCCGGCCGGCATCAGGCGGCGAAGCAGCTCCTCGTCGCCTTCCACGACGCGTGCCGTGCCCCACACCTTGATGCGGCGCCGGCGTGCATAGTCGATCAGGAACAGCTGCGCCTTCGGGTTCTCTTCGAGATTGCCCTGGGTGATGTACTGCCGGTTCCCCGCGAAGTCCACGAAACCGATCGTGTGCTCGTCGAGCACCTTCAGGAATCCGGCCGGGCCGCCGCGGTGCTGGATGTAGGGTTGACCGTCCCCGCTGGCCGTCGCCAGGAACACGCTGGTCTGGGCCTCGATCTCGGCTCTCAGGTCAGCGGTGATGGACGATTTCCACGAGCCATCCGCTTCCATGCGCGCATAAGAGGGGCGCGAGCCCTTTCGGGACTGGATCGCCTTCACCGTGTCGGTGAAGGCCACGTCGCTGGCGTAGGCCTTGGTGCTGGCCACGATCACAGCCCCAGCTCGGTGAGGCCGGCATGATCGTCCGGTCGCCGGCCGGCCGGCCAGTGGTATAGGCGCTGGGCTTCCAGGATCGGCAGATCGTTGATGCTGGCGATGCGCGTGTGCATTAGGCCTTCTCCATCGAAAGCCCAGTTCTCGTTGCCGTAGCTGCGGAACCATTGGCCGCCGGCGTCGTGCCAC
Source organism: Burkholderiaceae bacterium (assembly GCA_016710525.1). Lineage (GTDB taxonomy): Bacteria > Pseudomonadota > Gammaproteobacteria > Burkholderiales > Burkholderiaceae_E > Quisquiliibacterium. The sequence goes on from JADJVQ010000090.1 coordinate 4,967, forward strand.
TCGTAGGCGAAGCGGACCGCGATGCGGTCTTCGCGAAACGCCCACAGCTCCTTGATGAGCCGGTAGTCGAGTTCGCGCTGCCACTTCTGCGCGAGGAAGGATTCGATCTCCGCGCGACCCTGCAGGAAGGTCGAGCGATTGCGCCAGCGGCTGTCGGGCGAATAGGCCAGCGCCACGCGCGCCGGGTCGCGGCCGTTCCAGGCGTCCTCGGCCAGGCGCACTTTCTGGATGGCGGTCTCGAGCGTGAATGGCGGCAGTGGCGGACGGGACATGGCGTGGACTCCGGGAGTGGGTGGGGCAGGTGGGTGCCGGTGAAGAGAATGTAGATATCGCTGATCGCGCCAACTAGACTGCAGATCTGCGAATCTTCCTCTCGATATCTGGAACAATGGACCGCCTCGATGCCATGTTCGTGTTTGCCGCCATCGCCGATGGGGGCAGCCTTTCCGCGGCCGGCCGGCGCCTGAACGTGCCGCTGGCCACCGTGAGCCGCAAGCTCGCCGATCTGGAGGCGCATCTCAGGACGCGCCTCATCACGCGCTCGACGCGCAAGCTGGAACTGACCGACGCGGGGCGCGATTACCTGGACGCGTGCCGGCAGATCCTCGAGCAAGTCGACGAGGCCGAACGCGCTGCCTCCGGTGCCTACGCCAAGGTCAAGGGCCAGCTTGTGGTGGCCGCGCCGATCGTCTTCGGTCGCCTTCACGTGGTGCCGGTGGCAGCGGCCTTCCTGGACGCGCACCCCGAGGTCGATATCCGACTCCGGCTGGGTGATCGCAATGTGAACCTCATCGAAGAGCATGTGGACGTGGCCCTTCGCATCGGCGCCTTGCCGGACAGCAGCCTCGTTGCGACTCAGGTAGGGACGGTCCGTCGTGTCGTGTGTGCGAGCCCGGCCTACCTGGAGCGGTTCGGCATGCCGCAATCGCTGGGCGAACTCGCGGCGCACCGTTGCATCACCTTCGACGGCCTGGAGGCTGCAAGCGCGTGGGCCTTCTCCGACACTGATGGCCACAAGCATCACGCGCGCGTGCAATCGCGAATGACCGTCTCCACGGCCGATGCGGCCATCGAGGCCGCCGTCCTCGGCCTGGGTCTGACCCGGGTGTTGTCCTACCAGGTGGCCGACGCGCTGCAGGACGGCAGGCTCGTTCGCGTGCTGATCGATCGGGAGCCGCCTGCGGTACCTGCGAGCCTGATCTACCCGGGACAGGGGCGGCTGCCGATGAAGACCCGCGCCTTCATCGACTTCGCGGCGGGGCGCTTGCGCGAACGCGTGTCGGCGCTCGGAGGCACGGACGGCGGCGCCGGCCTGCCGCCACCCACCCCAGTTCTGCGACGGCGGCGGGGGCTTCAGCCGTGAAACGAGCGATGGACGGCACGCAACCGATCACGCACCAGGCAAGTCGCGCGGCGTGCTACTTGGGCGGAAGACTGCCCACGTAGCGGGCGGCCAGATCGATCCACCCGTCCAGTGCGCCACCGGTGGTCGCGCGGCGCTTTCTGTATCGCCTTTCCCCCAAGGGCATCGACCTCGCACCCGTCTTGGTGGAACTCGTCATCTGGTCAGCTCGTCACGAGCAGACCGCTGCGCCACCAGCAGCCGTGCGCCGCATGCGCTCGGACCGAGAGGCTTTCCTCGCGGACGTCAGGCGACGGTGAATCTGTCGGTACCTAGAGGATCCCCGCTTCGGCATACGCCTCGTTCCTGGCGATGCGTTCGTATCCGAGCCGGCTCAGGTCCAAGGTCTTGAACTGCCCGTGAACCACCAGTTCGGCAATGCCTCGTCCCGCAGCTGGCGCGTGCATCATCCCGTGGCCCGAGAAGCCGGCAACCGTATAGAGGTTCGGCAACTTGTCCCACGCGCCGATGACCGGATTGCCATCCAACTCATTGACTTCGTAGAGCCCCGCCCATGTGCGATGGCACTTTGCGGCCTCGAATGCCGGGAAGCGGTGCGCCACGGCGGGCCAGACCACGTTTTCGAAGTAGCCATGGTCGACTTCGAACTTGAATCCACGAGTCTCGTCGCTGTTGACCAGGCCACCGGAGAATCCCGCGCCCTCTGATCGGAAGGCGAGTCGTGCGGCGTCCTTGACATAGGGCAGGCGCTCCACCGGCGTGCCAGCGGTGAAATAGTGCTCGAAGCGCCGCATCGGCGAAATCGGCAAATGCATGCCGAACTGCCGGGCCACCGCACCGGACCAGGCTCCTGTCGCATTGACAAACGAGTCGGCTACGACGCGACGGCCGCTTTCGAGGATGACCGACTTCGCTTTGACCGCATCGACTTCGGCTGTCGCGAACTTGTCGTGGATGTAGGACGCACCAAGCTCCACTGCCTTGCGTCGAAAGCCCCAAAGCAAGCCATTCGGGTCGCACCATCCATCGTGCGGCGTGTGCACTCCGGCGCCCAGGTCATCGACGTTCATCGATGGGAAGCGTGCTTTGAGTTCGCTGGGCGTCATCAGGTGAGCGACACACCCATGATCCGTTTGAATGCGCGCATTGCGTTCGAGATTGGCGGTTGCCTCGGGCGCGACGATGAAGAGGTAGCCCCCTTCCACCCAGTCGACTGGCGCGGCGCGGGTCCGGGTGGCCATCGTGCGCTCGAAATGCTTGATGAAGTCGATGCTGTACTTCGACATCTCGATGTTCTCGGGACAGGTGAACTGAACCCGACACCCGCCAGACGCCCGAAGCGCCGACGCGAATTCGTAGGTCGGGTCCGGTTCGATCACGCACACCGAGAGCGCCGGCGCTTCGCGAAGCAGGGAGTAGGCAACGGCCGAGCCGATGATTCCTCCTCCAATGACTGCGACATCAAACTTGGCTGGGTCGAGATGGCTCATGAGACTGTCCTATTGGCTTGCGCAGCGCATTCGATGCATGCCCCCATCTTGATGCATCGCACGCGGACTGAGGATCGTCAAGCCGGAATGACCTGCACGAGCCTATGATGAGTGCATCCACCGCATGGAGGCCTGCCGCCCGCGGACCGGCTTCGGGCGCAATCCTGTCGATAATGATCACACGAAGGCGATTCAGCCGGCCCCCGAGGGCCTGGGGGCGCGGCCCCCCCGCTCCCCGGGGGGGGGCCACCCACGGGGGGGGCCCCCGGGGGGGCGGGCGGGGGGGGCGGGGGCGCCCCGGCGGGGGGCCCCCGGGGGGGCCCCCGGCGGGGAGGGGGGGCCGGGGGGGTTCCCGGGGGCGCCCCCGCCGGCCCCCCCCCACACCCGGGGGGGGGGGGCGGGGCCCCCGGGGGCCCGCGCCCGCCCGCCCGGCGGGGGGGGGTTGGGGGGGCCCCCCCCGCGTTCCCCCGGGACCTCCCCTGGTTGTCCTGGGGGGGGGGCGGGCCGGGGGACCGGGGCGGGGGGGGGGGGGCCCCCGCCCGGGGGGGGGGGGGGGGGGGGGGCCCGCGGGGGGCCGGGGGGCCCCCCCCCGGGACCGCCGGGGGGCCCGCCGCGGCCGGGGGGGCCCCGGGGGGGTTTGGCTCGGGGGGGCGGGGGGGGGGGCCCGGGGGGGGGGGGGGGGGGGGGGTGTGGGGGAAGCGGGGCCGGGGGGGGGGGGGGCGGGGGGGGGGGTTTGTGGGAAAGTGGGGGGGGGCGAGGGGGGGGGGGGGGTCCGGGGTGGGGGGGGGGGGGGGGGGCGGGGGGGGGGGGGGGGTTTTTGGTGGGGGGGGGCCCCGGCGCCGGGCCCGTTTTCCCCCGCCCCGGGGGGGCTCGGCGACGGCCTGTACGCCGCCTCGTCTGGCAATTCGTCGGTGCCCCCCTGGATCGGCCGCCGGATGTTCGGCGCCTTCTTCACCGAGAAGGGCGAGAACGACAGATACGCCAGGCATGTGCGCAGTTCGGCGGGGATCGCGGTTTTCGTCGGCCCGGCCGCGGACACGGCCGGATGGATCGCGGTGGCACGCAGCTACGAACGCTTTGCTCTGAAAGCAGCGGCCCTGTGGATGCGCACCGCGCACCTGAACCAGCCGATCGAAGTGTCGGCACTCAGACCGTCATTCGCCAGCTTCCTCGGGGCGCACGGCGGGCGCCCGGATCGGGTCCTGCGCATCGGCCGCGGGCCCACGCAGCCGCCGTCGCTGAGGCGCCCGCCGCGGGCGGTGCTGATCTAGGCGGGTCGCGGCGTGATGACGCGTTCGCGCTGGTTGCTCTGGGCCGCCCTGTTCGGGGCGGCGGCTGGCGTTCTTGCCGTGCGCTGGCAGTTCGGCTGCGATCTCGCATCGGCCGCGGCGCGCGCTGCGCATGGCAGCACCGTGGTGACGACCCGCTGCGGTCCGATCGAGATGCAGCAGGCGGGCGACGGTATCCCGCTGCTGATGATCCACGGCAGCGGCGGCGGCCACGATCAGGGCATGGACTGGGCTCGGCCACTGACGCGGGAAGGCATCCGCGTGATCGCAATGTCTCGCTTCGGCTACTTGCGCACGCCGCGCCCGGCCGACGCCTCGCCGCAGGCGCAGGCCGATGCCCATGTGTGCCTGCTCGATGCGCTGGGCATCGGCAAGGCCGCGGCGGTGGGCGTCTCGGCGGGCGCGGCCTCCGCGCTGCAGATGGCGCTGCGCCACCCGGAGCGCGTCAGTGCGCTGGTGCTCGTGGTGCCGATCGCCTGGAAGCCGGGCGACGTGGCCGACTCGGCGCCGCAGGTGTCCGACCAGAAGGACGAATGGCTGCTGCGGCTGCTCGGATCGGATTTTCTGTACTGGGTCGGATTGCGGGTCGCGCGGGATCAGGTCTTTCGCCACGTGCTCGCCACGCCCTCCGAGCTGATCGATGCCGCGAGCGAGCGGGAGCAGGCGCGCGTCAATGCCATGGCCGAACGTGTGCTGCCCGTGTCGCCACGCGCCTTGGGTCTTCGCGACGACACGCGCCTGGGCAAGGGCCTGCGGCCCGTGGCGCTGGAGACGGTCCGTGTCCCGACGCTGGCCATCAGCGCTCGCGACGATGGCTTCGGCACCTACGCGGGCGCCCAGTACACCGCCAGCCGCATCCCGGGCGCCAGGTTCATCGGCTACGAGCACGGCGGGCATCTGCTGGTGGGTCACGACGAGGCGGTGCGCGACGCGATCGTCGGGTGGCTGCGATCGGCAGGTGTGCGATGAGGCACGCGAGTGGTACGGGGCTTTCCTGCCCAAGGGAGCAAGCTCGTCGGCCATGCAGCCGGTGGGCGGAACGCCTCAGGAAATGCAATCAAGACCGCTTGGGCGAGAGGCAGTCCGATTGCCAGTCAGACGGCGCAGATCATGCCGCCAACGTTCAAGCTCGGGAAGAATGCTTGGAGAAAGCTGGGATCGTTGGACATTGCACCGTACATCTTTGAATCGTCCACCCTGATCGAGGGCGATTTCTGCGTTCGCGCAATTTCGCGCCTGCACCAGCCGCAGGCTGCAGGATTACCGGCGGCGGCGAAACGACGCCAAGCCGGCAAGCCCGAGGCCCAGGATGCCGAACGTTGCGGGTTCGGGGACGTCGTTGGCAACCCTGCCGGTGGTGAAGGTGTTGGTGTACGCCTCGAACGCGATCGCGCCGCCGTTTCGAGCCGACAAGGTGACGACGTCGACCACGGACAGCGTGCTCGAACCTGTGGTATTCGGCTGGAACAGACTGGGATCGCTGGCGCCGCCAGTCACTTCCGAAATCGTCATGGCGGGGTCGATCACATTTCCGCCAGCGTAGATCTTCTGCACGGTCAGGGAGCCCAGCGGCACGCCGTTGTCACTGATGTCGGTAACGGCGAGGCCCACGCTATTGATCGTGCCATCAGGACCACTGGTGAGAGGCGTGATGAAGAAACCCATGGTGAATTGAGCCTGTTGGTTGACGTTGCCGGTGCTGTCCGCTGCGAACGGGTTGAAGCCCGGCGTGCCAAAGCGGTTGTCTCTGAAGGAGACCGACAGGCTGGTGGCCGTCGTCGAGAACGAGACGCTGACTTCGCTGGCCGTGAACGCTCCGCTGGTCAGGTTGTAGCCCGTCAGAGACGGATTGTTGAGCGTCCAGTTGGAGAGTTGAAAGGCGCCGCCTGCGCCTGTCGACATCTCGCAGGTGGTCAGCGAACTGAGCAATCCGTTGACGCATGCCGCGGCGAATGCAGGTGACGCGGCCGTGGCCAGCGCGAAGGCGAACAAGGTCGATTTCAATTAAGAACCGCTAGCCCGGATCCTGCATGTTGGAGCCAGCTAGCGATGCGCGCACGCCTCCCGAACGTGGCGACCCATGCGCTTGACGTCTACCCCCCGGGCGTTCGCATTTTGCGCCACGAGTCCTTCACGCGGATCTTGTCGCCCTGAAAGGTGAACAGGTCGCACCCATCGACCTCGACCCGCTGGCCGTCGCTTGCGCGGGTGCCGACGAATGTCCATTCGGACACGCCGCGCGCGCCTTGGACGAAATGCCGCGCGCGGGTCCACTGCGCATCGGGGAAGTCGGTCCAGGCCTTGACGAACCCGGCGCGCACCGCGTCCCGGCCGATGTAGCGGGTGCCGCTCGCGTCTGGGCCGGCCGATGCGTGGAACACGCAATCGTCGGCCATGAACGACATCAGCGCGTCGATGTCATGCCGGGTCCAGGCCTGCGCAAAGGCTTCGAGGCGATCCGCATCCACCTGCGCCGGCGTCAGTGCCTCGGCAAGGAATTGCTCGATCGCAGCTTCGACCGTGGTACATGCCTCGCCGCCCGGCATCGTCGATTGCTGCAGGACGATCGGCGCCTCGCGGTCGTAGAAATGCGGCTTGCCCGGCACGAGGTAGCGGCGCACGCCGAGCCCGGCGCGAGCGGCGCAGGACGCCAGCGCCGCCACCCGGCCCGGTATCGAGGGCAGGTCGTGTTCGCCGCTGAACAGCAGCACCGGCGGCTGGCCGCGCCCGCCGTGGACGTAATAGTCGGCATCTTCCGAATCCATGCCGGACGAGAGGCAGACGATCGCCGCGGCGGGCACGCCCAGCGCAAAGGCGGCATAGGCCGACGCGAAACCGCCCGCGGAGAAACCGCCCATCGCGATTCGGTCCGGGTCGATACCCCAGCGCGCCGCGTTCGCATGGATGAATCGGAACGCATTGGCAACATCGGCCCAGGCTCCTTCCACGCCGTGCAGCAATTCCTCCGGACTGGCCGCAGGCAGGCCCAACAGGTCGCGCACGAAGTCGATGCGCCCGCGATGCAACTCCTGGCGGTTGCGTTTGATCGGCGCTGGCTGCGCAGGGGCAAGTTCCTGCGTCAGGCGGTAGCCGACCGAAAAGCAGACATAGCCCCTTGCCGCGAAGCGCTCGCAGTACTCGTGCACCGGTGTGTTGTGCGAGCCGTCCTGCTCGAACTCGTCGCGCTCCTTTGCGCCACGGTGATAAGCGCCGCCGTGCGAGAGGACCAGCGCCGGTCGTCGCGCAGCGGGGGCAGCGCCAGGCGGCAGGTACACGTCCATCGCCAGCGCGCGCAGGCCGGGTTTGTTCGTGCCATGGCCGATGGCCGCCTCGCCGTAGCAGACGTCGCGTTCGACCTGGATTGTCGTTCGAGGACCGGAAAGAATGTGGTTCATCGTTTGCCTCCGCGCCGTTGCTGGACGACCAACAAGTCGTTTCCTTCGGATCGTTATTCTCGCGTGCATCCCGGTCGGCCGTCGAGCGACCGGAAGATCGGGCGCCATTGCAGTATCGTGTCGATTCGCGGCGCGGGTCGCCGCCACTCACAGGAGAACAGAGCATGAGCGACATCGCCTACCAGACCGTCCTGCCCGAAGGCTGGCCGCGGCCCAGGGGGTTTTCACACGCGGTCACGGCCCGGGGCGCGACCCAGGTGCGCATCGCCGGCCAGATCGGCGTGATTCGCGGTGAGCCTTCGGTGGCGGCCGATGCCGACATGGGCACCCAATGGGGCAGGGCGATGGCCAATCTGGTCACGGTGCTTCGTGCGGCCGGCGGTCGGCCCGAACACCTGATCATGTTGCGCGCCTATGTCACCGACATCGGCGAGTTCAACCGGGCGGGCGCCGCGGTGGGCAAGGCCTGGGGCGAGACCCTGGGCAAACATTTTCCGGCCATGACCCTGGTGCAGGTGTCCGGCCTGATCGATCCGGCCGCCAAGGTGGAGATCGAGGGCGAAGCGCTGCTGCCCTGAGCGCCGTGCGCCCGTCCTTGCATGGCGGGCGCACCGGCGCACGGTTGGCCTATTCGAGTTTCACGCCGGCATCCTTCGCGACCTTCGTCCACTTCGCGATCTCCGCACGGATGAACGCCGCGAATTCCTGCCGGGTGCCCACGGCCGGCACGAAGGCCAGCGAATCGAGCTTTTCCTTCACGGCGGGGTCGCCCGCCATCTTCACCAGTTCGGCGTTCAGCCGGTCCAGGATCGCATCGGGCGTGCCGGCGGGCGCCGCCAGACCGATCCAGCCGACGGCCTCGAATCCCGGATAGCCCTGCTCGGCAAAGGTGGGGATATCCGGCATGAACGGCGATCGTTTCAGCGAGGCGATGCCCAATGCTGCGAGGCGTCCCGCCTGAATCTGCGCGCGCACGCCCGGAAGGGCGTCCGACATCATCGGGATGTTGCCGCCGATCAGCTGCGTGTGCGCCTCAGACGAGCCCTTGAACGGGATGTGATTGAGCGCGATGCCCGCGACCGACTGGAAATACAGCAGGGCCAGGTGGCTCGTCGCGCCCGTGCCCAGCGAGCCGGCCGCGATGCTGCCCGGCGCGGCCTTGGCCGCCGCGACCAGATCCTTGAGCGTGCGAAACTTGGTCTGGGTCCCGACGACGAACGTTTGCGGGGTGAGGGCGATGTTCGATATCGGCTCGAAGTCCTTGATCGCATCGTAGGGCAGCTTGGCGTAAACGCCCGGATTGCTGCCGAAGGGGCCCGACGGCGCCATCGTCATGGTGTAGCCGTCGGGGGCGGCTTTCGCCGCAAACTCTGTGCCGATGATGCCGCCCGCGCCCGCCCGGTTCTCCACGAGAAACGGCTGCCCAAGGCTCTTGCCGAGTTGCTCGGCGACGAGGCGGGCGAGGATGTCGGTCGCGGTTCCCTGCGCGAAGGCGACGATGATTTTGACGGGCTTTCGCGGATACGGCTGCGCGATCGAAACCGTGGGCGCGAGCGCGAGGACCAACGCGCTGGCGGCCAGGCGGGCGATGCTTATCATGTTTGTTCTCCTGTCATCGTCTTGGTCGGCTCGAATCGGTTCCGAGTCCGTGCCGTGGATTGTCCACGAAGACAGGCTGCCGGGTTCGGGACGCGGCTCAAAAGCCCAATGACTCGACGACCGCGACAAGATCGGCGAAGCTGGCCGCCGCGAGTTTCGCCGCCAGCGCCGTCTTGTCCAGAGCGTCGCATTCGAAGCGGGTCAGGGTAACTTCAAACGGCAGTTCGCGGATCTCCAGGGGAGACATGAAGCCGATCTGGCAGAGGTGGGCAATGCACCGGCGTTCTGGCTCGGTGAGATCCACGCCATGGTGCCGCATCAGTTCAAGGTAGCGCTCTGCCGTGCGATTGATCTTGCCGCTGATCTCCAAAGTGCTCTTCTGGCCATCGGTGAGTTTCGCCAGCGGCGGCCCGAAGAAAATCGGCGTCTTGCCGACGTTGCGCGTCTGCGCTTCAGGCGTCAGGGCCGGGGCGGTCCAGGCCGGATCTCCGCGGGCCGATTCGGGCCGCTCGGGGGCGCTTGGCATCAGTGTGCGATCGGATGCGTTTTTTCGTGCTTCGCATCCTTCATGCCCTTGGGCAGTTGCGGCGGCGGCTCTGGCTGCAGCGCCACGAATCCCCTGTTGCGAGCACCGTCCTGGACGTCATGCGGATTGTGGCATTCGGTGCAGGTGAACCAGCGCTTCTTGCCCGTGCTCGTGAACTCGCCGATCCGCTTGCCGTGGATGCCGTCGCGCCAGTCGCGCAGTTTGTCGCCGTGGCACTTGCCGCACAGCTGCTGCGGCTGGTCGAAACTGACGGGGTCGCCAAAGTGGTCGACCAGTGCATTGCGCTTGGTCGAATGATGGCATTCGAGGCACCAGATGCGGCCGCGACCATGCTGCAGGTTCTTGACGTCGGGCACCATCGCTTCCATCGTCGGGATCGGTACCGGCCGGTTGTCCTTTGGGAAACCCTTGGGCATCACGCCGTTGTGGCAGACCGTCCCGCATTGGGCCAGGAAGTTCAGCTTGTCGGATCGCGGTTTGACGACGGCCTGGCCTTCGGCAATCTTGTCGAGCAATGGCATCCTGGCCATCGGTACGGTGCCCTCGAAGGGATCGCCGTACCAGAGCACGGCGCCGGTGGTGGGCGAGCACCGCACATTGGGCAGCCCGGGCCTGATCTCGCGCTTGATGACTTGCGTCGCGCCTTTGCGGCTTTCGAAGCAGGTCTCTTCTTTTTTCGAGTTGTCCTGTGCCGGCGCGCACGTGGCCGCGCCCGCGCAAAACGCCAGAAGCATCGCCCGAACGACAAGCCATCGGTTCATGCTCGTCACCTCACTTCGCCGCGGCAGCCGGGCTGGCGCCGTATCTGATCTCGCCCAGCAGGATGCCGATGGCGCCTTTGAGCAGGATGGTCAGGATAAAAAATCCGAATGCCCAGATTCCGAGGGTCATCAGCACCTCGACGAAGCTCGGGTGGTACTCGGTCACTTCGCCGATCGGCGAGGGGATGAAGCCGGGGACGATCAGTCCCATGCCCTTTTCGATCCAGATGCCGGCGAACGCCATGGCGCAGGGGATCGGCAAGCGCCTCATGTCGTTGCGAAAAGCCGGGATCAGGAACAGCACGAAGGCGCCGGTCATCAGGACCACCGCACTCCAGAACCACGGCACCAGCCCGGTGAGTCCGTGCAGGCCGAACATCAGGTAATAAAGGCCGTTTGCGTGCTCGGTGCGGGCATACAGTTCGACCACGACTTCCGACAGGGTCAGGAAGATCGCGAGCCCCAGGCACCAGGTGACGATGGTCGCCAGCAGCTTGATCGCGCTGTCCTCGATCCATAGCTTCGTGTGCTTCCGGATGATCAGGAAGGCGAGGATGATCAACGCGGGACCGGCCGCGAACGCCGTCGCGATGAACCGGATCGGCATCATGCTGTGGAACCACATCGGGCGCGCGGGGTTGACCGCGAGCAGGAAGGCCGTGACGGTGTGAATGCTCAGCGCCCAGACGATGGAGAGGTAGACCATCGGCAGGAAGATCTTGTTGTTCACCTGCCTGCCGGTGTATCGGGAGTACAGGTAGTAGAACCCGACGAAGCCGTTGAGGAACAGGTAGCCGTTGAGCACCAGCACGTCCCATCCCAGCATCGAGGAGAAACTGTAGATGCCGATGACCGGAATCATGTGCCACAGCCGGTCGGGCCGGCCCATGTGGGCAAAGACGAACATCATCACCATGATCACCGCCGAGATCGCCAGCATCTCGCCCAGCACGGTGACCTTGTGCATCCCCTCGTGGTGATAGACATAGGCCGGAAAGACGATGGTCACAGCCCCGGCCGCCACGCCGACCAGGAACACGAGGTTGGCGAGGTACAGGCCGTCGTGGATCTGGCTGGTGATGCCGGTGACGATCAGGCCCTCGGTATTCTGAAGGTAGTACACGTACAGCATGCCCACGATGAGCAGCGCCAGAACCCCCATCCAGGCGTAGAACTTCGTGCCGCCCTTGAGCACATATCGTGCGTAGTCGAAGACGAAACGGATCGGCACGGTCCGGCTCCTCAATCGTAGAAGTAGAAGAACTTGGGGAAGGTGTTCATTTCAGCCTTCAGGCGGAACACGTTCTTCCTGGCCAGCACCAGGCTCACTTCGCTTTCGGGGTCGAGCAGGTTTCCGAACTTGCGCGCGCCGACCGGGCAGACTTCGACACAGGCCGGGTAGCGCCCGTGGCGAGTGCGCTGCAGGCACCAATGGCACTTCTCGACAACGCCGCGCATGCGCGGCCGGTTGCCCAGGTAGTGCGTGACCGGATTCATTTCCTCCTTGGGCAGCACCGGATTGGCCACGTTGAAACGACGCGCCCAGTAGGGACAGGCGCCCATGCACATGCGGCAGCCGATGCACCAGTTGTAGTCGATCACCACCGGCCCATCCGCTTCGCGATAGGTCGTTCTGACCGGACACACCTTGACGCAGGGAGGCTTCTCGCACTGCATGCAGGCGATCGGCATGTAGGTGGCATCCTTCTCGGGCACGGTTTGGGCTTCGTAGTGGTACTGGCCCTCGAGCACCTGACCGACTGGCGTGTAGGAATTGCCGCCGACCTGGATGCCCAGTCCTTCGGGATAGCCCTGCTTCATCTTCTCGGCCGAGAATTCGCCGCGCTCCATCCGCAGGACCTGGATCCATTCGATGCGCTCGCCAGGGCGCGATCCGCGCGACTGGTTGTTCTCCTCCACGCAGGCCTTGACGCAGCGCCGGCAGCCGATGCATTTGCGGATGTTCAGCGCATAGCCCATCAGCACGCCGGGCTGGGCATCGGTCGTATCGACTGTCACCTTCTTGCCGTATTCCGCCGAATGCCTTCTTTCGAGCCGGACCCGCGCTTCGTTCTTCTCTGCGGGCGTCATCAGGCGGTAGTTCTTTTGAAAGTGCTCGGCCCATTCGACCGCCGCTCTGGCATCGCCGGACTGCGCCATCAGGG
>JADJVQ010000091.1 GCA_016710525.1 Burkholderiaceae bacterium
GTTGCTGAACAGCGCGGGGCTCATAACCGGCAGAACGCCGGGTCTTGCTTTCCTGCTGAGCTACGCCACTGGCCTGCCCCTTGGCTTTGCACTGTTCCTGGTCAATCTGCCCTTCTACGGCCTTGCATGGAAAGGAATGGGGCCGAGATTCACCGCCAAGACCTTGGCTGCGGTATCGAGCCTGTCGGTGGGAGTAGGACTGCTCCGGCACGTCGTTACCGTGCGCGCGGAGCCGCTGTACGCCGCCATCGCGGGCGGCGTGCTCATCGGACCTGGCCTGCTGGTCATGTTCCGACACAAGCCAGCTTTGGAGGCATCAACATCCTGGCCCTGTATCTGCAACGCCGAAAGGGTTGGGCACCTGGCAAGGTACAACTCGTCGTCGATGCAGCGATCCTGGCAGCCGCACTGCTGCTGATGGACTCAACCCGGGTAGCCTGGTCGCTGCTTGGTGCCGTCGCAGTGAACGCCGTTCTCATCTGGAACCACCGCCCGGGTCGCTACCTTTCGACGCCGGAGCCGTGACGCGCCCAGACTGCTGACCACCTGAACACGCCATGGGAGGGCGCGGCCATCCCGGCTTGCGAGCTACATCACCTTTGAAAACCGATGGCGGTCTCTCGCCGACTGCAGGTGTTTGTCGAACACCATGGCGACGGCGCGAACGAGGAACCAACCTGATGCCGTCACCTGGATCGCACCTTGTTCCAGTGTCACCAGCCCCGACGCAGCCATCTCGTGCAAGGCTCGAAGCTCGGCCTCGAGATACTCTGCCACGCGCACGCCGTGTGCGCGCTCGATGGGCTCGAATTCGACGCGCCCCTGGCACATCAGCGCCATGATGACATCGCGCCTCAGTTCGTCGTCGGCCGTCAACGTGTAGCCCCGAATAACCGGCAACCGGCGGTCGCGCAGCGACTCGTAGTATTCGGGCAGGGTCTTCGCGTTCTGATAGTAAGCCGCACCCACCCGGCCTATGGCCGAAACACCCAGCGCGACCAGATCGCAGTCGGGTTGCGTGCTGTAGCCCTGAAAGTTGCGATGCAGCCGGCCTTCACGCTTGGCAACCGCCAGCGAGTCGCCCGGCAGCGCAAAGTGGTCCATCCCGATGTAGCAGTAGTCCTGCGAGAGGAAGCCCGCGATGGCGTTGCCCAGCATCGAGATGCGCTGGGGGGCGCTCGGCAAGTCGACATCGGCAATCCGCCGCTGCGGCTTGAAGCGCTCCGGCAGGTGCGCGTAGGCATACAGCGCGATGCGGTCGGGCCGCAGTTGGCCCATCTGCTGGATCGTTCGCGCAAAGCTCTCGGGCGTCTGCTTGGGGAGCCCGTAGATCAGGTCGGCATTGATGGAGACGTAGCCCAACGCTCGGGCACTCTTCATCAGGCCTTCGACCATCTCGAACGACTGGACCCGATGTACCGCTTGTTGAACGTCCGGGTCGAAGTCCTGCACACCGAAGCTCAGCCGGTTGAAACCGAGTTGGCGAAAATGCGCCAGACGCTCGGATGTCACCGTGCGAGGGTCCACTTCGATCGACACCTCCGAATCCGGCGTCAACTGGAAGGCGGCACCCAGCGTGGTCATCACCCGCGTCAGTTCGGCATCGGAAAGGAAGGTGGGCGAACCGCCACCGAAGTGGAGTTGCGACACCGGGCGACCGGCACCGAGAGCCTCGACCACCAGAGCAAGTTCCACTTCTAGCGCGTCAAGGTATTCGGCAGCGCGGTCGTGGTGCTTGGTGATGATCTTGTTGCAGCCGCAGTAGTAGCACAACGATTCGCAGAAAGGGATGTGCACATACAGCGAGAGGGGTGCCGACGAACTGGCCCGACTGCGCGTATGAAGTACTTGCATCGCGTCTGATGAGCCGAACCTCTCCGCAAATCGGTCGGCCGTCGGATACGAGGTGTAGCGAGGGCCTGGCGTGTCGAACTTGCGCAGTAACTCGTCAGTGAGGACCGTTCGTACGTCGACAGGTTGATGGGTGACGGTAGACATGGCGAATGATGAACTCGGCGACGGCTCTCGCGCTTGATTCCAGTCAAATGCGCATCGGGACAAGGCCGCTCAGCACACGCTGAAGTCGATCACGATGGCGCCGGGCTCGCGCTGGCGGTACTCGACTCCGACGCGAGCACCATAACGTTGCTCGATCTGCGCAAGCAGGGGCAGCGGGTCATGATCGTTGGCAAAGCGCATGGTCTCGCCGGGCTGCAGACTGTCCAAGGCACCAAAGATGGCGGCATGCCGAAAGCGCTTGGCAACGCCGCGGGCGTCGAACGGATAGATCGCGTCGGGAGACAGGTGAAGATGAGGCTGTGACATGTTCGTCTTTTGGTTGGCTGAGGTTTAAAGATTGCGGCGCCGCGATTTCAGCGCGCCACGTCGGCGGTGTGCGCGAACGCCGGCACATCTGCGCTGACAAGACCACGCCGAGTGCGCATGGCAAGGCCCACGCGGTCCAGTTCCGAATCACTCAGCAAACGCGCGGCCATCGGAAGCAACTCGGATTCTTCGCGTGCGATGTGTTGTGCGTACAGGTCCACGAGCCCCTGCACGTCAGCAGCCCCTAATGGGACAGCGATTCCAGCGGCTACACGCTCCAAAACTTGACGCAACGCACCCCATCGACCTTCGAGAGCACGGTGGTCGGCGCAGAGGGCTGTCGTCAGTTCGCGAAGACAAACGGCATCCGACCCGCCCATGGACTCCAGCAGTGCGGGAAACAGGTCCTGCTCTTCGTCCTCATGGTGGTGTCGAGCGGCAGTATCGAAGTAGCGCATGACCGCTGCGGCAGCTTCTTGCGCGGGCCGATCCGAACCATGCGAGGCGATGTGTGGCACCAGTCGCAGCATCGTTTCGCACTGACTCTGGACACGTCCGTGGCAGGCCGCCAGCATTTCCAGGGGGACCTCGAAGCCTGCGGCAGGGGCGGTGTGCCCAGGGAAGTTGTTGGACATGGCGTGCGCCCTCTTCAGCGATCCTGCGCGGAGGTCTTGGCCTGCCGTGCGGGACGTCGGGTTGGGCGCATCGACATCGGGACGGCCGCCTTTCCACGCGACGTGGCGCGCCCACCGGGCGACCCCGGGTTCGGGGAGCCCCACGGTCATGTCGGCCAGTGTTGCCCCGTCCAAAGCCTTGAAGTAGCCCCGCAAAGCCTCGCCGAACAAGTGCTTCAGGCGACAGCTCGGCGAAAGCGTGCAGGCGTCGGTGTCGGCATCGAAGCACTCGACGAGACGGAAGTCGGTCTCCGTCGCGCGCACGACATCGCCAATGCGAATCGCCTCAGGTTCCGCCAGCAACCGCATGCCACCGCCACGCCCCCGGGTTGTCTCGATCAGGCCCCGGTGCGCCAGATCGTTGACGACCTTCATCAGATGGTTCTTCGAGAGTCTGTGGTGCTCGGCCAGTTCGGCGATGGTGACCAGACGCTCACGATGGGCGGCGCAGTACATCAGTACGCGCAGCGTGTAGTCGGTGTATTCGGAAAGTCGCATGTTTCTACCTCCCGTCGTCGCACCAGCGACGAGCCCACCAACCTCCGTCACGGCGCTCCGCGGCTGGCCGGTTCTGCGCCTCGGCTTCCGCCCTTTCTACCTGGGTGCCGCCGTGTTCGCGATGCTGGCGGTCCCGCTATGGATCGCATTGCTGTTGGGTTCAGTGACGATGAGCTTGCATGTCTCGCCCGTGCTTTGGCATGCCCACGAGATGCTCTTTGGCTTCGCCGCCGCTGTGATCGTTGGGTTTCTGCTCACCGCCGGAAAAGCCTGGACCGGATTGGCCACACCGCGCGGCGGTGCGCTGGCAGCGCTTGCCCTGCTGTGGGTAGCGGCCAGACTGGCTGCAGTCGCGGCGCCCTACGCCGTCTATGCGGTGCTGGACATGCTGCTGCTGCCCTTGGTGGCGGCCATCCTCACCAGCGTGCTGTGGCGGGCCGGCAACCGCCGCAATCTGCCTTTGGGCGCCATACTGGCGTTGCTGGCGCTGGCGAACCTGTGTTTTCACCTGGCTGTTCTGGGCCTGCTCGACATCGCCCCGGTCCGAGCACTGCACGCCGGTCTGGCCTTGATCGTGATGATCGAATGCGTGATCGCCGGACGGGTGATTCCGGCGTTCACGATGTCAGCACTTCCGGGCACCAAGCTGCAGGTGCCGCCCCGGCTGGAACAAGCCACGCTCGCGGCCACGGCCCTCGCGTTGGCTGCGTGGGTGCTGCTGCCGCCCCACGCCGTCACGGCCGCAGCTTTTGGCACGGCCGGCTTGCTGCACGCTGTGCGCCTGTGGCAGTGGCAACCCTGGCGCACGCGTGCGCGGCCCATCCTTTGGGTCCTGCACCTGGCATATGCATGGATCCCCATCGGCCTTCTGCTGCTCGGGTGGGCTCAGCTCGGCGGCGTCAACGCATCGGCAGGGATACACGCCTTGGCCGTAGGCGCCACTGGTGGGCTCGTGATCGGCATGATCACCCGCACGGCACGGGGCCACACGGGGCGGCCGCTGCAGGCATCGAGGCTCGAGGTTGCGGCCTACCTGTTGGTGGCGAGCGCCGCCGTGTCTCGGGTGGTGCTGCCGTTGCTGGCGCCACAGCAGCTCGTACTGTGGCTGGTCGCCGCCGCAGTTGCCTGGTCTGCCGCGTTCGGCATCTACCTGGTCATCTTTGCGCCGTGGCTGGTAAGCACGCGGCTCGACGGCAAGGACGGCTGATGACCAACGTTTCTTTTCGATGCAAGTCCGTTCATCCAGGACCCCATCGAGGCGATAACAAGTGAAGCCGCCGCCTGCCCACGCCGCTTCCCACTGTGTCGATATTGGCGAGATGACGCAGATTGAGCGTCACGCTGTCATCTTCGCCCGCCTTGAGGCGCTTCATCCAGGTCAGCACTTGCGGCTCCTGTACGACAGCGATCCTCAACTGCTGCGCGATCGATTCAACACTCGGTTCGATGGCCAGTACGAGTGGCTGGATATGAAAGCCGGGCCCTTGGTGTGGCGCGTGCAGATCACCCGACTTGGCACGAATGCGAGATGTCTCGTGGGGCGATTCCCTGCTGTACCGGCAGCGCTTGCTGCGCTTGACCGAGGACAGGACGCTGCATGACTTTCGTCGTGACCGAGGCGTGCATTCGCTGCAAGTACACCGACTGCGTGGATGTGTGTCCGGTCGACGCGTTTCGCGAAGGGCCGAATTTTCTGGTCATCGACCCCGACGAATGCATCGACTGCGCCGTGTGTGTCCCGGAGTGTCCGGTGAACGCGATCTATGCCGAGGAAGATGTACCGGGCAACCAAGTGCACTTCACGGCGCTCAACGCCGAACTCTCGCGGGGGTGGAAGCCCATCACCAGAACGAGGCTGCCTCTTCCTGACGCCGAGGAGTGGAGCAAGATCGAAGCAAAGCTCGGCGAGTTGAAGCGATGACGGCATTCGAATCGCTCGCGACCGGTGGGCGAGCTCACGACGGGCGTGCCACCCCAGAATTCCTTGATCGAGGACGCTTGTCTTGAGCAAACGCCAGCCGCACCCCGTCATTCCGATTCAACCCGTTGCAGCCGGCGACGAGGGCCAGTTCGTTTCCATGTATCAAAAGCAGCCCGACATCTATCCGCGGGCGGTGAAGGGCTGGTTCGCCGCGTGGCGGTGGACCTTCGTGTGGCTCACGCAGCTGTTCTTCTATGGACTGCCCTGGATCCAATGGGGCGGCCGCCAGGCGGTGCTGTTCGACCTGGAGGCTCAGCGCTTCTACATCCTGGGCCTCGTGCTCTATCCCCAGGACCTGATCTTCCTGGCTGCGCTGCTCGTGCTGTCGGCCCTGGCGCTGTTCTTCTTCACGGCAGTTGCTGGCCGCCTGTGGTGCGGCTACACCTGCCCGCAGACCGTCTACACCGAAATCTTCATGTGGGTGGAGCGCAAGATCGAAGGCGACCGGATCGCCCGCATGCGACTCGACCAGGCGCCATGGAGCGCAAACAAGCTTGCTCGCAAGTTTGCCAAGCAGATCGCGTGGCTGTCGATCGGACTGTTCACAGGATTCAGCTTCGTGGGCTACTTCACGCCGATCCGGGAACTGGCTGGTGCCGTGGTCACCTTCGGCGTGTCGCCGTGGAACGTGTTCTGGATCCTGTTCTACGGCGCTGCCACCTACGGCAATGCGGGCTATCTGCGCGAGCAGATGTGCAAATACATGTGCCCTTATGCGCGCTTCCAGAGCGCACTGATCGACAAGGATTCGCTGATCATCACCTACGACCGCGCGCGTGGCGAGCCGCGCGGTTCGCGCTCGCGCAAGACGAACGCCGCCGCGCAGGGGCTGGGCGACTGCGTCGACTGCACGCTGTGCGTCCAGGTCTGCCCGACCGGCATCGACATTCGCAATGGCCTCCAAAACGAGTGCATCGGCTGCGCTGCCTGCATCGATGTCTGCGACGATGTGATGGACAAGATGGGCTACGCCAAAGGGCTGATCCGCTACTCCACAGAGAACGGCGTGGTGAACAAGTGGACGCGGCTGCAGATGTTCCGGCGCGCCTTGCGGCCTCGCGTGTTGATCTACGGCGCGGTGTTGTCCGCTGCGAGCGTGGCGTTCGCCGCCAGCGTGGCGCTCCGCAGCCCGTTCAAGTTCGATGTGGTCAAGGACCGCGGAGCACTCGCACGGGTCGTCGATGAAGGTGTTGTCGAGAACGTCTACCGTATCCAGATCATGAACCGTCTTGAGGCGACGCAGCAGTACCGAGTCACTGCCAGCGGAATCGCGGGATTGGCGGTGTCGGCGCCGCAGCTGAGTGCCGGCCCGGCGGGCGTGACATCTGCGGCGGTCACTCTGAAGCTTCCTCTTGCTTCCGCACAGGCCCTACTCGGCACCTCGACTCCCGTGATCTTCGAAGTTTCAGTGCTTGGTCCCTCCAACGCCGAAGGCGCCAGGGCCGTCCAACGCGAGAAGTCCACGTTTTTTGTCCCTCGATGAGGTGCTTGGCCCCGGCTGGCCGGCTTCGGTCAAGACGGCGAGGCCACTTGAAGCCTGAAGCTTTGGGGTCGTGCGGCCTCCCCGGAGCCAAAGGCTGCGCAAAACAAGAACAATTCGATGATGAAGAACGTCTTGGAGGAGAGCCGCTGGCTGCTCTGGCTGGGCTTTCAGCGCCAGACCGTCGATGCCCGCGAACGCGCGCGTGACGTCGCAGGCGCAGTGCTCGGCCTTCTGCTGACGGGTGGTTTGAGTTGGTGGGCCTGGGGCCAGGTTCGATCTGGCTCGGGGCGCCGATGGTGCATCTGCGGTCCTGCTGTTCGCGGTGCCAAGCAGCCCGCTGGCACAGCCCTGGCCCGTCGTGGTTGGCAACCTCATGGCTGCGCTGGTGGGCGTGCTGGTGTTCCAAACCCTTGGATCGACGCCACTGTCCGCGGCGCTGGCCGGCGGCTTGGCGCTGGCACTCATGTTCCCCTTGCGCTGCGTGCATCCCCCCAGCGGCGCAGTGGCCGTCACCGCGGTTGTAGGCGGGGCGGCGGTCCATGATCTGGGTTTCGGCTTCGCGCTGGCGCCGATTGCGCTGAACTCGGCCGTGCTGGTGGTCTGTGCCCTGCTGTGGAGGCGGGTGACGCGCAATCACGTGGCACCGCACCCGGTGGTACACGCCAACCGCCACCACACCACGGATGCGGCGCCGCAGGATCGCATCGGCATGACCACCGCCGATCTTGACGCCGCGCTGCGCAGCTTCAACGAACTGCTCGACATCGACAGCGAGTCGCTGGAGCAGGTGCTGCGCCACGCGCAGGGTCTGGCCTGGCAACGCCACTTCGGCAGCGTGCGCTGCGCCGACATCATGTCGCGCGACCTGGTGACAGTGGAGTTCGCGACGCCACTGCAAGAGGCCTGGGCCTTGCTGCATCGCCACCGCATCCGCGCCCTGCCTGTGGTCGACCGGGCCCGCCACGTGATTGGCGTGGTCACGATGGTGGACTTTCTCAAGCATGCCCGGCTCGACCCGCGGGACCACCTCAGCCTGGGCCAGCGCGTTCGGCAGCTGCTGGCGCCCACGCCCGGCGCCTACTCCGATAAAGCTGAGGTGGTCGGCCAGATCATGACCAGCCCGGTACACACCGTCTCCGAACAGGACTCCGTGGTGGACCTGGTGCCCAGGCTGTCTGACGAGGGCATGCATCACCTGCCCGTGGTCGATGCCGATCGCCGGATTTCGGGCATGGTGTCGCAGTCGGATCTGGTAGCAGCTCTGTACCGCGCGCAGTCTGCGGGTCAGCCCAGCAGCCGATGAAGGCGACTATCCCAGCACAGCGAAAACGCGTCGACGTGTCCCCGGCAGGTGCGCCGCGCTGGCACGCCGGCTTGCTGCTCGGCTCGCCGCATCGGCTGTGCTTCTTCTGGGCCGGCGTGCGGTGGCTGGTCGGTGCGGGCTGGTGGGCCGCACAGTTGGTGGTCGGCTCGAAGGGCTGGCTACCGCAGACGGTCGTGCCCACGGTGGCTTGGCACGGGCTATGGTTCAGCCTGGGGGCCATGCCGCTGTTCGTGGCAGGCTTTGTGCTGACTGCCGGTCCCCGATGGCTGCGTACTCCGCCCGTGGACACGCGGCGCCTGCGCACGGGCGTGGGGCTGTTCTCGGTTGGCTGGCTGTTGGCGCTGCCGGCCACCTGGCTGGATGTGCAAGCGGTGGCCGCCACGCTGCTACTGGCCGCCGCCGGCCTGGCTTGCCTGGTGGTCCGGGCACTGGCCATGTTGCGCCAGGGGCGCCGCAGCGAGCGTCTGCATGCCGCCCTGATCACCACGGCTATGGGCGCGATGGCACTGACCCTGGCAGCCGCAGCCCTGGCCGTTGCCATCGGCCGTCCGGCGCTGCTGCCGGCCCTGGCCCGCGCCGGGCTGTGGTGCGGGCCTGTCCTAGCCTTCGTGGCGGCCTCGCACCGCATGCTGCCGTTTCTGGGAGACGGCCTGTTGCCCGTGCTGGATGAACGCTGGCCCAACTGGTCGCTGTGGCTGCTAGCCTCGCTGGCACCCACGCAGGCCGCGTGCGCTCTGTTTTTCGCCAGTGGTGCCTCGCTCCCTCCTTGGCTTCAGGCCCTTCAGAGCGGCCACCTCGCCCTGGTGTGCGCCGCCAGCGCGGGACTGACGCTGCGCTTGATAGGCCAGCCGGCGTTGCGCACGAGCGTGCTACGGATGCTGTTCGGGGCGGCCCTTTGGTGGCTGCTGTCCTTGCTGCTGCTAGCCGTGGCGGCGGTCCCGGTGCTGCCCACGGCCTGGACCGCGCAATTCGATCTGGCCGGCCTTCATGCTTTGAGCCTGGGCTATCTGGGCGGCACCCTGCTGACCATGGCGACCCGGGTGAGCGCCACCCATCAGGGCCGCTCCCATGCCATCGACGGCGTTGCCAACCTGCTTTACGTGGTCCTGCAGGTCGCCCTGCTGGCGCGCCGCGCTGCTGTGGCCCCAGGCTCGGGCTGTCTGGCTGCCGTTGGCAGGTGTGGCCTGGAGTGTCGTGGCGGCGGCCGGCTGTTGCGGCACGGGCGCTGGCTGGGCCAGTCTCCCAGAACTCGCACCGCACTGGCCCCGTTGCCCACGATCATCTCTGAACACAGTAGCCGATCGTCGTGATCCACTGACGACAGCCAGTGACGACGCCATCGGGCCGATCCGGTACCGCGGTCTGCGCCACGGTCGTCGCGCGGCGGCGTCGCCCTGCTGGCTCATCCATTGCCAGCCCCCTCGCTGATGTTCCATGTCCTGAATTTGCGCTACCAAATGACGTCCTGATAAGAACACTTCTCAGGGCGTCAGAAGCATCACAGGCAGCGTGCGTCAGGAAGCGTCGCGAAAGATCCAGGGGTCGGACGTCCTCACCGATGGGCAGGCAACGCCGGCATGCTCTTGGCGGTCATCCATACCCACGCAGCAGGCAAGCCGGCCAGCACCTTCTCCTTCGCCGAACGTTCTTTCGCCTCCAGGAGCGGACTTATCACATGCAGCGGCATCGGCGCCGTTCCACTGTCCAGCAGCAAGACGTTGGGAAAACCCGCCGCCAATCTGGCGTCGTACCTCATCGGCTTGATGAACGCGCGCTGCTCGCGCTGGAGCAACTCGATCAGCGGCAACTCATGCAACCCGTCCAGGGGAATCCACTGATCCGTGGTCAGCATCATGGTCACGGTGTCCACCTGGTAGACGTACTCGCGCTTGGCGTAGACCAGCGCCGCCATCATCACGCGCGGCTTGTTCGGCACATCCGCGTCGCGGGCCTGCAGGGTAGGTGCATAGCTGCGTTCGGCGCGCTCCCATGCCTTGTTCTCGATGTACAGAGGGACATCCGGCATGTGCTTGACGACGATCCTGCGGCCGAAGGCTGTCGGCTCCGAACCGTTGAACTCGCCGACGATGATGGCCATCTTGTACTGGACGGCGTCTTCAGGCGACAGCAGTAGCGCTAGCTTCTTGCGCCTGCGCTCGCCGATCTCGACCTTGAGTTCGACCTTGAACGGCTCCGGGACATACAGCCGCTCGTCCAGCGATGCTCCCTTGACCATCACGCCTCTGGCCGCCTCGGACAGGTATTTGTGAAGGACGCCCTGATTGCGCCGGCCTTCCATCGCCGGATACCAGCGGTTGAATCCTGCCCGCTCGAACAGGAAGTGCAGCAATGCGCGCAGGCTCATGCGCTTGCGCGGCGCGTGCACCTCGGCCGGGTCGATGACCGCTTCGCCACGCGGCACGGCCTTGCCCGGCAACCTCGACATTGCGAAGTCCGCCCGCACTTCGACCTGGTCGGGTGAGTGCTCGATGATCGCTTCGCCGACCAGTTCGCCCAGCCCCGACATGCCCGGTTCCGGTTCGAACGACGGGCAGGTCGGATGGTGCAGGTGCCCGGTGTCGGGCATCCGCTTGACGATGTATTCGGCGTGCCTGGCGATGTACATCTCGATGCCGCCCGACACGCACAGGCAACGCGGTCGCTCGGGCGATCCATAGACCTGAGCAAGGGCGTCCTGCAGACCCGGATCGGCCGCTGGGTAGGTCCGGCCCTTGATGAAGTAGCGGGTCAGCTCCAACGTGTCCTCGCCCTGCACTGTCGTCCGGTCCGGTGTTCGCGTTCTGCTCACACCAGTTCGCGGGCCAGGTTCTCGAGCGGCCGGCGGTTGCTGCCCAGCAGGCGACGCACCGCCCGCGAACTCGAGAGTCCCAGGATCTCCCCGACCTGCGCTCCGTCGGCGCCCTTGTCCGCGAGCTCCGAGCCACCAACGCGCCGGGCGGACTGTGCAGTCACGCCAGTCCACCCTGCCCGCTTGAATATGGGCGCAGGGTCGCGATCATTAGTCGGCAGGTTTCACGCTGATCCTTCCGGACCGCGTCCGCCGATCTCGAAGGGCCAGCCACCTTCGGTCAGGAACAACGCACTCGAAGGATCGAGTCCTCTGTAGGCGTCGAAACCGGACGCAGGCACCGCGACGCCGAGTTTGCGGCGGCGGCGCTCGACGAGGTAGGCATCAACCGCCGCGCAGGCTCGCGACGAAGTGAAGAAGAGCGGTCGACTCCGCCCGTTGACGGCTGTTTCGGGTCGCATCTCAGAGCGTTCACGGATCGACCGTCGGCGCTGTTCAGGTGGTCGCGCACCGCAAGCCGTGCGATCTCGATCGGCTTGGCGCCGGTGCAGAACAGCACGTAGATCAGCGCGACGTCCCGGTTGGCGTTCTCACTGCGCAGGCGCACGCGGTTGGCACCAGCTGCGATCTCGTCGGGCTCTAGCAAGGTGAGGCGCTTGCGCCGGGGATAGGCCGGTGTGTATGCGGCCACGGCCCTCAGCACAGGCTCGCGAAACTGCCGCAGGCGCGGCAGGCAGGACAGGCCGTCCTCGTCCAGTTCGGGTATGCCGCGCTCGCGGGCGACTTCCAGCACCAGACTCTTGATCGAGCGCTCGACCGTCGATCGCCCCACGCCAGGGCGCCGGCCTCGCGACGCTCAGGCCGTCGAGCAGGACGCTTAGAAAGCATCGTTCTGGCCTTGGCGATCGTCTCCGGCTTCATCGCATGCTTTCTCGTCCGGGTCGGCTCCGCCGGTCGCGCAGGCCGGCTGTCGTTCGGGCCCAGTGTTCCCCGATCCACCTCGCACCAGCGGAAATCCCGCCGCAAATGGCCCGCTTTCCGGTGTCATGAGCGGCGTCGACATGTACAACCAGGACCTCGAGCCCGGGGCACGGCGATGCTGGAGCCGCGTGCACACACACCGCTTGACCAGCGCACGGTCACCAGACCGTGCGCATCCGTCCGAGGTAGGTCCAGATGAGCATGCGACGGTCGCACTCGCACCCTTTCGCGGCCGCCGGCCTTTCGCCATACTGGCATCGCACTTCAGGCATCAGCCCGTGCCGCCCTTCCGGGCGCACCGACGCAAGTCGGCGTTAGCGGTCGTGACCCGCCCATGACTTTCCTTCGAACGCGTACGCCGTGAATCCCCGGGACGAACGACCGCCAGAGCGCTCCCTGCGACGCGCCCTGAACGCCGGGCACATCCCCAGCCGAGTCCAGCCTCCGAACGCCAGCCGCACCCATCACCGACGCGGCCAGCGGCATGGACGGCCTCCAACAGATCCTTCGGGGTCGACCAGCCGCGCTTGAACCCATAAGCGGCATCGACCGAATCCTCCCAACCGGGGAGCACACGCTCCCCCTGGGGGGACGTGCGCTCTCCATTCCCTGGAGAACCCCATGGCAAGCAGAGCCACGCACGCATCCCTCTGGCTGCCGGGCTTCGAGATCGATGCCCCAGCCTATCCCGAACTCTTCAGTTCGAACGACGAAGCTGCAGCTCCGGCAGCAGACCTATCGGCAGACTCAGGCGAGGCCGCGACCGCGGATACAGCCGGCGATCTGCCAAGACCCTGGCGGCCCACCACGGCGCTGGCCACCCAGCCCACCGCCGACAACCCGGCGATCACCTGGCCGCAGTGGACGGACTCGGTGCTTGATGGCCTCGAAGGCCAGGCGACGAAGTTCAACGCCAATATCAAAGCCATCGCCGTGCTGCGCGCCATCGAGCGGAAGGACGTTCGCCCACTCCCGATGAACGCGACGCGCTGCTGCGCTTCACCGGATGGGCGGCATCCCGGCGAGCTTCCAACCTCGACGGGACCGATGCCGCGTGGAAGCAGCGCGCCCGGCAGTTGCCGGAAATGCTCCAACCCGGTGAGTACTGAGTCGGCCAGGGCCTCGGTTCAACAACAGCCACTACACCGAGCCCTTCATCGTCCGCTGGATCTGGGCGGCAATGCGCCGCCTGGGTTTCAAGGGCGGGCGCATCCTGGACCCCAGCAGCGGCATCGGCCACTTCCTGGGCTGCATGCCGGCCGACATCGCCATGCGAAGCAGCATCACCGCGGTCGAACTCGACGAACTGGCCGGGCGAGTCCTGAGGGCGCTCTACGCGCCCGCGGGCGTGGACGTCCGCATCCAGGGCCTGGAAGCCGCGACGCTGGCCGACGGCTCCTTCGATCTGGTGGTCTCGAACGTCCCGTTCGGCAACTACCAGGTCAGCGATGGCCGGAACCGGCCGTACAGCCGCTTCAGCATCCACAACTGGTTCGTCGGCAAGGCGCTCGACCTCGTGCGGCCGGGCGGGCTGGTTTGTCTCATCACCTCAGCATGGTTCCTCGACCAGCGCGACGAATCGGCCCGGGCCCACGCAGCGTCACAGGCCGACCTGGTCAGCGCCATCCGCCTGCCGCAAGGCGCCTTCATGCGGCTGGCGAGCACCGACGTGCAGTCCGACATCGTGGTGCTGCGCAGGCGAAGGCCTGGTGAAGACGCAAGCATGGAGTGGATCGATCTGGACTTCGTGCCCGACGAGCTGCGCCACCCGCGCTGCCAGGACAAGTACATGCAGTTCAACGCCTGGTACGCGGCCAATCCGCGCAACGTGCTCGGCCTCATCGACAAGGTGACCCGGGGCTACACGCCAGTGCCTACCGCCGTCCTCGACGGCGACCTCGGCGCAGCACTGCAGCAGGCAGCCGGCCTGATCCCCAGCGGTGTCCATGTGCCGCTGCCGGTGGTTTGCAGCACCGAGCGCTCCGGCGACTACGGTCGCCGCACCCGAAGGCGCACGCCCGGGCAGCCACGTGCTGCACGGCGGGCGCATCCACATCGCACAGCAGGGTGAACTCGTCGACATCCACGACAGGACGAACGCCACCATGCGCCAGCGCATCGCCGGCATGTGCGACATCCGTGACCGCGCGCGCAAGCTGCTGGCCGCCCAACTGGACGACGTGAGCCACAACGCGCTGGCGGACCTGCGACGCGGCCCCAACGGCAGCTACGACAGGTTCGTCGCCAGGCACGGCTGCCTCACGAGCCGTCAACGCCCCCGCCTTCCGGCGGGATCCGACTATCCGCTCCTGCTGTCGCTGGCACTACGACAAGAGGGAGGGAACGGCGACCAAGGCCGACATCTTTCACAGGCGCACGGTCAGTCGTGTCGTCGAACCGGTGTGGCCGCTAGGCCCGAGGAGTGCTGGCGCACTCCACGCAATGGCGGGGGCGCGTCGACCAGCCTACATGGCCGAACCGTGCAGGCCGATGCGTGGTGGCCCGCGACCTGGAGGATCGCGGCCCGAGTCTACCGGAATCCCGAAACCGGCGACCACGAAACCGCCGACGCCACCTGTCGGGCAACGTGAAGCGCAAGCTGCACGCGGCGCTGGCGGCCGGCGCGGCCTACGAGTCGAACGTCCGGGCGCTCGAACGGGTGATCCCCGAAGACCTTCCACCCGCGTCCATCGAGCCCCGGCTCGGCGCGGTATGGATCCCGGCGGAAACCGTCGAGGCCTTCATCAGGGAAGTCCTCAAACTCCGCGGCGCCGCCGTGCAGTACCTGGCCAAGGCCGGTAGCTGGTCGGTCCAGGTCAACAAGTACGAAGCCCAGGGGAACGTGACCTGCTCGCAGGAGTTCGGCACGGCCCGCATGAACGCGATCGAACTGGTGCTGTGCTCGCTGAACGTGCAGACGCCGACGGTCCGCGACCCGCATCCCGACCGCGACACCTACGTCGTCAACAAGCCGGAGACGGTGGCGGCGCGCGAGAAACTGGGCATGCTGAAGGAGCGCTTCGCGACCTGGGCCTACGAGGACCCGGAGCGCCGCGAGAGGCTGTGCAGGATCTACAACGACCTGTTCAACTGCTCGCGCCCGCGCGAGTTCGACGGCTCGCACCTGAAGCTGCCGGGGTTCTCCCGCTGCTTCGAACTGCATGCCCATCAGCGCAACGCCATCTGGCGCATCGTGCAGTCCGGCAACACCGGGCTGTTCCACGCGGTGGGTGCGGGCAAGACCGCCGTCATGGTGGCCGCCAGCATGGAACTGCGGCGGTTGGGGTTGGCAGCAAAGCCGGCCCACATCGTGCCGAATCACTTGCTCCAGCAATACACGGCGAGTTCGTGCGCCTTGCACCCGGCGCATCGGTCCTGATGGGCCACGCGATGATCTGGCTGGCGACCGCCGGCGCGAGTTCGTCCCCGCATCGCCACCGGCGACTGGGATGCCATCGTGATGACGCACTCGACCTTCGAACTGGCTCGGGATGTCCGTGGCCTACACCACACGGCACATCAAGGCCATCATCCATGACCTGGAGATGGCCGAAAAAATCCGCATAAAATGAGGTCCGACGATCGGTCCAACCGGATCGTGAAGCAGCTGGAGCGGATGAAGAGGCCTGGAAGGTACGCCTGACCGCCCCGGCGAACGAGGAAGAAGAGGGACGACTTCCTGAGCTGGGAGTCGCTCGGCATCGACTGGGTGCTCTACGACGAGGCCCACCTCGCCAAGAACCTCTGGCGCCACACCAAGATGGCGCGAATCGCAGGACTGCCGCTCGCCAACTCACAGCGGGCGTTCGACCTGTACCTGAAGACGCGCCACACGATGAGCCTCTACCGGGGCCAGCATCGGGGCGTGGTCCTGTCCACCGCGACACCGGTGGCCAACAGCATGGCAGAGATCCACACCTTCCAGCGCTACCTGCAGCCCAACACGCTGGGAGGCCCTCGGGCTGGAGCAGTTCGACGCCTGGGCTGCCACTTTCGGCGAGACCGTCACGGCGCTCGAGATCGCACCGACGGCAGCGGCTACCGATTGAACACGCGGTTCGCGCGCTTCATCAACGTGCCGGACCTGATGGGCGTGTTCTGCGAGCTCGCCGACATTCGCACACCCGAGATGCTGAATCTGCCGGTGCCGGACCTGAGGGCCAGAAGCCCGGACGGTGACCCGCCGGCCGAGCGGCGCCTCCAGGTGTATGTGCAATCGCTGGTGCGCCGGGCGGGCGGCCAGGACTGAGCGCATCGATCCGCGAGTGGATAACATGCTGAGCATCACCAATGACGGCCGCAAGGCCACCTGGATATGAGGTCGTCGACGCGACCGCCCTGGCCGATCCCGAAGGCAAGGTGGTAGTGTGCCCACGAGGTGCATGAGATCTGGCAGCGAACAGCGGGCGGCAGTGTGTGCCAGCTCGTGTTCTGCGATCTGTCGACGCCGAAGGGCGGCAGGAATTCAGCGTCTACGAGGACCTCGGGGATCACCTCGTCGAACAGGGCCTGCCCGCCGACGATTGCGTTCATCCACGACGCCTGGCCGGATGCCCAGAAGGCAAGGTTGTTCCGCCGTGTCCGCGAAGGCTCGGTGCGTGTCCTGCTTGGGTCGACGCAGAAAATGGGGATCGGCACCAACGTGCAGAAGCGACTGGTTGCCCTGCATGAACTCGACTGCCCATGGCGCCCCTGCGACGTGGAACAGCGAGAAGGCCGCATCCTGCGGCAAGGCAATGAGTGAGGAAGTGGAGATCGTCCGCTACGTCGCCGAGGGCAGCTTCGACGCCTACAGCTGGCATAGTTCATCGCGCAGGTGATGAGCGGCGACAAGGGCCTGCGTTCCATCGAGGACGTGGAGCTCGCGACGCTGAGCGGCGCGGAGGTCAAGGCGCTGGCCTCGGGCAATCCGAAGGTGATCGGAAGGCCGGCGTCGATGCCGACATCGCGCGCTACTCGTCGCTGTTCGTGCGGTGTGGCGCAACCAGCGCTATGCCAACGAGTCGGAAGTGGCGCACCTGCCGATGCGCATCGAAAGCAGCGCGAAAGCTGCTCAAGGCGCTGACGATCGACGCCGACACGGCTGCCAGCCTGCTCAAAGCGGGGGAACCGGTGGCCACGGTCCATGGTCGGACACACCGGGGTCCGGAAAGCCTGGGCGATGCCCTGCGGACGGTGATCAGGATGGCGCGCGCGAGCGTGTCGGCACGCTCGACCGAGGAATTGCTGGGCGCGGTCGGCACGTTCGATCTCTACGTCTTCATCGGCCGCGAGTTCGACGACGTGCACCTGTACCTGAAGGGCGAAGCCATCCATGACTGTCGGTCCTGCCAAACGGGGCCAGCGTTGTACGAGCGCTGCGCGACAGATTCCGGCCCGGCGGCGTTGCGAGACCGAGCGCAAGCTCGCGTCGACACGTCGCCGGCTGGACGAACTGCGCGAAGAACTGGGCAAGCCGTTCGAATACGAGGAACGGTTGACCGCCCTCCTGGGCAGGCAGCGCGCACTGGCTGCGGAGCTCGACCTCGACAAAGACGAGGCCGGAACCCAGGGCCTGGAAGCAACTGAAGAATCCCTGGCAGCCTGAGCCTGCCCTTTCGGCCCCATCGCATCCGCGGTGGGGCCGATTTTCGTTAAGAAGCGCTCCCACCCATGTCAAAAATCCCCGCCTTCCGGTCTGGCGAAAAGTGTACGTCGGCTGGCAAGGTCGGGAAGGCGAACCGTCGCAGGATCATCTTGCCGAAAGCTTCAAATGGCGCTTGTGACGATCACGCACGAGGCTTGACGACGAATCGCAGGTTGGTTCAAAATGTTCCGACCCACCTGCAGCGGTTTGACTTCGTCGAATAGCGGTTTGTGGGGCGGTGCTACTTCCTTCAAGTACGAGGGCAGCACCCGTTTGCGGTCGTGACCCCACATGAATGCGTCCCCTGATCGACGCCGCGGTGGAGTTGATTCGAGCCCCCTGAGCTCGCTGAAGCCCCACCACTCTCAGCAGCCCCAGAGCCTCCTGGCGCAACAGGCACTGCTGACTTCTGCATCCCGGATTGCCTGCACCGGGCAATCACCTCCTCTGCAGTCGCGCGTTGGCACGGCGTGACTTGCGCTTCCTGCTCTTCGATAGACGCTTGGGCTGGGACACCGGCAGGTCTTCGTTGAGATCAACCGTGCCCAGCGTACAGATCCGTGCCAAGTTCGAGGTGATCGCGCAAACACGTCCCTGTCGCCACGGGCCTCCCCGTCGCATACTCAACTCTGCGAGGCAGGCAGCTTTTCAAGACCGGTTCTCTCTTCCGGGTAGCTGCCCCATCCTTCGTTATGCGTCTGCGTCGGGCCCTTTCGAGCAAACCTCGGCGACGCCAAACAGCGGCCACACCATGATGTACCTGTCCGACACCGAAGTTGCGGACCTGCGCTCGGCTCATCAACCCGCCGCACAGGTACGGTACCTGCTCTCTCGGCCTCACCGTCACTTTGAAACCCAACGGTCGCCCGGTGATGACGCCGCCACGCGGAAGCTGTGCTTTCTGGCCGACGGGTGGCGAGTCCTTTGGCAACGACGGACCAACCATCAGGTGCAAAGCAGCAGCCTAGCCGGTCCTCCTTGGTCACCCTGCTGCAACGTGGACGGGCACATGGGACGTCGAAGACCCACAACCCGCTGAACCTGCCGCAGCGCGACTACGCTAAGCACGGCGGCGTTCACTACCACCACCCAAAAGGGCGGTGGGAGCATCTAGCGTGACCTCGAAGCCGTGAAGCGGCGCGCTGCGGAGACCGCGCGAACGGACTGGGCGCCGAATACGGCACCACATCCTTCTACCTCGACGAATTTCTGACCGCTTGTCGGCGTCGTGTCACTGCCGCTGACCTTGCGCCACGGACGCTCGAGGACTCACCGAGAGACTCCGAACCACTGAAGGCATTCTTCGGCGCCATGTATCCGATCGGCGTCGAGCCTTCGCATGTCGCCG
>JADJVQ010000092.1 GCA_016710525.1 Burkholderiaceae bacterium
ACAAGTTCCCGTGGCATTTGTCCGGCGGCATACGCTTGGCGTGCCTCGATCTACCGGGCCTGATCCACGAGCCGCGCATGCTGCTGCTCGACGAGCCGTTCGGCGCGCTCGATGCCTTCACCCGTGAGGGGCTGTGGAACGTGCTGCGACCTGTGGACCGTGCAGCGCTTCAGCGTCATCCTGGTCACCCACTGACCTGCGCCGGGCGGCCTACCTGGCCGACACGGTGTACGTGATGAGCAAGCGCCTGGCCGCATCGTGACGCGCCAGGACATCGACCTGCCGCGCCCGCGCGATCTCGAGATCACCTACACCAAGCAGTTCACCGACCTGGTGCAGAACCCCGCTCGCGGATCGGCGAGATCCGCAAGTCATAAAGAGACGCACCGTGGCCCGCAAGAAGAACCTCGAGACATTCGCCCCCTGGGGACTGCTGATCCGCCTCGGTCCTGCTCACAGCAGCTGATCTGCGCAGCCTTCGCCGTGTCGAGTTCGTATTGTTCCCCAGCCCGCGCTGCAGATCGTGCGTTCACTGATCAGATTTGCCGTGCCGATCGCCGAGCACGCCTGGCGCACGTTCTGGACGACCATGGTCGGCTTCGCGATTTCGATCGTGGTGGGCGTCGATGCTCGGCTTCGTGATCTGGCTCCTCGCGGCTGGCCTATGCCGCCGATGTACCCGCTGATGACCGCCTTTGATGCACTGCCCAAGGCGGCATTCGTGCCGATCCTGGTCGTGTGGTTCGGGATCGGCGATGGGGCCGGCCATTCTCACCGCGTTCCTGATCTCGTTCTTCCCCGATCATGGTCAACATCGCGACCGGCCTGGCCACGCTGGAACCCGAACTCGAAGATGTGCTGCGCGTGCTGGAAGCGCCAAGCGCTCGATGTGCTGATCAGAGTAGAACGCCGCTCGATGCCCTGCTTCTTCGCGTCGCTGAAGGTGGCGATCACGCTGGCGCTACGTCGGCACCACGGTGTCCGAGATAGATACCTCGAACGAGGGTATCGGCTACCTGCTGATCTCCGGCCGGCTCGGCGATGAAGATGCCACTGGCCTTCGCCACGGCCTGGTGGTCATCGCGGCGATAGCCATGGCGATGTACGAGCTGTTCTCCTGGATCGAGCGCCACACCACCAGCATGGAGCGCATCGCGGTCAGACCTGACGGCGCCGCACGCCACTGACTTCCGTTCACCTGAAAGCCGTCCCGACACCATGGGTCCAGCTCACCACGCACATCCTCGATACCGCGCGAGAGCAAACCGGCCGGCAATGTCCGCATCGAACTTTTCGCGATGGATGGCCAGCCGATCAAACTACTCGAGGCACGAACCAACCGCGACGGCCGATGCGACGCGCCGCTGCTGGCGGGCGGCGAATTCCGGCCGGGACGCTTTATCAGCTGGTTTTTTTTTTTCATGTCGGCGATTATTTCCCGCTTGCAGGGCCTGCCGGTGGCTGATCCGCCCTTCATCGACCAGGTGCCGCTGGCGTTCCGTGTTTCGGGCGCCCAGGCCTGCCACATGCCCCTGCTGGTCTCGCCCTGGAGCTACTCCACCTACCGGGGCAGCTGAGCGGCGCTCGCTCAGAGGGGCCGGAGCCTGCCGGGCGCTCGCGCCCTCAGGCCAGCGCGCCACGCTCAGCCCGAAGGCGGCGGGCACGCGCAGCGGCTTGCATCGAGCAGCACCCGGGTGGCCAGTCCTGCATCCGGCGCGCTCGGGTTTCGTCGGGATGATGGCTGATGCCGCCGTTGCCGCAACGCACGAACAGCATCGCGGACGGCGCCAGCGCCGGAAAAACCATTGCGTCGTGCCCCGCGCCGCTGGGCAGATGGCGCACGGCCAGTCCGCGAGCGGCGATCGCCCGCGCCAGGCAGTCCTGCGGCACCGGATGACGGGGCGCGGCATCCGGCCAGGTACAGCGGCTCGCGGCGCAGCGCGATGCGCCGGCGGGCGGCGATCCGGTCCCACTCGGCCTCGATGTCGGCGATCGCCGCCCGCCGCAGGCACAATCCAGCCCGCTGCGCACATCGATGCTGAACACCCACATCCTGGGGAATGACGTTGGCCGCCCAGGCAGCACCTGCAGGCGCCCACGGTGGCGACCAGTCCAGATCGCTCGTTGCGTGCGCTCGATCGCCAGCACCATTTCGGCCCGCGGCGGCCAGGGCATCCTGGCGCGCACCCATCGGCACCGTGCCCGCATGCCCCGGCCAGCCCGGCGAGCGTGACGATGGAGCGCTGGGCGCCGGCAATGTCGTGACCACGCCCAGGGGCAATCCTTCGTTAAGCAACACGGGTCCCTGCTCGATATGGGGTTCGAGATAGGCCAGCGGCGGACGCGCCCGGCGATCGATGCCGGGCCAGGCCGCCTGCGGATCGCAGCCGAAGGCTTACAGCGCCTCGGCCAGCGAGACGCCCTGCGCATCGCGCACGGCAAACAGGCCGGAGACGAACTGGCCGGCCATCGCCTTACTGCCGATCCAGCGTGACGCCGAAGCGCACCTCTTCGTCGCCAAAATACGGCTTCGACAGCGACGGGCGACTCCAGCGCCGCTGCCGGTGCAGCTCGGCAACGCGGGCGATGCCAGAGAATGCCGAACAAGCCATCATGGCGACCGGCGTTGCGCACCGAGTCCATATGCGAGGCCTTGATGATCACCACACGCGCGCATCCGGATGGCGCCTTCGTATCAACCAACCAGATTGCCCAGCGCGTCGGCCGCAGTGCATACCGGCGGCACGCATCAGCGACGCGATGTAATCGCCTGCCGCACAGTGCTCGGCACTGAGATAGGTGCGCGTCAGGCGGGGCGGGTCTTCGGTGAATTCGGCGAGCCGATCCGCCCGCGCGAACGATTCGAGACCAACTAATCGGCACCCGAATCCGCGGACAGTTCCTGCACGACAACAAGGGCCAAATGTTAGCATTCGAGACGACTTCGGCCCGCTCGGGCAAGGGACTCCATGGCGAGCATTGAGCGCATCAACGCATACACACCACGGCCGAGTTTTCGGCGGCCTTCAGCAAGGTCTCGAGCGTTCGGCCTGGATCGCCGAGCGCGCCTTCGCACAGCGCCCGTTCGCCAGCGACACGGCCCTGCTGCTGGCCTTGTGGGGCGTGGTGCGGTCGGCATCGCCCAGGAACGGCTCCGCGCTGCTCAATGCCCACCCCGAACTGGCCCGGCAAGGAGGCCCCAGACCGGCACGCTGACCGGCGCCTCGACCCGTGAGGCAAAGCGTCGCGGGCCCTGGGCACGCTCGATGCGTCACCGCGCCCAGCTCATCGAGCTGAACCGGCGGTACCTCGCCCGATTCGGGTTTCCGTTCATCATCTGCGCGCGTCTGAACAGCCGAGATGCGATCTTCGGCAACCTGCGCGCGCGCCTCACCAACTCGCGCGACCAGGAACTGCAGAACGCGCTGACCCAGGTCGGCCAGATCGCCCGTCTTCGACTGCTGGACATCCTGGCCGAGCCCTGACGCGCGCAGGGTCACCTGCGCCGCCCGCCGGCTTGGGTAAACTGCGGTCATGAAACAGACTCAGTCAGATAGCGACCCGCACCGGCGACGATGGCTCCACCGGCCTGGGTGACGGCAGCCGCACCGCCGCAAGGACAGCCTGCGCGTGGTGGCGCTGGGCGGCGTCGACGAACTCGATTCCACCATCGGGCTGCTACTGACCGAACCGATGCCGACCGGTCTGCGCGAAACGCTTCATCGACATCAGCACGACCTGTTCGATCTGGGCGGCGAGTTATGCGTCCGGGCTACGAGAATATCAGCGATGCCCAGGTGGCCCGACTGGACGAGCTGCTGGCCACCCACAACGCCTCCCTTGCGCGGCTGGGAATTCATCCTGCCCCTGGCGGCTCGCGGGCCCGCGGCCATCGCGAACGTCGCGCGCACGGTTTGCCGCCGGGCGGAACGGGGCGGTGGTGGAACTAGGCGCAGAAGAACCGGCCGCGGCCGGCCTGCCGGCAATACCTGGAACCGGCTGTCGGATCTGCTGTTCGTGTTGGCGGGTGCTCAACCGGGCCGATGGCGGCAGCGATGTGTTTGGCGGCAGGGGCGAACAACAAGCCGGCTTGAATGTTTGCCTTACGGGCGCCCTGGCGACAGGGGCGGGTCCGATGAAACCAACGTACCCGCCCGCTTCGCGGATTTCCCTCATGACCTTCTTGGACCACGGTCGCCCAGGCGCACAGGGTGCGCCGGATGGCTCCCACTTCCCCGCCCCTCTGCGCGGTGCCCTCGAACCTTCGGAAAGCTGCCCGGCGCCGCCGGGACCCTCAGGGGCTCAGAGGCCGGAATCGCCTTCCGACCCGCCCTTGCGCGGGTCGCCTGGAGCGGGGTGGGGGGTGCGACTCCAGGTGCGGAAGCTGGGGGCGAGCCGGTCGAGCTCGGCAGGGCGGGCCACTCCATGACGCCGAAGAAGGGGCGGCGGTGCCCGCGCTGGTAGTTGTTCCGGGTGGCTTCGAGGCACCGGCTGCAGGACCTGGCGCAGGGGGTGCCACCAAGCCAATAACGGCGAGCTGCGACTGGCAGGACAACTCGAGGCGGTGCATCCAGTTGAAGGCTTCGCCCACGGCGGTGTGACCGACCGGTCCAGCGCGCCGTGATTGCGCAGCATCAGCGCTTCGCTGTCGCCCAGATCGGGCGACCAGCGAGGCCTGCTCGGCGGTGTCGAGGCACCACGCCCTGGTAGTCGTGGTAGGCGATCTTCGGAATCGCATCGCGGTCTGGTTCATCGGCGGCGGCCCGCAGTCCAGCGACGACACCTTTCGCATCGAGGCCCAGCTGTGCGTATGGATCACGCAACCGATTTCCGGGCGGGCGCGGTGGATCGCGGTATGGATGACACCAGCCGGCCTTATTGACGCCATACACCGGGATCGCCGGGAATCGGGAGTCAACAGGATCGTGCCGTCCCGAGATCGACCTTCAGCAGGCATGGGGCCGTCATCTCGTCGTACACATCATCCCGTACGGATTGATCAGGAGCGCGCCCTCTTCGCCCGGCACCCTCGCCGAGATGCTGATTAGCCGTCATGTCCGACAGGCCGTAGTAGTCGATCAGCCGATACTTGGCACGCGGCCCAGTCGACGCGCGCCTGCCTTCGGCCTCGGTACAGTAGCCGCCTGGCCGATGCGATCTGCAATACGCCGGGTTCGTTCAACCGGGTCCTTCGGTAGGGGGTCGATGGGATTGCGACGATAGCCTGTGGAGCGTCGGTCGTGTGGTGGGCTGATTTCGGATTCGGACGGGGCGCTGATCGCGTCCGGACCCACGGGCACACGGCACGATCGTCGGCCGGCCGATTGCGGTTTCCGTAAAGGTCCCGGCAATCCGGTCCCTAGGATCGCCGGACTTACAAGCCCGCCGGGGTGGATTTCGATGAATGCGCGCATTGTTGGGCGGGCGCACCGCCGCGATCGCCTTCGTCGCTGCGACCGATGACCGGCAACGAGGCGATTGCCCCTGGCGTATGGGAGGCCGGAGTCGCGGTCGCCTCCGCCTATCCTGGAACGCGCCCAGCACCGTCCTCGGGTCGCTGGCCTCCTACCCCGGCGGGCCCGATCTTCACGCTCCATTGGTCGACCAACGAGAAAGCTGGCGCTGGACGTGGCCATCGGCGCCTCGTTCTGGGCAGGCAGGCGCTGGCGGCAGTGAAGCACGTCGGCCAGAACTGACCGCCGACGCGCGTTCATATCGCGGGCGTATATCAGCGCCAACGGCGGCCTGGTGATCGCGGTCGCCGACGGCCCGGCATCCACAGTTCCCGGAACGCAAGCAAGATTCCCGCTTCTACGGCCAGTTTCCGGCGCGGTGCCGGTGCTCAGGCCCTACGATGCCCAGGGGCCTCAGGTTCACCCGGATGGCCTTCGACCTGTCCGAGCGCTTGACACCCATCGTGATCGTGCGCCCACCACCCGGCTGTCGCACACGCGCAGCACGGTGCAGGTGGGCGGCCGCACTGAACACGCGTCGCGCGGCTTCAACGAGACGCCCGCCAAGAACGTGATGATCCCGGCGCACGCACGCGGGCGGCACGTCGCCATTCTCGAGGCGCGAGGCATCCCTGCGGAGTACCTGCGGGAGTCGCCCCATCAACTCGCTGGGGAAAGGGCGATCCGGCCATGGCGTGATCACCGCGGGCACCTGCTACCCCTTTAGGTGCGAAGTGCCGCTAGCAGCGTTGCTCCAAGCTGGGCGCCTCCTGGCCGCTGTCGCCCGACCTGCTGCGCGACTTCTGCGCGTCGGTGCAGCGGGTGTTCGTGGTCGAGGAGCTCGAACCGATGATCGAGCGCGAACTGCGCGCATTGGGCATCGCGGTCGAGGGCAAATCGCTGTTCCCGCGGGTGGGCGAGTGCTCGCCCGACGTGGTGCGCGCGGGCTTCGAGAAGGCAGGTCTGCTGGCTGCGCGTGCGCAGGCGGTCCACTGGACCCCGAACCCGTGATCCGCCCGCCGGTGCTGTGCGCGGGCTGCCCGCACACCTCGACCTACATGGCGGTGCGTGCCTCGGGCGCACGGGTCGCCGGCGACATCGGCTGCTACACGCTGGCCGCGCTCGACCCGCTGCGCGGCATCGACACCTCGGTGGCGATGGGCTCGTCCATCGGCATCGCGGCCGGCATGGCCAGGGCCGGCGAGCCGCGGCCGGTGATGGCGACGATCGGCGACTCCACCTTCCTGCACGCCGGCCTGCCGGCGCTGATCGACGCGGTCTACAACAACGCCAATATCACCGTGATGCTGCTGGACAACCACATCACCGCGATGACCGGTGGCCAGGACCACCCGGGCACCGGCAGGACGCTGCGCGGCGAGCCCGCGCCGCGTGTCGACTACGAGGCGCTGGTGCGCGCCATCGGCGTTACCTGGGTGCGCAAGGTCGACTCCTACGACCTGGCGGTCATGTACCAGACGCTGCGCGAGGCGATCGCCCATCGCGGCGTATCGGTGGTGATCTCGGATCGGCCCTGCGTGCTCGACCCGGTGAAGATCAAGGGGCCGGCGCTGGAGGTCGCCAACGATCTGTGCAACGCCTGTCAGTCGTGCATGAACCTGGGCTGTCCGGCGCTCACCTGGGCCGACGAGTCCTTCGAGGGCCGGCACAAGGTCCGCATCGACCCCGCGCTGGGCGTGGGCTGCACGCTGTGCGCGCAGGTCTGCACGGTCGACTGCATCAAGCCGCTCGCCGGGACGGCGCCATGAGCGACCCGGTCAACGTGCTGATCGTGGGCGTGGGCGGCCAGGGCGTGATCCTGGTGTCCAAGGTGCTGGCGACGCTGGCGCAGTCGCGCGGACTGGACGTCAAGCAGAGCGAAGTCCACGGCATGGCCAAGCGCGGCGGGACGGTGTTCAGCCACGTGCGCTTCGGCCCCCAGGTCTGGTCACCGACGATTCCCCAGGGCGAGGCCGATCTGCTGGTGGCGCTCGAATGGGGAGGCCTGCGCTGGCTGCCCCTCTGAAGCCCAGAGCGGCATCTTCCGTGCGACACCAAGCGCATCGTGCCGCCATTTGCCTGCCTGAACCGGCGGCCCGGGGCAATGATGCGCTATTCGCGCGAGACCCCGGCGCAGATGCGCGAGCACGTCGCCGAAGGCTATGCGATCGACGCGACCCGGATGGCCGAAGCGCTCGGCAACGAGCGAACGGCCAATGTCGTGCTGCTGGGGGCCGTGTCGTCATCGCTCGATTTCAGCCAGGCCGAATGGCGAGCCGCGATCGCCCAGTTCGTGCCCGAGCGGACGCTGTCGATCAACCTCGAGGCCTTTCGCCTGGGCCGCGAGTGGATCGAGCGGACCCGACGCGACGGGCCGGCCTCGCTGGACGAGGAGGCGGCGGCAAGGTCCGCGGCCCCGGACGTACCGGCCGCTGCAGCCAATGCGGGCGCCGCGGCCGGCGCGCTGAATGCCGGCACCCTGGACGCAGGCGCACTGGATGCCGGCGCCTATGTGCCGCGCCTGGAGATCA
Organism: Burkholderiaceae bacterium; assembly: GCA_016710525.1. Taxonomy (GTDB): domain Bacteria; phylum Pseudomonadota; class Gammaproteobacteria; order Burkholderiales; family Burkholderiaceae_E; genus Quisquiliibacterium. The sequence continues at coordinate 7,985 of JADJVQ010000092.1, forward strand.
CGCCGGCGTGGTGCAAGAGCTGCGACATCTGCGTGAAACTGTGCCCGGAACGCTGCCTGCGCTTGAACGACGAGGCCCGTCGAGGCTCACCGATCCGCCCGCTGCACCGGCTGCCGGCTGTGCGAGTGGTTGTGTCCCGACTTCGCGATTCGCGTCCACCTCGATCCGGCTGCGGCCGGCGCCCCCGCATGAACGCTGCCGACAAGACCATGGCCCGGTCGGCCGAACCCGCCGGCGCACCGCCCCGCGCCGCGGCGCAGCTGCTCTCGGGCAATCACGCCTGCGCGCTGGGCGCCACCACCGGCTTCCCCTGCCGGTTTCTCAGCCGCTACCCGATCACACCGTCCGAAGTGGCCGAGCGCCTGTCGCGGCTGCTGCCGCCGCGCGACGGGGTGTTCATCCAGATGGAGGACGAGATCGCGTCGATGGCCGCGGTGATCGGCGCCTCGATGGGCGGGCTCAAGGCGATGACAGCCACCAGCGGCCCGGGTTACTCGCTCAAGCAGGAGAACCTGGGCTACGCCGCGGGCGCCGAAATCCCCTGCGTGATCGTCGACGTCATGCGCGGCGGGCCGTCCACCGGCATGCCGACCCGGCCAGCACAGGCCGACATCATGCAGACGCCTGGGGCGCCACGGCGACTGCCCGATCATCGTGCTCGCGCCAGCCTCGGTGCGCGAAGTGTTCGACGAGACCAGTCCGCGCCTTCGCGCTCGCCGAGCGGCTGCGCAATCCTGTCGTGGTGCTCTACGACCAGGCGATCGCCCAGCTCACCGAGACCGTGGCCCTGCCCGACGAGGACTCGATCGGCGGCGTCGAGCGCCGCTGGGCCAGCGGCCCCCGGCAGGCCTACCAGCCCTATGCGGCGGGACCCGACGGCGTGCCGGCGATGCCGCGCCCCGGCGATGGCTTCCGCACGCACACCACCGGACTGATCCACGCCGAGGACGGATTCCCGACGCAAAAGCCCGATGTCGTCGCGCGCAACCAGGCGCGCCTGCTGGGCAAGCTGGCGATCAACCGGGCGCTGCTCGAATCGGTCGAGCGTGTGGCCTGCGAAGACGCGCAGGTGCTGATCGTGGCGATCGGCATCAGTGCGCGCGCTGCCATGCGCGCGGTGACGCTGGCCCGCGAACGGGGTGTGAAGGCCGGCCTGTTCCGGCCGATCACGCTGTGGCCATTCCCGGAGCAGGCGCTGCGCGAGGCCGCGGCGACGGCTGGCGCGGTACTGGTGCCCGAGATGAACGCCGGGCAGCTTCGCCTGGAAGTCGAGCGGGTGCTGCGCGGCCTGCCGGTGACCGGTCTGAATCGATGCGATGGCGAGCCGATCACGCCCCAGGCGATTGCCGACGCCGCCTGCCAACTTGCCGGGAGTGCCCGATGATGCTCGATACCGCCGCGGCCTTCGATGTGCGCAACTACCTGCGCCAGGAAATGATGCCGCACTTCCTGTGTCCGGGCTGCGGCCACGGCATCGCGCTGCGCGCGCTGCTGTGGGCGCTGGACGAACTGCAGGTCGACAAGGACAAGCTGGCCGTGGTCTCCGGCATCGGTTGCGCCGGACGGCTGTCGGCCTACATCGACGCCAACACCTTCCATGTCACCCATGGCCGGCCCCTGGCCTATGCCACCGGCCTGGCGCTGGCGCGCCCGGACCTGACCGTGGTCGTGATCGCCGGCGACGGCGATAGCCTCGCGATCGGCGGCAACCATCTGATCCACGCCTGCCGGCGCAACCTGAAGATCACCTGCCTGATGCTCAACAACGAGATCTACGGCATGACCGGCGGGCAGGTCTCGCCCACCACCTCGCCCGAGATGCTCACCAGCACCACGCCGCTGGGCAATGCCGAGCCGTCGTTCGACGCCTGCGCGCTGGCCGCCGCTGCCGGGGCCGGGTTCGTCGGCCGCGAAGTCACGCACCACGTGCCCAAGCTCAAGGAACTGATCCGCCAGGGCCTCGAACACCCGGGCTTCGCGTTCGTCGAGGTGATGACCGACTGCACCGAAATCTTCGGCCGCAAGAACGATCTCGGGTCCTCGCCGGAGATGATCCTGCGTCAGAAGAGCGAGATCAGGCCCAGCGCCTATCGCGACACGGTCGACACGCCGTTCCGCTCGACCGACCTGCGCACCGGCGTGCTGTCGGTCAATGACCGCCCCGAATACGGCAGCGCCTACCGGGCCGCCGCTTCGGCCACCCGCACCGGCGCCGGCCGCGCCCGGCCATGAGCACCATGAACCGTCTCGAGATCCGGCTGGCCGGCACCGGCGGCCAGGGCCTGATCCTGGCCGCCCGGATGCTGGCCGACGCGCTGGTCGCCCAGGGCAGGCAGGTGGCGCAGTCGCGCAGACCCACGAGCCGACCTCGCGCGGCGGCTACCGCAACGCCGATCTGGTTGCCGCGCCTGGCGCTGTCGACTATCCGCTGGCGACCTCGCTCGACGCGCTGGTGCTGCTCGATCGGCTGGCGGTGGTGCCCTCGTGGCCCTGCTGCGACCGGGCGCACTGGTGCTGGCCGATACCCGTCTCTGCCCCGACCTGCCCGAGGGCGACTGCCAGGCCCTGCACCTGCCGATGACCCGGACCGCGATCGACCTGGGCAGCGAGCGGGTGGCCAACATCGTGGCGCTGGGTGCACTTTCCGCCCTGGCCTGCCTGTGCGAGCGTGCCGCACTCGAACGCGCGGTACGGGCGGAGACGCCGCGCAACTTCGTCGAACTCAATCAGGATGCCCTCGCCGCCGGCTTCCGGCTGGCGCTGACTCACGACGGAGCGGACTTCAGTTCCCGCCGCCTCGGGCCAGCAGTGCCTGCAGCTCGCACGACAGACCGGCATTCGGCTTGACCGGCGGCGCACCGAAGCTGCCGGCGCGCGCCTTGGCGGGCGCCATGCGCACCAGGCCCTCGGCCTGACGGACCGCGCTCGAGACACCATCGACCACCGGCACCCGAAGCCGGTCCTTGAGCTGGCGGGCCAGACCGGCCAGCGGCGCGCCCGCCAGCACGATCACATCGGCCCCGTCCTGATCCACGCAGGCATCGGCCAGGGCGACCAGCCGCTCGCCCTGGTCGGTCTGCACCGATCCGATGTCGGCCAGCGGCGATGTCAGACTGCGGATGCTGGCCAGCCGGGAGCCGAGCCCGAGGTGATCGACGGTCTCCCGGTACCAGGCCGTGATGCGGTGCGAGATCGCGACGATCGAAAACCGTCCGCCGAGCAGGCAGGCACTGAGCAGCGCCGCCTCCGACAGTCCGGTGACCGGGCACGGCAGGACTTCTCGCAGGCCGGCCAGCCCCGGGTCGCCGAACGCCGCGACGATCACCGCGTCGTGACGCGCGTGGTGCTCGGCGGCCAGCTGCAGCGTGGCGTAGGCGCCGATCACCGCTTCCATCCGGGTTTCGATGTAGGCCACGCCGAACGGGGCGGTGAGCACCTCGATGCTCGTGCCGGGCGAGGCGCTGAGCACCGCTTCGGCCCGGATCAGCGCCGAGACGCTCTCGGAGATGTTCGGATTGATCAGCAGCAGGTTCATCAGTCCCTCCTCAAGCCCACAGTGGCGGATGCGCCGGCGGGCCGAGCAGACGCTCGACATGCGCGGCCATCTGCAGCACCAGGCCATCCTGATAACGGCGCCCGACGATCTGCAGCCCCACCGGAAGCCCGTCGACCAGACCAGCCGGTACCGAGCACGCGGGCGCCTGGCAATAGTTGAACAGCGGCGTGTAGCCGGCATGTCCGCGCGGACCGGCCGGGTGTCCTCCGATGATGGCCGGACCCAGCTGATCCAGGGGCCAGGACACCACCGGCGTGGTCGGGCACAAGAGCAGGTCGTAGCGCTCGAAGAAGCGCGCGTAGGCCGCATGGATGTGTTCGCGCAGCAGCAGCACCTGCGCGATCTCGACGCCGGAAACTGCCCGCCCGCCGCGGATCTGCGCCTGCAGATCGGGGTCGATCATGGCCGCATCGCGATCCAGCGCGTCGCCGTGCAGCGCGGCCAGGCCCGCCTGCTGCAGCTTGAGCAGCGGGTACTCGTGCACCCCTTCCGGCCAGTCGGGCGCGCCGGTTTCGATCGAATATCCGTCCGCCGCGAGCACGCGCACCGTGCTCTCGATCGCCTCGCGCACCGGCGCGTCGATGGCAAAGCCGCAGCCCAGGTCGTGGCTGTACGCGATCCGCAGGCCGCGTGCAGGCGGATGGTCCAGCAGCGGCAGCGCGTCCGCGAGCGCCACCGGCTGCGCGCCCCAGTCGCTCGCGCTGTAACCGCGCAGCCGATCGAACATCAGGGCCGCATCGCGCACATCGCGTGCGATCTGGCCGATCACCGACAAGCCGAAATTGGGCTCGTCGAAACCGGGTCCGCACGGAATCAGCCCGAAGGTCGGCTTCATGCCGACCAGTCCGCAGTGCGCCGCGGGGCGGCGGGTGGATCCGCCCGCGTCAGTGGCCAGCGCGAGCGCGCCGATGCCCACCGCCGTGGCGCTGACCGCGCCCCCTGACGAACCGCCGGGCGTGAGCGCCGTATTCCAGGGCGAGCGGGTGCTGCCATGCGGCAGGTTGTTCGAGACACCCTTGCAGGCGAACTCCGAGCAGTTCGTGATGCCGACGATCACCGCGCCGGATTCGCGCATCCGCGCCACCGCCCAGGCGTCCTCGGGCGCTACGAAATGCTCGAACAGCCGCGATCCCTGGGTCACGCGGCGATCCTTCACCCAGAGATTGTCCTTGACGGTGATCGGCACACCAGCCAGCGGCAGGGTTTCGCCGGCGGCCAGGCGCCGGTCGACGTCGGCCGCCTGGGCCATCGTCCATCCGTCGTCGTGGGTGATCACCGCATTCAGCGCCGGGTTGACCCGGTGCAGACGGGCCAGCGAATCGCGGGCGACCTCGCCCGCGCTCAGCGAGCCGCCCGCCACCGCCCGCGCGACGTCGAAGGCCGACCAGCGCCAGAGTTCCGTCATCTCAGTCCACCTTCCAGAGCGGCGATCGGTGGCCGCGGCCGCGGGTTGTGGCGGGCGCCGGCCGCGCCGCCTTCAGGAACCGACCGCGGCCCGCCTGCCCGAGGTAAACACCGTCCTGCCAGACCACTTCGCCGCGCGACAGCGTGAGCGCGGGCCACGCCTTCAAGGCCAGGCCTTCGTAGGGCGTGTAATCGACGGCGTGATGCAGGTCGACATTGCGCACCGTGCGGTTCAGGCCCTGCTCCCAGATCACGATGTCGGCGTCGGAGCCGATCGCGATCGTGCCCTTGCCCGGGAACAGGCCATACAGGCGGGCCGGATTGGTCGAGGTGAGCGCGACGAAGCGGTGGATGTCGATCCGCCCGTCGATCACCCCATGGGTCATCAGGAGCGGCAGGCGGGTTTCGAGCCCGGGTATGCCGTTGGGGATCTTCGGGAATGGCGCATCCTCGCCGGCATTGCGCTTGCCGTTCGGTCCGTCGAAGGTGAACGGCGCATGGTCGGAGGACACGATCTGGAAGGTGCCGTTTTCCAGGCTGCGCCAGATCACGTCCTGGTTGGCCTTGTCGCGCGGCGGCGGGCTGCAGACGCATTTCGCACCCTCGAAGCCTTCGCCTTCGAGATTCTCGGCGCTCAGCAGCAGGTACTGCGGGCAGGTCTCGGCGTAGATCTTCAGTCCCATGCCCTGCCCGGCACGGATCTGCTCGACCGCTTCGCGTCCGGACACGTGCACGATCAGCACCGGCACGTCGACGAGTTCGGCCAGCGCGATCGCGCGATGCGTGGCCTCGCGCTCGACCAGCATCGGTCGCGAGGCGGCGTGAAACCGGGGCGCGGTGAGCCCCGCCTCGACGAGCTGATCGGTCAGCCAGGCGATGCAGTCGGCGTTCTCGGCATGGATCATCGTCAGCGCACCCTCGCGCCGTGCCACCGCCAGCAGATCGAGCACCTGCCGGTCGTTGAGCTTCATGTCGTCGTAGGTCATGTACAGCTTGAATGAGCTGTAACCCTCGTTCACCAGTGCCGGCAGCTCGTGCCGCAACACCTGCTCGGAGGGGTCGCTGACGATCAGGTGGAACGCATAGTCGATCGCCGCCTTGCCGTCGGCACGACGATGGTAGTCCTCGACCGCGGCGCGCAGCGACTGTCCCTTGAACTGACAGGCGAACGGGATGATGGTGGTCGTGCCGCCACAAGCCGCCGACCGGGTCCCGGTGACAAAATCGTCGGCCATTCTCGAGCCGTCCGATGTGGGCTGGTCGAGATGGCAGTGCGCATCGACCCCGCCCGGCGTGACGAGGCGGCCCGCCGCGTCGATCTCTCGCAGGCCCGCCGGCAGGACCGCACCGATCGCCGCGATGCGCCCATCGCGTATGCCGAGGTCGGCGCGGTAACGGTCGGTGGCGGTGGCGACATCGGCGTTGCGCACCACCAGATCGAAAGTCTCGCTCATGTCAGCTCCGTGAACAGACGGCCCCAGGAGCGGATCTGCCGGGTGTCGGCGCCGGCCAGGCGCAACGCCTTCCAGACGACCGTGGCCACGCTGTCGTAGATCGGGATTCCTGTTTCGGCCTCCAGCGCGGGCACCAGCGGCGCCGCGCGAAGGTTGGTGCACAACACCACGATTGCCTGCGGCCGCGCCGCCGCCACCTCGCGGATCATGGCTTGGAGCTGCGCCGCCGACACGTCCGAGAACGAGAAGTTGTCGCTCAGCCCCAGATGCCGCTCGGCCACGCAGGTGAAGCCCGCCTGCGCATAGTTGGCGATGATCCTCTGCTGAACATCATCCAGGTAGGGCGTGACCAGACCGAAGCTCGCCGCGCCGGTGGTGCGCAGGATTTCGTTGAGCGCCAGTACCGACGTGCAGGCCAGGGCGCCGGTGCTCTGCTCGATCTCCCGGCACAGTGCCTCGTCCGATTCGAAGCCCAGCCAGCTCGACGAGGTGCCGCTCCAGCCGATCACCTGGCAGCGCGCGTGCGACAGCAGTTGCGCGGCCGCCAGGATGCCGGCGGTGTCGAACTGGGCCAGAGCATCGGTGCTCAGCGCGATCCGGGTGACCGCGAAGCGCCCGAAATGCGCGCTCGCCTGCGGCAGCTCGCGCAGCATGTCCTGGGTCACCGGTTCGAGCACCGTGTTCGAAGAGGGCGTCAGCATGCCCAGCAGGATCCTGTCCATCGAAAAACTCCTTGGTCGCCGGCCGTCTCGCGCCCGCGCGCATCGACCGCGCCCTGTCACTGGCAATGATCATGCCTGGGCTGGCGCATTCGCGGACCGCCCCGAAGCACGCCTCGACACGGTGCGAGCCCCGCCGGCGGCGCGCCGAACCGGGGCATCCATGATCGCCGATGGTGCATCTTGAGCACAAGATCTGATGAATCTTGTATCCAAAATCAGGAACTTGTTGTTTACTAACGAGGATCGCCATACCGGATGCATGGCACGCGAATTGCATCGCTCTCCCATCAGCATGAAGCCAGAACCGACACTGATCGACGACGAACCGGCCGCGGGTGCCGCAGCCGACGCGGCCGCACGCACGCGCCGCATGTACGAGCGCATCGTGTCCTCGTTTGCCGAGCATCGTCTGGCGCCTGGCACGCGGCTGCGCGAGGAACGGCTGGCCGATCTGTTCGAAGTCAGCCGCACCCAGGTCCGCCAGGTGCTGCAGCGCCTGGAACACGAAGGGCTGGTCGAACGAAAGCCGCGGCGCGGCGCGGTGGTCATCACGCCCAGCCGCGAGGACACCGCCGAGATCTTCGAGGCAAGACGGCTGATCGAACCCTGGCTGGTCGAACGTGTCTGCCGGCACTGCGCGAAGAAGGACCTGGCCGGCATCAAGCGGATCGTGCGCGAAGAACGTCAGGCCCACGACACCGGCGACCGGCGCAGCGCGGTGCGCCTGTCGGGCGAATTCCACCGGGCCTTGGCCGCACTGGCAGGCAATGGGCCGCTGGCCAAATCGATGGACGAGCTCACGGTGCGCACCTGCCTGGCGATCCTCGCGAACCAGGCGCCCACGGGCAGCACCTGCCGCGACGACGAGCACGAGCAGATCGTCAGCGCGATCGAGCAGGGCGAAGCGCGGCGCGCGATGCGGCTGATGACCGAACACCTCGAACACATCGAAGCGTCGCTGGCCGAGCCGCCCGCCCCGTCGGTCACCGATGACCTGTCGATCCTGATCGAAGACCCCCCAGTCCGCGCCGCGCCGCGGCGCGCGAGGACCAGCCGATGAACGACAGCACCCGACCCGCCCGGACGGCCTTCGACCTGTCCCTGCAATCGATCGAGCAGCGCTATCGCGGCGCCCCTTCGCCAGCGGTGGACGGCGTGAGCCTGGACATCGGTGCCGGCGAACTGGTGGCGCTGCTCGGCCCCAGCGGCTGCGGCAAGACCACGCTGCTGCGGATCATCGCGGGCTTCGTCGAGCAGACCTCCGGCCAGGTGCTTGTCGGCGGCCGAGCGATCGACGACCTGCCGCCCAACCGGCGCGAAGTGGGCGTGGTGTTCCAGAACTACGCGCTCTTTCCGCACATGAGCACCCTGGACAATGTCGCCTACGGCCTGGCCTGCCGGGGTGAGCCCCGCGCCCGGCAGCTCGCGAAGGCCCGCGAGATGCTCGAACTCGTGCGCATGGGCCATCTGTCCGATCGCCTGCCGCGTCAGCTCTCCGGCGGCCAGCAGCAGCGCGTGGCGCTGGCGCGTGCGCTGGCGGTCGACCCGCGCATTCTGCTGCTGGACGAACCTTTCGCCGCGCTGGACAAGGGGCTGCGGCTCGACATGCAGATCGAGGTCAAGCGGATCCAGCGTCTGGCCGGCATCACCTGCATCATGGTCACGCACGACCAGGAAGAGGCGCTGTCGATGGCCGACCGGGTGGCGGTGATCAACCAGGGCAGGCTCGAACAGTTCGACGTGCCCAATCAGATCTACGACCATCCGGCCACGCTGTTCGTCAATCAGTTCGTCGGCACCTCGAACGCACTGATCGGCCAGATCACCCGGCTCGATGGCGAAGGCCGCGCCCAGGCCCTGGTCGACGGCACGCTGAGCTGTGCGGTTCGCGTGGCCGGCGGACATCACCAGGTCGGCGACAGCGCCACGATCTGCATCCGCCCCGAACACCTGAGACTGGCCGATGACGGCGAAGGTCTGCGCGGCACGATCGAACTGAGCCTGCCGCTCGGACCGCAGATCGTCCATGAGATCCGCCTGCCCGGCGGCGCCGACCTGAAGGTGGTCGAAGCCCGCGGCGAAGGCGCACGATTCCGCACCCCCGGTTCCGCGGTGACCCTGCAGCTGACTGCAGGCGCCATCGTCAATGCCTTCGCCGCCACCAAGGCGGCCGAACCCGCGGCCGCCTGAGCCGATTCCACCCCAACCAAGCCCCCAGGAGCAGACCATGACCGATCGCCGTCGCATGTTGCAGACCAGTCTCGCGCTCGGCGCGATGCAGCTCTTTCCGACGATGAGTTTCGGGCAAGCCCGCCGGCTTGTCTTCGCAACCTTCACCGGCAGCTGGGAGGAGGCGCACCGGGCCGTGCTGGTGCCCGCCTTCCGCAAGGCCACGAACAACGCCGACATCACGCTCGACCCGATGCTCTCGGTCGATCAGATCGCCAAGATCAGCGCGGCCCGCAACAACCCGCCGATCGATGTGATGCTGCACGATCCGGGTCCGGCGCTCACCGCGATCGGCCAGGATCTCGCCGATCCGTATCCGGTGGCCCAGAGCAAGCACTACAAGGACCTGATCCCCGAGGCGCAGGAACCCACCGGCCCCGCGATCTTCTTTCAGGCGGTGGGCCTGACCTACAACCCCGAGAAGATCAAGACGCCGCCCACCTCCTGGCGGGATCTCTGGAAGCCCGAATACAAGGGGCGCGCCGGGATCACCAACCTGAACTCCACGCTGGGCACCGGCTTCCTGGTCGAGATCTCCAAGATGTTCGGCGGCTCCGAGTCCAACGTCGAACCGGGCTTCAAGGCGCTGCAGGAACTCAAGCCGAACCTCGCCGCGGTCGCCGCGAACCCCGGTGCGCTGGCCACGCTGTTCCAGCAGGGCCAGATCGACATCAGCCCGGGCAACTTCAACGCGATCCAGATCCTGAAGGCGCGCGGCGTGCCGGTCGAATTCGTCAGTCCCAAGGAAGGCGCGATCGCGTTCAAGACCTCGATCCACGTGGTCAAGAACTCGCCCAACCGGCAGCTCGCGGTCGCACTGATCGAAGCGGCGATGTCGCCTGAAGTCCAGACCCGCCTGATGCAAAGCCCTTACCTGATCGTGCCGACCAACACCAAGGTCAAGATGGAAGGCGAGATCGCCAAGGTGCTGGCCAAGGACCACGCCGAAATGAAGAAGCGCTTCGTGTTCCAGGACTGGAAGAAGATCAACGAACAGCGGCCGCAGTGGATCGAACGCTTCAACCGCGAGATCAAGCTCTGACCGAAGGAGCGGCCGCACGCCCCCGCGGCGTTCGGCCCGCACTGCCATGACCCAGCGACTGCCCGTCACCGTCTACCCGCTCTGGCTCGCCTCGCCCCTGGCGCTGGCGATGGTGCTGTTCTTCGTCACGCCGCTGCTGGTGCTGGCCTTCGTCAGCTTCTATGCCGACCCGGGCATGACCCAGTGGGGCACGCTGGCGCAGTGGACCAAGATGTTCGACGCCTTCGGCCTGTCGGTGCTGGGCGACACGCTCTGGCTGGGCGCGCAGGTCACCGCCTTGTGCCTGGTGATGGGCTATGCGCTGGCGTGGGTGTTCGTGCGCCTGCCCGAACGCCTGCAGCCGCTGGTGATCTTCATCGTGATGTTGCCGCTGCTCACCAGCGTGGTGGTGCGAACCTTCGCCTGGATCGTGATCCTCGGACGTCAGGGCATCATCAATGCGGTGCTGCTGGACCTGGGCCTGATCGACAGCGCGGCCAAGCTGCTCTATACGCGCGCCGGGCTGGTCGTCACGCTGGCCAACGTCCAGTTGCCGCTGATGGTGCTGCCCCTGATCAATGCGATCCAGCGCATCGACCCCAATCTGGCCGACGCGTCGTCCTCGCTGGGCGCCAGCGAGTGGCGAACCTTCCGGCAGGTCACGCTGCCGCTGTCGCTGCCCGGCATCGTCGCCGGCTGCCTGCTCACGTTCGCGGCCGCGATCACCGCCTTCATCTCGCAGTCGCTGATCGGCGGCGGGCAGATGCTGTTCATGCCGATGTACCTGTACCAGCAGGCCTCCGCGCTGTCGAACTACCCGTTCGCGGCGGTGATCTCGCTGACCTTCCTGGCCACCGTTCTGGTGTGCGTCAGCCTGTTCAATCTGCTGGGCCGGATGTCGCGCGGCTACGCGACCACCTGAGCCATCCGGACCCAAAGGAGGCTGCCATGGCGCGCCGAATCGATCTGCCGACGCTGGTTTTCAGAGTGTCGATCTGGACCCTGGCGATGCTCACGCTGGTGCTGCTGATCGCGCCCACGCTGGTGGTGCTGATCGTCTCGTTCACCGACGGCTTTTCGCTCAAGTTCCCCCCGCCCGGCTATTCGCTGAAGTGGTATGGCGAACTGATCGACGCCTCGCAACTGCACTTCGCGGCCTGGAACAGCATCAAGGTCGCCGTCGCCACCACCGTGCTGTCGGTCGTGCTGGGCGTGTGCGGCGCACTTGCGATCGCGCGCTCGCAGACCGCAGTCGCGCGCGTGCTCGATTCGCTGTTCATGTCGCCGCTGGTGCTGCCGGCGCTGGCCTTCGGGTTCGCGGCGCTGATGACGTTTTCGTGGGTCGGCATGCCGGTCTCCGAGACCACGCTGGTGATCGGCCATGCGGCCGTCTGCGTTCCCTATGTGATCCGCACCACCACCGCGGCACTGGCCCAGCTCGATCCCGCGCTGCTCGAGAGTTCCGCCAGCCTGGGCGCCAACCGCTGGTTCACGTTCCGTCATGTGACCCTGCCTTCGATCCGGCCGGGCGTGATGGCGGGCGCGTTCATCGCGTTCATGTCCTCGTTCGACAACGTGCCGGTGTCGCTGTTCCTGCGCGATGCCCGCACCGACATGCTGCCGATCCGGATGTGGCAGGACCTCGAAGGCCGTCTGGATGTCACGATCGCCGCACTGTCCAGCGTGATCATCCTGGTCACGCTGCTGATGATGATCGTGATGGAGCGCGCGGTGGGTCTGTCGCGACGCCTTCGGCAGTAACCCGATGGCCCGTGACCCCATCGGGCCCCGGGTGAGCGCGCCGGGCGCGCCACTGGCGGTTTCGCTGTGGATGGGGGCGGTGGTGGCGTCCGCCACACTCGCACTGATGGCGGCGCCGGTGCTGGCGCCATCGATCGCCCGGGACCTCGACCTGAGCCCCGAATGGGTCGGCTTGTATTCCGGCACCGTCTGGGGCTCGGCGCTGCTGATTTCGGCCTGGGCCGGTCGGATCGTCGAGCGTCTGGGCGCCTGGCAAACCTCCCGCCTCTGCGCGATCCTGTGCGCGCTGGGCGTGGCGGCCGCCGCCAGCGCCCATCCGCTCGGACTGCTCGCCAGCGCGGTGCTGATCGGTCTGGGCAACGGCATCGAGGCGCCGCCTTCGTCGCAGGTGCTCGCTCAACATGTGCCAGCCACACGCCGGCCGATGTTCTTCTCGCTCAAGCAGTCCGGGGTGCAGGTGGGCGCAGTGATGGCTTCGATGAGCCTGCCGGGCCTTGCGATCGCGCTGGGATGGCGAAGCGCGCTGCTGGGCGCGGCGCTGGTCGTTGCGGGGGTCGGGGCTGCGCTGATGCTGGCGATGGCCCGCCATCCGGCGCCCGCGGCGCCTGCGCCCGCTCCGGGCACGGGTCCGCGGGCCGGCTGGCGCAAGGTCCTGCGCGCCAATCCGGCGCTCGCGCGCCTGGCGATCGCGGCCGGCGCCTTCGGCGCCACCCAGGTCTGCCTGAACAGTTTCATCGTCACCTTTCTGGTCCGGGAGCGCGGCCTCGAACTGGCGCAGGCCGGCTGGGTGGCTGCGCTCACCCAGGGCTGCGGACTGGTCGGACGCCTGCTCTGGGGCTGGGTCGCGTCGCGAGTCCTGCCCAGCATGAGTCTGCTGCGGGCGCTGGGATGCGTGATGATCGTCTGCGCCCTGACCCTGGGCACCCTCGGCGCGTCGATGAGCATGGTGGCGCTGCTCCCTCTGGCGGCCCTGTTCGGCCTGAGCGCAAGCGGGTGGAACGGCGTGTTCCTGGCCGAGGTTGCCGAACGATCGCCGCCGGGCGAGATCGGCACGACCACCGGCGCGGTCATGGTGCTGATGATGGCCGGCCTGGTCGTCGGGCCACTGCTGTTCGCGACCATCGCAAGCCTGTCTTCGCTGGGCGGCGCCTACGCGGCCGTGTCGCTGATCGCGCTCTCGGGTACGCTGGCGCTGCCCGGGCCGCGCGAACGGGCCTGACGTCCATCACCCCAACCAGGAGCCGAGCATGGCCGGAGGCATTTCACTGCACGCCGTCGATGTCGCCAGCGGCGTGCCCGCTGCCGGCATGCGTGTCGAGATATTTGCGCTGCAGGGCGCCACCGCGCGCAGCATCGCGCAGGGAGTGCTTGGCGCGAACGGCGCGCTCGACCACGCGGTCGTCACTGGAACGGGCGTCCAGGCGGGCGTACACGAGGCGCACTTCCACCTGGGCGACTGGTGGCGTGAACGGGGCGCGGCACAGGCCGCGTACTTTCAGGAGGTCGCGGTGTTCCGGTTCAACGTGGTGAACCTGCAGGAACACTACCACCTGCCCTTGAAGTTCACGGCCTGGGGCTTCGCGCTGTTCCGGGGCGCATGAATACCCGCCCCATACCCGTCACCGGCGCTGCCCTGCCGGTGATCGGCTGCGGCACCTATCTCGGGTTCGATCATTCGCCGGGCAGCGCGGCCTACCGGCAGCTGGCCGGCGTGCTCGACGCTCTGTTCAAGGCCGGAGGCACCGTGCTCGACAGCTCTCCGATGTACGGCCGCGCCGAGGCAAGCACAGGCGAACAGCTGGCGGCAAGCCCGCATCGGGCCGATGCCTTCGTCGCCACCAAAGTGTGGACGCAGGGGCGCGACGCGGGCATCGCGCAGATGAATGCCTCGATGCGCCTGCTCGGCACGCCGCGGATCGACCTGATGCAGATCCACAACCTGCTCGACTGGCGGACCCACCTCGCCACCCTGCGCGAGTGGCAGGCCGGGGGCCGCGTGCGCTACATCGGGATCACGCACTACACGGCCTCGGCGTATGCCGATCTCGAATCGGTGCTGCGCGCCGAAAAACTCGACTTCCTGCAGATCAACTATTCGGCCGAAGAGCGTCTGGCGGCGCGAAGGCTGCTCCCCCTGGCCCAGGAGCGCGGGGTCGCGGTCCTGGTCAACCGCCCCTTCGGCGGCGGCGGCCTGCTGCACCGCCTGCGCACGCGCCCCCTGCCCGCCTGGGCCGCCGACATCGGCTGCTCGAGTTGGCCGCAAGTGCTGCTCAAGTTCGTCCTGAGCCACCCGGCGGTCACCTGCGCGATCCCGGGCAGCGGCAACCCAGCGCACATGGCCGAGAACGCTGCCGCCGGGTCAGGCATCATTCCGCCGCCCGGAGTTCTGGCACGACAAGGACACCTTGCACGACGAATGACACCGCCGGCGGCGCATGCCACGCTCGTGCAAGCCCGGCCGCGTGATGCCGGCTGGGCGGCGCTTCGGGCCCGCCGAGCGAACGAGGAAGTGCCCGGCGGGGCCGGGCGGCTTCCGAAGGCAGCGAGGGAACCCCGCGAAGCGGGGCGGGTACGTCGCGCCGCCCAGCCGGCATCACGCGGCCGCCCGCGCCGACCCAGGCACGCGCTAACCCGAGCACACGTCGATTCAATACGTCTTGTACGGCAGGAACTTCCCGCTCAGCGTCACATTGACCCGATCACCCTTCGGATCCGGTTCGCGCACGATGTCCATCGAAAAATCGATCGCGCTCATGATGCCGTCGCCGAACTCCTCGTGGATCAGCTCCTTGATCGTGGCCCCGTAAACATTGACGATCTCGTACCAGCGGTAGATCAGCGGGTCGGTCGGCACGGCGGTCGGCAGCGATCCCTTGTACGGCACGACCTGCAGCCAGGCGGCCTCCTCCTTGGTCAGGCCGAAGATCTTGGCCACCACCAGCGCCTGCGCCGGCGTCATCGTCATCTGGCCCAGGCAGGCGGCGGTGACCCACTCCTTGCTCTGGCCGACCTTCTTGGCGACATCGGCCCACTTGATGCCTTTGCGGACCTTGGTTTCGTAGATCTTTTCGGTGATGTCGTTTCGGTTCATGGATGGGTCTCCTGGATTGAGGTCTGTGCTGCCAAGGGGGATGCATCCTGTGACGGCGGATCGCCGTCCAGGCCGGGGGTGACTTCGCGAGCCGGCTCACCGGCACGGGCGGACTGCTGGTCGGAGGTGCCCTGCTGGATCAGCCGCGAGCGATGCACGAGAAAATCCACCAGGTGGTTGCGGATCCGGTAGTACTGCGGGTCGTGGTGGATGGTCAGGCGGGTGCGCTCGCGCGGCATCGTGTTGCGCACGATCTCGGCCACGCGCGCGCGCGGCCCGTTGCTCATCAGCAGGATCCGATCCGCCAGCAGGATCGCCTCGTCCACGTCATGGGTGATCATGAACACCGTCTGGTGGGTCGACGCGCAGATGCGCAGCAGCTCGTCCTGGATCACGCCGCGCGTGAGCGCATCGAGCGCCCCGAAGGGTTCGTCGAGCAGCAGCATCTTCGGCTGGATGGCAAAGGCGCGCGCGATGCCCACGCGCTGCTTCATGCCACCGGACAGTTCGGCCGGCTTCTTGCCTTCCGCCCCGGCCAGCCCGACCAGCGCGATGAAGCGCCGGCTGTGCTCGTCGATCCGGGCCCGGCTCCAGTCGGGCCAGCGCGACTTGACGGCGAAGGCGATGTTCTGCAGCACCGACAGCCAGGGCATCAGCGCATGCCCCTGGAACACCACGCCGCGGTCCAGGCTGGGGCCCCGCACCTCGCGGCGATCCATGAACACGAAACCCGAGCTGGCCTCCTCGAGGCCCGCGAGGATGTTCAGGATCGTGGTCTTGCCGCAGCCCGAATGGCCGATGATGCACACGAACTCGCCGCGCTCGATGCCGAAGCTCACGTCTTCGAAGACCGGAGCCGCTGCGCCGGCGCCGGTGCCGGGGTAGGTCTTCGACAGACCCTGGATGGAAAGGAATGCTTCGCTGGTCATGGTGGCCTACTCCCGGTATGTGACGAAGCGCTGCAGCCGGGCGAACATCAGGTCGAGCAGCATCCCCACCACGCCGATCACCAGGATCGCGAAGATCACGTTGGTCAGCGACAGGTTGTTCCACTCGTTCCAGACGAAGTAGCCGATGCCGGTGCCGCCCACCAGCATCTCGGCGGCGACGATCACCAGCCAGGCGATGCCCATCGAGATCCGCATGCCGGTCAGGATGGTCGGAGCCGCCGCGGGAAGAATCACCAGCAGTGCACGGCGCAGCGGCGTCACCTCCAGCGTGCGCGCCACGTTCAGCCACTCCCGGCGCACACCGGCCACGCCGAACGCCGTGTTGATCAGCATCGGCCAGATGGAACAGATGAAGATCACGAAGATGCCGGAGATCGACGCTGTCCTTGATCGTGTAGAGCGCCAGCGGCATCCAGGCCAGCGGCGAGATCGGCTTGAGCACCTGGATGAACGGGTCCAGCGCCCGATACATCAGCGGCGACATGCCGATCAGGAAGCCCAGCGGAATGGCGATCAGCGCCGCCAGGCCGTACCCGGCACCGACACGAGCCAGCGAAGACCCCAGCTGAATCGCGATGCCCTTGTCGTTGGGCCCGTTGTCGTAGAAGGGATCGCGCAGATGGCGCGCCATCGTCTCGCCCATCTGACCGAGCGTGGGCAGCCCGCTGGTCTTCTGCGCGCCGGCCGCTTTGCCCATCAGCTTGGCGTACTCGTCGTCCGCCGCGCTCTTGGCCGCGGCGGACGGTCCGCTCGCCACGCCGGGAGGCGCGGCCGCCAGCTGCCAGGCGCCCAGAGCACAGCCCAGCAGCAGCAGCGACAGCAGCGCCGCTTTGAGGTTCAGGCTCATCATCGCGAGGCTGCCTCTCAGGTCCGCTTGATCGCAAAACTGGCCGCGTACTCGCCGGGCTTGGCCGGATCGAATTCACGCCCCATCACCTTGAACTTGCGATAGCCGCCCTCGGGCACCTTCTGGCCGAGTTCGGCCATGCGCTTCTTGGCGTCGGTCAGCAGGAACACCTTCTCGGCGATGTCCTTGTAGTTGACCTCGCCCTTGACGTAGCCCCAGCGCTTCATCTGGGTCAGCATCCACACCGCCATCGAGTACCAGGGGACCGGATCGAAGTCGGCCCGGTCGGGCACGTTCTTGACGTTGCCCAGGCCGTCGGCGAACTTGCCGGTCAGCACCTGCTCCAGCACCGTTTTCGGCTGGTTCAGGTACTGCGCGGGGGCAATCACCTTGGCGATCAGCTCGCGGTTCTTGGGCTCGCGCGCCATCGCGGCGGCCTCCAGCACCGCGCGATACAACGCAGCGAACGTATTCGGGTTCTGCTTGATGAAGCCCTCGGACACACCGAAGGCGCAGCACGGATGGCCGTCCCAGATTTCCTTGGACAGCAGGTGGATGAAGCCGACCTCGTCATACACGGCGCGCTGATTGAACGGGTCCGGGCCCAGGAAGCCGTCGATGTTGCCGGCACGCAGGTTGGCCACCATCTCGGGCGGCGGCACGACGCGGATCTGGATGTCCTTGTCGGGGTCGAGCCCGTGCTCGGCCACGTAGTAGCGCAGCAGGAAGTTGTGCATCGAGTACTCGAAGGGCACGGCGAACTTGAAGCCCTTCCACATCTTCGGGTCGCGCTTGTCCTTGTGCTTGACGTGGAGGGTGATGGCCTGGCCGTTGGTGTTCTGGATCGTCGCCACGCTCATCGGCTGGGCAACCGAGCCCAAGCCCATCGAGATGGCCAGTGGCATCGGCGACAGGAAGTGCGAGGCGTCATGCTCCTTGTTGATCATCTTGTCGCGGATCAGCGCCCAGCCCGCGGTCTTGTTCAATTGCACCGACGAGGCCCTGGTTCTTGTAGAAGCCCAGCGGGTCCGCCATGATCAGCGGCGTGGCGCAGGTGATCGGGATGAAGCCGATCTTCAGGTCCTTCTTCTCCAGCGGCGCCTTGTCCTGGGCCATCGCCTGCAGCGCACCCATCGGCAGCACACTGGCGATCGCCGCGCGAGCGGTATTCGCCCCGACGGCGCGCAGGAAGCGGCGGCGCAGACCCTCGTCGGGAAGCAGCGCCTTGACCAGCACCGCCTCGATGAAATCGGCCGACAGCTGATCGCTCGTCACGATGCTGTCAGCGTCGCGGCTGGCCTGCCGCGAGGCCAGGGGCCTGACCTCGGGTGCCGTGCCATCCTCATCCGGATGTTCGCCCTCGTGGCTCTGACCGCATCGCGAACAGGCAGGCCCGAGTCGGCGGTAGGCGTTGTATGGCTGATAGGTGTCGCTCATGCAGTCTGTCTCCGGGCAGCGGGCGCGTGCATCGGTCGGGCACGGCATCCAAGCCTCAAATTGCAAGACGCATGCCATCGTGCAAAACGCCCGCCATCAGGGCGTCAGCGACTCAAAGCGTGCCGTTTCGGTGCGGCGGACAGCTGCTGCACCATCGGCGGGCTGCTGTGCT
>JADJVQ010000093.1 GCA_016710525.1 Burkholderiaceae bacterium
CGCCATGCCTGATCTGCGCTCGACCCGAGCAGCCTGCAGGTGCGGCGCAGCGGTTTGGGGCGACGACCGGCGCACCTGGATCTACAACCTACTACTCGCTGCTGCTGGAGCACGACGGGCGCATGGTGGTGGGCGGCGCGGGGCTCTTCATGGTGTTCTCGCTGCTCAGCGGCGCCGTCCTGTGGTGGCCTTCACGGTCGCGGATGGCATCCTCGCTGATGCCCCGGCTGCGCCGGGACACTTGCGCCGCATCTACGATCTCCACGTTCTGGGCGGGCTGTACGGCTGGCTGCTGCTTGCGGCAGTGGGCCTGACCGGGGCCGCGCTCGCATTCGGACGTGGTGCGCGCGGAAAACGCTTACGCTGGCGGCGACGATGCACGGCCACCCCGCCGCGGCGGCACCTGGCAATGCGCCGCCCTCGGTGACACTCGCCGAAGCGGTGCGCGTGGCGCGCTCGCGGTTCCCCGACGCGCAAGTCCGCTGGATCCACAGCAGCGGGGGCAGGCGGTAGACCGATCTCCCGATCGCCACCGTCGGGCGGGGCGAGCCCAGCCATCGGTTTCCGCACACGCAAGTCTGGCTGCGACCCGACGACGCCACGGTGGTAGCCGTCAAAGACGCAAGCCGCGCGAGCCCTGGAGACACCGTCCTGGCCTGGCTTCACCCTTTGCACAATGGCGAAGCCCTGGGTCTGCCGGGACGGCTGCTGGTCTGCGCCGCGGGGCTGATCCCCGCGCTTCTGTTCGTCACCGGATGGATCCGGTGGCGGCAGAAAACCGGTCGCGGGGTGTCAGTCGATCGTGATCTTGGCGCGGCCGGATGATGTCGCCCGGGCGCTTTTCTTCCGGCGGCGCGGTAGGCAACCGTGTCGGCCATGGTCTTCCACACCGGGTGGCGCCCCGGTCGAAAGAATTCGCGGTGATCTCAGGCGCTCTCAAGTGCCTGCTTAGTGAACATCGAGATGCGTTCGATCACGGCCGGCGGCAGACCGGCCGGGGCCGGTCACCGTGGTCCACGCGACCTCGAAGCCGGGCAGGAACTCGGCCATCGCGGGGATGTCCGGGCGCCACCGGGCTGCGGGTCGGGCTGGTGACGCCGAGACCTTGACCTTGCCCGCCTTGTACTGGCCAGCCCGCCCGGGATGTTGTCGAAGATCATCTGCCCTGACCGCCGATCACATCGACCATCGCCGGCGCCGCGCACCCGGTAAGGCACGTGGGTCATTCAGGCCACCCAGCAACGAAGAGCTCGCCGGACAAATGGATAGTGGTGCCGTTGCCCGGCCGAAGCGGAGGTTATACTTGCCGGGGTTGTCTTGATCAGCGCGATCAGTTCCGGCACGGTATTGGCCGGAATATTGTTGTTGGCGACCAGGAAGTTGGGCAGCGACCACAGCGTGGAGACGAAGGTGAAATCCTTGTTCGCGTCGAAGGGCAACTTGCCGGCCTTCAGCGTGGGCGAGATGCCGTGCGAGGCAACGCCGCCCAGGCCCAGCGTGTAGCCGTCGGGCTGGGCGCGGGCGTAAGCGGACACGCCGATGTCGCCGCCGCCGCCGCCAACGTTTTCCACCACCCACTGGCCGGTGGGGCCGCTCAGCCCGACGCGTACAGCGCGACAAAGGTGTCGGTGGCACCGCCCGCGGGACAGGTTGATGTAGCGCACCGGCTTGTCGGCCAGGTGGCTTGCGCACGCCGCTTCGCTGCCGATGATGAACGGGGCGGCAAGGACCCCACGCCCAGGGTGGCGACAGCGGCACGCCGGCCGGTGTCGATCCGGAGGAGGTGGCCGTGTCGGCGGTGCTGGGGTGACGGCTTGGATGGCCTTGGAATTGTGATGCTCTGTTGTCATGTGTGTCTCCTCCGTAGGTCGACTTAGCATATGACAAGAGTGGGCCGGCGCGCCAGAAACCCCCAGGTGACACGGACCGGATTCGCGATGGCGCTCATCGGCCACCTGGTGCGCCCCGGGCTACGCCTTGCGCCGAAGCACGAACAGCGGAATCAGCCCGATCGCGGTGATGGCCGCCATCACCCACCACGCAAGGCGAAACGCCGCCGCGCGCGCCTCCACCGATTCGGGTGTCCCGACGATGGCCACGAACAGGGCGACGCCGACGGCGAAACCCGATCTGACGAACCATGTTTGATCACCGCAGACCCGGTCGCAAACGACGACGACGGCAGCGCGGACGTGCCGACCCCATCAGCGTGGGCAGCGTCAGGCCGACCCCGATGCCCGAGGATCACGCACAGCACCGCGAACCACAGTTCGGGCTGCGGCCCCGCCAGCAGCGCCCCAGACGGGCACACCTGCCGCCGAAACGCCCAGGCCGATCGCCACGACCGCCTCGGCCCCGAAGCGGGCGATCAATGGCCCGGCCAGCAGCAGCGATGTCACCGGAACCGTGAAGGGGCCTGGCGCGATGGCCAGCCCGATCTTCATGGCGGGCCAATGCCAGACCTCTCCTCCCACAGCACCAGCTACGAGAAAGAAATCCCACCCGAACGCGGTCGAGAACGGCGCAATGGTCAGGTCGCCGGGTGAAATCCCGGATCCGGAACAGCGCAGGATTCACGGAAGGGATTGTCCGAACGCGGGCAGTGCGCGACGAACAGCGCCAGCGTCACCGCCGCTGCCGCTAAAGCCGCGACGCAGCCGTCGCCGCGCCCGCGCCCCCGTCGTTCAATTTCACGATCGAAGGTCAGCGCGCCGATGCCGACGGTCACCAGCTAGGCGGCCAGTAACTCGGCGCCGGCACCTCATGACCGGGCACCGCGCGGGAGCTTGATCCAGCCCACCCACAGGGCGACCAGGCCGATCGGCGTTGACCAGGAAGATCCATCGCCAGCCGGCCGTGACCAGTAATCCGCCCACCAGAGGCCCCAGCGCGGCGTGAACCCGCCGACCGCAGCCCAGGTGCGCACGGCACCGGCCCGGCGCTCGGGCGGGAAGGTCGCGAGATCAGCCCCAATGAGGTCGGCGTGAGCAATGCCGCCCCGGCCGCCTGCAAAAGGCGGAAGGCGACCAGCGCCGGGACGCTGTTGGCGAGCGCGCACGCGGCCGACGCGGCGGTGAACACGGCAATGCCCGCCAGGAAGCTGGTGTTTCGGGGGTAGCGCTCGGCCAGCCTGCCGAACAGCACCAGCAAGGCCGCATAGACGATGGCGTAGCCGTTCAGGATCCAGGACAGATTGCCCAGGTTCGGCTCATCGAACTCCTGCGCGATGTTCGGCAGCGCGACGTTGACTGATGAACAGGTCGAGATTGGCCAGCACGATCCCGGTACTTGATGGCCAGGACCTGATTCGGCTTTGCTGGTTCGCTCAACGTCGCTTCCCCTTGTCGGACTACTCTATTGATGACTAGCGCCATCAATAGCAGTTATAGTGGCGCTCGTCATCAAAAAATTCAAAAATCGTCTCCTGCCCAATCGACCAGGTGAAGCCATGCGCGTGTCGAAGGAAAAATCAGCCGAGAACCGCGAACGCATCCTGGAGGCGGCCGCCCGGCTGTTCCGCGAGCGCGGCCTCTCCGGCGCAGCGTCGACGCCTCTGACCGAGGCCGCCGGCTGACCGCCGGCAGCCTGTACAGCCAGTTCGGATCGGAAGGAACGCCTGGCCGCCGAAGCCTTGGTTTCATGCCCTGACGACGTCGTCGGCACGGATGCGCGATGCAAGGACCCTGAACGACTACATGGCCCGGTATCTGTCGGCAGACCATCTCGAGGGGCTGGGCGATGGCTGCGTCATCGCGGCCCTGGCGGGTGACATGCCGCGCCAGGGCGCCACGATCCGGCACCGTTTCACCGACGCCATTCGAGGGATGGGGAAGAAGATCGCCGGCCTCGCACCGGGGGCGCCTGGCCCGAGGATGAGCGCGCTGGCCATCGTCGCGACCATGGTCGGCGCGCTTATTCTGGCGCGCGCTGTCGACGATCAGGAATTATCCGGGCGCATCCTGGGCGCTGCCCGGGCCCGGCTGTCGTCGCCATAGCCGCACGACACCAAGGTTCACGCAGCCTGCAACACGAACTCGACCTTCACCGCATCGAACGGGAACTCGATTCCTCCGCCTTCAGCGCGATCCAGGATTCCAGCGTTCAACAGCGCCGTGACATCGCCATGAACGGCCTGATTCGGCGACACGAGAAATGGATTCGCCCCTCCGTCGGTAGCCGTGGCACGGCCGATATACTCGAAATCCTATCCGCAATCACAGGCGCCGACCGATCATGATCCGCATCCATCACGCCAAAGGCACCCGTTCGATGCGCCTCATCTGGCTGTGCGAAGAGCTCGCCCTGCCCTACGAGCTCGCCCCCGTCGATTTCACCCCGGCCGGTCGCGCCAAGCCCGAGTGGCGCCGCATCAGCCCGACCGGCAAGGTGCCGGCCATCCACGACGGCGAGTTCTCGATGTTCGAGTCGGGCGCCATCGTCGAATACCTGCTCGAGCGCTACGGCAAGGGCCGGCTGCGGCCGGCGCCGGGTACGCCCGACAGCGGCCTGTATCTGCAGTGGGGCTGGTTCGCCGAGGCCACCTTCGCCCGGCCGCTGGGCGACATCGCCCAGCACACGGTGGTGCGGCCCGAGGCGCAGCGCATTCCGGCGGTGGTCGAGGACGCCAAGCTGCGCACGCAGGTGTGCCTCGACGCGCTCGAGGCAGCGGTGCCCGGAGGACGCTACCTGCTGGACAGCGGCTTCACGGCGGCCGACATCATGATGGGCTACCCGGTCTTCCTGGCGCGCCGCTTCGGCGTGCTGACGCCCGCGAACTATCCCAACGTGAACGCCTATCTGGCGCGTCTGGAGACGCATCCCGCGTTCATCAAGTCCCAGCAGTAGACCTTCGTCATCGCGGCCCGCCTTGTGCGGGCCAGGCCCCGCTCGAACACCACCAGGAAAACGCATGAATGACCGTCGCCGGCTGCTGGCTTCCACGATCGCCCTGGGCCTGCTGCATGCGGGCGAATTGCGCGCGCAATCGCCCTCCGGCCCGCCGCTGAGCTTCATCGTGCCGCAGCCGGCCGGCAATCCCACCGACGGCCATGCGCGGCGGCTGCAACCCGGCGTGCAGCGCGAGCTCGCCAGGCGGTGCTGGTGGAGAAGATGCCCGGCGCGGGCGGATCGCTGGTGTGAACAAGCTGCTGGCGGCGCCCGCAGGCACGCCGATGCTGCTGATCGCATCGCAGACCGAATCTATCCTCACGCCGCTGTCGGTCAAGGGTGCCCGCTACACCAGCGAGAACCTGCGCCCGGTGCTGCTGATCAACCGCGGGCCCTATGTGCTGGTGGGCCGTCCGGACCTGCCGGCCAGCGGCTTTGCCGAACTGCTCGCGCTGGCCCGCAGCCGCAGCGGCAAGCCGCTGAGCCATGGTCACATCGGCAATGGCTCGATGATCCATCTGCTCGGCGAGCGGCTCGCACGCAAGGCGGGCATTCCGCTCACGCAGGTGCCCTACAAGGGCGTGCCACCGGTCATTCAGGACCTGATCGGCAGCCAGATCGACGTGGCCTTCGTGCCGCAGAGCTCGGCCCGCGACCTGATCGTCAATGGCCGGCTGAAGGTCTACGGCACCACCAGCGCGGTGATCTCCGAGAAGCTGCCCGCCGCCCTGCCGATCTCCAAGGCCAATGCAGGCCTCGCGGATTTCGTGCATGGCACCTGGTCGGCGGTGTTCGTGGCGCGCACGCTGCGCGAAGAAGACGCCACGCGACTGAACAAGGTATTGACGACGGTCTGCCAGGAGGCGCCCTTCCAGGCGGCCATTGCCGCGACCGGCAGCGATCCGGCGCCGGTGATGACGCTGCCGGAGCTGGACCGGTTCTTCGAGGGCGAGACACGGCTGTACCAGTCGATGGCGAAGGAGATCGGGATACAGGCGGAATGAGCCACACCGACCCGCACTCGCCGGGCCTGCCCGCCGCTCGCTAACGAGGTGGCGGCACCTGGAAGTGCCGGTCGGCGCTGGTCTGGTTGATGTCGAACATGCTGCATCGCCAATCGCCGAACGTCGTCCTGTAACAAGACCCGGTCGCATTCCGGTTGTCCGACGAGGCGCAGTTCTTGCCGACGTTGTACAGCGTGCCCGGCTCCGAAAACACGCGCGTGCACTGGTGCTGCAGATAGCTTCCGCGGATCGGATAGATCGGCACGGTGACGTCGATCTCGGCGTAGTTGATGTCGCTGCGCGGATTGTAGGGACGCCCGCCGCCAACCTCGACACTGACCCGGTCGACCAGGTACAAGTCCGACCCGCTGAAGCGCTCCGCCCGGCAGATGAAGTAGACCTTGGCAAGGTCCGCCGTGATCGCACCGCGGGTCGGCGCCTTCGTGTCTGCACAGGTTCGGGGATTGCGCGCGCCGAATGCGTTCATGCCTGTTAGCGTGGCGGGCGGCGTGGGAACCTTCACCGCCGGCTGAGGCACAGGGCCGGCCGGCGTGATGGCGCGCATGTGCGTGGTGGCGCACTCGAAGCCTTCGGTGATGCTGCTGCCATCGATGTGGACCCGGTAGTAGATGCCGGTCGGTTGAAAATCGCTCTTGGCATAGGGGACAACGGTCCCTCGCCGGTACTGCCCGATCTTCGCCGCATCGCACTCGACCCGATCGCCTGGCCGATAGGCTCCCTGCGCGCCGGCCACCTGACTGACCAGCATCAGCAGCACGCCGGCCGGCACGGCCAGCCAGGGCGAGAGTCGTTGCACGGAACACGCGATCGATCGATGGTTCACCGGGACTCCATGGGCATGGACCGGTGCCTCGAAGCCGATCGACTGATCATGAAATGCCGCGAGAATCGCGCGAGAGCCGAGGCGATCATGACACGTTGCGACAAGTTCCCCCGGGGCATCGCATGGCGGGCGCGAAAGCTACGGCGACGAAGTCCCCTGATGGCATCCGACCTGGGGGCTTGCATCGAGCCTGCGCCTGGTCTGAATCGGCGTCGATGGGTGCTTCGCGGCCGATGGCCAGGCGGAACGGCTAGACTTCTCTCTCCTCCGGTTCAAACCCCCACCCACCATGCCCGACTCCCGCCCGATGCCTACGCCCGCCACCGACGCCGCGCGCTCCGACACTGGCGCACAAGAAGTCGCCCTGATCGTCGGCGGTGGCCCCGGAATCAGTTCGAGCTGCGCCAGGCTCTTCGCGCAAAGCGGCATGCGCGTCGCCGTCGCGGCCCGATCGCCCGACAAGCCGGTACTGCTCGCGCTCGAAACCGAACACGGCGTGCGCCGCTATGGGGGCGATGCGAGCGAGCCGGCGGACGTCGAGCGGCTGTTCCAGAACGTCGTTCGCGACCTCGGGGTGCCGTCTCTCGTCGTGCATAACATCGATGGCCGCGTGCCCGGCATCTTTCGCAAAGGCGTGGGTGAAGCCGATCCGGCCATGGTGCTGGAGACGCTGCGCAATTCCGCGTTCAGCGCGTTCCTGGTCGGCCAGCAGGCGGCCCGCCTGATGCGCGACAAAGCACCGAACACCAATGGCGCGCGGGGAACGATCGTTTTCACCAACGCCAGCGCCGCGCTCAAGGGATTCCCATCGAGCGGCGCCTTCGCCATGGCCTGCCATGCCAAGACCGGCCTGGCGCAGAGCATGGCGAGGGAACTGATGCCCCAGGGCATCCATGTCGTCAACGTGCCGATCGACGCGGCGATCGGCCGAATGCAGGAAGACGGCACCCGCGCGCACCAGCGGGCCGGAACAACCGTCGACGACAACATGGCCGACCCTGATCGCATTGCGGAGACGTATCTGCAGTTGCATCGCCAGCATCGGTCGACCTGGGCGTTCGAGGTGGTGCTGCGGCCGTGGGTGGAGAAATGGTGATGCGCCGGGCAGTCCGTTGCGACTGAACAGGGGCTTCGCGGCATCATGATCGATCAAGACGTATCAAGAACGTCTGTCGAAAAGGTGAGCGCGATGGGCGCTGGCGAAATTTCCCGAGTGAAGTTCACATCGCAGGCGGATCCACGCCTGCTGGAAGACATGAAAGCCATCGCCAAAGCCGAGGGCAGGCAACTGCAGGCGCTGGTGGAAGAAGCCTTTCGCGACTATGTCGACAAGAAGCGGAGTGGCCATATGCGGCCGCCGGTCAAGACCGCGCTCGAACGCACGCTGCGCGAACGTGAGTGGCTGTACAAGCAACTGGCCAAGTAGCGCGCATGACCGTCTACCTGACGGTGGCCGAGGTGGCCGAGATCCACCAGATCATGATCGATCAGTTTGGTGGCGCCCCCGGTCTGCGAGATATCGGGGGATGCGTGTGAACGCGACGCAGCAGCAGATCTACCGATTCCTGATGCGTCAATTCGAGACCAACCAGTTCGAGCTGGCTGCGCTGGAGAAGTGGTTTCGTCCCAGGATTGTCGCGGATTCAGGTTGATGGACCGGTCGACCTGGGCGTTCGAAGTGGTGCTGCGGCCGTGGGTGGAGAAATGGTGATGCGCCGGGCGCGGCGCCGACGGCGATCGAATCGAAGCGCCCGAGCGTCTGGCGCTTCGGCCAGCCTATGGCTCCCGCAAGGCCCTGCGCACGGATTCGAGCATCAGACACTGCGTCATGGGTTTGACCGGTGATTCGATAAAGCCTCGAGAGCGGTAAAACCGCCGGGCCGGTTCTGATAGGGCGTGCACCAGCAATGCGGTGATTCCAGCGATATCGGCCGCCTGGAGCGCGCGCCGGATGGCGTCGTTCAGAAGGGACGTGCCGATGCCCATCTGATGGTGGTCCTTGTGGATAGCCAGGCGACCGAGCACGAGCACCGGTACCGGGTCTGGCCGGTTTCGTCTGACGGTGGGGACCGCGTCCGAATGACCAATGGCACCGGCAGCCAGGCAGTAGTAGCCGACGACCACTTCCCCATCGCACACGACGTAGGTTCGCGAGGATCCGTTTGCCTGATTCTTGAATGCCCGGCGCCTGAGCCAGTCATCCAGCGACGGCTCACCGCAGTCGAAGCCGGTGAGAACGTGCTGATCGGTCAGGGGTTGTGGCGCCGACAGCATCGGCGCAGTCATTTACGGCCGCGGCTCTTAGTCTTGGCGACGTCTGCAACTGAAGTGTCCCAGGCCCCTTGCGCCTTGAACCACTCCAGCACGTCCTGATCGACTCGCAGCGAAATGGACGTCTTGTTCAGCATCGGCTTCAGGCCGCGCCGAACCACACCGCGAACCACGTGGTCGATGTCGGCCTCGGGATGCTCGGCCGTCGGCCTTCCCGTTCAGTCTTTCGCTGCCATCCGCGCCGAGTCAGTCTTAAACTTCATTGAAGTCGATGCGCTCTGCGCGGCCGATGACCCTGCGGAACTCGATGACGTGAAGTCGGTTTTTCAGGCTTCGACGTGCACCAGTTCGATTGACGAGGATGGCGCGGGAATGGCCTGTCCGTCCTGCTGCAGCCTTCCAGTGGAACGGATGGCGTCCTTGTCAAGGGCACGGTTCCTGCGCGTAGCGGCTACTGCTACGCAGCCGGGAAGGTCCGGCACATAGGCGCCAAACGAGTTCTCCGCCTTCTCGACGATGACTACATAGTCCATGGAGGAATCCTCTTCTTCAACCCGGCATGCTTCGACCGGCGGCCGGTGCCGGATCTATGCCGCAACATCCACGTAGTCGACCCGGCTGGAGGGAACAGGAATCGGCTCGCCGTCTTCCCGCATCCCGTCGAGGTGAAACTCGATCGCTTCGCGGATCGCGACCTCGATTTCGGCGATGGTCGCGCCGGTTGCAACGCAGCCCGGGAGGTCCGGTACATAGGCAGAGAAATTCCCGCCTGCCTTGTCGATCACGATCGCGTAGCGCATTCAGCCCTCACTGTTCCCATTTCGCCTGCCTGAAGATGCTCTTCTGGGTATCGATGGACAAGTCATCGCTGAGCTTCCCAGGAACTGTCACTCGCCCCGGCTTCTTCGGATGCCTGAACTGCCGGTGACTGCCTCGCGTAGCCACAAGATACCAGCCATCCGCTTCGAGCAAAACAAGAGCCTCCTTGACTTTCATCGGCATCCGTAGACCTCGACACTTCGAAGGATGGACCAGACCTCGAGGCTAAGTTCAGACACTCCGCACCGCATCGCACCTCCGCCTCATCCCGATGCCCTATTCCCCCCACTGCTAGACTCCCCCTCCCCCGCCCCAAGCCCCCCCAGCCATGCCCGACACCCCCGCCCGCCCCCCGGTCGACCACTCCGTCATCCGCATCCGTGGCGCGCGCCAGAACAACCTGAAAAACCTCGACATCGACATCCCCACCAACGAGCTGGTGGTGGTCACCGGGGTATCGGGTTCCGGCAAAAGCTCCCTGGTCTTCGACACCCTGTATGCCGAGGGCCAGCGCCGCTACGTGGAGACCTTCTCCGCCTACGCGCGCCAGTTCCTGGACCGCATGGACAAGCCGCAGGTGGACCGCATCGAGGGCGTGCCGCCGGCCATCGCGATCGACCAGACCAACCCGGTGCGCACCTCGCGCTCCACCGTGGGCACGATGACGGAGCTCAACGACCACCTGAAGCTGCTGTTCGCGCGCGCCGCCACCCTGCACTGCCGGCGCTGCTCCAAGCCAGTGCGGCGCGACGACCCGGGCACGGTGCTCGATGACCTGACCCGCCGCGCCCGCGAGGCCAACGACCCGCGCGTGGTGGTCACCTTCCCGGTGCCGGTGCCGGCCAACTTCACCGATGCGGAGGTGGAGCAGCACCTGCTCGCGCAGGGCTACACCAAGGTGCACACGCGCGGCATGGGGGTGGACAGCATGGGCGTGGCCACGCCGATGCTGTCGGTGGTGCAGGACCGGTTCCGCGTGGGCACCACCGAACCGCAACGCCTGGCCGAAGCCATCGAAGCCGCCTTCAATCGCGGCCACGGGCGCCTTTCGGTGCACGTGCTCGACGCCGAAGGCGTGGACAGCCAAGTCTGGCGCTTCAGCAAAGGCCTGCACTGCGCCGACTGCGACATCGCCTATGCGGACCCTCTCCCCAGCCTCTTCAGCTTCAACTCCCCGCTGGGCGCCTGCGAAGCCTGCCGCGGCTTCGGCCGAGTGATCGGCATCGACCTCGGCCTGGTCATCCCCGACGAGAACAAGACCCTCGCCGAAGGCGCGGTCAAACCCTGGCAGACCGAGAGCTTCAAGGAGTGCCAGCGCGACCTCAAGAAGTTCTGCGCGCGCGACAGCATCCCGATGGACGTGCCCTGGAAGCAGCTCAGTGCCGAGCAGCGCGCCTGGGTGATCAACGGCGGCGCCGAGTGGACCGGCAAGTGGCAGTCGCAGTGGTACGGCATCAACCGCTTCTTCACCTGGCTGGAGAGCAAAGCCTACAAGATGCACATCCGGGTGCTGCTGTCGAAGTACCGCTCGTATTCGCCCTGCGGCACCTGCCATGGCGCGCGGCTGAAGTCCGATGCGCTGCTGTGGCGCGTGGGCTCGCAGCGCCTGCTGCCCGCGCCCTTCAAGCCGGCCGAGGTGCAGTGGACCGACGAGCAGCGCCTGGCTTTGCCGGGCCGCTCCATCCATGACCTGATGCTGATGCCGATCGACGCGGTGCGCGACTTCTTCGCCGAGGTGGCGGCGCAGCTCACGTCAGACCTGGGCAGCGGCCAGCAGGAAGCGCTGGACATGCTGCTGGTGGAGATGCGCGCCCGCCTGGGTTACCTGTGCGATGTCGGCCTGGGTTACCTGACGCTGGACCGGCAGTCGCGCACGCTGAGCGGCGGCGAGGTCCAGCGCATCAACCTGACCACCGCGCTGGGCACCTCGCTGGTCAACACCCTGTTCGTGCTGGACGAGCCCAGCATCGGCCTGCACCCGCGCGACATGAACCGCGTCATCGGCGTGATGCAGCGGCTGCGCGATGCCGGCAACTCGCTGGTGGTGGTCGAGCACGACCCGCAGGTGATGTTCGCCGCCGACCGCATGCTGGACATCGGCCCCGGCCCCGGCGAGCGCGGCGGCGAGATCGTCTACTGGGGCGCGCCCGAGGGCCTGCGCGATGCGGACACCCTTACCGGCCACTACCTGAGCGGCCGCAAGCAGGTGGACCAGACGCGCCCGCAGCCGGTGGTGGCCTCCACGCCGCGGCTGGTGCTGGAAGGCGCGCGCGAGCACAACCTGAAGAACCTGAACGTGGAGATCCCGCTGGGCCGGATGGTCTGCGTGACCGGGGTGTCCGGCAGCGGCAAGAGCACGCTGGTGCAGAACGTGCTGCTGCCCGCGCTGCTGAAGATCAAGGGCAAGCCCACCGAAAGCCCCGGCGCCTACGACCGCCTGCTGGGCGACGACTGGATCGGCGATGTGGTGTTCGTCGACCAGTCGCCGATCGGCAAAACCGCGCGCTCCAACCCGATCAGCTATGTGGGCGCCTTCGATGGCATCCGCAAGCGCTTCGCCGCCGCGCCGCTGGCGCGCGAGCGCGGCTACACCGCCGGCACCTTCAGCTTCAACTCCGGCGAAGGCCGCTGCGCGAGCTGCGGCGGCAACGGCTTCGAGCATGTCGAGATGCAGTTCTTGTCCGACGTGTACCTGCGCTGCCCGGACTGCGACGGCAAACGCTTCCGGGCCGAGACGCTGGAAGTGACCATCGCCGGCAAGAGCAGCCCGCTGGGGCCGGCCGCCCGCGAGCTGAGCGTGGCCGAGGTGCTGGACCTCACCGTCAACCAGGCGCTGAGCTTCTTCGCCGCCGACTACGACATCCGCACCAAGCTGCAGCCCTTGTCCGACGTGGGCCTGGACTACCTGAAGCTGGGCCAGCCGGTGCCCACCTTGTCGGGCGGCGAGTCGCAACGCCTGAAGCTGGCCGGCTTCCTGGCCCAGGCCGCCAGCCAGGGCCTGACGCAGGATGCCCACCCCGGCCAGGCCTTCAACCGCGCCGGCCGCAAGGGCACGCTGTTTTTGTTCGACGAGCCCACCACCGGCCTGCACTTCGACGATGTGGCGCGGCTGCTGCGCGCGCTGCGCAAGCTGATGACGGCCGGGCATTCACTGCTGATCGTGGAGCACAACCTGGATGTGATCCGCGCCGCGGACTGGGTGATCGACCTGGGCCCGGAAGGCGGCGAGCGCGGCGGCATGCTGGTGGCCGCCGGCACGCCGGAAGATCTGATCAACACGCCGGCCTCGCACACCGGGCGGGCGCTGGAGGAGTACCGGCAGCAGCTGGCCGCGCGCGCCGCGCCAGTGGACTCGGTGGCCACCCCGGTGGCCAAGTACAACGTCAATGATGACGCCGGTGTGCCGCTGGCCTCGGCGCTGCGCCAGCGCGGCCGCAAGAACATCTTCGTGCACAACGCGCGCGAACATAACCTGAAGAACATCGACGTGGAGATCCCGCGCGAGAAGTTCACGGTGATCACCGGCGTGTCCGGCTCCGGCAAATCGACATTGGCTTTCGATGTGGTGTTCGGCGAAGGCCAGCGCCGCTACCTGGAGAGCCTGAACGCCTACGCGCGGCAGTTCGTGCAGCCCGCCACCCGGCCCGATGTGGACGGCATCTTCGGCATTCCGCCCACGGTGGCCATCGAGCAGCGCACCAGCCGCGGCGGGCGCAAGAGCACGGTGGCCACGCTGACCGAGATCTATCACTTCCTGCGCCTGCTCTATGTGAAGCTGGGCACGCAGTACTGCCCCACCTGCAATCTGCCGATCGAGCCGCAGAGCTTCGATGCGATCGTGTCGCGGCTGATGACGCAATACCGCGGCCAGCACATCGGCCTGCTGGCGCCGCTGGTGGTGGCGCGCAAGGGCGTGTACACGGACCTGGCCAAATGGGCCAAGGCCAAGGGCTTCACCCACCTGCGGGTGGATGGCAAGTTTCTGCCGACGGACAAGTTCCCGCGCATCGACCGCTTCATCGAGCACAACATCGAGCTGCCGGTGGCCGAGCTGACGGTGCGCGCCGACGACGAAGCCGGCCTGCGCGCCGCGCTGCGCCAGGCGCTGGACCTGGGCAAAGGCTTGGTGATGGTGGCCGACCCCTTGGATGCGCTGCACGCCGCCAGCCAGACCGGCGACGCCCCGGGCTACGAGGCCGCCAGCGCCGCGCTGCGCACGAAGTTGTTTTCCACCAAGCGCGCGTGCTCGTCCTGCGGCACCAGCTTCGCGGAGCTGGACCCGCGGCTGTTCTCGTTCAACTCGCGGCTGGGCTGGTGCGGGCACTGCATCGGCACCGGCGTGACCCTGCCCTTCATCCCGAAGGTCGATGAAAAGAACCGGTCCGACGAAGACAGCACCAGCGAGTCCATCGGCTACATGGCCGAGAAGCTGGCCGACAGCGCCGCCCGCGAAGGCGCCGCCGCCGAGGCCGATGGCGCACAGCCCTATGTGCCCACGCCCTGCAAACACTGCGAGGGCCAGCGCCTGAACCCCACCGCGCTGGCGGTGCGGCTGCGGGATCTGTCCATTGCGCAGCTCACCGCGCTGCCGGTGGGCGAATGCCAGCACTGGCTGGGCAAGGTGGAGTTCACCGGCCGCGAGGCGGAGATCGCGCGCGACCTGCTGGTGGAGATCGGCTCACGCCTGCGCTTCTTGGGCGAGGTGGGCCTGGGCTACCTGAGCCTGGACCGCGCCGCGCCCACGCTGTCGGGCGGCGAAGCGCAGCGCATCCGCCTGGCCGCGCAGTTGGGCAGCAACCTGCAGGGCGTGTGCTACGTGCTGGACGAGCCCACCATCGGCCTGCACCCGCACGACAACGAGGTGCTGCTGAACACGCTGGAAGCGCTGCGCGACAAGGGCAATACGCTGCTGGTGGTGGAGCATGACGAAGACACCATCCGCCGCGCCGACCATGTGATCGACATCGGCCCCGGCGCGGGCCGGCTGGGCGGGCACATCATCGCCACCGGCCGGCATGACGAGCTGGCGCAGCACCCGGACAGCATCACCGGGTATTTCCTGACGCACCCGCTGGCGCACCCGCTGGTGGAGGCGCGCGCGCCGGTGACCGAAGACGGCAAATGGCTGCGGCTGAAGAACGCCACGCTGCACAACCTGCGCGGCATCGACGCGGCCATTCCGCTGGCGCGGATGACGGTGGTGACGGGGGTGTCCGGCTCCGGCAAGTCCACGCTGGCGCGCGATGTGCTGCTGGCCAATGTGGCCGCGCAGGTCAGTGCGCGCAATCAGCGCAAGGCGGCGCCGCCGCTGGCGGGCGTGGCAGCGATGGAGGGCTGGGAGAGCATCACCCGCGTGCTGGAGGTGGACCAGACGCCGATC
This sequence comes from Burkholderiaceae bacterium, assembly GCA_016710525.1. Classification (GTDB taxonomy): domain Bacteria; phylum Pseudomonadota; class Gammaproteobacteria; order Burkholderiales; family Burkholderiaceae_E; genus Quisquiliibacterium. The sequence goes on from JADJVQ010000093.1 coordinate 15,206, forward strand.
GGCAAAACGCCGCGGTCGTGCCCGGCCACTTATGTGGGGTTCTGGGATTCGATCCGGCGCTTGTTTGCGGACACGGCGGAGGCGCGGCTGCGCGGGTATGGCGCGGGGCGGTTCAGCTTCAATACGGCGGGTGGGCGATGCGAGGCGTGTGCTGGGCAGGGGGTGCAGACGATCGAGATGAGCTTCCTGCCGGATGTGAAGGTGCTGTGCGACCTGTGCGGCGGGCGGCGGTTCAATCGGGAGACGGAGCAGATCGCGCTACGGGGCAAGAGCATCGGCGATGTGCTGACGATGAGCATCGATGATGCGGTGGCGTTCTTTGCGGCGCATCCGGGGATTCATCACCCGTTGAGGCTGCTGCAGGATGTGGGGTTGGGGTATCTGACGCTGGGGCAGCCTAGTCCGACGTTGTCGGGTGGGGAGGCGCAGCGGATCAAGCTGGTGACGGAGCTGGCGAAGGTGAGGATGAAGGGTGAGGGGATGGATGATGATCCTCGCGTCATCAAGGCCCGGGCTAAGGCGTTGGCGGAGGGGAAGACGGTGGGGCCGATGCAGCACACGCTTTATGTGCTCGACGAGCCTACTGTCGGGCTGCATATGGCGGATGTGGAGAAGTTGATTCGGGTGTTGCATCGGTTGGTGGATGCGGGGAATACGCTCGTTGTTGTCGAGCACAATTTGGATATTTGGGCTGAGGCGATTGGTTAGTCAGCCCGGGCCGGAGGGGGACCGGGAGAGGGGGGATTGTCGGGGTGGGAGCACCAGGAGAACTCATCGACCGCGGACTAACGCATACAGAGCATGCGCTGCGAAAGTTCTCTCTCGCCCCCCGGGCAAACAGTCAACAACGAGCAACCACCCCCCCCCCGGGCGGGGGGCAGCTCGCCGTCACTCAACCGCTGCCACGCCGCGACGATGTGCACCCGCGTGTGCGATGTTCTGGCAGTGGATGCCAGCCGCCGCTCCGCCGTTCTTGGAAACCAGCGCTCCTCTCGCCAAAATCGCGGGAAGGTTGGCGATTGCCGTGATGTGGAAGAGTCGAGTCGGCCGGGGAGCAGGCATGCTCAAGCTCCCGACCGCGGAGGCAACATTCGAGTCTATGCTGCCAACAGCAGCGGTCGGCGCGCGCCCCTCGTAGGCCATCAGGATCAGAGGCTTCGCGACATCCAGATCGGCCTGCGACGACAGTGACAGCTCCAGATCGCCCGTTCCCCAATGTCCCTTCCGGGAGAAATCCTGACCATTCGGCGGCATCGGTATCACCATTGCCGGGTCCAGGTGCAGGTACAGCAGCAGGCGGTTCTTCTGCGGCAC
>JADJVQ010000094.1 GCA_016710525.1 Burkholderiaceae bacterium
TTTCTCGCCCTGAACCCCAATGGACACATTCCGGTGCTCGACGACGACGGCGTGATCGTCTGGGAATCGATGGCGATCAACCTGTACCTGGTGCGCAAGTTCGGCGGCCCGCTGGCCCCGGCCAGCCTGGCCGAAGAGGCGCAGGCGCTGCGCTGGAGCTTCTGGGTCGTCACCGAATGCGACCGCGACGCGCTGGCGATGCTGTTTCACCGGCGGCTGATGCCGGCCGCGCGGCGCAATCCGGCGACGGCCGACCAGGCCGAACGCGCCCTTGCCCGGCCATTCGCCGTGCTCGATGCCCAGTTGAGCGCGCGGCCCTATCTGGCGGGCGAACGATTCACGGTGGCCGATCTGAACGTCGCCTCGGTGCTGGCCTGGACCCAGGCAACCTCGGATCTTCCCGGCCGGCATCCGGCTCTGGACCGGTGGCTGCGGGCCTGCCTGGAGAGGCCCGCCCAGCAGCGGGTGCAGGCGCTGGTGGGCGCGGAAAGTTAACCGGGCGGCATGATCGGCCCGCCCGCCCGTGATCCGCTCGGGGAATTCGGAGTCGCACTTCGGACCTGGGTCGAGAAATGGTGAAGTGTCGCCCGGGGAAGAAAGCACTTGGGGTGTGGGCATCGGACGCCCGAACCGCATCGAACTGATGTACGTCCCTGCATCGACTGGCCTACAGTAGCGGCGGCCCTTTCGACCGATCCTCACCGCACGCCATGAACCGACTCCAGTCCGAGATCCGACGCCTTTATCTGCCGCGTGCCGCAGAGGACACCGACGCAGACGCCGCGAGCGTGATCGACGCACGCGGCGCCACCCGCGCGCTCGTGCTGGAGGTGGCCCGGCAGGCGGGCTGGGAAGCGGTCGACCGCACCTGGCGCGGCGTCCAGGCCGAACTGGAGCTCCCGGCCCCCGCTGTGGCGGTCAATGGATGCGACGGCTTCCAGCTCTGGTTCTCGCTCGAGGAACCGGTCGGCACGCCCGACGCGCAGGCGTTTCTCGATGGCCTGCGCCGGCGATTCCTGGCCGACGTGGCAGCCGATCGCGTGCGCATGATGCCGTCGCAGGCGGTCGCGGCCTGCGTGGTGCACGCGAGGCCGGTGCCGGCGGAGCAGACACCGCCCGACCGCTGGTCCGCGTTCGTCGCGCCGGATCTGGCTGCCCTCTTCGTCGACACACCCTGGCTGGACTTCGCTCCGAGGAGCGACGGCCAGGCCGATCTGCTCAGAAGCCTGAAGAGCATCGGGCGAGAGGCATTCGAGCTGGTGTCGGCACGGCTCGGTCAGGCGGCGCACCGCGCGCGTCCGCCCGGCACGGGATCGGCGAGTGCCGCCACAGGCTCGGCAAGCGCCGCAGCAGCGCGCCCGACCATGCCCTCTGATCCCGAAGCGTTCCTGCGGCAGGTCATGCAGGACGACAGCGTGCCGCTCGCGCTGCGCATCGAGGCAGCCAGGGCGCTGCTGGCGCACGTGGGCGACCGACGCGCGAGGTGATTCGCGCCGACGACCGCCGCGCGTGATGCCCCCGGGGGGCCCCGCGCGGGTGCGATCGGTTCGCGGATGTCATCGGCATGGGCGAGAGCGGCACGCAGGACTTCAAGCCGACTATTTCACCTTCGCCAGCATCGGCCCATAGCTGCGCCAGCCGCCCCATCGGTAATACGCATAGGCCAGCAAGCCGGAGCTCAGCGATCCAAACGGAAAGCTCCACCAGATCGCGGCCGGGCCCATCAGCGGCTGCAGCAGCAATGCAAACGGTACCCTGAACAGCCACATCGTTGCCGCGAACGTGAGGGCCGGCGCCAGCATCGCGCCGTTGGCGCGGACCACCGCGAACAGGCCCAGGCTGACGGACAGCGCGATCCAGCCCCAGAGCGCGGTGCGGTTGATGGTCTGCGCAATCGCCAGCACCTCGCCGCCCTCGGGAATGAAGAGCAGCAGCACGATGTCGTCGAGCCCGAGGATCAGCAGGGTCGCCGCCGTGGCGCAGCCCAGGCTGAGCGCGCAGCCGCGCCAGGCGATCTTTTCGACCCGGTCCCAGCGGCCGGCGCCGATGTTGATGGCGGCCATCGCCGACATGGAGGCGGCCAGCGCGTTGGAGGGCATCTGCACATAACCCCAGAGCTGGGCGGCGCCGCTGTAGGCGGCCGCGGTCACCGCGCCCTGGGCGTTGACGACGCCCAGCAGCGTGAAGTACGCGCCCTGGACGATGAAGGTCTCGGCCGCGGTCGGCAGCCCGCGGCGGATCAGCACACCCAGCAGCGCCGGCTCGGGCCTGAGCAGCCGCAATTGCGGCCCGTGCAGCGCGAGCGGCAGATTGTGCGAATAAATGTACGCGATCATCGCTCCCAGCGCGGCCATATTGGCGATCAGGTTGCCGATCGCGACCCCTGCGATGCCCAGGCGCGGCAGACCGAAGGCCCCGGTCAGCAGGATCGGCGACAGCAGCAGGCTCAGACCGATCCACAGCAGCGTGAAGCGGAACGGGGTCTTCGCGTCGCCGGTGTTGCGAAGCATGATCAGCATCACCACGAAGGTGAACAGGCTGGGCATGGTCAGGCAGGTCAGGCGCATGTAGGTGATCGAGTGCCCGAGCGCAGGCTGCGGGGTGCGCATCAGGCCCAGGATGTCGGGCGTGAAAACGAAGCCGATGCCGGCAATGATCACCGCCAGGCCGAACACGAATGTGATGGTGGTGCCGACCACGCGGGTCACCGACTTCAGGTCGCCGGCGCCCAGCGACTGGCCGATCGCCACTCCGCAGGCGCTACCCAGGCCGTTGGCCGCGCCCATCATCATCTGCGAGAAGAGATTCGCGGTGACGACGGCCGTGAGTGCGTTGGCGCCCAGCACATGACTGACCCAGATCGCGCCCCAGGTGGTGGTCAGCATGTGCAGCAGGTTGGTCGTCAGCAGCGGCAGTGCGAAGCGTGCCAGCGTGGGCGTGATGGCGCCGTCGATCAGCGGGCGAGCGTGTGAGCTTGAGTTCACCGGGGTCTGCACTGCATTGACGTCCAATCTGAAGGTACGCGAAGCGAGGATGCCAGCAGGGGCCGCTTCGCGACACGGTGACTATACCGACCGAACCAACCCCACCCAAGGAAGCGCCAATGAACTCGTTCGCCAATGTCCTCGCCCCGTCGCTCCCGTCCTGGTCGCCGCTCCTGCCGCGCCTCCATGATCGCGCGCATTGGTGTAAAAGCGATCCACCCGCCGTCGGCCGATTTCCGAGGGCACGACGAAACGAGCGCCTCCCCGGGGGCAACAACGGAGCGAACGAGAATGGAACTCAAGGACAGAGTCTGTGTGATCACCGGCGGCAGCGGCGGCATCGGCCGCGCCATGGCCAGGGCCTTCCTCGCCGAAGGCGCGAAAGCAGTGGTGCTCGCCGATCTGAGTGCCGATGCGGTTCAGTCGGCAGCCCGAGAGATCGGCTGCGAGGGCGTCGCCTGCGACGTCACCCGTGAGGCCGACATCCAGCGGCTGGTCGGCGATACCCTGGCCCGGCATGGCCGGATCGATCTCTTCTGCTCGAACGCTGGCGCCGGCGGCAAAGGCGTGCTGACCGATGCGAGCAATACGGTCTGGCAGGCGCAGTGGGAGCTGCACGTGATGGCGCACCTCTACGCGGCCCGCGCGGTGCTGCCATCGATGCTGGCCCGCAAGGAAGGTTATCTGCTGAACACCGCCTCGGCGGCCGGGCTGCTGGCCGCCCTGGGTTCAGGGCCCTATACGGTGAGCAAGTCCGCGGCGGTGAAGCTCGCCGAGTTCCTGTCGATCACCCACGGCGACGACGGCATCCGGGTCTCGGTGCTGTGTCCGCAGGGTGTGAACACCGCGATGGCGCCCAGGAGCCTGGGTGATGGACAGACCGATGGGATCATCGAAGCCGATGCCTTGGCCCGGGTGGTGGTGGAGGCCATCCGCGCCGAGCGCTTCTACGTGCTGCCGCACCCGGAGGTGGAGGAGTACGTCCGGCGCAAGGGCGACAACATCGAGCGCTGGCTGCGCGGCATGCGCCGGCTGCGCCAGAAGACAGTGGCGCTGGTAGCCGCGGCCACCGGCAGCAAGTCGTAGCAACCTGGGTCGCGGCGCGCCGGGCCCGTCCTCGTCGCCGCAACGAGGACACCGGCGCCTGAGGCCTGCCTACGCCCGCATATGCGAACCGCCGCACACCGTCAGCGCCTGCCCGGTGATGTAGCGGCTGGCATCCGAACCCAGAAACACGGCGATGCCCTTGAAGTCGTCCGCCTCACCCAGCCGGCGCAGCGGAATCTGCGTGGCCGCCCGCTTCTCGGCTTCCGGATTGTTCCACAGCGCCTCGGCGAAATCGGTGCGGATCAGGCCCGGGCAGATCGCGTTGACGCGCACGCCCTGCGGCCCGAATTCGGCGGCCAGGTTGCGGGCCAGGCCGATGACCGCCACCTTCGAGATCGCATAGGCACCCAGCGTCGTGGACGCGCCGTGGGCTCCGACACTGGAGGTGAACATGATCGAACCCTTGCCCTTGGCGATCATGTCGGGAATGACCATTTGCGCCAGCCACAGGTTCGACTTGACGTTGGTGGACATGATCTTGTCGTAGGCGTCATCGGGGATCTTCATCATCGACCCGTAGAACGGGTTGATGCCCGCATTGCCGACCACGATGTCGATCGTGCCGAGCTTCTCCTTCGTGGCGTTCACCAGCTCCTGGAGCTGTTCCTTGTAGCCCGCGTTACAGGCCATCGCGAACGCGCGTTCAGCGCCGCAACGATCATTGATCTCCCTGGCCGCTGCCTCGCACTGGTCGAGCTTGCGGCTGGAGATCATCACCTTCGCGCCGTGTTCGGCCAGGCCGGTGGCCATGGCCTTGCCCATGCCCTTGGAAGCGCCCGTCAGCAAGGCCACCTTGCCGGTGAGGTCGAACATTTCGGTTTGAATCATCGCTTGTCTCCTGTGGGTGTTGAACCGCCCCGGCCCCTGCACAGGCGGTCTGGATCGCATCAGGCCGTCGGGGCCGCATGCGCAGGTGACGAAGGTACTGCAGATCGCCACCGACGGCATGAACTCGACCGCCAGCAATTTGGAGCCCGGATTCACAAAGTCCTTACCGGCGCACTTGGGTGCGGTGCCATGGGTGGCCTCGAAGCAGGCCACCGAGTCGCTCATATGGGCGCCCGGCGCAATGCCGATGCCGCTCAGCCGCCCCGCCCGCGTGCGCCAGTGCCCCTCGCCGCCTCGCCGGCAATCAGCGCATACAGTGCGGCCGCGGCCGGCGACATCGAAGCGCCGGCCCGGGTCAGCAGCACGAACGTGCGGGTGACCGGCGGATCGGTCAGCGCGACGACGCGCAGCTTGGGATAGGCGCCGTCCTGCAGTGCCAGGCTGGGCACCACCGCCGCCGCCACGCCCTGCGCCACCAGCCCGACAGCGGTCGAACTGCGCTGCACCTCGTAGAACGCATTCAGGCCCAGGCTGGCATCACCCAGTGCCCGGTCGAGCACCGGACGATTGCTGCTGCCCACGCCGGGCAGGATCAGCGGATGACGGCCCAACTGGCGCCAGCCGAGCCGCTTGCGGCCTGCCAGCGGATGATCGTCGCGGCAGATCAGCACGAACCGGTCGTGCAGCAAGGGCAGGCTGAGCAGATCCGCGTGGTGCTGGCCCGCGACATTGATGCCGAACTCGGCCTCGCGCGTGAGCACCGCCTGCTCGACGCCCGATGACGCGTGGTCGAGCACCTTGATTCGATTGTTGGGGTGACGCGCCGAATAGGCCTGGATGATGCGCGGCAGGTACTGGACACCGACCGTGGGCACGCAGGCCAGCGTGACATCGCCGCGCTGCGCCTTGCCGGTTTCGCGGATCTCGGTCAGCGCCGCGGCCAGATCGGTGAGCAGCCGGCGCGCCTGCGGCAGGAAGTTTTCGCCGAGCCGGGTCAGCGCGACCGAGCGCGTCGTACGCTCGACCAGGCGAACGCCCAGGAAGGATTCCAGATTCTGCAGTCGCCGGCTCAGTGCCGTCTGACTGATGCTCAAGGTGGCCGCGGCCCGATGAAAGGACAGCGCGTCGGCGAGCGCGACGAAGGCTTGGACTCCCAGCATGTCGATTTTCATGATGAATTTGCATCAATTCCTGCAATAAATTCATTTTACTCACCGCGATGCGTGGCACAAGATTGCTGCTGTCCGGCCGCACGGGCACCGTGTCGCGGGCGGTCCTCGCGGGCCGTCCGCGCGGGCGCTGCCGTGCTCTGCTCCGCCTGCCCCCAGAGAGCCAACCATGAAGATCACGATCCTCGACGACTACTTTGACTCGCTGCGCGCCCTGCCCTGCTTCGCCAGGCTGGCCGGCCACGAAGTGACGATCTGGAACGACCATGTCCAGGACGTGGACGCGCTGGCCGAACGCCTGGCCGACACCGAAGTGCTGGTGCTTTTCCGGGAGCGCACCCAGGTGCGCGCGGCCTTGCTCGAACGACTGCCGCGGCTGCGCCTGATCAGCCAGCGCAGTGTCTACCCGCACATCGACATCGACGCGTGCACCCGCCTGGGCATCATCGTGTCCTCCGACCAGCACGCCGGCACGCCCTCGTACGCGGCCGCCGAACTGAGCTTCGCCCTGATGCTGGCCGCCATGCGCCAGATCCCGCAGCAGATGCAGTCGCTTCGCGACGGCCGCTGGCAGTCGGGGGTCGGCCACAGCGCGCGCGGCAAGACGCTGGGCATCTTCGGCTATGGCCGGATCGGACGCGCGGTCGCCGCGTATGGCAAGGCGTTCGACATGAACATCCTGGTCTGGTCCAGCGAGGCCTCGCGCGAACGCGCCATCGCCGACGGGTTCGCGACCGCGCCCGACCAGGCCCGATTCTTCGAAGCCTGCGACGTGGTCTCGCTGCACCTGCGGCTGTACCCGAGCACACGCGGGGTCGTGCGTGCAGCGGACCTCGCCCGGATGAAGCCCGGTTCGCTGCTGGTCAATACCAGCCGCGCCGGGCTGATCGAGCCCGGCGCGCTGGTGGCCGCCCTGCAGGCCGGCCGCCCCGGCATGGCCGCCGTCGACGTGTTCGACACCGAACCGCTCACCGATCCCGCAGACCCGCTGCTGACGATGCCCAATGTCATTTGCACGCCGCACATCGGTTACGTGACCCACGACGAGTACGAGTTGCAGTTCACCGACATCTTCGACCAGATCGTGGCCTACGCGGCGGGGGCGCCGATCAACGTCGTCAATCCGGCGGTCCTCGCGCACCGATCGGTCACGCCAACGCACCCAGGAGCCTGAGCCATGAGCTGGAACCCCGATCAGTACCTGAAATTCGCCGAACCGCGCTTGCGACCGGCACTCGACCTGCTGTCGCGCATCGGCCTGGAGGCGCCAGCGCAGGTCCATGACCTGGGCTGCGGCACCGGCTCGCTGACCCGGATCCTGGCGCAGCGCTGGCCCGACGCGCAGGTCAGCGGCATCGACGATTCGGCGCCGATGCTGGCCAAGGCGGCCGAACAGCCGGGGCGAATCCTCTGGGTGCGCCAGAACCTGGCGAGCTGGGCGGCACCGCAACCCGCCGATCTCATCTATTCGAATGCCGCCCTGCACTGGCTGCCCGAGCATGCGGCGCTGTTTCCCGCGCTGATGCGCCAGCTGGCCCCCGGGGGCGTGCTCGCGGTGCAGATGCCGCGCAACTTCCTGGCGCCCTCGCACACCGCGATCGCCGAAACCGTGCTCGACGGACCGTGGCGCGCGCTGCTCGAGCCGCTCCTGGCGCCACCGCCCGTGGCCGAGCCCGCGCACTACTTCGAATGGCTCGAGCCGCACGCCGAACAGCTCGACATCTGGGAGACCGAGTACCTGCAGGTGCTGACCGGACGCGATGCGGTCAAGGAGTGGACCAAGGGCACCTGGCTCACGCAGTTCCTGGACGCGCTGCCCGAGCCGATGCGCACAGATTTCGAGGCCGCCTATGCGAGGCGCGTCGGCCTGGCGTATCCGCCACGCGCCGATGGCCGCACGCTGTTCCCGTTCCGGCGACTGTTCATCGTCGCCCGTCGCCGCTGAACGAGCGCCTCGGCGACGGCCTGCCATTGTCGCAATCCGGACAGTCCGTTCGGATCGTGATGGCTACACTGCCCCATCGTCCACGGAGATCTCGATGACCCACGCCAGCCCACCGTCGCCCCCCGGATTCGCCGGCAAGATCAGCCGCACGCTCGAGGAGTCCGAGGCGGCCTGGGTCGCCCCGAAGTCCGCGCGCCCGGGCAGCCCGAACATCGTGGTCATCTGCATGGACGACATGGGCTACTCGGACATCGGCTGCTTCGGGTCCGAGATCGCGACGCCCAACATCGACTCGATCGCCCAGCAAGGGCTGCGCCTGAACCACTACACCACGCACCCGATCTGTTCGCCGGCGCGCGCCGCCCTGCTCACCGGGCGCAACGCGCACTCCGTGGCGACCGGCTGGCTGGCCAACAACGATGCCGGGTTTCCCGGCTATTCGGGCGACCTGCCGCTGGCCGCACCCACGGTCGCCGAATCGCTGCGCGCGGCGGGCTACGCCACGATCGGCATCGGCAAGTGGCACAACTCGACCAACAGCGCCACGCCCAACGAGACCTGGCCGACGCAGCGCGGATTCGAGCGGTTCTACGGATTCCTGGAAGGCGAGACTTCGTACTTCTTTCCGGCGCGCATCTTGTACAACAACGTGGTGGCGCCCATCGACGAGTACCCGGCCGACTACTACGCCACCGACGACTGGACCCGCAAGGGCATGGAACTGGTCCGCGCGGTGCGCAACGAAAGCGCCACGCAGCCGTTCTTTCTCTACATGGCGTACAACGCGGTTCACGGGCCGCTGCAGGCCAAGCCGGTGGACCTGGCCCGGTATGAAGGCCGCTACGAGGCCGGCTGGGACGTGATCCGGGCGCAGCGCCTGGCCCGCCAGAAGGCATTGGGCATCGTGCCCGCCGACGCGACGCTGTCGCCGCGCGACGAAGCGGTCCCGGCCTGGGACGATGTGCCGCCCGAGCAGCGTGCGCTGTTCGTGCGCCATATGCAGACCTACGCCGCGATGCTCGATTGCGTCGATCAGAATGTCGGCCGGCTGCTCGCATTGCTCGACGAGATGGGCGAACGCGACAACACCATCATCGTCTTCACCTCCGACAATGGCGGCACCAGTTCCGGCGGACCGACCGGCGCCATTCATTTCAATCGGCGCTTCGCGGGTCTGCCGCCGCTGCCGGTCGAACACGACGTCGGAATGACCGGACAGGTCGGCTCCGGCCAGGTGTCGGCGCTCTATCCGATGGGCTGGGGTCAGGTCAGCAACACGCCGTTCCCGTCGTTCAAGACCTACACCGGCGGTGGCGGCCGGCGCGTGAGCTTTGTCGTCTCGTGGCCGGCCGGTATTCGCGATCGCGGCCAGATCCGGACGCAGTTCGGCCATGTCACCGACGTGATGCCGACCCTGCTCGACCTGGCGGGAGTGGCCCCGCTCACCCGGTCTCACGGCGAGAGCGCGCTGCCGATGCAGGGCGCCAGTCTGAAGCCGATCCTGCTCGACGCGCAGGCGCCCGCGGTCCGCGAAGAGCAGTACTACGAGTGCTGGGCCAATCGTGCGTACTACCGGCGCGGCTGGATCGCGGTGTCGCTGCAAAAACGCGGCGGGCCGGTCGACTTCGACACATGGACCCTGCATCGGCAGGCCACCGATTTCTCAGAATCGGTCGATCTCGCGACCGAGTACCCGGAACTGCTCGGTGAACTGGTCGAGGCGTTCGACCGGGCGGCCTGGTCGAATTCCGTATACCCGCTGGACAACCGGCTGCCGATCCAGAAATTCAATCAGCGGGCGCCGCACCTGCGTCCGCCCCGGTCGGGATCGCGCCGGTTCCTGCCTGGCGGACAGACCGTGCACCGCTGGTCGGTCGTGCCCTTGATCGCGGACCGGGCCTTCAAGGTGCACGTGCGCCTGCGGCACGCGGCGGGCGAGCAGGGCGTGCTGTTCGCGCTGGGCGAGGTGATGGGCGGCATGGTGATGTACATCGAAGACGGCTGCCTGAATCTGCATTACAACGGCTTCGGCGAGTACCACTCGCTGCCTTCGCTGCCGATCGCGCCCGGCGAACGCAGCGCAACGCTGGAGTACGAAGCCACCGGCAAGCGGCGCGGTCGCGGACGACTGCTGCTCGACGACGGCAGCGCGAGCGCATGGCAGGATCTCAGCCCGACCCTGATGTACGGGTTCCATGAAGGACTGGACATCGGCATCGACCGGCGCGCGCCGGTCAGCTGGGCGCTTCGCGAACGCCACGGCAGCTTCCGATACGGCGGGCATATCCACGACGTGGTGATCGACTCGGGCCCGTTGGCACCGGACTCGGCGCTGGTGCCTCAGTAGGACGAGATTTGCTGCGATGCACTAGGTGCGGCGCAGCAATTTCAGCGCGTGTCATTCACGCCACCTCCGACCGAAATTGTCAAAAAGCCGACAGAAAAAAGGCGCCGCTCAGCTTAGTCTTGCGGTACGTGCAGGCAAGCGGTGCGGCGCCTGGACGATCTAACAACGAGACTCGGGAACTGGGAGACAGGCAATGCGCAAGGTTTTGATCGCAGGACTGCTGGGGGGATTGGGTGCCACGGCATTCGCGCAGTCCAACGTCACGATGTACGGATTGGCCGACGCCTATGTGGGCTATGGCAAATCGGCCAACACGTTCAAGCAGACCCGAGTCGGCGAAGGCGGATATGCCGCATCCCAGCTGGGTTTCCGCGGCACCGAAGATCTGGGCGGCGGCCTGAAAGCCAACTTCAATGTCGAGATGGGCATTTCGCTCGACACCGGCAACGGCAACATTCCCGGTCCGAACCTGGCCTTCACGCGTCAGTCCTGGGTGGGCCTGTCGGGCAACTGGGGCGCGGTCACCTTCGGCCGCCAGTACACCCCGCTGTTCCGTCTCACCTGGCGCCCGGACCCGTTCGGCGTGAACACCGTTTTTTCGCCCGTCACCCTGTGGGCGCAGACCGACGCCCAGGCGGGCCTGCTGGCGTGGGCGGCACGCTCCGACAACGCCCTGATGTACACCTCGCCCTCCAACCTGCCGATCGTCGGCTCGCTGATGTACGCACCGGGTGAGTCCAGCGGCCCCAGTTCCCGCAGCGGCGATTACCTGGGCGGCAGCCTGACGTGGTCGTCCGGCCCCCTTTGGCTGGGTTATGGTTTCCAGCAGCGCCGCAGCGGCACTGCCGCAGCCCCCGTGGCGGTTCCGAGCAAGTCCACCTCGCATGCCGTGGCGGTGAACTACCAGGTTGACGCCTTCCGGGTCGGCGCCTCGTATGGTCAGCAGGATGTGGACATCACGGGAATCCAGAAGGCGACCCTGCTGAGCCTGCACGGCCAGGTCAATTTCGGCCGCCATCAGGTGCTTGCGACGGCAACGCTGCGCAATGTTGCCGACAGCCCGCGTGATCAGCAGCAATTGACGCTGGGTTACAACTACGATCTGAGCAAGCGGACCTCGCTGTATGGACGGATCACCCAGCTGCGCAACAAGGGCAATGCGGGCGCCTCGCTGGCCGGGGCCGGCGTCACCGTGGCGCCGAACAGCGGCAACTCCGCCAGCCTCATCGGCGTGGGCATGATTCACCGGTTCTGATCGTCCGAGATATCTCGCCACCAGGGTTTCGGCGCTGGTGGCCGCCGGGAGGGCCGCTCATCGAGCGGCCTTATTTTTTCGATCCCTGGCCTCGGCCTGACCGAGCCTCGGCTCGGCGCCCGTCGGCCTCTGGCAGCGGTTGCCGACCCGGTTCGAAACAGCGACGGCTTGGGCGGCATAGGCCTTGGGTCACGCTGTGAGCCAAGTTCTGATCGCCCCGATTTGAGCCGATCCCCGATCGGTGCGATCCTCTCGTCAGTCGCGGCGCGCTGCGCCCCCTCCATCCCCCGAAGACATGCCCGAATCGTCAGCCCATAGCGAACCGACCCCACCCGTGCCTGGTCAGGCCACCGAGCCTGCTCATGCGACCGAGGCCGTTCCATCGGCGACTCCCGCACTTGAACCGGACACGCGATCCGCGGCGGCCGAGGCGGTCACATCAACCGAGGCGGTCGCTCCGAGCGACGCGGCCACATCGGCCGAGGCGGTCGCTCCAAGTGAGGCGGCCACGTCGACCGAGGCGGTCGCTCCGAGCGACGCGGCCGCATCGGCCGAAGGGCCCGCGCCAGCGGGTACCTCGCGTTCGGGCCGCAACCGCGGGCGCGGCAGGGGTCGTGGCCGAGGCCAGGCAGCCACTGAGGATCCCGCTCCTGCCGATGGGGCTCCGCGGCCGGCCGAACTCTCGCCCAAGGCGTGCGCCGATCGCCTGGCCGAACTGTTTCCCGGCCTGTTCTCGGGTGCCGCCAAGCCGCTGAAACTGCGGATCCAGTCCGACATCCAGCAGCGCGCCCCCGGGGTGTTCACCCGGCAGTCGCTCTCGGCATTCCTGCGCCGATACACCGGCAGCAATGCCTACCTGTCCGCGCTGTCCCGTGGCACCCAGCGCTTCGATCTCGACGGCGCCGCCAGCGGCGAACTGGCCGAAGAGCACCGGGTGGCGGCGACAACGGAACTGGCGCGTCGGCGGGCCGGCCAGGAGGCCAGGCGCGTCGAGGAGCAGGCGCAGCGGCGTAGGGACCCTGCCCATCGCGCTGGCGACCCGGCCCATCGCCCCGGAGAGCCGTCGCAGCCGGCTGGGGAGCAAGGCCCTCGCTCGGGCGACTCGCCTCGCAGGACCGAAGGACAAACTCCAAGAGAGGGCCGCGCGGCCCCTCGCTCGGGTGATCGCGGTCACAGAGGGAGTGAACCCCGGCCCGCCCGCACGTCTGAACCTCGTCACGATCGGCCACACGATCGGCCACACGATCGGCCACACGATCAGGCGCCAGAGCAGACGCAGGAACGGGCGCAGGAGCTGGCGCCACGGCCCCAGGAAGACGACGCCTATCGCAAGCGGATGGTGCTGCTTCGAGACTTCGAGTCGACCAAGCTGTCGCAGGCCAACTTCTGCGTCCTGAAAGGCATCGCGTCGGCCGATCTCGACGGCCTGCTGGCCCAGGCTCGCCAGGAAGCGGCCGAGCGGGCCAAGCGCCAGCCGGTGGCGCCCGCGCACCGCGGCATTCATCCAGGTTCCGGCGCAGAACGTTCCGGATTCACGGGAGACCGTGCCGGATACTCGTCGGGCCGCCCCCAGACAAGCAGGGATCAGCGTCCGGGCGGAACAGGGCGCGGGCCACGCCCCGAGGGTGCTCGAGCGCCCGGCTCGCGGCCAGAAGGGGGACGCCCGCCAGGCGCCCGGCCCCAAGGAGACCGCCCGCCTGGCGAGGCTCCCCGCGGTGATCGGGCCCGAGGTGATCGCCCAGGCGGCGATCGCCCGCGCGGAGACCGTCCTCCTGGCGATCGCCCGCGCGGTGACCGTCCTCCCGGCGACCGTCCTCCCGGCGACCGTCCTCAGGGCGCGCGACCGCAGGGCCAGGGGCCGCAGGCTCCGAGGCCGCAAGGCCAGCGAGCCGAGGCAGGGGATGCCTCGCGGCCGCGGCCCGACACTGACCGTTCCCAGGGCCCCCGGCCTTCGGAAGGAGGACCCCATCCGTCCCAGCCCGCGGCCGTGCCGTCCCAGCGCCCTCCGCTGCAGGACCCCCGCGTGCAGGGACTGGCATCCCGACCGGCGGCTCCGGCTCCGGCCGTCGCCGATGAGCACCCGGTTGCATCGCGCCCTGGCGAGCCCGGATCCCCGCAGGGCTAGCGGATCGTCCGGCTCGGTCGACATCGCGCCGATGCGCGTCGTGCGCGCGGGGAGAACCGGCCGATCGCGGCGAACGGCCCCACGAACGACGGCGGACCGAGCCCCATCCCTTCACGTACCGGAACCGACACACCATGCCGCACATCACGACCTCGGACGGCGTCAATCTCTACTACGAAGAGAGCGGCTCCGGCACGCCCATCGTGTTCGTCCACGAGTTCCTCGGCGAATACCGCAGCTGGGAGGCGCAGATGCGCCATTTCTCGCGCCGCTACCGGTGCATCGCGTTCAACGCACGCGGCTACCCGCCCTCGGATGTGCCCGAACAGCCCGAACGATATTCGTTCGAACACCAGCGTGCCGGCATCCTGGCGGTGCTCGACGGCCTGGGCATCGAACGCGCGCACATCGTGGGCCTGTCGATGGGCGCCTTCGCCACCTTCTATTTCGCGATGAAGTGGCCGCAGCGCGCCCTGTCGATCACGCTGGCCGGCATCGGTTCGGGATCGATGGCCGCTTCACGGGCGCAGTTCAAGGAAGAGGCCCTGAGCAACGCCGACGATCTGCTGCGTGAAGGCTGGGTGCAGGGTGCCGAGCGGCGCGCGATCACACCGACCCGGGTCCAATTGCTCAACAAGAGCCCGCGTGCCTTCGACGAATTCATCGGCCTGCTGCGCCAGCACTCCGCGCTGGGCTCGGCCAATACGCTGCGCGGCTACCAGGCGCTGCGGCCGTCGCTGTCCGACTTCGCCGCCGAGATGGCCGCCTGCACCGTGCCGGCGCTGATCGTGAGCGGCGACGAGGACGAGCCCTGCCTGGATGCGTCGCTGATGCTCAAGCGCGCGATGCCTTCGGCCGGCCTCGTTTTCCTGCCGCAGACCGGCCATGCCTGCAATCTCGAAGAGCCCGATCTCTTCAACGCCGCTTGCGAACGATTTTTCCATCAGGTCGAATCCGGTCAATACCGGATGCGCGACCCGCGCGCCTCCGGCGGACGGATGCTTTGAGCACACCATGAGCGATGACACCCTGACGATGCTGGCCGACGCCGCTGCCGCGTTCGCCAAACCCGATGCCCGGCGCGTGCGCGCGCTGCGCGGCAGTGCCGACGGTTACGACCGCGCCACCTGGCGCCAGATGGCCGAACTCGGCTGGCTGTCGATCCAGGTGCCGGAGGCCCAAGGGGGCCTGGGGCTGGGCCTGGCCGCCAGCGCGACTCTGGCCACCCGCATCGGGTATGCCGCCTTTCCCGAGCCCTTCGTCAGCGGCGCGGTCATGGCGCCGGCATGCCTGGCCGGCGCCCGCGCCGACTCCTGCGGCGAACGCGCGCTGGCGAGCGTGGTGGCCGGAGACTGCGTGGCCGCCGTCGCCTGGCAGGGCGACGCCGGGCGCCTGGAGATCGACGCCTGCGGTGTCAGCGCCCGCGCCGCCCCTGCAGGGGACATCCTGTCGGGTTCCAGCCGCTTCGTGCTGCCCGCCAGTGCCGATGCCTTCATCGTGGCCGCCACCGGTCCCCGGGGCCTGGCCTTGTATTGGGTGCCTCGAACCACCGAGGGCCTCGAGGTCCGCGCCGAACCCTGTGCCGATGGCGGCGCCAGCGGATGGCTCCATTTCACGGATGTGGCCCTGCCGCACGACAACCGTCTGGCCGACACCGGAGCGGCCGAACTGCTGCGCCATGCCATCGACCAGGGCACCGTGGCCGTCAGCGCCGAGCTGGTCGGGCTGATGGACCGGGCGCTCGAGATGACCCTCGACTACCTGCGCACCCGCAAGCAGTTCGGCAAACCGATCGGCAGCTTCCAGGCCCTGCAGCACCGCGCGGTCGACATCTGGATCCAGCGCCAGCTGGCCCGCGCGGTGGTCGACGCCAGCGTGCGCACCCTCGATTCGGCCGCCAGCACCCCGGCTGCGCGCACCCAGGCAGCGAGCAGCGCCAAGGCACGGGCTTCGCACGCCGCTCTGCTGCTGTGCAACCAGGCCGTTCAACTGCACGGCGCGATCGGATTTACCGACGAATACGACCTCGGGCTGTACGTCAACCGTGCGCTGACGCTGTCGGCCTGGATGGGCAACGGCGCCGAGCACCGCCGCCGCTGGGGCGCGATGAGTTCACCGCTTTCGACGAGTACCCGCTGATGACCACCTCTGCCGAATTCCGTTACGGCGTCCCGCAGGCCCAGGACTGGAACGCGCTCACCGACGACGCATTCCGGGCGCTGGTCCGCGACGACTTCGAAACCCACTACCCGGTTGCCCAGCGCTTCCCGCCGCGGCGGCTGCGCTGGTCCGAGAACAAGGACTGGTACCTTCGCCTGGCCGCCAAGGGCTGGATCGCGCCGGCGTGGCCGGTCGAATACGGCGGCATGGGCCTGTCGCCATCCAAGCTGCTGGTCTACTTCGAAGAGCAGGAACGCTGCGGCATGATGCGCTTCCAGGACCACGGCATCCTGATGGTGGGTCCGGTGCTGATGAAGTACGGAACCGAGGCGCAGAAGCGCCAGTACCTGCCCGGCATCCTGTCGTGCGACGCGATCTGGTGCCAGGGCTACTCCGAGCCGAACTCCGGCTCGGACCTGGCCAGCCTGAGCACCCGCGCCGTGCGTGACGGCGACGACTTCGTCATCACCGGCCAGAAGATCTGGACCACGCTGGCGCACGACGCCACCCACATGTTCGCGCTGGTGCGCACCGACCCGGATGCCAAGAAGCAGGAGGGCATCAGCTTCCTGCTGCTCGACGTCCATTCCCCAGGCGTTCGGGTGCGTCCGATCCGCGACATCGCCGGCACCGAGGAGTTCTGCGAGGTGTTCCTCGACGGTGTGCGAACGCACCACACCAATCTGGTCGGGGAACTGAACCGCGGCTGGACCGTGGCCAAATCCCTGCTGGGTTTCGAGCGAATCTTCCTGGGCAGTCCCAAGCTGCCCGAGTACGGGCTGCTGGTGCTCGAATCGCTGGCCCGCGCCCGCGGCCTGCTCGATGACCCGGTGTTCAACGACCGGTTCATGTCGCTCAAGCTCGACGTCGCGCACCTGGCGGACATCTATGGCCACTACGCGGCCATCGT
Organism: Burkholderiaceae bacterium; assembly: GCA_016710525.1. GTDB lineage: Bacteria > Pseudomonadota > Gammaproteobacteria > Burkholderiales > Burkholderiaceae_E > Quisquiliibacterium. The sequence continues at coordinate 16,831 of JADJVQ010000094.1, forward strand.
CTCGCGCGGCGAGTCGCTCGGCCAGGATGTGTCGCTGCTGAAGGTGTGGGCGTCGGAAACCTTCCAGCGCGTGGCCGACCTCGTCGTCGAAACCGCCGGCCCGCTGGGCGGATTGAGCGGCAATGTGTCGATCGGCGACGAGACCCTGAACCCGCTGGCCACCTTCTACAAGGCTCGCGTGCCGACCATCTACGGCGGAACCAGCGAAATCCAGCGCAACATCCTGGCGCGCCAGGTGCTGGACCTGCCGGGCTGACCGGGCTACTGCGACGCGTAGTCCATCGAGATCGCCTGCCCGTCGCGGTCGAACGCGGCCCGGCCTTCTGCCGCGCCGTAGATCAGGTAGTGCGCGATCGCGCCGTTGCTCCGGCTGCCCAGGAAATCCGGCAGATGGGCATCGACGTACGCGGCGACGTCGGGGTTGCTGCTCAGATAGCGCACGCCGTCGAACCGGTCGAACAGCGGACCTGCCGAGCGCCCTTCCCAGACGCCGTACAGGTTGTAGTGCCGAAACAGCGTCGCCGCGTCCAGGTTCAGCGCGCTCAGGTCGGGCCAGCGATGGCCGTAGTACACCGGATCGAACCATGCGTTGGGAGCCCTGCCCTGCGCCGCGCCGCTGCCCAGGTACTGCGCGAGCGCGGCCGCCGGATCGAGCGGGGCCAGCGCCGGGTTGCGCAGCCGGTAGTAGACGAAGTCGAACAGGAAGCCGGCATCCTGGCCGAAGGCCGGCGCCGCGCCCGGCAGCGGATTGACCAGCGGGAAGTCGCCGTCGGCAAAACGCAGCCGTTCGATGCTCACCAGCTGGTCATTGGCCGGGGCTCCGGTCAGCGTGTCGACCTCGAACTGGCCAGAGCGCCGACTGATCCGGTAGCTGGCCACCGGCAGCGCATAGCTCACCGTATCCTGCCCCGCAAGCCCGTCGATGCGATGCGATCCGACGCCCGGTGCGAGCAGGTCGTCACCGCTGCTGCCGACCAGCGCCGGCGCCGGTGCGGTCGTCGCCCGCACCGCCACGCGCCGCGCCGTGCTCCAGTCCGAGTAATAACCGTAAAGTCCGGCGCGCACCTGGAGCAGCAGGTCGCCGGCGACCGCTGGCGTCAGCGCAAACGCCGCACCCTGGGTGTCGAGCGCCTGGCTGGCGGAGGCCAGCGCCTGCGCGCCGGTGATGCGGATATCGTCGACATACCATCCGACCCCCGAGACGGCCTGCGGGTAGTAGGGGCCGGCGCCCGTGTTCAGCGCATACCGGAAACGCAGCCGGAAGGTCTTGTCGGCCAGCGCAGCCAGCGAAACGACACGGGTCGTGAACCCGGATTCGCCGAATGTCGACGTGGATCCGGTCTGCTGGCCGGCCTGCTGCCAGAGCACCGACCAGCTGGCCGACTCGTCGGTGGACGCCTCGATCATCGCGATCTGCGCGGCCGAGGACAAACCCAGGCGGCTCGCGAAGCTCAGGCTCGCCGATTCGGTGCCCACCAGCGTCTGGTTCAGCAGCAAGGTCTGGTCGACCGCCTGGGTGTGGGCCAGGTGATACGCGTTCGCGCCACTGGCCGCCGCCTGGCCGTCGATCGCACTGTAGCCGGCGCTGGTGGCGACCGAGAACGCAGCCGCACCGGATTCGGCGCCATCGTTCAGCGAAAACGGCGCCACCGACAACGATCGCCACTGGTACTGCGACACGCCGGCGAGCGTCGTGAAGGTATAGGCGCCCGCCTGGTTGACGCTCAGTTCGGCTGGCCCCGCGTCGATCTGCGGCGCCGGCGTCGCAGCCGCCGATTGCGGATCGAAGACGGTGACTGCGTAAGTGAAACTGCGAACGCGGCCATCGACGAGCACGTTGGCCACCGTCACCTGGTACAGCGTGTCGGCACTGGGCATCGCCCAGCGCATGCCGTCGACGTAAGTCCCGGGAATCCAGGCCAGCGTGTTTTCGCCGAAACCGGTGGCGACGGGTTCCTTGCGCGTGGCGATCGGCTGTCCGTTCTCGGTCATCGTCACCGTCGCGGCGCTGAAATCGGCGCGCGGGTAGGAGAACGACCAGCGCGGGTAGACCGTCTGGTACGGGACGTAGCCGCGCGGCGGCCAGGCCACGAAGTCGTCGCGCACCGCCGGGCGTGTGCTGGACGCATTGGCGTCGATCACCCACAGCGCGTTCGTGCGGGTCGGGTTCGTGCCCGTCGTGCCGCCGATATCGCCGATGCCCATGAACCGGGTTTGCGGATGCAGCAGCCAGCGCCGATGGCCAACCGACGAGTTGCTGGCGCCCGGCTCGGCCACATAACCCTCGACCGCGTCGGGCCCGTTGATCCCCAGACCCAGGTTGGACTTGCCGGCGGCATCGGCCGCGCTCGCGCTGTAGCAGGACCAGGTCGACGGCGGTGCGTGGTTGATCTGTCCGTTCGCCGACATCAGCATCGCGGCCTGCTGGGCGCGCTGATTCAGCGTCTCATCAAACGCAATGGTGGCGGGCACGCCGGCCATCGCACGAAACCAGTTGATCCGGCGCAAGCTGGCCGACTTGAAGATCGCGCTGGTGTCGCCGGCGTTGCAGGTCGACGGATTGCCGAACCATCCGCTGGCCACCCCGTCGGTGGAGGCGTAGACGGTCTTGTAGAAGAGCCGGACCAGCTCGCGATTGCCGGCGTCGATCGAATAAGCGCCATCGCTGGGCAGTGCCTTGGTGCCTGGCGATGCGCCGTCGGGTCGCCGGGTGTGCTCCAGGCCGGCGAACGAGTCCGGCCAGCCCGGCGGCGTCGGGCCGGTTGCCGGTGCCGGCTCCGGCGCCGTCACGGGCTCCGGGTCGCTGGCGCCGCAGCCGGCCAGGACGAACAGCAGCGAAACGACACCTGTGAGCATTGCCAGGACGATTCCCCGGGTCGGCGAGTTTCGTTGCCTTTGCGAAACCTTCATGCGCTGCCTTTCAGGAACGATGGTGTTACAACAGCAGACACGCGAGGCGGCCCCGCGTCCGCCCATCCGGGTGGCCCCGCACAATGGATGACTCGCGCCATGGATCCCGGCATGCGGGCAAATCGCCCACAGGAGGCCTCTGAATGACAGGATTGAAGCAGTGGCTCACGTGGCTGGTCGCGAGCGCCGCCCTGACGGTGGCACTTGGCTCGGCACATGCCCAGGAGTACCCCAGCCGGCCGGTCCGGCTGATCGCACCGATCGCCGCCGGCGGCCTGACCGATTCGCTCGCCCGCACTCTGGGCGCACGTCTGGCCGAGCGACTGGGCCAGCCGGTGGTGATCGAAAATCGGCCGGGTGCCGGCGGCATCATCGGCATGCAGGCGGCCGCCAAGGCGCCAGCGGACGGCTATACGCTGGTGCTCGTCTAACAGGGTGTGGCCAGCGTCAATGCCTCGCTGTACAAGAACCTGCCTTACGAAACGTTGCGCGACTTCACGCCGATCGCCCAGGTCGCGACCTTTCCGCTGCTGCTGCTGGTGAATCCGGATATCAAGGCGAAGACGCTGGCTGAACTGATCGAACTGGCGCGCGGGGGCAATCTGAACTACGCCTCGGCCGGCAATGCCAGCACCTCGCATCTGGCAATGGAACTGCTGCGCCGCGGCGCGGGCATCGCGATGACCCATGTTCCGTACAAGGGCGAAGCGCCCGCGCTGACCGAAGTGAGCGGCGCCGGGGTGCCGGTGGTATTCGCCACCGCGACGGCGGCGATGCCGATGCTGCAGGCCGGGCGGCTGCGCGCGATCGCGATCAGTTCGCTGGAGCGTTCGCGAGTGCTGCCCGCCGTGCCGACCATCGCCGAATCCGGCCTTGCAGGTTTCGAGGTGATCGGCTGGTACGGCGTACTCGCGCCTGCCGGAACTCCCACGCCCATCGTGACGCGCCTGAACCGCGAACTGAACGCCATTCTGGCGGAGCCGGCGACCCAAGCCCGCCTTGCCGCTCAGGGCGTCGATCCGCATGGCGGCAGCGCCGAGGCATTCGACAAACTCATCCGCGACGAAACCGAACGCTGGCGGCGGGTGATCAGCGACGCCGACATCCGCATCGAATAGCACCCCACGAACGCCCGCTCAAACGGCCCGCACGTCAATGCCGGCGCGCGCCAGTTCCTCGCGGATGCGGCGCACGAAAGCCAGGGCGCCGGGCTGGTCGCCGTGGATGCACAAGGTGTCGGCCTGGACCGGCACCTCCTTGCCGCTGACCGAGCGCACCGTGCCCTCGAGCACCATGCGCCGGACCTGCGCCACCGAGACTTCGACGTCCTCGATCATCGCGCCTGGCTGCGTGCGCGGCGTGAGCGAGCCGTCGTCCTGGTAGCTGCGATCGGCGAACACCTCGCTCACCGCACGCAGGCCTGCCGCCTGCGCCGCCCGGATCAGTTCGCTGCCCGCCAGGCCATAGAAGGCCATGCTGCGATCAAAGTCGGCCACCGCACTGGCGATCGCCTCGGCCAGCGCGGGATCGCGCGCCGCCATGTTGTAGAGCGCGCCATGGGCCTTCACGTAGGTGAGCTTGCCACCCAGCGCCTGCGCGAATCCGCTCAACGCGCCCACCTGGTAGATCACACAATCGTAGGCCTCGGCCCGGCTCAGGCTCATGTTGCGACGCCCGAACCCCTGCAGGTCGGGCAGCCCGGGGTGTGCGCCGACCGCCACGCCACGGTCCAAGGCCATTTTCACGGTCCGATGCATCGTGCGCGGATCTCCGGCATGAAAGCCGCAGGCGATATTGGCCGAACTGACGTGATCGAGCACCGCCTCGTCATGGCCCATTTCGTACGCGCCGAAACTCTCGCCCATGTCGCAGTTCAGGTCGATTCGAGGCATCGAGGACATTGCGATTCACCTATTCAATGAGGGGATCTGGTTGCGCAAGCGGGCGAATTCGCCTTCGCGCTCGAGGTAGAGCGCCTGCGCCTCGTCGAGCGTGACCGGCGCGAAACGCAGCGTCTCGCCGGGCACGCGCTGCGCCAGCAGGGGCAGGTCGACGCTCGCCACGCTGGCGATCTTGGGATAACCGCCGGTGGTCTGGCGGTCGGCCATCAGCACGATGGGCTGGCCGTCCGGGGGCACCTGCACCGTGCCGAAGGCGACCGCCTCGGAAATCATTTCGAGCGGAGCGGCCAGCGCCAGCCCGGGCCCGTCGAGCCGGTAGCCCATGCGATCCGAATTCAGGTTCACCACGAACGGCGAATCGAACCATCGTGCCTGGGCCTGCGCGCTGAAGCGCGCCCACTGCTGGCCCGGGATGGCGCGGATCGCGCGATCCTGGCGGGCCGGATGCGGGGGTGCCTTCGGCCGCTGCACCGCCGCCAGATCGGCGGGCCCGAGCGCATCGGCCGCGATCGGCAGCCGATCGCCCTTGCGAAGCGCCCGCCCCTGCCAACCGCCGAAGCCGGCCCGCAGGTAAGTGCTGCGGCTGCCCATCACAGGCGGCACGACGAAGCCGCCATGCACCGCCAGGTAGGTCCGGCAGCCGAATAGCCGGCGGCCGAAGTCGAGCCGGCTGCCCGCGGCCACCCGCACGGGTTCGGCCATCGGCACCGCCTGCTCGCCGATCCGGGGCGACAGGTCGGCGCCGACGATCGCGATCAGCGCGTCCTGGTGAAACAGCAGGCTGGGCCCCATCAGGGTGATCTCGAGGCTCGCCTCGTCGGCGGCATTGCCGGCCAGCAGATTGGCCATCCGATGCGACCACTCGTCCATCACGCCGCTGGCGATGACACCGAATCGCTGCACGCCGGTGCGCCCGAGATCCTGCAGCGAACTGAGCGGACCGGGCTTGAGCACCTCGATGCTCATGATCGGTCCCCGGCGCGCGCGGCATCGAAGGCCTCACGCGAGATCGGCACGAAACGGATCCGATCGCCGGGGCGCAGCAGCGTCGGCGGATCGGCCTGCGGTGTGAAGAGCGCCAGCGGCGTGCAGCCGATCAGGTTCCAGCCGCCCGGGGTCTCGAAGGTGTAGACGGCGCTCTGCTCGCGGGCGATCGCCACCGAGCCCGGCGGAATGCGCACGCGCGGGGTGGAGCGGCGCGGCATCGCCAGCCTCGGGTCGAGTCCGCCCATGTACGGGAAGCCCGGCGCGAAGCCGAGCATGTAGACCACATGGGGAGATGCCGCGTGCCGCGCGATCACTTCGCCCGCCGGCATGCCGCAGGTGCTGGCCACCTCGTCCAGGTCGGGCCCGAGATCGCCGCCATAACACACGGGGATATCGACCAGGCGCGTCTGCCGAACCGCGCCTTCGATGCCGCTGGCCAGCAGCTCGGCCAGGCGGCGCTGCAGGCGTCGATGGGGCGGATCGCCGGAGGCATCGCCGTCGATCCCTTCGGGCCGATAGTGCACGGCCACCGTGGTGAACGCGGGCACGACGTCCGTCACACCCGCGATCGGGTGATCGATCAGGTGATCGGCGAAGGCGTGCACCGCAGCGTTGATGCGCGGATCGACCCGCTGGCCGAATTCGACCATCAGGCAGCGTTCGCCCAGCGCGTCGATGCGCCAGCCGGCAGGGTCGGGATCGGGCATGCGAAGGTCTCAGCAGGCGGCCAGGAATCGGATGGAGGGCGGCCTGGTCAAGCAAGGAAGCCCAGGTCGGTGGGATAGTCGGCACGACCGCCGGCCGCGCCGAAATGGCCGATATTGGGCAGCACGCCGGCCATCTCGGTGTCGCTGACCCCGAACCACCTGGCCAGGGTGGCGGCGTACTGATCCACCGCCGTGCTGGGCAGCAGACGGCCCTGCCCGACATGCCACTGGTCGTTGGGGGAGGACGTGTCGGTGATGCTGACCGGCGGGGGCGTGCCATAGAACGCCTTGCCCTTCACGGCGCCACCGACGATCAGATGGTGTCCGCCCCAGCCGTGATCCGAGCCATCGCCGTTGGACGACAGCGTGCGCCCGAAATCCGAGGTGGTGAAGCTGGTGACCTTGTCGGCCAGGCCCATTTCGAGCGTCGCGTTGTAGAACGCGGTCATCGCCGCGCTGACGCCGGCCAGCAGACCCGGCTGCTGGGCGATCAGATTGTCGTGCAGGTCGAAGCCGCCCAGAGACACCATGAACACCTGGCGCCGGCTGCCCAGGGTATTGCGGGCCGCGATCAGGCGGGCGACGATCTTGAGCTGGTCGGCCAGCGAATTGCCGCTGGGGAAGACCGTGGCCAGACTCACGCCGGCCAACGCCCCGGTGATCTGCGCCTCGGCGGCGATCGAACGCTGGGTGACGCGGTTGTATTCGTTCTCGAGGGTATGCGGGCGGCTCTGCTGGATCAGCGTGGTCAGCGCGTTCTTGACCGCCACCGACCCGTTCACGGCAGCCTTGACTCCGTTGATCGGCACCGCGCCGGTGGTGCCGACCTGATACTGCAGCGCCGAGTCCCCGACCAGGAACACCGAATTGCCGGTGGCCGAGATGCAGGTGAACAGCGAGTTGCCGTTGCTCGCCATGGCAAGGTCGCCCAGGTTGCCGCCCCAGCCGACGGTCGATCCTTCGGGGCTGGAGGACTGCCAGACCGACTGCTGGTCGTTGTGCGAGAACAGTTTGGGCGGCAGCGGGTAGAGCTTGCGGTCGGGGCTGTTGTACTGGGCTTTGGTCAGCGGCACCACCAGCGGGCCGACATTGAGCAGCACGGCCGCCTTGCCGCTGTTGAACAACCCCGCCAGGCCGGTCATCGAGGGGTGCAGCGCGTATTGCCGGCCGCCCGGCAAAGCGGCGCCGGGGGTCAGCAGCGTGGCCGCCAGATCGGCACGGCCCAGCGCGATGCCGCCCGCCGCCTGCCCGGCACCACCGCCGCGGATCGTGCTGTACAGGTCGTAGCTCGGGCTGTCGTAGGTGACGACCGAATTGGCGTAGTCGCTGCCGCCGTACAGGAAGACGCAGACCAGTGCCTTGTAGTCGGTCGCGCCGAAGGCGGCCGCCTGGCCGATCGCCGACAGGTTCAAGGCGATCGGCAACGCCGCACCCGTCATGGCGAGCTGGCTGCTGCGCCGCAGGAACGCACGTCGGGCATGCCGTTGAGGCTGGATCAGGTGCATGGTGATCGCCTATTTCTGGACCAGGTACTCGGCCGATGCCATCACCAGCAGCACGGCTGACGCGACCCGGTCGAGCTTGACCGTGCTGCTGCTGGTACTGGTGATGGGCGAGGCCTCCAGCGCCTCGACGATCAGTGTCTGGGTGGCTCCCGAGAGCTGCCCGGCGCACAGCAGCAGGCCCAGCCGGCGCACCAGCGTGCACTGGCATCGTGCGCGATCGGCAGTTCATTGACATAAGTGGCCTGCATGTCGAAGACATCGGGGCCGCCGCCGACCTGGTAGGGCACAGTCGGGTTCTTGACCGCGATGCCCCGGCGCGAGATGTCCTGGATCCAGTTCAGGTAACCCGACACCGTGGTTTCGCTGACGATCTGGAAC
>JADJVQ010000095.1 GCA_016710525.1 Burkholderiaceae bacterium
GTCTGCTGGCCAAGGCGCATGAATCACGCGAGCCGTTGGCCGGGTTCCCTGAGGCCTGCCGACCCACGACCTTCGAAGACGGCTACGCGATTCAGGATGCGGTTGCCGCTGCCGTCAGCGCGAGTGTGGGTGGCTACAAGGCAATCGCGCCGAAGGAAGGTGATCCGACGCACGGCCCGATGTACGCCCACATGGTACGTGCCACACCAGCCGAGTTTTCCGCTGCCGTCGTCCGCCCATGCGGCGTGGAGGGCGAGGTCGCATTCCGCGCCAGGATTGACCTGCCGGCCCGCGCGACCTCCTATACCCGGGACGAGGTTGCCGCCGCCATGGATGCCTGTGCCGCGATCGAGGTGGTCTCCAGCCGGTTCGCCGACTATTCCAAGATGACGGTGTTCGAGCGGCTGGCCGATAACAATTTCAATGGCGGCTTCGTCTACGCCGATGCGGTCACGGACTGGCGGGATCTCGACCTTAAGAATCTTCACGTGGTGCTGGAAGTGAACGGCACGGTCGTGGACGAACACAACGGCGGCCATCCCACCGGGGATCCGCTCGGTGTCGCGGTTGCCCTGGTGAATCAGTTGCGCACAGGCGCCGGCATAAGGGCCGGGCAGTACCTCACCTGCGGCAGCTATACCGGGGTGAAATTCCTCAAACCGGACGATGTCTGCATCGTGCGCTTCGAAGGGCTGGGCGAGGCCCAGGTCGGTATCGTTTCCTGACTTCGGGTCCGGCTCTGACCTCGGAGTGCAACCGGGTGGTGAACCCCAAGTCCGCGCCCACGCGATGGCGATAGGTCCGCGAAATGCGCCACAGCAGCCGGCTGGCCGCGTCGAGGGATAGGCAGCCAGGGTAGTGACTCGGACAGCCAGCGGGCCGCCGCAGCGCGTCCTAGTGGCTCCATGCCGCCGTGTGCGCGGCCGTCCGCACTCTCTGCTACTGTCTGGCCGGGGGCCGACCCACCTCACGGGTCAAGGATTTGTTCCAGCTTGCGGCCCCTGGCACCCGCCGAACGCCGCTAAATCGGAGCCGGTCATGAACCGCCGCACGTTCCTCGCCAGCCTATTGGCCGCCACCGCATCGGCCCTCCTGCCGGTGCCCTTCGCCAAAGCCACCCCCGCCCAGGTCGATGATGTCTGGCATCGCCTGCTCGATGACCCGGTTTACTTCGAGGTCGACAAGTACCAGACCATCCGGGACCCGCGCGTGCCGGAGCCCAAGACCAGGGGCGACATCTTCGAGGACATCGATCCGGTCAGCATCAAGACGCCCGCTGAGCTCATCGCCATCGCCGAGTCGGGGCCGCTGCGGGATCGGCTGTTGGATCTCGCTGATGAGCGCCGACGGGCGATCGAGTGGTCGCTTGAAGACGACTTGCCGCCGGGCGACCGTCGCCGCCTCAAGCGCATCGCTGGCCTGCTCGCTGACCCTGACGACCGATGGAAGGAATGGGTGCGACAGGAGGGCCGCCAGAGCATGGCCGGCCTGCGCAAGATCGTGGCCGACTGGCTCGCCGAGCCGATCGACTGGGACGAGCACGTATGGTTCCCGGATGACATCGGGTCGATGGGGGCGGCGAAGGTGTTCTTCGACTCGCTCGACTTCGACACGCTCGATGCGCTTGGCATCAAGATCGTCGAAGGCGAGTACCCGGGCAGCACCTACTACGCGGCCGAGCTGACGGGTGATGTCGAGGTGGCAAACGTGGCGGCGGCGCGGTTGGGGATACCGGTGCGGTTCCGCAGCGCCTGAGCAGAGGATCGAGGTGGACCGGGGGGCGGCCGAGGCGAACAGTGGGCCGGCGCACTGCCATGTATCTCCAGGGCTGGCGGGCTCGGGTTCTGGTGTTGCTTTCGATAGAGCTGTCATCTCTTTGCGCGACTGAAGAGAAGGAAATGGATCAGAGCATAGAGGCGGTGAAAGAGGTAATCGAAATGTGCAGGAAGTGCGAGTGCAACGCTGTCCGTTTCGAAGTGGCGAATATGGAAGTTGTTGCCGATATCAGTTAATGCGTGTGCTTCGCTTTCCAACTGAGCACGAAACGCGGGCTCCGGCGCCGCTAGATCCAGTAGTCGACCGACCGACTGTTTCTTGTTTCCCTGTACTTCAATGGACTTGAGCCTTTCCCAGGCGTGCCAGAGCGTTTGGGTAGCCTCCGCGCGAGCCTTCGGCGCGGGGTCCTTGAACTTGGCGCATGCGTCATTAAGCAGCGAATCTAGTGTCGCATCGCCGCTCGTCGGAAGATGTCCCATTGCCTCGAAGAGTATCGGCGGCACGGGCCTTGTCTCTTTCAGTCTCTCAATGTCTCGGACCAAGGGCTCAAGCACAACACCCGAGAATGCGTCAATTTTCGCTGTCAAACCCGAACCGGGTCCGAGAAATTTGAATGCGAAGTCTAACAGCGGTATCCGGCCCGAGGCGATGCCGCGGCACAGCCAAACCTGAATCGCGACACGTTGCGGGCGGCTGGCAGGCCAGTCAAGTACACCTGATCCCGACATCGTACCAATGGAGGCGAGAGCCCTCTCGTACCATGCCGAAGCATCAACCTGTGGGAGCACGCTGCCGAGAAACCCTGCGAGCGGTTCCTCCTCGAACTGGTACGCGAGCCTCGTCAAGATGCGATCCGCAGTCTGATACGGCGCAAGACGAAAGTCCGACAGCGTTTCGCGAAGGTCTTGAATGGCCGGCTCTAGAGTGGATGGCTCGTCGGTCATGGCTCGGGGACGATATTGTGGCGCCTAGCGTTGGAGCGAAGCTTCGGCCCGAGACCTGCCGAGAGGCGTTGGATTGAGGGACCGCCTAGGTTCTGGCCTCATCGAACCGATTCCTCGATTCCAGCGGTCGCGGCGAAGGCAGCTCGCGCGATCTGGAAAGATTGTGCCTCGAATTCTGTGTAGTACTTCATCAGGTCGTCCGGGTAGCGACCCTGACCGCGCTCGCGCAACTGGGACAAGACGTGCTTGTAGTGAAAGGCACTCGACTTCAGCGCGATCTCCAACTCAGGGTAGTTCGCCACCGCGCCGTTCTCAACGTGGTGCGCCACGAAAGAATCTCGGTAGGCTTTCATCTTCTCCCAGTAGTCGGACCATGCCAACTCGTCAATTTCGATCGCCGCCAAAAGACCGGATCGATATCCGCTGCGCTCTGATGTATTCACCGCCTTTTTCCAGTGGGTAGCCTCGGCATCTGACCCGAATACCTTGCACCACTCCAGTACCGCAACGTCCAATTGACTACCAAAAATTAAGCGCCAAAAGTTCAGTCGCGGACTGTCGCATACAGCCGTCATTGCGCGCTTCATCGCGATGCTTCGCGCAATGTGCACAAGGCGGAAGAGCTGTGCGCGGAGTTCATCCGTGGTAAGCATAAGTGTCGGAACCTAGAGTTCGAGCCAACCGGTTCGATGGCCGCGGCCATCTGACGTGGCGGGCCCGGTTGAGCGGGTGGTTAGATTGCATGTTCGATAACCTCAAGGCCCGCGTCTCGCACCATGTTGATCCAGCGTTTGCAGGGCGTCGTGAATCTCGGCGATTCGATAGTCGAGCGGGAGCACATGGTGTGGGCGCTTCCCGGGTGCGCCGTGTCGCGGCAATGGCAGCAGCGCACGCGCGCCGTCAGCCGCGACCAGTACGTACCGTCCGATGTGGCTAGACCCGTAATAGAGATCGCACCAGTATCCTCTAGCAGAGCGATCGGGAAACTTGTTTGCCCACGGCTCCCGAAAGTCTTCGCACTGCACCCCGGATTCGTCGTTGCGCATCTCCAACCGCAGATTGACATCCTGCTTGTAGGAACACACGGTCTTAGTTGGATCCGAGTGCAGACTCCAGTCATTTCGTGGATCGGAGTTCAAGATCACTCGTTCAATGTTCTCCTTAGTCGGTGCGGCTGAGAGCGAGGAGCCCGCCTTTTCGCGCGCTGTCACTGCTATTACTTGGGCATCACGCTTTCGGTGGAGTGCGATTGCGATTCCACAGGACAGGAACGCCCCGGTGATTGCGACCCCAATGCCGAAGCTACTGTTGGTCGAAAGGTAGTACCAGAGCGCTCCGGTCGCGAAGATTCCTCCAACGAACCAGGATGCTTGGATCCACCAGTCAGGGATGGCGCGAGGCATTAATACGACCTAACGAAGAGCGCCTTCTCTGACGCCAAAGCGGAATTGATCGAAGGCACAGTAGTGCATGGGGTGAGATAAAACCCTTGGCCTGAACCGCCGCGAATCGGTGACAGGGGCAGTGTAAGTTTCAGCGGCCGACGCTGGCAATGTTTTGTGGGAGGACGGAGGCTCGGCGGCTGTCGGCGCCACAACACCTTTGGGCGCCGCCCAGCATGATCGGGCAGGTACCGCGTCGCCCGATCGACAATCTGCAATCGGTAGTCAGAGACCTATGTCGAGGAGACGAATGTGGAATGTGGCGAGGGGCGGAGCTGGGGTGCCGGCGCAGCTCCCAGCGCCTGAGCATTGTGCCGAGGTGGAGAGCGAGCCGCGGCGGCCGAGATGAGCTGATAGCCGCCGGGCTGCTTCGTTTTGCTACGGCCGTCGGGTTTGGATGCCTCCGTCACCGCCCGCACGTCCGACTGCCCCTCCGCTGCCCCACCTCACTCCTCCTCGAATTAGTCCGAGTCGATGCGCTTGACGACGAACGAAGCCGATACCGCCACCCCGACATCGAAGTCGATCATCAGCGTCGCCAACTGCCGGCCATCGATGAGCACCACCTTGGTGTCGATGCGGCTCGCGTAGTCGACCGCGTCGGCTGTGTACGAGGACGTGGTGATGAAGTCGCCCTTGCGCGCACGCTGGCCCTGCGGAGCACCAACGAACTTCTGGATCTCGGGCCGACCGACCGACCCCTGCCAGCGCTTGGCCTGGATGAAGATTGTGTCCAAGCCCAGGCGGTCCTCCTTGATGATGCCGTCGATCCCGCCGTCACCGGTCTGCTCGATGCGCTCACCGGCATCACGCCGCGATCCGCCATAGCCCATCTTGACCAGTAGCTCGACGACCAGTTCCTCGAAGAAGGTCGGCGAGCAGGTCAAGATCCTCGCGAGCAGTTCCTGGGCGAGCTGTTCACGCAGGCCCTGGTGGGCCACCGCGATGGCCTCCTCGGGTTTCGTCTTGGATGCCGGCATCTCTACTGGCGCGAGCGCGCTGTCGCCCGACTTCGATCCGTCGCGGAATTCGACGAACTCGGGGAACTGCTCCAGGTACTTGGTGTCGATCTGGGCTGGGGCCGGGGCGACGACCTTCGCACCTCGGTCTGTGATCATGAAGACGCCGCGCCTGGGTGCCTGGATCAGTCTGGCCTTCTTCATGTAGGTGCGTGCCCATGCGATGCGGTTCTTGAACACACCTTGCTGACCGCTGGGGAGCAGCTCAGCGCGCAAGGCGGGCGAGAGCTTGAAGTGCTCGGCGAGGGTGTCCTCAGCCTCGCGCAGCGTGTGCTCTCGCCCGTCAGCCGGAACGCGTGGGAACGGGAGCATGAAGGACTAGTATCTCTTGCGATGTGGATGGAAAATCGGCAGCGTCCGTATGAGTCAGGTCAGTTCTTGCGGGACGCCCTCCCATCTATCGTGTGACTTCTGGTGAAGCACGCCGCGGAACCGGAGGGTATGCCCGTCTCGCGCCTTGAGTTGAATTCGCAGTGGCATCGCGGGCGTGATACCGCGGAACACGGTGATAAGAAAAGCGTTTGTCTTTAGGCTCGCGTTCAGTTGGATATCAGCGTTGAAACCGCCCTTGAAAGGGTCTTCGTCAATGGGTTTCGCCTCAAACTCATCGGCAAGATTGTCTATGAGAATCAGGACACTGCCGATGGGCTCAAGGAAATGTTTGGCCCTTACCTCGACAACGAGTTCTGTTGCTGACCCGCTGACGCCAAATGCCAGATTTCCGAACGGTTGAGCGGGGGCGCGGTAGGTGTTCGCGCCTTGAACCACATCAGATATTTGCGCCAGCGCGGCATCAAGCCCGACGGTGAACAGGTCGATGTACAGGGACTGCGCCATGATGGGCGGCAGTTCGGAGCCGTCACAGCGGACAGGAATCAGCTTGCACTGCCCACGCGTAGCTTTCAAGAGGGCGTTTTGCCACTCTAGGGAAACCATCCGGCTCCTTAGGCTGTTTGCACTGACAAAGAAGAAGAAATGCGTGCACCTGCCCAGAGCGTCGGACATCCGGTCAATGATGCCTTCGCCAGGTTGAATAGACCAGGAGTCGTAAAAGACGTTGGCTTGCCCGAGAGCTGAGGCCAAACGTAAAGCGACTTGCTCGACGAGTGGTTTGTCTGCGTGATTGTGGCTTAGGAAGATCATGGCCACATTGTGCACAACGGTGGGGATCGGATCCAGCGGGACATGTGCGGCGATGATTCCTGTGACGGCAGATTTAGAGTCAACCGGGACGCGGAGGCGGGGCACAGTGCGCTGTGAAAGCCAGACTCCCTCTCGGCGGCGGGTGCCGAGGTGTTTGCAGCGCCGGCACCGGCCGATGCAGACGGCCATGCAGGCGATCGGCATGCGAGTCGCGTCGGTGTTGGAAATTCCGGCTGCAATCGCCGATGCACATGAGCGTGGCGAGCAAGGCGGGGACCCGGTCGGCCCTCAATCATTCCTACCTCAGCTGACGCGCTCTTCGGAGGTTGATCAGTCGGCATGCGATGTGGCAGCTTCGTGCAGAACGCCGAGCAGTTGCCGCCGCCGTGCCGGATCGCGGTTCATCGCCAGCGGTGATGGGTGCCATCCTTCCAGCACCCGGGCAACGGGGCGAAATGCATTGACGAGAGGGCGAGCCTGTTGCGACTTGCGGCCCAGCAGTACGACGGCATCGATGCGAGGCAGCAGCCCGAAAAGTTCGGACAGCCACGGCCTACCGGCCTCCAGGTCGCCTTGTCTCGCAGCGCGCAGCTTGCTGCGGTCAGCCGCGCCGATATAGAACGGCACGACATTCCACAGCACGATTTCGCGCCTTTGCAGGCCGGCCTCGCTCATCAGCCGGTTCAAGTTCTCGGCGGTCTTGTCATTGTTGTCTTGTGACACGAAGTCGGTGGCCTTCGGCCCGGCGCTTCCAGCAAGACAGCACGCGGGCGTCAAAGCCGCCGTTGTCCGGGTCGAAGAACAGGTACGCCGCTGCGTGCTGTGTCTGAATGCGGCGGGCCAGCGCAGGAGAGGCACAATGTGCGGCTCGTGGATGCGCGCCAGCTTGGCAGCGACGGTTTGCTTGTCGGCGAGCGCACGGATGGTCATGCGCGGTCCTTGCCGTTGGCGGAATGTCGCTCGAATCGATCAGCGAGGTGCGCGGCTGTCAGCGAAGTCCGATGATTCGTGCTCGACTGGATCGGTACAGAGTGGCTGGCCCCTGCCGCGTAGTCTTCGTCGCCGATTCGGGCCGAACACCACGACATAGTGGAAGCGCCTGCGCAACGTGTCCAAATGAGGTAGTGGCGTAAGCTCCCCCGTCAAGTAGACATCTCTAAAGTAGAGCTTCGGCCGCGATCAGTTTCTCGCGGTAACGCGCTGGTGGCAGGGTTCCCAGCGCGTCGTGGGGACGGATTTCGTTATATCGCTCCACCCAACCATCGGTGACTTCCCGAACATCGGAGATCGCGTCGAACAGGAAGGCGTTGAGCACCTCTTCCCGGTAGGTCCGATTGAACCGCTCGATGAACGCGTTCTGATCGGGTTTGCCTGGCTGGATGAATCGCAGCTCGATGTCGTGCTCCTTGCACCATTCGGTGAAGGCGTAGCTGGTCAGCTCCGGCCCGTTGTCGCAGCGGATTGCCTTGGGCTTGCCATGGACCTCGATCAGCTGTTCGACGAACCGGACCACTCGCAGCGCCGGTATGGACGTCGCAATATCGATGCCCAGACATTCCCGGTTCGCCTCGTCGATCACATTGAGCGTGCGGATCGCTCGCCCGCAGTACAGCGCGTCATGCATGAAGTCCAACGCCCACACGGAATTCATCTGCGGCACGACGATCATCGATTGCCGGGGGCGGCCAGGCAGCCGCCTCTTGGCACGCCGCTGGTGATTGAGCCGCAGTTGGCAATAAACCCGATAGACCTTTTTATGGTTCCAGGTGCGACCCATCGCCCGCAGGCGGTCGAAACACTTCCAGAAACCCCAGCGCATCTCCACCGCCACGATCTCGTTCAAGGCATCGACGACTTCGCGATCGCGTTCGCTTCGATCGACTCTCGGCTTGTAGTACGCCGCCCGCGATAGCCGGGCTGCCTGACAAGCGCGCTTGATCGAGACCTGGTGTTCCTCGGTCATGATCCGGACCGCTTCGCGCTTGGCCGACGGCGTCACAGCTTTCGGCCCAGAACATCCCGGATAGCGGTGTTCTCCAAGGCCAGCTCTGCATACATCCGCTTGAGTTTGGCGTTCTCGGCCTCGAGTTCCTTCAGGCGCTTCAATTCCGCCACCGATGTGCCGCCGTACTTCGACTTCCAGTTGTAGTACGTGGCGTGGCTGATGCCGTGTGTGCGCAGCACTTGCGCCACGGGAATGCCGGCTTCGCCCTCGGCCAAGATCGCCACGATCTGGGATTCGCTGAACTTCGACTTCTTCATCAGACTTCCTCATTGGTCGTCCTGCCTGAAAAGTCTACCTTCGAATGTCTACCGAGCGGGGGGGGAGCTTACGGTGGCGCATCGTTGTCGAGTCTGGCATGCCTTGCCAGGGAAACGAATTCAGGGCGATATCCCAGCGTGAACGGCTAAAAGGGGCGAATGAAGAAGGACGACAAGAATACAGACCGATCGACGACGCTCCAGGCGACCGCATGGGGGGTGTGGGGTTCGGCGTCATCGGTGAGGGACACGGCAGCGACGAGACTGCCCTCTTCCAGTGACAGCATCGCGTCTCTCAGCTCCCGATGTAGCGGGTCGGCTCGCGACCATTGCAGCGCAGTAGCGCCGCTTGCGATTCGACACCAACCACGCTCATCTGTCGTAATTGACGAATCTCGACTTAGGCATCAAGCCAAGAAATCAATCGATAGAGCGATCTACTGCCCAGACTACAGGAGGCGCTTCTAGCCTGACTCACCTACTTGGCAATCCACCATTAACAATGGTATTTACTTTCGACAATTAAGAGGAGTAGCAAATGAACGATCCTGAAAGGGCTGATGCAGCGGACCTGCATTCTGCTGCACTTACGTTGTTTAGGATCGGCCAACTGCTCTTGGGAATTCTCGGTCTCGTAGGGGTGATTGCTGGCGTAGCGTTAATGAGCAATGTAGTTGCAGGCGGCTTGCTAATAGTTTTTATTGTAGGTCTTACGACATGGCTTCTCTATCTGGGACTTGCTGTGGCAACCAAAATATCGATGGTACACGCGAATATTTCCGTGAACGCAATCGACGCGCTATCCGAACTTAAATCGATGCGGATGGAGCTCCGACAGCTTATGCAAAGCCAAGTGATCGCACAACGCGACCGGCATGTCATCGTCAAAGACGCCCTCACTTGGTCCAGACCGCAAAGCGACCCACGGTCGGAAGCTGTTCCCAGTTTCAGCAATGAAGACGTCGGCGATACAAAGTGAAAGAGAACTTTGTCGCACAGATTCCTGACAAACAGAAAATCGACGAACGCCTTCTTCAACTCGACCGACTCACCGAAGATGAAATCAAGGATCTATGCACCGTCGCGGGTCTTACTATGGTAAAACTGAGTCGATCGTGGAAGATATCTTCAACCAACGGACTCGCATCCGCCTATCCAATCAACCTCAGGGAGCCACGCGAAGCCGTGGCACATCTGATTCGGCAACAATTTGCTAGCAAATAATCTATTCGGATGTCTTTTCGCGTTTCCACGCAAGAGAGGCGCTTGGCCACACACAAACAGGTGGACCAGGTACATGACCTGAAGAGCGTCGGGTGCAAGTTCATACACCAAGGAAGTGTCAAATGAAAATTGAAGTGCATTCCATAGCTGAATGTGTGTCTTGGCTCAAAGCGCCCGCGCCTGCCGTCTTCAGAACATAGATTTGCGCGAATTCTCAGATGCGATTGCTGCTCAAGATCTAGCAGACTGCTCTTTTTTAGGATGTCAATTGACAGAAGCTTGTTCGCAGGCCGCATCAAAGGCAGGATGTATTGTCGACACCTTCGATCCCGCCATCAAAAGCGGCGCCATTTGATCCTTTTACGCGCACCCTCTATACACCTGAAGAGCTATACACAGGATTTGATCCGAACGACTCTTCGACGTTCGAAACGTATTTCGATCGATTGATATATCTGTCGTATATGGATCAGAAATCGAAAACTCCAATACCAACCCCGGCGGATCTGTTGCTACTCAGACGACTGCATGATGCAACTGTTGCAGAAGCGCTCGATGATTTTGCAGGCTCAAAGAGTGAACGTATCGTTGCGATCATGGGGAGCCATGATCGCGGACGGGATGAAGCTATCTACCGTGACGTGGCGTACCTCTCCCTGCATTTGACACAGCAAGGGTAGTTGGTGGCTACTGGAGGTGGCCCCCAAGTTCCGCAGTTGATTGCGTAAGTGATTGATTTGGCAGGACCTGCCATCCGAAAAATGACACTACAGGGATCGAGCGAGCGGTTTTGGGAGGTTCAATTCCTCGAACAGTCGGGTCTGCTCGGCGCTGAGCCGGGAGATGCCGGTATAACTGGCCTCGCCGATCGTGGCCCGATGGCTCTGGATGCGCGAGAGCAGTCGCAGCGCGCGGGTCGGACTCAACGCGCTGCCGCTGGCCTTCAGGCGCATGCGCATCACCCGATGCAGTACCAGGGCGAGGTAACAGATCTGCGCGTGGGCACGGATGCGATCGGGCAGCCGATGGTAGACCGGTGCGATCTCGATGTCGGACTTGAGCACCCGGAAGCCGCGTTCGATGTCCGCCAGGCTCTTGTACCGATCAACGATCTCGGCGGCGCCGAAGTCAGCAACACTCGTCAGCAGGACCAGCTTGCCGTCGAAGCGCTCGGCGCCAGCGATCGCGGCCTCGTCGATCGAATAGCTGAACCGGTCGGCCTGATAGTCGGCGTGCACGAAGCGCGTGAGTTCTGCGTCCGCGACGGCGCGCGCAAATCGCGAGTAGGCGCCGCGGTCGGTGGCACGCCGTCCCCGCTCGGACTTGCCCTCGTCTTGGGTGTCGAGTTTGCCGACGAGTCGTTCCGCGAAGGCTTCGAGTTCGGCGATGCGCTCGCGCCGGCGAGCACTCTGCTCGGCTGCGCGCAGCTGATCATGCGCCACGACCAGGCGATGCTCCGCGAAGCGGCTCTCGGCGATGCCGTCGACGAACGCGAGCGAATCCATGACGCCGCCCAGTTCGGCGTAGCGGCGTGCGGGCACCGCCAGGATGAACTCGATGCGACGCGAGCTGCTCGCGGCGACCTCGGCCAATTGCGCGACATTGTCCAGGCTGAGCAGTCCGCGGTCGGCCACCAGAATCACCCGCTGCACGTCGAATCGCTGCAGCACGCCCTCGAGCATCGCGCGCAGCGTCTTGGTCTCGGCGACGTTGCCGGGGTGGACGGTGTGCATCAGCGGCAAGCCATCGCTGGTCTGCACCAGGCCGAGCACGAACTGGCGCGCAATGCCCCCGGTCTCCTTGTTGATGCCGTAGGCGCGAACGTCGTCCTCGAGTTCGGCATTACCGTGGATGCGCACGGTGGTCAGGTCGTAGAAGACGACCGAGAGTTCCTGGTCGATCAGGGGACGGATGAGTTTGCACAAGCTGTCGTCGATCGCCGGGCAGCGCTCGCTGAGCAGATCCATCGTTCGCAGCAGATGATCATGCGGGAGCGTCGCGGGCATGCCGGGGGCAGCCACCGTCTCCAGCCAGCGCAATACGCCGAGTTTGGAGTCGGGGTCGCACAGCCGATTGAAGACCATTGCGCGCACCAGGGCCTCGGCGTCGAATTCGCGTCGCGAGGACCGAAACGCCCGCTTGATCGCATCGCCAAAACCCAGCTCGGTCCAAAGCTGATGCAAGGCATAAACATCGCCGTAGGCGCGAGCGCTGTCGTATTGAACTGGCGAGGCCGGATTGGTGCTGCGGCCCAGAGCGCGATTCAGGCCGTTGATCAGGGGGTCGAGGTGCTTGGGCTCGAGTTTGTCGAGCCGCCCGAAGTTGGCGATGACGCGCTGGCGGGTGGCGCCCGACTCAGGTGCGATAGGCCTCGACGAGCTGAAGATAGGTGCGCCCGCCGGAGCTGGTGAGTCGCGTGAACATGACAGCACTGTACGACGCGATGGCCTATTTATCAAGAACCATATCGCCATCGGCGTGACACTACAGAACTTTGCCGGGAAAACTTCTAAGCCTTTGATCTATAACGCTCAGGCGCCCGCAGATGGGCCAAAAACAGGTCTGAAGTGCGGAACTTCGGTGGCCCGGGGCTAATGGAGGCGGCAAATTTGGGAGCCTATGCCGCTGGCCTTCACAGATCCGCCTAACACTCTAGAGAATGCACTAAGCAGTCTCTCTACCGCACCACTCTACAACGATCCACTTTGGCTCAAGAAAGGCTTCGAAGTTTGGAAATCCCTAGGTGACCCAGTAGATCGGATCAGTTCTCAAAGTATCGGAATCCCAACCTGGTTCTATGGTCACGAACCGCCGAATGTTTTCGCAACTCACATTGCGAAATACTTCGAAAACAGCGTTCGCGAGGAAGGCTTGCTAGCAATAGCATTGGGTGGAATAATTTTCGCCGAAGGAAATGCCGGAACTGTTCAGGAACTCTTTCAAGATGCATGCCAAAATTATTATCGAACCTATCAAAAAGTCAAGAGCCCAATGATTCTCCTGGGAGTGAATTACTGGAATCCAACGTCCATGACGTTTGGCGATCCGACGGACAAACGGAAGCAAGTATTTCAGCTTCTCCGAAAATTGAGTTCAGAAAAAGGCTTCGAGGACTACTTGCATATCACGGACAGCGTTAGAGATGCAGTCGATTTTCTCGTCAAACATCCCCCGATGAAGTGACAGCACTCTAGGGCCTTCCACTCGCAAAGAGCGCTTCGCAACACTGCGCCTTCTGCAAACCTCCATTTCGTCTCGCTCACGAATTAACTGGCCAGTGGCGTTTTGCTTTTCAGGATACCCATTCATGACCGCCCTGCCCCCGTGCCCGAAGTGCAAGTCCGAGTTCACCTATGAGGACGGTGGCAACTTCGTCTGCCCGGAGTGCGCGCACGAGTGGACGGCCGACACTGTGCCAGTGGCCGAAGAAGCCCGCGTAATCAAGGACGCCAACGGCAATGTCCTGCAGGACGGCGACACCGTCACGGTGATCAAGGACCTGAAGGTCAAGGGCTCGTCCCTGGTGGTCAAGGTCGGGACCAAGGTGAAGAACATCCGCCTGGCCGATGGGGATCATGACATCGACTGCAAGATCGATGGGATCGGGCCGATGGGGTTGAAGTCGGAGTTTGTGAAGAAGGTGTAGAGAGGGTGGTCGAACTGGTCGAAGCGACCGACCGTGGTCGCCTGACGTCTCTGCTTCTGAGCACCCTGGAGAATGGGGGGATTACCCCTGTACCTGATCCTGGACATCTACAGCCGCAAGGTCGTGGGCTGGGAGGTGCACGACACCGATGACGCCGACCACGCCGCGCACCTGGTGCGGCGCACGGCATTGGCCGAGAGCATCGCGGCGCTCCAGAACAAGCCGGTGCTGCACGGCGACAACGGCGCCACCCTGAAGGCCACCACGGTGCTGGCAATGCTCAACTGGCTGGGCATCAAGCCGTCGTACTCGAGGCCCCGGGTGAGCGACGACAACGCCTATGCCGAGGCGCTGTTCCGCACCGCCAAGTACCGCCCGGAGTTCCCATCCAAGGGCTTCAAGGGCCTTGATGCTGCCCGCGAATGGGCAGCCAGCTTCGTGCGTAACCGTCCGCCCAAGGCCGTATTGATCTGAGGAACCGCGTCGCCGAGGATGGTGTCCACCAACGGATGGTGGACACCAAATTGGAATCGCAGAAATCGACGGCGGGTGGGTCTGGGGTGAGGCAGATAGATGCCGTGGGCCGGCGCTGGTACACGGACCAGTTCAAAGCCTCGGTGGTTGAGCAGTGCGCCCGTTCGGGTTTGTCGGTTGCGAAGGTGGCGCTGGGCCATGGGCTGAATGCCAACCTGGTTAGGAAATGGATAAACGCTGGCCGCGTCGAGCGGCGTATCGACGACGCGTCTGGCCTGCCGGTTGCGTTGATTCCGGTGTCGGTCAGCGATGCGCCGCAACAGCCTGCCCGCGGTGATTGCACCGTGATGCCCGCATTGGAATTGAGAGTGGGCAAGGTGGCGGTGTCGCTGTTGTCGGGAGCAACCGCGGAGCAACTGCGTGCGATCGTCCAGGCCTTGCAATGATTGGTGTGGCTGCAGGCAACCGCGTGTGGATTGCCGCGGGCGTCACCGATATGCGCAAAGGCATGAGCGGGCTGGCAGCGATTGTTCAACTGTCGCTGGGCGAAAGACCGTTCAGCGGAGACGTGTTTGTGTTCCGCGGCAAACGTGGAGATCTGGTGAAGGTGCTGTGGTGGAGCGGTGACGGCATGTGCTTGCTCGCGAAGCGTCTGGAGCGTGGCCGATTCGTGTGGCCGCAGGCATCGGATGGCGCGGTGGACCTGACGAATGCGCAGCTGTCGATGCTGCTGGAGGGCATCGACTGGCGTCGTCCAAGTCGAACCTGGCAGCCAGAGCAAGCAGCCTGATCGAGCCGGATTCACGGCGCGGCGATCGTCCTTTACACTGCGCCCCCGAGTTCGACATCTCGCGCCGCCAATTTCCGCGGCTTTTCTGAAGAATCAATGACTTGCAGATCTGTTGGTGAACTTTCTGTGGTGGCACGTTTTCAGTAATTGGTCTGTTGTTTGGATTCTTGGATTCGTGTGATAGTGTGGCGGCATGTTCGTCAAGGTCACCGCCTCCGGCCCGCGCCGCTACGTCCAGCTTGTCGAGTCCTATCGCGACGACGCCGGACGGGTGAAGAAGCGCACCGTGGCCACGCTGGGTCGCATGGATCAGTTGGCCGGCGAACTCGATTCGGTCATCGATGGCTTGCTCAAGGTGGCCGGGCGCGAGCCGATTGCGGCCAACGCGGCGCCTGTGCTGGCCGCCTCCTCGCTGTCGTTTGAGACCGCCCGCGCGCTGGGCAACGTGTGGACGCTGACTGAGCTGTGGAAGGAACTGGGCTTCTCCGATCTGCGCCGCGTCTTTCGCCGCACCCGCCACACCATCGACGTCGAAGCCCTGATTCGCATCATGGTGCTCAACCGGCTGTGCGACCCGGAATCCAAGCTGGGCGTCTTGCGCTGGGTGCAAACGGTGGCCTTGCCCGATGTCGAGGTCACTGAACTCACGCATCAGCAGTTGCTGCGCAGCATGGACGCGCTGATGGACAACCAGGATGCAGTCGACGGCGTGATCTCCTCGTTGCTGCGCCCCTTGGTCGACCAGGATTTGTCGGTAGCGTTCTACGACATGACCACGATCCGCGCCGAAGGGCTCGCCACCGTCGAGGGCGATGTCCGCCAGTTCGGCATGGCCAAGGAGGGCTTGATCGCTCGTCAGTTCATGCTGGGCGTGGTGCAAACCAGCGAAGGCTTGCCGATCTATCACGAGGTCTTCGAGGGCAACACGGCCGAGACCAAGACGATGCTGCCGATCGTCAAGAAGGTGATGCAACGCTTCCCGCATCTGCGCCGGCTGGTGCTGGTGGCCGATCGCGGCCTGCTCAGCTTGGACAATCTGGAGGCGCTGCAGGCCATTCACCTGAACCCGGCCAAGGGGCAAGGGTCCAGCCAAGGGCAGGCCCTGGAGTTCATCATCGCGGTGCCGGGCCGGCGGTACACGGAGTTCGCCGACTTGTTGGAAGACTTCCAACGGAAGTGCGCCCAGAGCGGCACCGAGACCACCGGCGAGATTGCCTGGAACGGCTTGTGCCTGGTGGTCGCGCATGACCCGGTCGTGGCACTGGAGCAGCGTCAGAAGCGCCGGGCCAAGATGGCCGAGTTGGAGGGTCTGGCCAGCGGCTGGGTCGGCAAACTTGAGGGGCAAGACGAGGGCGTCAAGAAGCGCGGCCGCAAACTCTCCGACAGCGGCACCAAGGCCCGGTTCTATCGCGCGGTGTGCGAGGCCCACTTCGCCAACATCATCAAGGTCGATCTGAAGGCCGAGCTGTTCAGCTACGCCATCGACGAGGATGCCTTGCGCCTGGCCGAGATGATGGACGGCAAGCTGCTGGTCGTGACCAACGTGCAGGACCTGGAGCCCGGCGCCGTCATCGAGCGCTACAAATCCCTGGCCGACATCGAGCGCGGCTTCAAGGTGCTGAAATCGGAGCTGGAAATCGGGCCGGTGTATCACCGGCTGCCGGAGCGCATTCGGGCCCACGCCTCGATCTGCTTCATGGCGCTGATTCTGCATCGCGTGATGCGCATGCGTTTGCGCGAGGGCCAGACGGGACTCACGCCTGAGCGGGCGCTGCAATCGCTGAAACGAATCCAGCATCACCGGGTGTCGATCAACGGCGCGCAACCGCTGTCGGGCGTGTCGACGATGACAACGGAACTCAGCCAGGTGCTGAAAGCGCTGAAGGTCAAGACGCCCAGCCAAACGCAGCAACTCAGCCTGTTGTAGGGGCACGTTTGAAACCCGCCATCAATCAAATCAGATAGTTACGAGCGCAACTGTCGAACTCGGGTGCGCCCATGCGCGCAGCCGACGACCAGATGACTCCGGACGACGACGATGCAAATCTGCGCGCCGAGCTCGAGTCGGTCAACGCCGAACTGGTGCTTGAGCGGCAGAACAACCGGCATCTGCGCGCCTGGATCGACAAGCTGGAGATGACGATTGCGCGGATGAACCGCGCGCGATTCGGCCGATCCTCGGAGCGCGTGGATTCCGATCAACTCGAACTGTTGGTAGCCGAAGTGCGCGAAGCGATCAGCAGGGTCGCTGCCAAGCCCAAGCTCGTCGACACACCAGTGGCATCACCCACGGTGCGCAAGGCGCTTCCCGAGCACTTGCCGCGCGAGATCGTGCATCACTTGCCGGCGTGCGAATGCCCTCAGTGTGGTGGCGCGATGCAGCGCATCGGTGAAGACGTCGCCGAGATGCTGGAGTACGTGCCGGCTCGCTTCAAGGTGATCCGTCATGTCCGGCCAAAGCTCTCATGCGTGAGTTGCCGCACGATTGCGCAGATGCCCGCGCCCAGCCGCCCGATCGATCGCGGACTGCCTGGTCCGGGCTTGCTCGCCCATGTCGCGGTCAGCAAGTTCGCCGACGCGCTGCCGCTGTATCGCCAGTCTCAGATTTATGCCCGCGAAGGTGTGTCGATCGAGCGCTCAACACTGGCCGATTGGTGGGGAGCCACCGCCCGGTTGACCTAGCCTGGTGGATGCGTTGCGGCGTTACGTGTTCGATGCCCGCAAGCTGCACGGGGACGACACGCCGGTGCCGGTGCTGCAACCTGGGCGCAAGCGAACCAAGGAAGGCCGGCTGTGGACGTATGTGCGTGATGACCACGCCAGCGGCAGCAGCGAGCCGGCGGCGGTGTGGTTCGGGTACTCACCCGATCGCAAAGGCGAGCATCCGGCGCGTCATCTGCGTGAGTTCCGCGGGACGCTGCAGGCCGATGGCTACAGCGGCTTCGCCAAGCTGTACAAAGACGACGCGATCCGGGAAGCAGCATGCTGGGCGCACGTGCGCAGGCACTTCCACGACTTCTACGAGCATACGGCCTCGCCGATCGCGGCCGACGCGATAAGACAGATCAAGGAACTGTACAAAATCGAGCGGCTGATACGCGGCCGATCGGCACTGCGGCGGCGGCGTGTGCGAAAAGCGCGGGCCGGACCGTTGCTGATGGACCTGCACGAATGGCTGCAGACGACACTGACAACGGTGTCAAGAAAATCCGAACTGGGCAAGGCGATCCTTCGCATTGACGCGCTGGAAAGCGCTGACACGGTACTGCGACGACGGCGTGCTCGAGATTGACAACAACACCGCAGAACGGGCGCTGCGAGGGGTTGCGGTCGGGCGCAAGAACTGGCTGTTGCCGGATGCCGGCAGCCAGCGGGCGGCCGCGTTCCACTCATTGATCGGCACGGCGAAGATGAACGGGCACGATCCACGGGCATGTTTTGCGTCATGTGCTCGAGCGGATCGCCGAGCACCCGATCAACCGCATCGAAGAGTTGCTGCCGTGGAACGTCGACGGAGGCCCATCAGGCGGCGCTACAAGCAGCGTGAGCGCCGCGGACCCGCTGGGTCACATCCGGGCGTTGATCGATGGTGGTGGGCACATCATGGTTGGGCGGGTCGACCCGATCGACTTCGCCGCAGTGGCCTGGGATGGGCGCCAGACCGTTGCCATGCTGCAGCGCCATCCCGATGAAACCTTGCCGCAGTTACTGAACCGCTTGAACCTGGCCGTGGATACCGCCCGGCGCCAAGGCCAACGGGTCGACGAGATCAACGAGTAAGACCGGCCGTCAATACGGTGGAGGTCGGACGCTTACCTTCGTGCGTTGGTACAACGTCGAGCACCGGCACAGTGGCATCCGCTATGTGAGCCCGGCGCAGCGTCATGCCGGCGACGATCACGCGATTCTCGAGGCTCGGCATGAGTTGTACATCAAGGCACGCGAAATCAATCCGGCGCGCTGGAGCCGCCACACCCGCAACTGGACGCCCATCGGCGCCGTGGCGCTGAACCCGGAAAAAGAAGCGGTGGTCAGCATGGTGGCGACTGTGTCGGATAAATATCAAGAAGCTGCATGACTGAGGCGACAACTACCTTGACGCGCGCCGGAAAGTTCGCACGTGGGTCAAATACCTGTCCGCATCGAGCCAAGTCCGTCCTTCCTCGCTGTATCCGGGGTCGTTCTAGGGATCCGACAACCACTCTGAGCCGGCGGGTGTCCCTGGAGGGTTGCGTACGCGCGCGCGAGCTCCTGCACGCCGGCGTCGATCAGACTGCCGGGTATGGCGGCGTAGCCCAGGCGCAGGTAGGACTGACTGGCCGCTGATGTTTTCTTGAAGAAGATGTCGCCGGGCTCGATCAGCACACTGCGCGCCGCGCAGCGCTCGGTCAGTGCCCGCGCATTCAGTCCGGCAGGTCCCTGTATCCAAGCGCCCGAACCACCCTGTGACGGCATGATGTGGAACTGCGGCAGGTACTTGGCAAAGGCCCGGTTCAGCAACTCGCGCCGCTCCCGGTAGGTCACGTTCAGCTTGCGGATGAACGCGTCATGGTGGCCCTGTGCAATGAACAGGCTGGCCGTGTGCGCATTGTTGGCGGGCGTGTGCCGGATGATCAGGCGCCTGAGGGCACGCAGCTCGCGGATCAGCTCAGCGGGCGCCACGATGTAGCCAATGCGCAAGCCATGGGCGAGGGTTTTGGACAGGCTGCCCAGGTAGATCACCCGTCCATCCGTGTCCAGACTCTTCAGCGCGGGCAGTGGCCTGCCCGAAAAGTTGAGTTCACTCTCATGGTCATCCTCAAACAGCACGATGTCATTTTTCCGGGCCAGCGCCAAGATCTCGTGCCTGCGCGCCATGGGCATGGTGACCGTCGTGGGGCACTGGTGGCTGGGCGTGACGTATGCGTAGGCGCACTGGCCCATCGCGCGCGACGCGACCAGGCCATCCGCATCAATGGGAAGCGCCTTGACGTGGTCCGTGCGTAGCAGAAAGTTGTTGCGCGCATCCGGGTAGCCGGGGTTCTCGATCCCGACCACCGTATTGCGGTCCAGCAAGACGTTGGTCAACAGATAGCACGCCATTTGCGCGCCCGCCGTGACCAGGATCTCATCGCGCTTGGCCATGATGCCGCGCGCGGGCAGAAGCCGGTGCTGTATTTGGTCCAGCAACGCTTCGGAATCCCGGTTGATGTGATCCTGCGCCCATTTCTTGACCGCGGGCGCAAGCAGGGCCTGATGTGCGCAGACGCGCCAATCCCGCAAGGGGACTAGGCTTGGATCAAACTGGCCATAGACAAACGGATAGGCGAACTCCTGCCAGTTGGCGGGCTTGACGATGTTGCGTTGATGTCTTGCGCGGGATAGCAGCCGCGCATCCCACTGAAGACCCGCAGGCGCAGGGACCTGGGCTGAAGCATGAACGGCCTGGCCCAGCAGGATATCGCCATTGACCACCAGGCCACTGCGAGGGGCAGCAATGAGGAAACCCTTGTCCACCAGCACCTGCAATGCAAGTGACACGGTGTTTCGAGCCAACCCGAGCGCACTGGCCAGGGCTCGACTGGTGGGGACTTTGGCGCCGGCGGGCACCAAGCCCATCAGGATGGAGTGAACCATCATCTCCTTGACCTGACCTTGCAAGGTTCCGCTGCTGCCCGAGAACTGCGGAAACAGCTTGGCCCAGACATCGGTGATCTCCTGCTTCTGTCTCATGCCGTGATCCTTTGGATACGAAGTCCCCTGCACCGTTTTCTGGACTCATGCACCAGTTGTGGTGGTTTGCGCCGCTAGCCGCGCAACGTCTCGGTGCATGGAAGCGGCCCGCGGCGGGCCGGTGGCGCGCCCGTGACAGCGCTTTCATTCTGGCACCAGAGTAAAACGGATCTGGCTCTATTTTTCAAAAGTTCTTGTGCCTAGC
Source organism: Burkholderiaceae bacterium (assembly GCA_016710525.1). Classification (GTDB taxonomy): domain Bacteria; phylum Pseudomonadota; class Gammaproteobacteria; order Burkholderiales; family Burkholderiaceae_E; genus Quisquiliibacterium. The sequence continues at coordinate 20,638 of JADJVQ010000095.1, forward strand.
ATTTGCCGAGGTCACGTGCTTCATGGCAAGTGAGCCCCCCTCCAGGCCCCAACGTCTGCAACCTCTCTTTCTGGATGAACACCATGAATCGACTACTTGAGTCATTGATCATCGGCACGGCTTTCACCCTTTCCCTGGCCACCCAGGCGGTTGCACAAACCAAGGTGGTGATCGGCCACTTTGGTGATCCACTTCCCTACAAGGCGCTCATCGCGGATGGCAGCCTTGACAAAGCAACCGGCTGGAAAATTGAGTGGCGGCAGTTCGCTTCTGGAGCAGAAGTCAATGCCGCCATGGCCTCTGGCGGCATTCAGGTTTCTGAAATCGGATCTTCTCCCCTGTCAGCCGGCTTGAGCTCTGGGTTGCCCTATCAGATGGTCTCTGCCGGCAAGGTCATCGACAGCTCCGAGGCGTTGGTCACAAGAAATGGCTCTGGCATCGAAAAACCTGCCGACCTCAAAGGCAAGCGCATCGCAGTGCCGATCGGCTCGACAGCGCACTACTCTTTGAAGGGCGCATTGCAGATGAACGGCATGAGTGAAAAAGACATCACCTTGCTAGGCATGTCGCCAGCCGAAATCGCCGCTGCTTGGGCACAAAACGCCATCGATGCGGCTTTTGTATGGGTTCCCGTTCAAACGAAGCTGCGTGAAAACGGCAAGGTGATGTACACCGCGGGCGAAGTGGCGAGAGCGGCTGGTTTTCATACTTTCAACGCATGGGTTGCTAACAACAAGTTCGCAGCTGAAAACCGCGACGGCCTGGTCAAGTTCTTGCGAGCCATGTTCGAGATCAATGCGGATTACCACAAGAACAAGGCCGCTTGGAACGCAGACTCACCGAAGCTCAAAGCCGTCGCTGCAAGCGTGGGTGTATCACCCGCTGCAGTCAACCATGTTGGAAGGCACGATCTACCTGACGCGGATCTGGCCATGTCGGCCAACTGGATGGGCGGCGCGCAGCCAAGACCATCAAGGGCACCGCTGAAATTCCTCAGAGCGCAGGTCGAATCAACAAGACTGCGGACGACTACAGCCAGTTTGTCAACGCTGCGTTTGCCAAGTCCGCTGCGGGAAAGTGAGTCGACGGCAGTGTCAGGAGTGCCGACCTGCACGTTGCAGGTCAGCGCCACGGTGGCTCCCATCGAGGCGTCCCATGACTGCTCTTGCAATCCGAAATGTATCTGTGTTTTATCCGGTCGCCGGTAAACCTCCTGTGCATGCGCTCAAGAACATCCATCTTGAGATCAATGAAAGAGACTTTGTGGTGGCGCTTGGCGCATCGGGCTGCGGCAAATCAACGCTGCTCAACCTGATTGCCGGCTTCATGGCACCCAGCGAGGGCGAGATCGCCCTCAAAGGAAGAGCGGTCACGGGTCCGGGTGCGGACCGTTCGGTCGTGTTCCAGAAGCACGCCCTGCTGCCCTGGCTGAACGTGCTGGACAACGTGGCCTTCGGCCTGAAGATCCAGGGGCACGCCAAGGCGAAGCGCGAAACCATCGCGCGAGAATTCATCAAGCTTCTGGGGCTGGAGCAATTGAGCAATCGGCCACCTACGAGTTGTCAGGCGGCATGCAGCAACGTGTTGGCATTGCACGTGCACTGACCAGCGACCCCGACATCCTGTTGATGGACGAACCGCTGGGTGCGCTGGACGCGCTGACCCGCGAGCGGGCGCAGGAGCTGATCCTGAAGGTGTGGCGGGACACCGGAAAGATGGTGTTCTTCATCACGCACAGCGTGGAAGAGGCGCTGTTCATGGGGACCCGGCTGATCGTCATGTCGCCCAGGCCTGGGCGCATCTCGCATACCTTTGATCTGCCTTTCAGCCGACGCTATTTCGAGTCAGGCAATGCGCGCGAGATCAAGGCCTCGGCAGAGTTCATTGCGCTGCGGGAAGCCGTCCTGCGGATCATCTTCACCGACGAAGAGGGAGCTCATGATGAGTGAGAACCGTTCCACGAACGGCAACGGCGTGCTGGGTGGCTTGATGAAAGCAAAGCCCGCCAAACCTGGGGAGATCTATGGCGTGCCAGGACAAGGCGAAAGCGTCTGGATCAGCGCGGTCGTGATCGTTCTGCTGATCTCCTTCTGGGGCTTCGTCACGTATGCGGGCTACATCAAGCCGCTGTTTCCTGCCTTCGCCCACGGACGTTGTGAACGCCTTGTTTGACGTGATGAAGGAAGGCTTTACCGGGGTCGGCTTCTGGGAGCACGTCTGGGTGAGCACCCTGCGGGTCTTCGGGGCATTTCTGCTGGCCTGTGTCGTCGGCATTCCGCTGGGCATCGCGATGGGCATGAGCCCGGTCGCCCGCGGCATCTTCGACCCGCCCATCGAGTTCTATCGCCCGATTCCCCCGCTGGCCTATCTGCCATTGATGATCATCTGGTTCGGCATCGACGAACTGTCCAAGGTCCTGCTGATTTTTTCGTCGGTGCTCGCGCCGATGGTCCTGGGTGCGCGGGCTGGCGTGAAGTCGGCGGCGATCGAGCAGATCCATGCCGCCTACTCGTTTGGCGCCACCCGCTGGCAGGTGATTCGCATGGTCATCCTGCCGTCGGCCATGCCGGAGATCTTCACCGCGATGCGCGTGGGCATCGGTTTTGGCTGGACGACGCTGGTGGCGGCCGAGATGGTGGCGGCCACTTCTGGCCTGGGCTACATGGTGCTGTCCGCATCTCGTTTCCTTCAGACGCCGGTCGTCATCATGGGCATCGTGGTGATTGCAGCGATCGCCTATGCCTTTGATCATCTTGTGCGTTTTGTGGAGCGGCGCGTGGTGCCCTGGAAAGGTCGCGGTTGATGACGGTTGGTCAGAGCACTCTGTTGAAGCGAATGGGTCATTCTTTTGAAGGTTGTGTTCCATGACGATTGAGTTTTTGAAGAAAGCCCCTCCGAGACAAGCGTCGATCGACACCGCGACCTCCGAGACCGTGGAGCGTCTGCTGTCGGATATCCAGCACAACGGTCGCAGCGCAGTGGAGAAGTACGCGCGTGACCTCGACGGCTGGCATGGCCCGATCGTCATGGGCGAAGATGATTTCGCCAAGGCCTCGCTGTCCCTGTCCCAGGGCGTCAAGGACGACATTGCGTTTGCACATTCCCGCGTCAGGGATTTCGCGCTGCGCCAGCGCGAGTCCCTGCATGAGTTCGAGGTGGAGCTCATTGATGGCCTGGTGGCAGGGCAGAGGCTGATTCCCGTCAATGTCGCCGGCTGCTATGTCCCCGGCGGGCGCTATGCACACGCCGCCTCCGCGATCATGAGCGTGTGCACCGCCAAAGTGGCGGGTGTGCCCAACATCGTTGCGACATCGCCCGCCCACAAGGACGCAGGTGTCAACCCCGCCATCCTGCACACCATGAGGCTGTGCGGAGCAGACACCGTGCTGACCCTCGGCGGTGTGCAGGGGATCGCGGCCATGGCTTTTGGCCTGTATTCCTCCAAGCCTGCCGATGTGATCGTGGGCCCGGGCAACCGATTCGTCGCCGAGGCCAAGCGGACGCTGTTCGGGCGCATCGGTATCGATGTGGTGGCGGGTCCGACTGAGTCGGCCATCATTGCCGACGACAGCGCTGATGCAAACTTGGTGGCGGCCGACCTGGCGGGGCAGGCCGAGCACGGCCCGGATTCTCCGGTGTGGCTGTTCACGTCTTCGCGCGAACTCGGCATGAAGGTGATCGACCTCATGCCCTCTGTCATCGACGCCTTGCCTGAACTGGCGCGCAACGCGGCCACCGCCGCCTGGCGTGACTATGGTGAAGTCGTTCTGGTCGGCAGTCCTGAGGAGATCGTCGAGATCAGCGACGAGTACGCGCCC
>JADJVQ010000096.1 GCA_016710525.1 Burkholderiaceae bacterium
GCCGCGTCGACCGTGCTGTAGACCGGCGCGAAGCCTCCGCCCGGCGTGCGGAAGTTCGTGGTCTGCCCCTGGTACAGGCGCGCCGCCACCCATTGCACGTCACCGGCATAGGCATAGGCCCGCAGATCGAACTTCAGCGGCACGGGGGCATCCTGGCCCTCGATCAGGCGCTCGCCCGGCACGACCAGCGCCTGCGCCACGTAGTCGCCCGCCAGGATCTCGTCCCAGACCCGGCGCGTCAGCTTGTCGCCCCGATACGCCGCGCGGCTGCCGTAACCGGCCACCGGCTTGAAGAACAGGCCGCGCCGCGCCGCCCACAGGCGATCGGCATGCGCCGCGTCGACCGTTTCGGTGAGGGGCACGCTGTCCAGCAGCACCTGCTGCACCGGTTCGGGCACACCCAGCGCCTGCAGCTGCGCGCGGTCGCTGAAGATCGCCAGCCGGCGCTTGTCCGCATACAGGGCGTGCGCCCGCGGGTCGGGCGTCAGCACCACCGCCTGCTGCAGCCAGGCCTCGCGCACCAGGGCGCTGGCGGGCTGCTCGAGATAAAAATCGGTGAGGCGGTTGTAGATCAGATCGATGGCGTGCTCGCCGTGCCACAGCCGGCCCTCGCGCCATTCGAAGTCGCCCGGTCCGGCAATCACCGCCCGCAGGCCATGGCGCTGGAACAGATGGGTGAACAGCAGGAACTCCGGATACAGGTACTGCTGCTCGGGATGCTCGTCGACGATGGCGATGGTGGCGAGCGGCCCTTCGCGCCCGGCCAGCCGCCACTCCTCGCGGAACATGTCGACCACCCGCTGCTCGAACGCGAGGATGCTGGCCGGCGTGGGCAGCAGGCCCGCCATGGCCTCGCAGCAGGCCCGCTGGGCGCGCGCCAGCAGCGCGTTGAGCATCGCGCCGCCGGCATTGGTGTTGATCTCGATCAGACCCAGGCGGCCGTGGTTCAGATGGAAGTCGTAGCCGAAGAAAACACCGCGCGGTGCGCTGGCGCCAATGCCGGCGCTGACACCGACGCTGGCGCGGGTGCGGGCAATCGCCGGCGCCTCGGCCAGCACCTGATCGCGATAGGCGAGCATCGCCACCACGGCCTCCACGGCCCGCACCACCTGGGCGATCTGGCGCAGCGGCTGCGGCGCCACGAACACCGGCTGGGCAGCGAAGACGTAGGGGCAGCGTTCGCGCACCAGCGCCGACAATCCGGGCTGGCCGAGTTCCGACTCCAGCGCCCCGGCCAGCGCCTCGCGATCGAGGCTGAAGCAGAAGCACTCGTGATTCAGGGCCTCGAACTGCTGCGCGTCCGAGGGCTGGGGGTTGGCGGATTCGGTTGTCATCGGCGTCTCTTCAGTCAGGAATGCGCAGCCGGCCTGATGGCGGGCATCAGCATCAGGGCAACCAGCGCCGACAGGCCCAAGCCGGCCGACAGCCACAAGGTCGAGGCGCCCCACCGGTCCAGCGCCAGGCCGAACAGGAAGGGCGCCGTCGCCTGCGCCACACGGGCCGGCATCATCAGCCAGCCCTGCCGCTCGCCATAACCGTGGGCGCCGAACAGCACCAGCGGCAGCGTGCCCTTGGCGATGGTGAGGATGCCATTGCCCCCGCCGTGCAGCAGCGCGAACAGTGCCGCGGCAGGCGCGCCCGCGACCAGCAGCGCGAGCGCGCCGATCGGGTGGCCCAGCGCCGCCAGCCTTGCGGACAGCAGCGGATGCACGCGGCGCAGGAAGCCGAATTCGAGCAGCCGCCCGGCAACCTGCGCGGGCCCGATCAGCGCCCCGGCGGCAACCGCCGCCGCCAGCGTCGCGCCGCAGGCCTGCAGCAGGCGCGGCAGATGCGACGCCATCGAGGCGCTGACGAAGAAGGTCACCGAAAACACGAACGCCAGCAGGATCGTGGTGAGGCGCAGGCGGGCGGCCGAGGCGATCGGCGTCGAGGTCGCCGACGCGCTGGACGCGGACTCCGGCAAGGCAGAGGCCGGTACGCCGGACTCGGCGCCAGAATTGACACTGGGCGCCGCCCCCGATGCGCCGGCGGGCGGATTGTCCGAAGCCGGCGACGAAGGCGCCGGAGCCGGTCCAACCTCTGGCAACAACGCATTGAGCGGCAGGCCGATCAGCAGATGCAGCCCCGCCCAGGCGAAACACGCCTCGCGCCAGCCGAACTGGCTCTCCAGCAGGGCGGTCAGCGGCCAGCCCACGGTGCTGGCAAAGCCGGCGATCAGGGTGATGCCGGTGATCGCATTGCGCGCGCCTTGCCCATACAACCGGACCAGCGCGGTGAAGGCCGCCTCGTACAATCCGCTGCCCATGGCGATGCCGAGCAGCCCCCACGCCAGGAACAGCGTGACCGGCCCCCGCGCCAGCCCCAGGGCCAGCAGGCCGAGGGCGAACAGGACGTTGGTGCCCATCAGCACCGGCCGCCCGCCCCGCCGGTCGATCAGGCGGCCGGCGGCCGGACCCACCGCGGCGGACACCACCAGCGCAATCGAGAACGCCGCGAACACCGTCGGCGCCGCCACGCCCAGCTCCTTGGCCATCGGCGTGGCCAGCACGGCGGGCAGGTAGTAGGACGAAGCCCAGGACAAGGTCTGCGCGGTGCCCAGGGCACCCACCGTGACGCTGCGGCGGCTGGCGAGGTTCACCATGCCCGCGCTCCGCCGGTGCTCACAGGCTCACCTGGTTGACCCGCCGCGACAGCGCCTGCGCGCTCTCCTTGCGCTCGCTGTAGCGATCGACCAGATACGGCGCCAGGTCGCGCGTCAGCAGCGTGAACTTCATCAGTTCTTCCATCACGTCGACCACGCGGTCGTAGAAGGCCGAGGGCTTCATCCGGCCAGCCTCGTCGAATTCCTGGAAGGCCTTGGCCACCGACGACTGATTGGGGATGGTCAGCAGGCGCATCCAGCGCCCGAGCACCCGCAGCTGATTGACCGCATTGAACGATTGCGAGCCGCCGCTGACCTGCATCACCGCCAGCGTCTTGCCCTGCGTGGGGCGCACCGCGCCCAGCTCGAGCGGGATCCAGTCGATCTGCGCCTTCATGATGCCGGTCATCGCGCCGTGCCGTTCGGGCGAGGTCCAGACCATGCCTTCGGCCCAGGCCGCGGCCTCGCGCAGTTCGCGCACCTTGGGATGGCTGTCGGGCGCACCGTCGGGCAGCGGCAGCCCGGCGGGGTCGAAGATGCGCACCTCGCCGCCCATCGCGCGCAGCAGCCGCGCCGCCTCGAGCGTCAGCAGCCGGCTGTACGAGCGTTCGCGCAGCGAGCCATAGAGCATCAGGAACCGGGGCGCATGGGTCGACGCACCGGCCGTGCCGGGCCCCGCCTGCAAGCGGGCCGCGTTCGGCCGCTCGAAAAGAGCGCGATCGACGTTGGGCAGGCTCTCGTCACCGGCGACACGGCGGCCCCTCGCATCGATGACGGCCTCGCCATCTTCCTTCGCGAACGCGCCGCGCTGCGGGGCGGGCAGCAGGTCGAGCACGAGCTCGGAGGGCCGGCACAGGCGCGTGCCCAGCGGCGTGCGCACGATCGGCCGGTTCATCAGGATCGGGTGCGCCACCAGAAAATCGAGCAGTTGCTCGTCGGTCCACTTCGGGTCGTCGAGCTGCAGTTCGTCGTAGGGCGTGCCCTTGCGGCGCAGCACCTCGCGCACCGGCACGCCCATCGCGGCGATCAGTTCGCGCAACCGCTCCTTGCCCGGCGGCGTCTTCAGGTATTCGATCACCTGCGGCTCGGCGCCGCTGTTGCGGATCAGCGCCAGCGTGTTGCGCGAGGTGCCGCAGGCAGGGTTGTGATAAATCGTGATGTCGCTCATGGGTTGCGTCCGATGGTTGCGGGGGCGCGGGCCGCGGCGGGCCGCTCGTACCAGTCGCGGCTGCCATTGACCAGGCGCACCACCAGCAGCATCACCGGCACCTCGATCAGCACGCCGACCACGGTGGCCAGCGCCGCGCCGGACTCGAAGCCGAACAGGCTGATCGCGGCGGCCACGGCCAGCTCGAAGAAGTTGCTGGCGCCGATCAGTGCCGACGGGCAGGCCACGCTGTGCGACTCGCCCAGGCGGCGGTTCAGCCAGTACGCCAGGCCTGCGTTGAAGAACACCTGGATCAGGATGGGCACCGCCAGCATCGCGATCACCAGCGGCTGCTTCAGGATGGCCTCGCCCTGGAAGGCGAACAGCAGCACCAGCGTGGCCAGCAGCGCCGCGATCGACCACGGGCCGATGCGCGCCAGCGTGGCCTCCAAGGCCGCCGGGCCGCGCGCCAGCAGCGCCCGCCGCCAGAGCTGCGCCAGCACCACCGGGATCACGATGTACAGCACCACCGAGGTGATCAGCGTGGCCCAGGGCACCGTGATCGACGACAGGCCCAGCAGCAGCGCGACGATCGGCGCGAACGCGAACACCATGATGGTGTCGTTCAGCGCCACCTGCGACAGCGTGAACAGCGGGTGCCCGCCGGTGAGCCGGCTCCACACGAAGACCATCGCGGTGCAGGGCGCGGCGGCCAGCAGGATCAGGCCGGCGATGTAGCTGTCGGCCTGGTCGGCGGGCAGCCAGGGCGCGAACACCTGGCGGATGAAGATCCAGCCCAGCAGCGCCATCGAGAACGGCTTGACCGCCCAGTTCACGAACAGCGTGACGCCGATGCCGCGCCAGTGCTGCTTCACCTGATGCAGCGCGCCGAAGTCCACCTTCAGCAGCATCGGGATGATCATCACCCAGATCAGCGCACCCACCGGCAGGTTGACCCGCGCGATCTCCATGCGGCCGATGGCCTGCACCGGCCCGGGCAGTGCCTGACCCAGCGCGACGCCGGCGACGATGCACAGGAACACCCAGACGGTGAGGTAGCGCTCGAAGACGCTCATCGGGGCCGGCGCGGTCAGCATGAAGCGACGCCCTGCCCCGCCGGGGCCGCACAGCCCGCGCCCTGGCAGCAATGCGCCGACAGGTAATCGAGCAACGCGTTCATCTGCGCCACCGAGGGCCGGTAGATCAGGTGCCGGCCCTCGCGTTCCTGCGACACCAGGCCGGCGTGCATGAGCTCCTTCAGGTGAAAGGACAGCGTGGATGCGGGCACGTCCAGCGTGGCCGACAGCGCACCCGGCGTCATGCCTTCGGGGCCCGCGCCGATCAGCGCGCGGAAGACGCGCAGGCGCATGGCCTGGGCCAGGGCGGCGAGCGAGGCAACAGCGGTTTTTTCATCCATGGAATCGGCCCCTGGCGCAGTCGGAAGTTTCGAATGATAACAATACTTCTATAAAAATGGAAAGATGGAAGACCTATGCCGCCTCGTCGGGCGTCGGCCGGTCCCCTGCGCGATAGACTTGCCCGCCCGATCCGCGCCTGATGGAGTCGATGAACCCGCCCAACCTGAGCCTCGACGTCCTGCCGCGCGACCTGTCGCCCTACCGCCAGGGCAACACCGGCATCGACTACGTGCACCGCTTCGAGTCCGGCAGGCCGGGTCCGCACGTGCTGGTCAATGCCCTCACCCATGGCAACGAGTTCTGCGGCATGGTGGCCGCCACTCACCTGCTGGACAACGGGGTGCGCCCGCAGGTGGGCACGCTGACCGTCAGCTTCGCCAATGTCGCGGCCTACGAGTCCTTCGACCCCGGCCAGCCGTTCCAGAGCCGCCAGCTGGTGCACAACTTCAACCGCATCTGGTCGACGCTGTGGCTCGACGGCGGCGAAGACAGCCCCGAGCTGCGCCGCGCCCGCGTCATGCGCCCGGTGGTGGCGGCGGCCGACCACATCCTGGACATCCACTCGACCGCCCAGGACGTGCAGCCGTTCTGGGTGTACCCGAACTTCGAGCGCAATGCGCAGGTGGCGCTGGCCATCGGCCGGCCGGCCGTCCACCTGGTGATGCCGCAGGGATTGGGCTCGGGCGCGCCGATCATCGAATACGGCCAGCACGGCACGGCGCAATCCACTGGCGTGGGCGTGGTGGCCGAGTGCGGACAGCACTTCAAGCGGGCCACCAGCGACCTGGCCGTCGAGGTGGCGTACGATTTTCTGGCGCACTTCGGGCTGATCGCGCCGCGGCCGCGCGCGGCCGATGCCCCGGCGGCGCGGCGCTTCGAGCTGATCCAGGCGTGCGTGGTGAAGACCCCCGAGTTTCGCTTCGCGCGGCCGGTGGTGGGGTTCGAGGCCTTCGCGCGTGGCGAGTTGATCGCCACCGACGGCGATGAAGAGATCCGTTCGCCGTGCGATGGCTGCACGATCCTGATGCCCACGCGCAGTGCGGTGGTGGGGCGGGAGGGGGTTTATCTGTCGCGGCCGATGGATTGAAGCGATCCCAGCCGCGGCGGGCCACGACCGGCCTTCCGCTCGACCCGACGGCCGCGTTCGGACATACCCGCAGGCGAGCGCCAGATGTTTGATTTGGCAGGCCTTAGCGATCAGAATCCGATGGCAACAGTGGGGCATGCTCGCTGTGAAGGAGTTCAAATGCGGGCGCTCTCTCGATTTCCCGGCATCGGGCTCGGCCTTTCCAGGATTGCCGCAGTCCTCGGGCTCCTCGCCCTGCTCGTCACGTCGAACGTGCACGCCTGGGAGGTCTTCATGAAGTCTTCCCCCTGCGCGGCCACGCTGCGCGACTGGATCACGGTTGCCGAGAGCAACCCGACCGGTCGGGGCGGCAGCAACTTCTACATGCCTGCCCGAGGGACGGGCAACGTCTTTCCGCAGTCATCCGCCGGCTTTACCGCAGCGCACGCCGGAGCCGACGCCAAGCGCATCCTCGGCTTTCTGGTGAGCGGCGAATCGACGATGCAGGAGAAGTACGAGAACTACTGCTGCAAAGACTCGACCGTCTGGCAGCGCCGGATGCCCGATGGGAGCGTGAACTTCAGCATCACCGGCAAGTTCGGCAACCCGGGGGCCGGTTTCGAGCAGGTCGGCGCCCCCATGTGCTGCGAGCAGGCGGCCGCGCTCGCCGGCACGACCGCGGGCTGCGGCACATTCCAGCTCTCGAACGGAGCGCTCGTGCGGTTCACCTCTCTGGGCGTCACCACGATAGGTGGCGGCACGGTCGCGATCGGGGGTCTCACCATTACGCCCACCGGCACGTTCGCGACGCTAAGCGGCGCGCCAACGCCCCCACCGCTGGGCGGAGGCGGTCCGCCCCCATCGCCGCCGCTGGGCGGAGGCGGCCAGCCCCGGCTCCCGCCGCAAGTCGGAGGCGGTCAGCCACCGCCTCCGGTACTTGGCGGCGGCGGCATGCCGCCTGCGCCGCCTCTGGGCGGGACTGGCGGGCGCGGCAGCGTCCTGGCCGACGCCGGTCGCGCGCAGCCGCCCGGACCGGTCGTCGCGCCTCGCGAGCCGCAAGTCGTTGCCGCGGCGGCCAGCTACTACGTCTTCGGACTGAAGGACATCGGGCTCGTGGTGGCACCCAGGATACGGTCCGGACTCGCCCGCGCTGCCACTGGGCCGGCGGCGGCCCACGGCCCTGCACCGCGCCGGCGAGCGTCGTTGCGACCCTCGGCGGCCCGTATCCCACTGAAGACGCAGGCCGCGCGGACATGCGGACCAAGCTCGATTGCCAGCGCGGGCATTGGGGAACGTTCATTGAAAACGGCGCGGGAAAATTCTGGCTGCAGAACAACCTGACCGGCAGCGATTGCCGCTCGGTCAAACAGCTCTGAGAACCCGCCGCAAGCCCGCTCGACCGAGTGCGCCGGATCCGCTCGCGCCCCCCCGCGACAGGAGCTTGCCTTGCCTGATCCGACGCCCCTCGCCAGCACGCTCGCCGACACTGCCCGCTTGCGCGCGGCCGCCGGCCGCTGGCTGCGCGACAACGCCCAGCCCGCCGCGGTCTCGGCAGTGCTGGGTACCGTGCTCGGATACCTGCTCAATGTGCTGCTCACGCACGTCGTCTTTCGAGGCCCCGGCGCGTTCGACGGCTCGAGCGGGCTGTTCTCGAGCCTGGCGCGCAGCGCCGTCTTTTGCGGGATCTGCAGTTCGCTCGCCTTCGGCCTGATCGGCTATCGGCTGTCGGTCGGCCGCGAACGATTCGGCCAGGCACTGCGCGCGCTGCCCGGCAACGTCAGCCGGCTGTTCCGGCATGACGGACAGCACGCCCGCGTGCACCTGCTGTGGGGCGCCGCAGTCAGCTTCATGCTGATGCAGATCGTGACACCGCTGCTCGGTGCCGCGCTCGCGCTCGGGCTGATGACGGCCCTGCCCTCACTGGTCGGGCGCGCGCTCGCCAATCTGCTTGCCCGCGCGTTCTCGCAAGGGGCGCACGCACTCGGCCCGACACGGGCCATTCCGCTCGACCGTTCGCTGGCAATGGCCGTCGGCATGATCGGCAGCGCGCTGGCGCTCGTCACCGGCCTCGTGATCGCGGGCGCCGGCATGAAGCTGGTGCTGGCGGCGGGCTGCGCAATCGCCGCCATCGCGCTCGCCAGGGGAGCCCCGCCGACAACCGGGGCCAAGCTCCTGCTGATGGCCGGCCTGGCGGCGCTGCTCGCCCAGGGAGTGTTCGATCCGCCGTTCGCCCTCGCGGCAGATCGACCGATCCCGGGCGAAATGGGGCGGCCCTGCGTACTGCAGGATTGTGGCGAGTCGCACCACGGCAGCGTGTGGCTCTGCGGCCTCATCGGTGCTCTGTTCGCGGGATTCGCGGCGCCCTGGGGCCTGGCGATCGGCCAGATCGCCGGACGAACCGGCGACGCCTGGGCAGACGCCGGGACGGCGGCCGAATCGACGCCGGAATCGACACCCATGGCGCCCACCGTGCCGCCCGTGGCGCCTCCTCGGGCAGAGCCGCCGGAGGGGGCAAGACCGGCGTTCGAGCCCGACGCCCCGCCGCCGGCGCGCGCACAGACCGAACCCTCGGCGCCGCCGCGCTTCGAGCCCGATGGTCGAACGGACTCTGCCCGCCAGAGCGGTCCGACGCCGGCCGAACGCGCGGATCTTGCGCGCCTGAATCAGGAAGTGACCGATCCGCAGCTCTATGCGCGACTCCAGACGCTCGCGGCGAGGTCCCGCGAAGACGCCCCGTTCGATCCCGCCGAGCTCGACGCGATCGCGGCCGAGCAGGCGATCATCGCCGCCGAACGAACGCGCACGATCGAGAGCGATCAGGCCGCCGCCACGGCCCGCTGGCACGCGGCCATCGAGCAGCGCGAGGCCGAGGACGCGAAGCGCGCCGCCGAACGAGCTCGCATCGCCGATCTCGAACGTGTCGGACGCGGGCTGATCAGCGACGTCGGTGATCCGGCCAGACGCGCCGCCCTCGAGAAGTTTCTCGACCGACACACCCGCGAAGGCGCCACCGCAGAAGACGCCGAACGAGCCCTCCAGGCGCTTCGCAAGCAAACCTTCGAGGCCGACCAGCAGCGGGCGATCGGTGCGCAGGAAGTCACGGCGATCGAAGCTCAGGTCCTCGGCGATGCGCAACACTTCGCCGAACAGGTCCGCGACTCCGCGGCACGGGCCAACCGCCTGCTCGCCCGCCTCGATCCGACCGGCGTCGCGGACCGCGTCGTCAGGGCCCAGCGTCTGCTCGAGTCCGCCATTCAGGGCGCCGCCGAATCCGGCGCCAGCGGGGCGATCGGCCGAAGCCTCGCGGCGACGGCCGACTACGTCACCCTGGGCGCAGGCTCGACGGTCTACGACGGCGTGCGCCAGGGCGAGGATGCCGCGACCATCATCGGCTAGTATGCCGACAACGTGCGCAATCACTACGATCCGACCCGGGTGCTCGGGCACCTGGGAACAGCGGCAACCCGGCTCGCCGATGGGGGCGGCCTGGATGCCCTGGGCGAAACGGTCGAAGCGGCGTTCGGTGCGCGCGACTACTACCGGCGGGTCAAACGGGCCGGTCAAGGTCTGACGCAACGGGCCGAAGCCCCGCCGGCCACCTCCCATGCCCCCCTGGAAGCCGGCAGCCCGGCCGCATCCGGCGAGGGCAGGCCACCCTCGGGCGGCCGATTCGACCGCGCCCGCCGGCACGCCGAAGACCTGCAGAAGACGGCCGAGTTTGCCGAATCACAGGCCGGAGCGCGGCACTTCGAGGCGGAACAGGCCACGAAGGCCGCAGCTGCGGCCCGTGAGCGCATGCTGCGAAGCCGCACCGATGCCGTCAGGAGCCAATCGCCCGAAGAGGCCGAACGGTTCCGGCGCGCCGCGGCGGACGCGAAGGCGGCCGATCGGGACGCGCGTGGCGCAGCGCTCGATGCGGACCTGGCCCGCGAACAGGCGCAGTTGGCGAGAATGAACGCCGATGTCGGCCGCGATCGCTGGCTCAACAACGATCCGCGGCGCGCCCTCGAGCGGACCAAACAGAATGCGTTCGATGCCGCGCAGCGGCAGACGAGGGCGCGAAGTGCGCGAACAGGCCGATGAAGCCCATCGGCATGCGCTCGACGCCGCCAGAGCGAACCCGTCGGATGAATCCCTGCGGGTTGACCTCGAGCGCGCGCGCAGCTGCGCGGGCACCGCGCTCGCCCAGCAACGCCATGCCCAGGCGGAGGAGCTTGCCGCGGTTCAGCGCGAACGCCAGGCACAGGCGCTGGTCGACCGACGCGATGTCCACGACCAGGCGGTCTGGGCGCGCACCACCGATGCGCTCCGTCGGCACTACCAGATCACCGCTCCGACGCCGCCCAGCACCGGCAAGATCGTCAATGATCGGACCGAAGTCGAACGCCAATGGATTCTCGCGCATCCCGAGAAGCCGAAAGTCCTGACGCGCGTCACGGATCCCCGCAGCGGTGTCGAGGTGGCGGTAAATCCCGATGCGGTCGTCCGCGGCGGCGGTTCGCTGGTGTATCCGCCGCGGATGCCATCGCGCCTCGAGCACGATCCGGTGACCGGCACAGATGCCGTTCGCCATCCGCGCGCCGTCGGACCGGGCCTGCCGGTGAAGGTGGGCACCGAAGACATCCGCGAGCTGCCGAGCCCGAAGGGCGCGCGTGGCTTCTTCGACCGCGCCACGCGTACCGGCTATGCGCTGCCGATTTCCGGCACGATCGCCCATGAAGGCGGCCACGCCCTCGAATCGCCTGGCTGGCTCAAGAATGTCGGTCATGCACCGATGCTCATCGAAGGGGCCAACGAGTATCTGACACAAAAATTCGGCCAGGACACGAACGCGCGCTTCGGCGATCGGACCCGCGTCTATGGCGAGCCGACCAAAGTCGGCGCGGCGCTCGACCGTATCAGCGGCGGCAATCTGCATCAGGCCGTTCACAACGGCCGCATGGACATCCTGCACGAAGCGATCGGACGCAGGATGCAGGCTGCGGACCCCGCGGCGGCAGGCGCCAGCAAGCTGGCCGAGGTCGCCGGGCTGATGAAGAACAAGCAGTACGACGCTGCCCTGCGCGAGCTGAACAAGCTCTGACAAACCGATCGGCCATACCCATGGAAAACAAGCTCGACCAGGCAGGACGCACCGGATCCTCGGCCCCCGTGACGCTCTACCTCGGCAGCGCCGACACCCTGCTTCGGCGCGAACTGGTCCCGGGCGCCGCCGGATTCGCGCTCGCTTCGGCCAGCACCGCCGACCCGCAGGAGGCCCTCGCCCCGGCCGATCTGACCCACCGGCTGCTCGCATGGCTCGCGGCCGACGCACTGCCGCAGGCAAAGGTTCACCCCATCGATCTCTCGATCGCCGAACTCACCGCGGTTGCTGCCGTGGTCGATGCCTATCGCGAAGAGCGGCTGCGCGCGCTGATCGAACGACGCGATCCGCAGCCCGACTGCTATTCGATCGACGATCTGCTGTTCCAGGTCCACATGGGATGCCTGTCCCGCAATACCCGCTGGTTCGGCGGCATCCTGGCCGCCCACGCCCCGATCGAATGCGAGCCGCTGCCAGAAGACCTGCGCGAAGGGCTGATCGGTCTGACGCTTCGCGAGTGGCTGCGCGAGGCAGACCATCGCTGGGTACCGCAGGGCACGCTGGTCGAACTGTGCGAGCGCCTGGGCAATCTCAATCCTTATGCCGTCATCGCCAGCGACCCGCACGGCGCATCGCCGATCGCACCGCTCACGCTCATGCGAATCGCCAGTGGCGTCTGCGCCTTGCAGTATCGCTATGAGAGCGGACGCGAACCGTGGGCGCGGGTGACCCTGGCCGATACGGACGCGGGACGCGCATTGCTGCATGAGCACCTTAGCCTGCTGCTGGTGACGATGCCACCGGCGCTGGCGGCCGGTAGCGGTTCGGCGCAGCCTCCATGGGACTTGCCGGAGAGCGGACCGCTTGCGCCCCTGGCGCCCAGACCGGTCGATCTGCCGGAACCCGCCAGCGAAAGTGCGCAACGGGCGGCACGCCCGACCGACCTGCCGAACTAGATCACGGCCTGAAGACGTCCACAGCCCGATCGGAGAACCCCGATGCTCTGTCCGACATGCCGCACGGCGATTCCAGACATCGCACGGTTCTGCCCTGAATGCGGCGCCGCACTCGCGCGAGTCGTGCCTGCGCCCGATCCCATCGAGCCGGAAACATCCCGAGAGCCGGCCGAGCCGGCCCGGGCGCCGACGCCGTCCGGCACGCCGAAGCTGCTGATTGCGCAAAAGACCTTGAAGGAGGTCATCGCGCTGGTCCGCTGCGCGATGGCCCAGCAGGACAACGCGCATCCCTCGAACGGGTTGCAGTTCGTGATCGAGGCAGGCGCACTGCGCGTCGCCGCGACCGACGGGCGCCGGATTGCCCTCGCGAGCAGACCCATCGCCACGAATGGCATCGCCCGCCAGGAATTCATCGTGGCACGGCACACCATCATCGCGCTCGCCCAAGGGCTCAGCCACGACGATCAGCCCGTCGAAATCGTGTGCAGCCCCCACCAGGTGACGTTCGTGTTCGGCGGCAGCACCCTCGTCGCCGAGCCCATGGAGGGCCGATTCCCCGACGTCGGAGGTGTCATCCCGAAGCATCCGGCGAAACCCATTGCGCTGCCTCGCGCGGCCTTGCAGCAGGGATTGCAGCGCCTGGCTCTCGGCTCGAGCGACACGGGCCGCGGCGTGCGGTGGGCATTCGCGCCGGGCCGGCTCACCATCAGCGGCACCGGCCCGGCGCCGCGGGCGGAAGTGATCGAGATCGACTACGCGGGCGAGCCCCTGGAGATCGGATTCAATGCGGACTATCTGCTCGATCTGCTGGCAAGCCTGGAGGAGGACATCGTCGAGTGTTCGCTCGGCGGTGCGACGACTCCCGGCGTCTTCCAGATGGCGGGCCGAGATGACTTCAAATACGTGCTGATGCCGATTCGTCTCTAGCCAGCTGGTCGTTTTTCGGTAGTATCGAGGATCGGATTCGGTGCGCTTTCGCACCGTCCGCCGCCCCGATCGGAGAACTCCGATGCCCTGTCCGACCTGCGGCTTCGCAGTTTCCGCCACCGCCAAGTTCTGCCTCGAGTGCGGCACCGCACTCGCGCGAATTCCTGCCGCCTTCCAGATGGTCGAACAGCAGGTCGCACGGCTGCGGGCCGAACGGACAGCGGGTCGAATCGACGCGGATCGATATCAGGCGGCATTGCGCGAACTGATGCTGCATCACGAAGGCCGCTGGTGGATGGTCGGCGCCGACAGCGGTCAATGGTATGTCGGAGGGCGACCAATG
>JADJVQ010000097.1 GCA_016710525.1 Burkholderiaceae bacterium
GCGCTGACCGCCTGGGGCATCCGGCGCATCAACCAGCTCGACGGACAGCCGGGCATCGCGTACTTCCATCCCTGGGAGTTCGACCCCGGGCAGCCGCGCGTCGAATCCGCGAACGCCAAGGCACGGTTTCGGCACTATCTGAACCTGTCGCGCACGCAGGCCAGGCTCGAACGGCTGCTCGCCGACTTTCGCTGGGATCGCGTCGATGCGACATTTTCAGCGCAACTCGGCGGCCTGCAGCCGCTGCCTGTCGGCGCGCCAGTCGCTCCGACACATCCCCATGCCAGATTCACGGCATGAAGCCGGATCATCCACAGCACTTGTCGCAACAGGCCGTCACGGTTCGCGAAGCCACTGACAGCGACCGCCAGGCCTGGCAGGACTACGTTCGCGGCCACCCGCAAGCCACTTTCTTCCATCGCTGGGAGTGGCGCGCGCTGATGGCCGAACAGTGGCGCCACCGGCCGGTTTACCTGATCGCCTGGCGCGGATCGGCCGTCTGCGGCGTCCTGCCGCTGGCCCACATGAAGACAGCCCTGTTCGGCTCGCAGCTTGTCAGCCTGCCGTTCTGTGTCTATGGCGGGCCCCTGACCAGCGACCCGCAGGCGCTGGCCGGACTCGACGCGCGCGCCGTGGACATCGCGACCGACTGCGGCGCCGGCCACATCGAATACCGCAACCTGGAGCCCCGCCACACCGACTGGCTGGGCACGGATCTGTACGTCACCTTCCGGCGCAGCATCAGTGCCGACGAAGACGCCAACATGAAGGCGATCCCGCGCAAGCAGCGCGCGATGGTCCGCAAGGGCATCGGCAACGGGCTCAGCGCCGCCATCGAAGACGCCGACGCGTTCTTTCCGATCTATGCCGACAACGTGCACCGCCACGGCACGCCCGGCATGCCACGCCGCTGGTTTCGCGCCCTGCAGTCGGCATTCGGCGACGACTGCGACGTACTCGTCGTGCGCGATGCCGCCGGCCAGCCGGTGTCGGCGGTCATGAGCTTCTGGGAAGCCGGCGTCGCGCTGCCCTACTATGCCGGCGACTACGAGCGCGCCCGTGGCCTGGCCGCCAATGACTTCAAGTACTGGCGCCTGATGTGCCGAACCGCCGAGCGCGGCTGCCAGATCTTTGATTTCGGCCGCAGTAAGTTGGGCACCGGCCCGTACGACTTCAAACGCAACTGGGGCTTCGAGCCCACGCCGCTGGCCTACGAGTACCGGCTGATTTCCAGCCCCGCCGTCCCCCAAAACAATCCCAACAATCCGAAGTACCGCCTGATGATCGAAACCTGGCGCAAGCTGCCGAGACCTGTCGTGAACTGGCTCGGTCCGCACGTCGTCCGCGGTCTGGGCTGATCCGGTCGCCGCCCATGTCGTCGATCCCTCATTCCCCCTCCTGGCGGCCAACGCCCGCCGTGATCACGGCGGGCGCCGCATTCGTGTTGTCGCTGCTCGCGACGACCCTGCTTTTCCTGCCGTCGTGGCGTTCGATGGCGCTGATCTGGTGGACCAACGAGACCTATACGCACGGCATGCTGGTGCCCCTGGCCACCCTCTGGCTGGCGTGGCGCGAACGGGAGGCGCTCGAAGGCCGCGCCCTGGCTAATCTGCGGCCCCTTGGCGCACTGGCTTGTGCGGGCGGCTGGGTGGTCGCCCGGCTGGGCGGCGTCAATACCGTCGAGCACTTCGCGGTGGTCGCCTCGATACCCTGCTTCTTCGTCCTGTGTTTCGGAACCCGGATCGCCTGGCAGATCGCATTCCCGCTCGCGTTTCTGGTCTTCGCCGTCCCGTTCGGCGAATTCCTGATGCCCTGGCTGATGGATCGCACGGCCGATTTCACCGTGATGGCCATCCAGGTCTCGGGCGTGCCGGTCTATCGCGAGGGACGGCTGTTCGTGCTGCCCTCCGGACGCTGGTCGGTGGTCGAAGCCTGCAGCGGACTGCGTTATCTGCTGGCGGCCATCCCGCTGGGCCTCTTGTACGGCTACCTGAATTTCAGGTCGTTCCGATCGCGCCTCATCTACCTGGCCCTGGTGATCGCGATCGCCCTGACCGCCAACTGGGTGCGTGCCTACCTGATCGTGATGATCGGACACCTGAGCAGCATGCGGCTGGCCACCGGCGTGGACCACCTGATCTACGGCTGGCTGTTTTTCGGGGTGGTGATGGGCGCCGCGTTCTGGCTGGGTCCCGGTGCCGAGCCGGGCGGAGCCCACGAGCGCCCTGAGCCGACGAGGCTCGCGCCGGCGAATCGACACCAATGCCAGCCTCCCCGCCATAATCCTGTTCTACGCGCTGGCCGCCGTGCTGGTTCATGGCGCTCGCCCCCTGGGCGCCACGGCCCTCGAGAGACGGGCGCACGCGTCTGGAACTGGCCAAGATCCGGTGCCGAGCTCGCGCCCCAAACGAAGGCCGACCGACTATCGCACCGCCTACGCCGGTTCGCAGGGAACGGTGATCGGCCGCTCGCGCAGCGAGCCGACGGTCTCGGTTGCCGTCTACCGGTATTTCCGGCAGCGCAAGACCGGTGAAATGATCACCCACGGCAATGCGGTCATTCCGGTCGGGGTCGAACAGCCGGTCTGGCGGATTCAGCGCCAGGACCTGCATTCGGTCAGCCGCTGCCCCGGATCGGCAAACGGCGGCCTTGTGAACGAATACGAGGTTTCTGGAGAGGGCCGCACGTGGCTCGTCTGGGAGTGGTACTGGATCGACGGCAAGGCCTTCGCCCAGGCCCACAAGGTCAAGAGCACCACCGCCATGGCGCAGATCGCCGGCCGCGGCGACGAATCGGCCGCCCTGCTCGTCTGGACGCCCATTTCCGAGGGCCTGGCCGCAGCCCGCACCCGCCTGAACACCGAACTCGACCGGCTGCATGGTCCTGCCGGCCAAGCGGGCTTCTGAGCCTTGCCGCGGCCCCTGGCACAGGCGATGCCCAAAACCCGGCGGCTGATTGCGCACGCTGTCTACCGGTTCGATGTCGGCGGGATGGAAAACGGCGTGGTCAATCTGATCAACCGTCTTCCCGAAGCGCTGGCCGACCATGCGGTGATCGCGTTCACCCAGGTGAACCCCGAGTTCGCACGGCGGATCCGCCGGCAGGATGTGGCATTCATCGAGCTGCACAAGCCGCCCGGCCAGAGCGCACGGATCTTTCCGCGCCTGTGGTCGCAGCTGCGCGCCCTTCGCCCGGACATCTTCCACACCCGCAACGTCGGCACACTGGAGGGTCAGCTGGTGGCCGCATTCGCCGGTGTGCCGCATCGGGTCCACGGCGAGCATGGCTGGGACGTCAACGACTTGAGCGGCAGCAACCGCCGTCTGCTGATGCTGCGCCGGCTGATGCGACCCTTCGTGCATCACCAGATCGCACTGTCCGAGCCTACTCACTGCTACCTGCGCGAGCGCGTCGGCGTGCCCGACGCGCGGATCACCAACATCTGCAACGGCGTGGACATCGCCAGCTTCTGCCCCGCGCCCGATCGCGACGGGCTGCGCACTCAGATGATCGGCCGGGACTGGCCAGCGGACGCCTTCGTTGTCGGTGCGGTGGGCCGATTCGCCGCGGTCAAGAACCTGCCGATGCTGATCGATGCCTTCGCGATGGTGCGTGCCCGAAATCCGGCCTTTGCCGTGTGCGCGCGGCTCGCGCTGATCGGCGACGGCCCCCAGAAATCGGCAGTCGACGAGGCGCTCGCCCGCCACGCCCTGACGCCGGTGACCTGGCAGCCCGGCGAGCGCTCGGATGTGGCCAATTGCCTGAAGATTCTGGATATCCTGTGCCTGCCTTCGCTGGCCGAAGGCATCTCGAACGCGGTGCTCGAGGCCATGGCCAGCGGCCTGCCGGTGGTTGCCACCCGGGTCGGCGGAAATGCCGAACTCGTCGATGATGGCGGCAGCGGATTTCTCGTTCCCTCGGGCGAAGCGGCTGCGATGGCCGACCGGATCGAGCAGTATTTCGGCAACAAATCACTGTTGAAGGGGCATTCATCGGCCGCTCGTCAGCGCGCAGTGATGCAGTTCAGCCTCCCCTCCATGGTCGAGCGATACCATCAGGTCTACGCTCGACTCCTTAGCCAAGGTCACTGATCGCCCATGTGCGGAATCGCCGGACTATTTTCGCCCTCAGCAGATGCGCCGCGCCTGTTCGAACGCAGCCTGCTCAAGCGCATGACCGACGCGATCGCGCATCGCGGGCCGGACGATGAGGGCTTTCTGATCGAGCCCCACGTCGCGCTGGGCCATCGCCGCCTGTCCATCATCGACATCGCGAGCGGCCACCAGCCGATGTTCAACGAGGATGGATCGGTCGCCGTCGTCTTCAACGGCGAAATCTACAACTACCGCGACCTGGCCACCGAGCTCGAAGCCGCCGGCCACCATTTCCATACCCGCAGCGACACCGAGGTCATCGTCCACGCCTGGGAACAGTGGGGCGCCGACTGCGTCAACCGGTTCACCGGGATGTTCGCGTTCGCGCTGTGGGACCGCAACCGCCGCACCCTGTTCCTGGCGCGCGACCGCATGGGGGTCAAGCCCCTGTTCTACTGCCGGCTGCCCGACGGCGCATTCGCCTTCGGATCCGAACTCAAGTGCCTGCGGCTGCTGCCCGGTTTCGACGCCCGGCTGTCGGAGCGGGCGGTCGAAGAATACTGCGCGTTCGGCTACATCCCCGACCCGCGCACCATCTACGAGGGCGCGCACAAGCTCGCACCGGGACACCTGCTGACCTGGGAACTGGGCAGCGCCGCACCCCGGATCTCGCGCTACTGGGATGTCCGCTTCGAACCCGACCACCGGATCACGATGGAAGGCGCCCAGAGCGAGCTGCGCGAGCGGCTGGCCGAAGCGGTCAAGATCCGGCTGGTTTCCGAGGTGCCGCTGGGCGCTTTCCTGTCGGGCGGCGTCGATTCCAGTGCGGTGGTCGCCGCGATGGCGGCGGCCTCCAGCTCGCCGGTCAAGACCTGTTCGATCGCCTTCGACGTGCCCGAGTTCGACGAATCGGCCTATGCCGAGATGGTCGCCAAGCGCTACCACACCGATCACTACGTCGAAACCGTCCGGAGCAACGACCTCGAGATCGTCGACCGGCTGATCGGGCTGTACGACGAACCCTATGCCGACAGCTCCGCCATCCCGACCTACCGGGTCTGCGAGCTCGCCCGCAAGCGGGTGACCGTGGCGCTGTCGGGCGACGGGGGCGACGAGACCTTTGGCGGATACCGCCGCTACAAGATGCATCTGCTCGAGGAGCGCATGCGCTCGGCGCTGCCGCTGTCGCTGCGCAGGATGGTTTTCGGGCCGCTGGGCTCGGTGTTCCCCAAGCTCGACTGGCTGCCGCGGCCCTTCCGGGCCAAGACCACGCTCGAATCGCTGGGTCGCGACCCGGTGGAGTCCTACTTCCACACCGTGTCGATCATGCGGGGCAAACAGCGCACCGGCCTGTACAGCGACGGGTTCCGGCGGCGGCTGGACGGGTACTCGGCGCTCGATGTCTTTCGCGCCCATGCCCGCGAAGCGCCGGCCGACCAGGACCTGGCCCTGATCCAGTACCTCGACTACAAGACCTACCTGCCCGGCGACATCAATACCAAGGTCGACCGTGCCAGCATGGCGCACTCACTTGAGGTTCGCGAACCGCTGATGGACCATACGCTGATCGAATGGGCGGCGCGACTGCCCCAGTCGCTCAAGATCGGCGGCAACGAGACCAAGCTGGTGCTGAAGAAGTCCATGGAAAGCGCACTCCCTCACGAGGTGCTCTACCGCTCCAAGATGGGATTTGCCGTCCCGCTGGCCGAGTGGTTTCGCGGTCCGCTGGCAGGCAAGATCTCGAGTGCCTTTGCGTCCGGACGACTGGCCGATTCCGGGTTCTTCGATGGCGCGAAACTCCAGGCGCTGGCCCGAGATCACGTCAACGGAAGCCGCGATTCGAGCGCTGCACTCTGGGCCCTGATGAACCTCGATGGTTTCCTCGCCAAGGAGTCATGACATGACCAAGATATTGCGCGCGCTCACGATCGATCTGCTGCTTGCCGCGGTGCTGGCCATCGTGGCCGCCCCGGCGCGGGCCGAATCTCCAGGAGCCACCCAGCAGGAATGGGCGCTGCTGCCTCAATGGTGCGCCTGGACCCAGCAGGCTCCGCAATTCGGCGCGTCTTCGCTCTCACGATCAGCGCCCTCCGGAGGGCCGGACATGTACCAGGAGTATGTTCGCCGCTATGGCGACGGCTGGACTGCCATGCACCACTACTGCTGGGCGCTTGTGGACATCATGCGGATGGGCAAGCTGGCCGGTCGCAATCGGGCGGTTCATGACCACGCCGCCGAGCGAGCGCTGGGCAACATCGACTACGTTTTGCAGAACTCGACGACCAGTTTTTCCTTTCGCCCAGAAATCCTCGCATCGCGCGCCCGCCTGCTGATCCGGATGAACGACTACGGACAGGCGGCCCAGACGGCGCAGATGCTGATCTCCGAGGGCCCAACCCTGCCCGACGGGTACGTGCTGCTGGCCGACATCCTCGTAAAGGCCGGCCGCACCAACGACGCCAAGGCGGTGCTTGCCAAAGGCGATGAGCTCGTCACCGACAAAGAACGCTACGCCAAGATGCGCGGCACCATCAAAATCAAATAGGCGCGCGCCATGATTTCCCTTCGCGATCTCATCCTGGCGCTGCTGCTGGTCGGCGGACTGCCAGTGGCCATCGCGCGACCGATGTACGGGGTGCTGATCTTCGCGTGGCTCGGCATCATGAACCCGCATCGCCTCACCTGGTCGTTCGCCGAAAATATTCCGTGGTCGCTGATGTACAGCATCGCATCGACGATCGGCTTCCTGACGACCAAGGACCGCAACCTGGCCGGCAGCCTGCGCGACTACTGGCCTGTACTGCTGCTGCTGGTCTGGTACGGCATCACCACGGCCTTCGCCTTCATTCCGGCGGCCGCGCAGGAAAAATACGCCACCGTACTAAAGTCGCAATACATGTGCCTGCTGGCCCTGGCGCTGCTCACCTCCCGCAATCGGGTCTACCAGCTGGCGATCGTGATGGTGGTCTCGCTGGGCTTTTTCGGCCTGAAGGGCGGCATCTTCACCATTTTCACCGGCGGCGAGGACCGGGTCTACGGACCGCGCGGCTCGGCGATCGAAGACAACAACCACCTGGCCGTCGGGCTGGTGATGGCGCTGCCGCTGCTCTACTGGCTGTGGCATCACCTGTCCAATGCGTGGCTGCGCAGGCTGGCCGTCATCGCCATGCTGTCGTGCGCGGCGGCGATCCTCGGATCGCACTCGCGCAGCGCTTTTGTCGGCCTGATCGCGATCGCGGGATTCCTATGGCTGAAAACCGATCGCAAGCTGATGACCCTGATCCTGGCGATCGTGATCGGCACGTTCGGACTGGTGGCCATGCCGGGCAAGTACTGGGAGCGGATGGAGACCATCGTCGACCATGACGAAGACGCGTCGGCCAACAGTCGCCTGCTGACCTGGAAGGTGGCCACCAACGTGGCCAACAGCCGCCCGCTCGGGGGCGGCTTCGAGTACTACAGCCCCGCGGCCTCCGCGCTCTATTCGCCCGAACCCGACCGCGTGCACACCGCGCACAGCATCTACTTCCAGGCACTGGGCGAACACGGCTGGCTGGGCCTGCTGCTGCTGCTGCTGGTCATTGCCTATACCTGGACCATTTGCCGCCGGGCCATCAAGCGGCTCAAGGACGATCCCGATGGCAAGAGCCTCGCGCTGCTGGCCCGGATGATCCAGGTCAGCCTGGTCGGATTTGCCACCGGCGGCGCCTTCGTCAATATCGGCAACTGGGACTTCTTCTACTACGAACTCGTGCTCGCGCTGGGCGTCCTGCGCGTGGCACAGGCCGTGCCGGTGGCCCAGCCCGCCCGCAAACCCCTGTCGGCCGATCTCAGCCGACAGCCGTCTGCGGCCCCCGAGGCCGCACCGCACGGCCCGGGTATCGGGCACGCCTCCGAAGCGCTGCGATGATCTGCGTCATCATCCCCTACTATCAGCGCACGGCCGGTGTGCTGGCGCGCGCGCTGGAGTCCGTGTTCACGCAGGACCTCGACGAGCAGGTCCTGATCCTGATCGTGGACGACGCCTCGCCGATCCCGGCCGCCAGCGAGATCGCAAATCTGCGCCCGCCCGCCCGCATCGACATCCGGGTCGTCAGCCAGGCGAACGCCGGCCCGGGCGCCGCCCGCAATACCGGCCTGGGACTCGTGCCCGCGGCGGCGCAGATCATTGCGTTTCTCGACTCGGACGACGTCTGGCAGCCCGGCCATCTGTCGCGGCTGCGCAAGGCCTTCGACCAGGGCGCCGACCTGTACCTGGCCAACTGGGAAGAAATGAGCGGTTCGAGCATACTCGACAGCCTGCTGCCCACGCTGGCCGGCGAATCTGCCGCGTCGCCGCCGGGCGGCGACCTGTATCGATACCAGGGTGTGCTGGCCGATCGGCATCTGATCCAGCCATTCTTCTATTTGTCGGCCACCGCGATCCGGCGCGACAGCCTCGGGCACGTGCGATTCGACGCTGCACTGCGCCACGCGGGCGAGGACTTTCTGTATGCCTTCGAACTGGCGAAGGCTAGGCCCAGCTTCTGGTTCAGCTCGGCCGTGACGGTGCTCTCGCGCGAAGGGGTCAACATCTACCGGTCGGTGCGCTGGGGCACCGAGGCGAGCTTTCGCGGCCTGCACGATGCCATCGTGTCGCTGCGCCAGGCACTGGGTACCCGCGGCCTGGCCGCGGTCAGCCTGCAAAGCGGCGGCCGCCAGCTGCAGATCTATCGGACCGACTTCCTGCTGCAGGCCCTGCACTGCCTGCGCCAGGGCAAGACAGCGCCCTTGCGCATCGCGCTGCGTGTGGTCCTGGCCGATCCCGGCGTGCTGCTGATGCTGCCGGCCGTGTCTTTCGATTTGCTGCGGCGGGCCGTGCACCGCAGCGCCGCCTGAAGATTCCAACACCATGTGCGGACTGGTCAGCCTGGTAGCGGGTCGCGACGAAGCAGCCAACCCGAGCATCGTCGAGCGCATGCTCGCGCCCATTTTTCATCGCGGCCCCAACGACGAAGGCCTGGCCTTCGACCGCGAATTCGGCGCCGGCTTCCGGCGCCTTTCGATCCTCGACCTGACACCCGCGGGTCATCAGCCGATGCGCAGCCAGGACGGGCGCTACACGCTGGTGTTCAATGGCGAGATCTACAACTTCATCGAACTGCGCCGCGAGCTGGTGGCGCTGGGACACCGGTTCGAGAGCACCGGCGATGCCGAGGTGCTGCTCAAGTCCTTCGCGCAGTGGGGCTCGCAGTGTGTGGAGCGCCTGAACGGCATGTGGGCATTCCTGGTGTTCGACCACGTCGCGCGGACCCTGTTCGGCTCGCGCGACCGCTTCGGCATCAAGCCCCTGTACCGGTACCGGCACGGCCAGTCCCATCTGTTCGCCTCCGAGATCAAGAGCATCCTCGCATCCGGTCTGCACAGCGGACGGGTCGACATGGCGACCTGCGCCGGCCACCTGCTCGAACACCGCCTCGACGAAAGCCCGGACACCTTCTTCGAAGGCATCGAGCAGCTCCCGCCGGCGCACAACTTCGAGCTGAGCCGCGACGGCAGCTATCGCCAATGGTGCTACTGGACCCTCGATCACGAAACCCGCGATTCGGGAGCCGATGCCCCGGAACGCTTCGCCGACCTGTTCGAGGATGTCATCGGCCTGCAGATGCGCAGCGACGTGCCGGTCGGGGTGAGCCTGTCGGGCGGCCTCGACTCTACCTCGATCATCTGCGCGGCGGCCCGCCTGCGTGAACGGGACAACGCGCACGGACCGCTCGCGGCATTCAGCTTCATGACGCCCGAGTTCGACGAGAGCCGCTACATCGAAGCCACGCTCGCCCAGACCGGCGCCACGATGCACCGGCTGCAGACGACCCCGCAAGGCCTGTGGAACGATCTGCGCCGGATGCTCTGGTTCCAGGACGAACCGGTCCACACGATTACCGCGGCGGTCGGCTACCAGCTGATGGAACTGGCGGCGAGCCACGACGTCAAGGTGCTGCTGAACGGCCAGGGCGCCGACGAAACATTGGCCGGTTACCCCAGCTACTTCAGGGACCTGTGGCACACGCTGCTGGGCCGCGGCGATTTCGCCGGCGCCGTCGATCAGGTGAAGCGCTTCGCCGCCGCCCAGGGCGTACCGGCCATGCCCCTGCTGACCACCTCGCTCAAGCGGCTGATCAAGTCGTATCTGTGGCGGATCGGCGCCTACCGGACACGTGCCCATCTGCGCGCGCGGGCCAAGGCGATGGACAACCGCTGGTACCGGCCCGACCTGAAGGCCGCGCTGGCTGTCGGCTCGATGACACCTGCCATCGGCCTCAAACCGGCCCTCGCGGACGCGACCGCCCGCCAGCCGCTGCCGCTGTTCCTGCGCATCGAAGACCGCAATTCGATGGCGCATTCGATCGAAGCCCGGGTGCCTTTCCTCGATCATCGGCTGGTCGAATTTGCCTTTGCCCAGCCCGAGCAGCAGCTGATGGATGCGGCGCTCAACAAATGGATCCTTCGCCGGGCCATGAGCGAGCGCATTCCCGAAGTGGTTCGCTCGCGTCCCGACAAGATGGGCTTTCCGACGCCCATCAGCACCTGGGCGCGCGGCCCGCTGTTCCAGCAGTTGCGCGAGGCGATCGGTTCGGCCGGCACGCTGGCGCGCTCGGTGATCGACGTCGATGTGGTGCTCGATGACCTCGAGCGGCATCGCCGCGGCGAGGTCGACCATGGGCCCGGCCTGTTCGATGTGGCGCAGTTCTGTGTCTGGACCGACGGCCTGAATTCGCGCGCCGTGCCCGCCTCCAGGGAACTGGAGCGTCCCATCGAATGCGCGTGACAAGGCATCGCCTCAGTACGCCGACCGGCGAACCGGCTTCGTCATGAGCGTACGACGTTCACTGGTGCTGGCCAGTGCCGCCAGCAATGGGGCGGCGCTGATCGGTTTCGCCAGCTCGATGATCCTCGCCCGCCTGATGATTCCCTCTGAGGTGGGTGTCTTCTCGATCGCGGCCGCGCTCATCGGGCTGGTCAGCTCGCTGCGTGACTTCGGGGTGTCGGCGTACCTAATCCGATCGCCGCAACTCGATCGGGCCAAGATCGCGGCCTCTTACGGGGTGATGATCGTTGCGTCTTGGGGCTTGGCGCTGATCATCGCGCTGGCGAGCCCGCTGGCGGCGACGATCTACCGTGACGCCCGGGTAGGTGACCTGATGCTGATCCTGGCGCTGAACCTGATGCTCGTGCCGTTCGGCGCTTTGACGATGGCCTACCTGACCCGCGAAATGCGGTTCGGCGCACAGTTCGTACTTAATATCTCGAGCGCCTTGGCCAACGCTGGCATCGCGATCGCGCTGGCCTGGCTGGGCTACGGGGCGTACAGCCTCGCCTGGGCCGGCCTCGGTTCGACGCTGACCACTATTTTGGTGAGCTTTCTGTATCGGCCCGACTGGTGGCCCTGGCTGCCCACGCTCAAAGGCTGGCGCGAGGTGGTTTCGTTTGGTGCTCCGGTCACCGGCGGAGCGCTGGCAGGCCATCTGAACAGCGCCGCGGTTGATCTGATCACCGGGCAGATGATCGGCCCCGAGGCGGTGGCGCTGTACGGCAAGGCCCAGTCGATCCGCGGTCTATTCGAGCAGTTCTTCATGGTGGCGATCCGCCTGGTGGCGCTCCCGCACTTTGCTACGCTGGTACGCAACAACGTGGGGCTGCGCTCGACTTACCTAGTAGCCTCGAACATGCTGACCGGCATCGGCTGGCCGTTCGCGGCCCTGCTGCTGGTGCTCGCCGAACCGCTGGTGCTGCTGCTGTTCGGCAACAGTTGGCTGGGCTCGGCGCCACTCTTGATCTGGACCGCACTGTGGATGATCATCAGTCTTCCGTGCCATCTGATTCACAGCGTGTTGATCGCCATGGGACATGCCGAATCGCTGCTCAAGGCGGAATTGACGATGCTCTCGGTGAAGATCGTGGTGGTGGTGCTGGCCGCTCCGATGGGAATCGAGGCGGTGGCGATCGCGCTGCTGCTGCAGTCTTGCATCTACGTGCTCGTTTGGAGTTCGCGCCTGCGCACGGCGATCGGGCTCAACCTTTTCGACCTGCTGCGCGCCCAGTTGAACAGTGCGCCGCCGGCACTGGCCTGCGGCATCGCCGCCTACTTCGGCCGAGAGTACTGCCAGCACCTCGCGCTGCCGCCTCTGCCGACGGTGGCCCTGTGCATGACGCTCGGCGGCCTGGTGTGGCTTGCGAGCATCTGGGCGATGCATCATCCGCTGGCGGCCGAAATTCTTCGCCTGTCGCGCGCCATGACTGTCGGGCGTTCAACCAAATGATCAACCGTCCATGACCATCAAACTGACTGTCGCGATCTGCACCTGGAATAGGGCCGATCTGCTGTCGCAGACGCTGAGCGAACTCTCGCTGGCGACCCCACCGCAGCAAGGCTGGGAAGTCGTCGTCGTGAACAACAAATGCACCGACACGACCGACGAGGTGATCGCGCGCTTCCAGGACTCGCTGCCATTGCGCCGAGTCTATGAAGGCGAGCCGGGCCTGTCCAACGCGCGCAACGCGGCGCTCGACAATGCGCGCGGCGCATACATCGTGTGGACCGATGACGATATTCTGATGAGCCGAAACTGGCTCACCGCCTACGAAACCGCGTTCGCCAGCTGGCCACAGGCGGCGGTCTTCGGCGGGCCGATCCGTCCGTGGTTCGACGGACAGCCCCCGGACTGGCTGGCTAGCGTAATTGATCAAATCGGATCGGTCTATGGGGTCCGGGATCTGGCCGCCGAGCCCTGCGCCCTTGAGCTTCCGGGCAAGCTGCCCTACGGCGCTAACTACGCGGTGCGCACCCTTGAACAACGGCTGCACCGCTACGATGCTGCGCTTGGGCGCAAGGGTAAGGGTGGTGCGCTGGGCGAAGAAACCGCGGTGCTGACCGCCATCATGAAAAAAGGCGGTACCGGGCGCTGGATTCCTCAGGCCTCTGTGCGCCATTTCATTCCCAGGGATCACCAGACTCTGCAGTACCTGCGCGCCTACTACACGTTGTGCGGGCGCACCCAGGCGCTGGCCGCCCCCCTGCACGGCACCACGCTGCTGGGCCGGCCACTATGGACCTGGCGAGGCGCGCTGCAGGCCGAGATCCAATACCGCCTGATGCGGCTGACCGGCGACCCCCGCAAGTGGATCGAACCGCTCACCCTGGCAGCCGAGCTACGTGGCGCGCTTCGGCTAGGCGAACTGATGCAGGACATGCGCAAACCCCAGAGCTGACGCCCGCTCTGGGAATCTTCTGGGCTGCGCACGGCAAACCGAGGGGCTATGAACGACGAGCTTCGATGCTTTCTTGCCGCGCTGAGCCGGACACCGTCAGCGGATAACTCGCAGCCTTGGACGTTCTCGATCCGAGACCACAGGCTGCATTGCGATGGCTCGCCCTCCGCAATGGGCGCGTCACTGGCTGCGATGACCGCCCACTCGCAGCTGATGACGGGCGGGGCGATGCACGAGGCGATGAGCGCCCAGCTCTCGGACTCCTACATCCACTCGACCCTGTCGCCCGCGCCTGACCATGCCTGGTCGCTTTCGGTCGAGCTTGCCGCGGTCCAGAAGAACTGGCGCAAGGCGGCGCACGATGCGCTGCTGGGGCGTCACACCAATCGTCTGGCCTACCGCAGGGACCCGGTCCAGTGGCGCCCTGCGGCATCCCGGTTCAACGGAGCGGTTCATGTCCAACTGATCAAACCCGGCCGGGCACTTCACCTGATCGCGCGAGCTGTCGAACAGAGCGCGCAGGCCCGGTTCCAATGCCGCGAACTACACGAGTGGCTGCACGACAGCCTGCGCTGGACCGACGAACAAGCCCTGCGCGGCGACGGTCTGGACATCCGGACCCTGGGCCTGCCGTACCCCGCTCGCGCCTTGCTGCGATTCCTCGCCCCCTGGTCGCGACAACAGCGACTGAATGCCATCGGACTACACAAGGTGCTGGCGGCTAAGGAAGCTACGGGCATCCGCGACGCGCCGGCATTGCTGGCAATTACCGGCCCGCGCTACCCCAAGGCCGTCTACGCGGCCGGCAGGGCAATGCTCGAGGCCTGGACGTCCCTGAATTCCGACGGCTACGCGGTTCATCCGTACTATGTGATCACCGACATGGTCAACCGTCTAAGGGCCGATCGTCTGGACACTGGCCTTGCCAGCCTGGTACAGGCGTCTGAAGTCGCGCTGCGCGCCGCCCTGCCCAGCATGCCGTCCGATCACCAGCTTCACATGCTGCTGAGAACCGGCCGCCCCCTGGCCGATGTGCCGCGATCCGTACGCAGACCTGCCGATCAGATTTTGATGGCCGAATTCGGACGACTGGCGTCTCACTGAGGCGGCGCCGTCTGATCAGCCGGGGCGGCAAAGCTGTCAGGGCAGTCAAGTCTGCAGCGCTCTCAGATTCCCCGGCCCAGCGTCGTCACCAGCGGCACGCGCAGCGCCCGCCGGATCGGCGCCAGACAGCCGATGGCCGCCG
Organism: Burkholderiaceae bacterium; assembly: GCA_016710525.1. Classification (GTDB taxonomy): domain Bacteria; phylum Pseudomonadota; class Gammaproteobacteria; order Burkholderiales; family Burkholderiaceae_E; genus Quisquiliibacterium. The sequence goes on from JADJVQ010000097.1 coordinate 14,590, forward strand.
AGAGTGCGCCCAGCGCCACCGACAGCGCGACCGCCTCCGAGCGCAGGCGCAGGTACGCAACATAGCCGAGTTCCGAGTTGGGCGGCGCCGGCATGTCGATACCGATCAGCCCCACGATCGCGCTGATCGCCCAGGCCAGCAAGGCACCCAGCAGACCGCCGATCACGCCCAGGAACAGCGCCTCGACCAGGATCATCGCGAACAGCCGCGGCCCCTTCGTTCCGAGCACGCGCATCGTGCCAAATTCGGCCGTGCGCTGGTAGATCGTGATATTGAAGCTCGCATACACGCTCATGGCGATCAGCACGATCGCGATCGCCTGCAGCACTCCGAACTGCCGCTCGTAGAGCAGCCGGGTGTTGGCGTAGAACTCCGACAGCCGATACCAGGGCTGGACATCGACCCCCTGCCCGACCGGGCCGGCCCGAATCGCCGCCAGCACCGGGTCGGTCTGTTCGGTCGCCTTCAGCTGCACGACCACCACATTCACGCCCTTGGAGTCGATCAGTTCCTGCGCCGTCGGCAGCCAGATCCGCACCACCCGGTCGTCATACTCCTTCGAGAAGCTGCGAAAGACACCGGCCACCTGAAGGTCGACGCTGTTCATCGCCCCCTGGGCGGTGGACGCGGTCAGCGTCACGCTGTCCCCGGCCTTCAGCCCGAAACGCTGCGCGACGCCCTCGCCCACCAGCAGGCTGTATCGCCCGCCGGCCGCGAGGTCCCGTCCGCCGATCAGCTGGATCTGGGTCGCCATCGCGGCCTCGGGAACCGGTTCGACGGCTTCGACCTCCACCGGCAGGTCGCGCTCGCCCGCGTTGAGCAGCGCCGAAAAATACATCCGGCTCATCACCGAGGCGACACGGTCATCGGCTGAAATCGCTTTCGACAGGGCCGCCGGCCGAGGCAGCACATAGGCTTCCGGACTGCCCGCGCCTGCCTCGCGAAATCCGGGCATGCTGACTTGAAGATGACCGAGTTGCCCGCGAATGGTCGACTCGCGCAACTGATGGTAGACGTCCTGCACAAATCCGTCAGCCAGCGCCAGCGCCGCCACGCCAGCCGCGATCGCCACCAGACTGAAGACCGAATGGCGCAGGTGGCGCAGCACATTGCGCAACGCCAGCATGACCAGGGACCGAATCAGCATGACCGGGCACTCCGAGGCACGACGAATAGTCGGGTCATTTTCTCAGCGCGTCCACGATCTGCACCCGCGAGGCGCGAACCACGCTGGGCAGGCAGGCCAGCGCACAGGCGATGCCGACCAGCCCCAGCGCTGACAGGGCGTTGCCCGCCGAAAAACTGATCCCCGCGGTAAAGCCATGCGCGGTGCCCGGCGGGGGCGGCATCGGGATGCCGATGGCACTGATCACCAGCGCCAGCAGCGCCCCGATCGTCACGCCGATCCCGCCGAACACCAGGCCCACGATCAGGGTTTCGACGGCGAACTTCACGCCGACCTGCGTGCGGGTCGCGCCAAGTGCCAACATCGTGCCGATCTCGCGGTAGCGATCGAGCACATTGCGCGACATGCCGCTGCCGATGGACAGCAGCAGGATGCTCAGCACGATCAGCCGCAGGAAGTGCAGCTGGCGCGCGAAGAGGTCGCGGGTCTTGGTGTAGAAATCGGCCATTTCCAACCAGGTCTTGACCTCGACGGGTTCGGCGCGCAACACGGTCTTCAGCCGGGCGGCCACCGCCGGTGCGTCGTCGGTTTCAGGCAGCAGGATCATCAGCCGCGATATCGCCTGATCGCGCAACAGGCCCTGGACCTGCGCCAGCGGGATCCTCAGCGCACGGTCGTCATAGGCCTTGGTCGCCGAGTAAAAAATCCCGACAACCGGCGTTTCGAGCGCGTTCACCCCGCCACCGGGCAGGTTCACGATCAGCGTGACGAGGCTGCCCGTCTTCGCGCCGAGGCTGCGCGCCAGACCCTCGCCCAGCAAAACGCCCGGGCCGGCTGCCTTTTCCAGGGACGATCCTTCGGAGACCCGCACCGCAGACGACAGCTTCGCTTCGATCGCCGGCTCGACCCCTTCACCGAGAAACCCGACGGTGCGTTCGCCCAGTGCGATCAGCCCGCCGAATGAGCGGCGCTGCGCCATCAGGGCGCCCGGCACGGATTCGAGTTCGCGCCTGACCGAGTCGATGACGGCCGCTCGCGCGGGCCCCGGCAGCACCGACGCGACCGGATCGGCCGGTCGCACCTGGAGGTGCGCGTAATGGGCGCG
>JADJVQ010000098.1 GCA_016710525.1 Burkholderiaceae bacterium
CCGCCTGCCATGGGGTCTTTCGCACAGGCGGGCGCGACAGGCCGGGCATAATGGACGTTTGGTGAATCCTCCGGGAACCCTCGTGTCTACCGCCCTCGCCCATCGTCCGCCCGCCCGCAAGTCCTTCCGGGAGACCCAGTTCGAGGTCCGGGAAGAAGCCATCCTGGACGCCACCAACCGGCTGCTGGCCATCAAGGGCTACGAGCCCATGGCCATGGACGACATCGCGGCCGAGGTGGGCATTGCCAAGGGCAGTCTCTACAAGCACTTCGAATCCAAGGACGCGCTGGTCGCCGCGGTCATGGTCCGGCTGCTCAAGCGTACCCGCGAGGCGCTGGCCGCGCTGCCCGACCAAACCCCGGCCGGCGAACGCCTGGCCAGCCTGCTGCGCTGGACCCTGAACGAACGGCTTGCCGGCGGCGTGCCGCACCTGCCCTCCACCAGCCAGGTGCTGCGCGACAGTCTCCTGGCCAACCGGAAATACGTCGACGAACTGCTGCAGCTGTCCGACGATGTCAGCGAACTGATCCGCGCGGCCAAGGCCGAGGGCACGCTGCGCGCCGATCTCGATGACGAATTCATCCTCTACACCTTCTACGCCCGCTCCTGCGACCCCACCCTCGACTTCCTGCGCCTGGGTGGCACGATTCCCGATGCCCGCATCGTCGACCAGATGGTCGCGGCCTGCTTCGGCGGCATCGGCCCGACCCCCGTGACTCCCGACGCGCCGCGCCCATGACCCCGTATCTCGATCTGATGCGCCATGTGCTCGAACATGGCGTGCACAAGGAAGACCGCACCGGCACCGGCACCCGATCGGTGTTCGGCTGGCAGATGCGGTTCGATCTGGCCCGCGGCTTTCCGATGGTCACCACCAAGAAGCTTCATCTGCGCTCGATCGTCCATGAGCTGCTGTGGTTTCTTTCGGGCGAAACCAACGTCCGCTATCTGCGCGAAAACGGCGTCAGCATCTGGGACGAATGGGCCGACGAGCACGGCGAGCTCGGGCCGGTCTACGGCTATCAGTGGCGCCACTGGCCCACGCCCGACGGCCGCGAGATCGATCAGGTGGCCGAAGTCATTGCCCGCATCCGCCAGGATCCCGACTCGCGCCGCCTGATCGTCTCGGCCTGGAATGTCGCCGACCTGCCTCGCATGGCGCTGGCCCCGTGCCACGCGTTCTACCAGTTCTATGTGGCCGGCGGCCGGCTGTCGTGCCAGATGTACCAGCGCAGTGCCGACATCTTTCTGGGCGTGCCCTTCAACATCGCGTCGTATGCGCTGCTCACCCACATGGTGGCTCAGCAATGCGAGCTCGAAGTCGGCGATTTCATCTGGAGCGGGGGCGACTGCCACCTCTACTTGAACCACCTCGAGCAGGCCCGCGAGCAATTGTCGCGCTCCCCGTACACCCTGCCCCGTCTTGCCATCGGTCGTCGCCCGCCAACGTTGTTCGACTACCGTTTCGAGGACTTCGAAGTCTCGGGCTACGAATCACACCCGCACATCAAGGCGCCGGTCGCCATCTGAAGGCGTCCCATCGCCGCCCCGGTTGGCGAGCGAACCGTCGCGTGACACACTGCTGAACAGTTTCCGGGTGCTTGCATCCGGCCAGCCCAAGGTCTTACCGGGCGAGCAGCAGTCATGACGCAGTTTTTCCACATCGGTTCCGGGTTCATCCTCGCCGGCATCCCGCCTTGGCGGGCCCGGTCGTGAGCCTCGACAGCGGCCTGGGGCCACACGATTCCGAAGGGCAGCTCGCCCGCGATCACCAATCGCTGGTGGCCCAGGCGTTCGACGCGGCGCCCAACGGATTCGTGATCATCGATGCGGCCGGCAGAATCGTTGCGGCCAACAGCGAGCTCGAACGCATGTTCGGTTTCGAGCGCGCCAGCCTGCTCGGCCAGCCGGTCGAGACCCTGCTCCCGGCAGGGTTACGAGAGCTCCATGTGGCGCTGCGCAACCAGTATGCCGAGCGGCCCGAGCCGCGTGCGATGGGTGCCGGCCGAGTGCTTTTCGGACGGCGCTCCGACGGCCATGAATTTCCGGTGGAGATCGGCCTGAATCCCTTGCCGGGCCCCCAGGGCTCGCTGGTGCTCGCGTCGGTCGTCGACATCAGCGAGCGGATGGCGCTGGAGTGGGCGTTTCGCGGCCTGTTCGATGCGTCGCCCTACGGACTGGTGATCGTCGACGACGACGGCAAGATCGCGATGGTCAATCGCGAACTGGCGGAATCGCTCGGCCATCAGGCGAGCGCCCTGGTCGGCCAGCCGCTTGAACGCCTGCTGCCGGATCGGCATCGAAGCGTGCATGGCGCCTTGATGGCGGGGTATCACGTCAGCGGTGAATCCCGGATCATGGGCCACGGGCGAGACCTCACCGCATTGCATGCCGACGGCACCGAACTGCCCGTGGAGATCGGCCTGAGCCGGGTTCGCTGGCAGCGCAAGACCATGACGCTGGCGGCCGTCAGCGACATCAGCGTGCGCAAGCGCCTGGAGCTCGAGCTGCGCCAGGCCAACGACAACCTGCAGGAGTTCACCTACGTCGCCTCGCATGACCTGCGCTCGCCGCTGCGTGGCATCGCCGATCTGGTCGAATGGATCAACGCCGACCTGGGCGATGCGACGCCGCCCGAAGTGCGCCACAACCTCGGGCGCATCAGCCAGCGGATCGAGCGCATGGAACACCTGATCGGCGACCTGCTCAGCTACGCGCGCGCCGGATCGGCCCAGACCGCGTTCTCGACGGTGGCGGTGGACGATGTCGTGCGCGACATCCTCGAGATCCAGCCCCTGCCCGCCGGCTTCGAGCTCGACCTCGAGGCCAGCATCGAACCATTCCTCGCGACTCGAACGCCGCTGGAGACGGCGCTGCGCAATCTGCTGGGCAACGCCAGCAAGCATCATGATCGCGGCACCGGCCGCGTGCGGGTGCTGGCCCGCCACGATGACCGCTACTGCGAGATCAGCGTCATCGATGACGGACCTGGTGTGCCGCTGCAGGCCCGTGAACGCATTTTCAAACTGTTCCAGACCCTCAGCGCCAGCAAGCGCGGCGGCTCCGGCATCGGTCTGGCGCTGACCAAACGCCTGGTCGAGGTGCATGGCGGCCGGATCGAAGTGATTTCGCCCGTCCATGAAGGCCGCGGGACCTGCTTTCGGCTGTGGTGGCCCCGATTTCCCCGGAGAACCAGTGATGACTGACCCCACCCAAATGACGATCCTTCTGGTGGAGGACGACGACGTCGCGGCCGAATCGGTCGTGCGCAGCCTGACCCGGGCCGGCTTGTCGATTCCCGTGGTCTGGGCCGAAGACGGCGAGATCGCGCTGCAGGTTCTGCGCGGGCAAGACCCCAAACGGAATGCGCCGCGCCCGCGCGTGGTGCTGCTCGATCTGAACATGCCGCGCATGAACGGGCTCGAGTTCCTGCAGCACCTGCGTGCCGACCCCGACCTGCACGATGAAGTCGTCTTCGTGCTCACCACATCCGATTCGGAGACCGATCGCGAACGCGCCTACCACTCGAACGTGGCCGGCTACATGGTCAAGAGCATGGTCGGCCCGCAGTTCTCCAAGCTCGCCCAGCTCGTCCAGTGCTATCGCACGACCATGCTGTTCCCATGAGCGTCGCCAGCACTCCGGTCGCACTGCGCGATTCGCCACGTCCCTTTCATCTGCTGGTCGTCGACGACGACGATGTCGACCGCGAGCGCGTGCTGCGGCTGCTGCGCCGCTCGAGCCTGAACGTGCATGCGCGCGAGGCCGCCTCCAGCGCCGATGCGCTGCAGATGGTGCGCGAGCACGAGTTCGATTGCGTGATGCTCGACAACCATCTGGGCGACGCCACCGGCGCCGACCTGCTGCCGGCATTGCACCGAGAAGCGCTGCGTGACTGTCCGATCATCATGGTCACGGGTGCCGGCAGCGAAGCTTTGGCCGTGCAGGCGCTGCGCGAGGGTGCCGCCGACTACCTGACCAAGCTGCAGCTGAACACCGAAGTCCTGGTCCGGGCGATCCAGCGGGCCGTCGACCATCACCGCATGCAGCTCGAGATCGCCGAACTGCACCGCCGGCTCGAAGTGCGGGTCGAGGAACAGACCCGGTTCGCCGCCACGCTGATCGACCACTCCCCCGTCGGCTGCGCCGTCTACCAGGCCGATGGCCAATGCGTGATGTGCAACCACGCCCTGGCCAGGATGGCCGGCCGCAGCGTCCAGGATCTGCTCGCCACCGACCTGTGGAGCTGGCTGGCCGAAGAGCTGCCCTGTCTTGCCAAGCCGGCGCTGGCCACGCTCGACGACGGTGATCCCCGGCGGGTCGAGATAGAAATGCACCGCACGATCGGCCCGGCAACCCACGCCGACTGCACGCTGGTGCGCAGTCTGCGCGACGGCCGCCCCCACCTGCTGATATTCACGCACGACGTCAGCCGGCAGCGGCAGGCCCTGGACGCACTGGTGCTCGCACGCGACGCCGCCCAGGATGCGGCCCGCACCAAGAGCAATTTCCTGGCCAACATGAGCCACGAGATCCGCACGCCGATGAACGCCATCGTGGGCCTGAGCCGCCTGGCTCTGGAAGACGAACTGCCGACCGGCGCGCGCGACTATCTCGACAAGGTCCACAGCTCGGCCAGCGCACTGATGGGCCTGCTGGATGACGTGCTCGACTACTCCAAGATCGAAGCGGGCAAGCTGCATTTCGAGGCCATTGCGTTCGATGTCCAGCAGGCGGTGCAACGCGTGGTCGATGTGTTCGCCGCGCGCATCGACCAGAAGGGGCTCGACTTTGTCGTCGACCTGCCGCCCGAACTCCCGGACCGCCTGATCGGCGACCCGCTGCGCCTGTCGCAGGTGCTCAACAACCTGGTGGGCAATGCGGTCAAGTTCACCGGCACCGGCCATATCCACCTGGTCGTGCGCGCCCTGCCCGCCAGCGCTTCGGGGCAGTGTGCGCTGCGCTTCTCGGTGCACGACACCGGCATCGGCATCGATCCGGCGCACCGCGCGGCGCTGTTCGAGGCGTTCACCCAGGCCGATGGCTCGATCACGCGGCGCTTCGGCGGCAGCGGCCTGGGCCTGGCCATCTGCAAGCGCCTGGTCGAGATGATGGGCGGACAGATCGGCGTGGACAGCGTGCACGGCCAGGGCAGCGAATTCTGGTTCACGATCGAACTGCCGACACTCGAAGGGGGCGACAGGACGCAGGCACGGGCCGTCGCCGATCTGCGTGTGCTGCTGGTCGATGGCGGTTCCGTGGCGGGACACGTGATCGAATCCCAGCTGCAAGCCTGGAAGGTCGATGTGATGCGCTGCGCGCAGCCGCTGTACGCGCTCGAGCGCATCGACCGCGCCCGCCGCGCGGGCTGCCCGTTCGACGTGCTGCTGATCGACTGGCGCGAGGCCGACGCCGACGGCATCCGCGCGCTGATGCGGATGCTGCCGCAGCCGAGCGCGGACGACTCCCACACGCTGCGGATCCTGACCATGGTGACGGCCTTCGGCCGCGACGGCATGGCTCGCACGCTCGCCGAGCATCCTCCAGACTCGGTGCTGCTCAAGCCGGTGCTGGCCTCGCCGCTGCTCGAGGCCCTGGTGAAGGTCTGCGAGCAGCGCAGCCTGTCGGACGGGCTCGGTCATGGCCAGACCACCGCGGGTGCCGGGACGCAAACATTGCCACCCAGGCCCAACTGCTGAAGGCGCGCGCGATGCCCCTGGCTGGCGCCAGGATCCTGCTGGCCGAAGACAATCCACTGAACCAACTGGTGGCGCAGCAGATTCTCGAGCGCATGGGCATGACGGTGACCGTGGTGGTCAATGGCGCCGAAGCGCTTGCCCGGCTGGAGGAGTCGACCCCACCGCCCTTCGACGCGGTCCTGATGGATCTGCACATGCCCGTGCTCGATGGTCTGGAGACCACCCGCCGGATACGAGCTCGCCTGGACTGGTCGGACCTGCCGGTGATCGGCATGACGGCCGCGGCGATGGCCGAGGACCGTGCGCGCTGCCTGGCCGCCGGCATGCTGGACCATCTCGCCAAACCGGTGATGCCCGAACGGCTGCTCGATATCCTGCTGAAGTGGGTTCCACGCCCGATCCGGGCGAGCGATCGCTTACCCGCCGACCATGAAGCCCCGGACGGGCCCGGGGAGGCGCCCGCTGCATCGGGTTTGCCGCCAGCTGCCGCGGCTTCGCCGATGCCGGCCACCCCGCTCCCCGTACCGGAGTTCAACATCGACGCGCTGCGCAAGCGGGTCATGGGCAACGAGGCTCTGGTCTGGCGCCTGCTGGAACGCTTCGTCGAACTCGAAAAAGGAAGCAGCGCGCTGCTGAGCGACCTGCTGGCCGGTGGCCGCCGCGAGGAACTGCAGCGCAAGGCACATTCGCTGCGCGGTGCCTGCGCGCTGCTGGAACTCAGTTCGGTGGTGCGGGCATGCGAACAGGTCGAAGCAGCGGTCTCGCAGTCCGCCCCGCTCGAGGACGCGACACAACGCCTGATGGCGCACCTGGAGGGGGCCGTCGCCGTGGTGCGCGAGGTCCTCGAAAGCCGGCGCACCGGCTGACGGCACAACGGTTTTGCAGCGCGCCTGGGTATGATGGCGGGACCATGACTGCCCTGCTCGCCATCGACCCCTGCGTCACGCTGATCGTCGCCTGCGCGCGCGGTGGCGTGATCGGCCGCGGCAACCAGATTCCCTGGCGATTGCCGGAAGATCTCAAGCTGTTCAAGGCGGCCACTCTGGGCCATGTGCTGATCATGGGGCGGCGCACCTTCGAGTCGATCGGCCGCCCGCTGCCCGGGCGCACGACGGTCGTCATCAGTCGCAACCCCGATTGGCGCGCCGAAGGCTGCCTGCTCGCCGACTCGGTCGACGCAGCGCTGGCCCTGGCCCACCGCGAGAACCGGGGCGAAATCTTCGTCGCAGGCGGCGCTGACATCTACCGGCAGACACTGCCCATCGCAGCACGCGTGCTGCTGACCGATATCGATCTCGAGGTCAGCGGCGACGCGCACTTTCCGCCGCTGAACGCGGACCAGTGGATGGTGCACTCCCGGGTCGAGATGAGCGGCGCCGACGGCACCCGCTTCGCCGTGATCGACTACCGCCGGCCCAGCTGAGCGGGCTTGCTCCAGCTCGCCCGGACGGCCACTGCCGTCCTGAAACGGCCGCCAGCAGCCGATTGCCGCATCCCGACAGGCGATCAATCGCCTGCCGAGACGGGCCGAGGCAAAAATTCGGGCAAAATCGGGGGCACGCCTCCGTAGCTCAGTGGATAGAGCATCCCCCTCCTAAGGGGAGGGTCGCACGTTCGATTCGTGCCGGGGGCGCCAGGAAACCCAGTACTGGCGCGGCGCCTCAGGCTGTCACCCAGTTCTGAAGTGGCTACGGTTCCAAAGTATTCGGATTGGCTACGGTTTTGGCTACGGTTCTGCTCCCTGTAGCCAAAATGCGACCATGCCCGCCTGGCCCGACCTCCCCAGCAACATCAAACCCCTACGCAGCGCACCGCGCGCGGCACTGGGCACCAGCCGCGCCGCGATGCTCGCCCTGCAGCAGTGGCACATCGGGACCCGCACCGGCGGTAAGCAGTCGCGCCCCATCCGCATCGACGCCGAGTTGGTCAACGGCCTGCCAGAGCGGGGGCGCCAGGTGATCGAAGGATGGCTAGCCGGATCGCTCGATCGCGACGTCGCCGAGCGCCAGCAGGTGCCGATCGAGACTGTTGCCCGCGTGCGATTCGAGACTCTGCAAGAAATTGGCGCGAGGCTTTCACTACGGCACGCCAGGGCGTCCGTGGTTGACGACTGGTAGGGTCTTGTCGATCGCGGGCGGCGGTGCGCTGTTTGGGGCACCGTTAATGTGTAACAAGCCAGCGTTCGGCTGCGTCGGTCGATTTGACAGTCTCCTGCGGGTTTCGGGATGTTCGGAAACCGGGTCGCCGTGCATTCGCTTTCAGGAGCCGAGCATTCGCTCTCGGGCGCGCAGGACCGCGTGGTCCGGCTGGTATGGACTTCACTGTTCTCGCTTTGCCGGTGCGAGCGACGTGAATTAAGTCCTGTCGGAACCTCTTACGACTGTTGAAAAGGCGGATAGCACGCTCTCATCGATGCGTGACTGTGAAGAGGCAGTCTCCCTGCACTGGCACGATTTTTACTATTACGTCGATCAGCGAGCAATACCCCTGAGCGCAGGACTTTCGGAGCAGTGAATCATGAAGATCGCAAAATGGTTGGCAACGACCCTGGTGGGTGCGGCACTGGCGGGCACTGCGCAGGCGGGCCTGATCGACCGCGGCGGCGGGATGATCTATGACACCACCCTGGACATCACCTGGCTGGCGGACTGAACTACGCAAGTACCAGCGGCTTCGACGCCGATGGATCCATGAACTGGACGACCGCCAACAGCTGGGCCAATAACCTGGTCTACGGTGGCTTCAGCGATTGGCGGCTGCCCTCGTCACTGAATGCCAACGGAAGCGGTCCGTGCGGGCCCGCCTTCAACTGCACTGGCAGCGAGATGGGCCACATGTTCTACGTCAACTGGGGCGCCACCGCAAACAACAGCTTTTCGACGGGGACGAATGCGGCCAACCTGGCGTTGTTCTCCAACGTGGTGTCCTTCATCTACTGGTCCGGTACGGAGTACGCACCGAATCAGAGCGAGGCGTGGTTCTTCAACGTCACCCAGGGCGCCCAGGCCAACCTCACCAAAATCGGCGGGTTGTTTGCCGTGGCTGTGCGCCCCGGCGATGTGACCGCGTCGGTGCCGGAGCCGCAGTCGCTCGCACTCGTGCTGCTGGGGTTGGGCGCAGGGATGGTGGCGCGCAGGCGGCGGCCACGCTGAGGCTTTGACGCTTCTCGGTGAATTCCAGCGGTTTGCCGAATACCGCCGGCCGTTTGCTGAATAGCCCGGGCGATCTCCCGTTCACCGCAGCCGCACCAGATCCACGCAGGCTGCGTCGCTGCAACCTCGCCCGACCTCTGATCCATCCGCTGCGATCAACGCGTCCTAAGCCTATTGCTTGCACGGATCACGCCCGGCCGCCGCTGGGGGTAGCGCCAGACGTGAAAACGCCCCCGCGTCGGGGCGCAGCGGATTAGCGTCGCGGAGTCCGGGCGGGTGGCACCTGCACGCCGGGCCTGGTGGACGAAACGAAACCGCTGAAGTTCCACTCCCCTCCAGCCGATCGGCCTGCGCCACGGAAACACCGAACGTCGACACGACGGATGCGGGGCCGTAGATATCCACTTCGAAACCACCGCTTAGCTTTGCCGGGGACGCCAGTCCCTGTGTGCCCTCAAGCAGGCTTGTCACGATTGGAGCGGAGGCCATGACCAGGTATTCCGAGAACCTCGTGTCGTGTGAACTACTTCGGCAGCAGCTGGATGCTGCCGCTGACGGTGACGCTGACCGTGGTCTTGCCCGGCTCAACCGGCTGGAACTCGTCCGCGCCTCCCGCCACTGACATCCGGGCCGCCCGCACAGCCTGCATCGGCACCGCCACCGAATCGCCCGCGGCCACGGACACTTCGCGCAGACTGTAACCCGCAAAGCCGAACTGCCGGGCATACGAGTCGGCGCGAGCCTTGAATCGTCCGATCGCATCTGCCTCCACTTCGGTCTCGACGCGTTCGCGCGCCTCGCGCGACAGACTGAAAGCCACCCGCGCCACGGTCAGCCCGGTGAGGCGCCCGGCCAGCTGGCTGATGGCGCCCGTGTCGGTCCCCTCGAGCACCAGCTCGGCGCGGCCCTGCCAGCCGCTCTGGGCGCTTGCGCCGCCGGGCCGCGACACATAGCGCGGATTGATCGAGAACGTGCCGGTGCGAACATCGACATACCCAGTCCGGGCCGCCCTGCGGGCTTGCGTCAATGCGGTGTCCAGAATCTGGCGCAGATCGGACTGCAGAGCCGACGCATCCGCGCCTTCGCGCGACACGGCCAGCGTGATCGCCAGGGTGTCCTGCACCACCTCACGGCTGGCGGCCACGCCAAGATTGAGCACATTCTGGGGCGTGGCCGGCACCACCACGGGCGTTGCGGCCTGAGCCGCCATAGCCAGCGTCAGGCAGGCCGCCAGGCCGGCCGCGAGAGCGGCATGCCGGGCCGAGCGGGGAAATCGAAAAATCGTCATCAGTGAATCCTTGTCGGCAGACAGTCCATCGCAGCATGCGATGGGCCGTAGACGTTCCAGTCTGCGGGGGCGTCCGATGCGCCGCAAGTCGAGGGCTTTGTCAGCAAGGTTCCCGGGGGCGATCAATGCCCGCGGCCTGCGCCTGCGCCTGCGCCTGTGCGGTATGTTCGCCTGCACTGCCACGCACCACAACGCCGCACCGACGCCCATGCCAACCCGCCCGCCAACCCCCGCCCTCACCGAACGCTCGTCACCCTGGGAAATTCTCCGGGTATTTTTGCGGCTGGGCCTGACCTCCTTCGGCGGACCCGTGGCACACCTGGGTTACTTCCGCACCGAGTTCGTCGAGCGGCGGCGCTGGCTGGACGAACGCGGCTACGCCGACCTGGTCGCGCTGTGTCAATTCCTGCCGGGCCCGGCCAGCAGCCAGGTCGGCATCGCCATCGGCCTGGCCAGAGGCGGCTGGCTGGGCTCGATCGCCGCCTGGGCGGGATTCACCTTGCCGTCGGCTGTGCTCCTGATCGCGTTCGCGGCATTGCTCGCGCGTCACGACCAATGGGCCGCCAGCGGCGCGTTGCACGGCCTGAAGGTGGTGGCGGTGGCGGTCGTCGCCCAGGCGGTCTGGGGCATGGCAAAAACCTTGTGCCCGGATCGGCCGCGCGCCGCCCTGGCGATCGGCGCGGCCCTGTTGACCTTGCTGGCGCCGAGTGCCTTCGCGCAGGTGGGCGCGATCGTGGTCAGCGGCCTGATCGGCCGGTCGCTGCTCAGGCTGCCGGAGCAGCCGTCGGTCGAGCATCGGTCCTGCGGCGTGTCGCGACGCGCCGGCGCTCTGGCACTGGCGGTGTTTTTGCTGCTGCTGCTCGGCCTGCCTTTGCTCGCGCTGGCCACGGCATCGCCGATCGTGAACACCCTCGACGCGTTCTACCGGGCCGGCGCACTGGTGTTTGGCGGCGGCCATGTGGTGTTGCCGCTGCTGCAATCCGCGGTCGTACCCGGCGGGTGGGTCAGCAACGAACAATTTCTTGCCGGCTACGGTGCCGCGCAGGCTGTGCCGGGCCCTTTGTTCACCTTCGCTGCGTACCTCGGCACGGTCATGAACCCCGCCGTGGCCGGCCTCGGCGGATGGTCTGGAGGTCTGGCCTGCCTGTTGGCCATCTTCGCGCCGGCCTGGCTGCTGGTGGTGGGCGTGTTGCCTTTCTGGGATGTGGTGCGCCAGCGACCGGCCGTGCAGTCCGCACTCGCCGGCGTCAATGCCGCCGTCGTGGGAATCCTGCTGGCGGCCCTCTACGACCCGGTCTGGACCAGTGCAATTCAAAACCGCGCCGACTTCGGGCTCGCCCTGGCCGCCTTCGGCCTGCTCGTCAGCGCGCACTGGTCGCCCTTGGTGGTCGTGGCTCTGTCGGCGGGCGCCGGATGGGCGATGTCGGCGCTGTGACGGGGGGTTCGGTCGGACAGACTCCTGAACGCCCGATCGGTCGAACGGCACAGTAAGCGGCCGTTCGGCGAACCGGCCCTGCGCAGCGGCGGCTCGATGCACGGCGCAATACCGAGCCCCGCCAGGGAACAGGAACAGCATGATTGACTTTCTGTTGCACAACACGACCTTTGTGGGCATAGTGTGACTGTACGGTCACGTTGTGAATATCCAGGCTAATCCGATCTTCGACCTGCGCCGTATTCCATACGAGTCCGTGCTGAACGCGGGCTCGGCCGCCCCCCTATGCCACTCCAAGCCAGGAGCCCCTCATGATCCAGCCTCCCCTTCGATCTCTCCCAATTGCCGGCCTGCTGGCCGCCGCCCTGCTGGGCGGCGCAAGCCTGCCAGCGCATGCGTCCAGTCATCGCGAAGCGCCCTTCATTGCGGGCACGCCCAAACTGGACGGCACCGACTTTTATATGTTCCGCAGCTACGAATCGGGCCGCAGCGGCTTCGTCACCATGATCGCCAACTACCTGCCCCTGCAGGACGCCTACGGCGGCCCCAACTATTTCTCGCTCGACCCCGATGCACTGTACGAGATCCATCTCGACAACAACGGCGATGCCAAGGAAGACATCACCTTCCAGTTCCGATTCAAGAACACGCTGAAGGACATCGCCCTGCCCATCTCGGGCAAGAATGTCTCGATCCCGCTGATCCAGGCCGGCGGACTGAGCGGCGTGAATCCGGCGATCCTGAACGTGCGCGAAACCTTCACCGTCGACATCGTGCGCGGCGATCGCCGCACCGGCCAGCGCCAGCGCGTCACCAGCGTCGGTGGCGGAGCCGAATTCGACAAGCCGGTGGACAACATCGGCGACAAGACCTTCGGCGGCCCGACGGGCTATGCGCAATACGCCGGGCAGCATGTGCATCGCGTGAACATTCCCGGCTGCGGCGAGGGCAAGATCTTCGTCGGCCAGCGCAAGGATCCGTTCGCAGTGCCTCTGGGCAAAGTGTTCGACCTGATCAATCTGAATCCCCTGGGGCCCGCCAACGGCGAAGGCGACAAGCTGGCCGACAAGAACGTCACCTCGCTGATCGTCGAGGTGCCGATCAGTTGCGTCACGCAGGGGTCCGGAACCGGTCGTCGGCGGCTGGACCACGGCCAGCATGCGCCAGGCGCGCCTGCTCAACGGCTCGCCCAAGTCGGGACACGGCACGGCCGCCACCTCAGGTGGTGCCTGGACCCAGGTGTCGCGCCTGGGCATGCCGCTGGTCAATGAAGTCGTGATCGGCCTGAAGGACAAGGACAAGTTCAATGCCTCCAAGCCGGCCGATGACGGACAGTTCGCCGACTACGTGACGAACCCCACGCTGCCGGCGCTGATCGAAACCCTGTTCCCCATCGCCAAGGCACCGACGAAGTTTCCCCGCCAGGATCTGGTGGTCGCGTTCCTGACCGGCGTGCCCGGCTTGAACAGGCCGGCCAACGTCAAGGCATCGGAGATGCTGCGCCTGAACACCTCGATCGCGCCCGCGGCCAAGGGCGCACAGAACAACCTGGGGGTGATCGCCGGTGACAATGCCGGGTTCCCGAACGGACGCCGCCCGGGCGATGACGTCGTGGACATCGAACTGCGGGTTGCGATGGGTGTGCTGTGCACCTTGAACAACGCACCGGTATTCGGTTGTGTTGCCGCCGATGCGCCGGTCGGGTCCGCGCCGATCACCGACGGCGCAACCGTCGACGATTCGCGATTCGACGCCGCCTTCCCGTACCTGCGCACGCCGCTGCCCGGCTCGCCCAACTGACCGCCCAATCGAGGAGCATTCTCCATGCGCAATCTCTATCGAATCCCGGCATTGGCGGCTGGACTGAGCCTGGCACTCGCAGCCTGCGGCGGCAGCCATGACGATGGGCCGCCGCCTCCACCCGTGCTGGTGGATGCAGACTCCGTTCGCATCGAAGCCGGCGTATCCGGAGATACCTTCTTCGCGGCGACCAAGGCGGTGGCCGCGGTGACCGACGAAGTCTCCGAGCCCAAACGCATCGATGTGGCCATGCCGCCGGACGACGAAACGTCCGAACCGGCGCCTTTGGTCTGAACCTGCGGGCGCAAGGACGCGGCATGGAAACCTTCAACATTGTCGCGACCTGGCGCCCGTCGCTCCGGCCATGCCAGTCCTGCTGACCGAGCCAGTGGCTCTGGTCGTCGGGATGGCCGCTGCGCTGACCATCGCCCTGGTCATC
>JADJVQ010000099.1 GCA_016710525.1 Burkholderiaceae bacterium
CCAGTAGTCCTGCGTGTGCGTCCAGGGCGCGTGATCGCCCTGGCGGGGCAGCAGATGCAGCCCGCGCATCAGGTAACCCGGGTTGAAGTTCTCGGGATCGACCCAGGGCTGCAGCTTCATGTTCTGTTCGTCGGGCCGCAGCTTGGGCTCGACCACCGTGGCGCCCTTGGCCTTCATGTGATTGAGCAGCCGGCAGACGAAGTCGCCGATCATGTCGGTGCGCAGGGTCCAGCTGGCGCGGAAATAGCCGAACACCCAGGCCATGTTGGGCACGCCGGTGAACATCGTGCCCAGGTAACCGACAGTCTTTGAAAAATCGACCGGCTTGCCATCGACGCTGAACTGGATGTCGCCCATGACGTTCAGGTTGAAGCCGGTGGCCGTGACGATGATGTCGGCCTGCAGTTCCTTGCCCGATTTGAGCAGGATGCCTTTTTCGGTGAAGCGGTCGATCTCGTCGGTGACCACCGAGGCCTTGCCCGAGCGGATGCCCTGGAACAGGTCGCCATCGGGAATGAAGGCGATCCGCTGGCGCCACGGCCGATAGCGCGGCGTGAAGTGCGTGTCGATGTCGTAGTCGGGGCCCAGGTAGGCCCGCACGCCGGACAGCAGTTCCTGCTTGAGCACCTCGGGTTCGGTGAACGAGCGCCGGGTGATGGTGGCCTGGTCGTGCAGGATCTTGCGGCGCACGATCTCGTGGATCCAGGTCTCGTCGATCTTCAGTTCGCGCAGCATGTCGGCGACGACGTTGGCATTGCGTCCGGTCACGAAGAACGTTGGCGAGCGCTGCAGCAGCGTGACGTGCTCGCAGTCGCCGGCAATGGCCGGCACCAGCGTGGCGGCGGTGGCGCCCGAGCCGATCACCAGCACCTGCTTGCCCTTGTAGTCGAGGTCGTCGGGCCAGGTCTGCGGGTGCACGATGCGGCCCTTGTACTGGTCCATGCCCGGCCACTCGGGCGTGTAGCCCTCCGAATGCCGGTAGTAGCCCTGGCACATCCAAAGGAACGTGGCGGTGAAGCGCACGCGTTCGCCGGTTTCGCCGCGCGTGGCCTCGATGGTCCAGCGCTTGTCCTTGCTCGACCAGCTGGCCGAGGCGATCTGGTGCTTGTAGCGGATGTGGCGGGCGAGCTGGTTCTCGTCGATGACCTCGCCCATGTAGCTCAGGATCTCGGCGGCGGTGGCGATCGGCTTGCCGGTCCAGGGCTTGAAGCGGTAGCCGAAGGTGTACAGGTCGCTGTCGGACCGGATGCCCGGGTACTTGTGGGTGGTCCAGGTGCCGCCGAAGCTGTCCTGGCTTTCGAGCACGACGAAGCTCGTGCCCGGGCATTGCTGGGTCAGGTGATACGCGCCGCCGACACCGGAAATGCCGGCGCCGACGATCAGGACGTCGAAATGCTCGGTGCGTGGTTCGGTCTTGGGTGCCGCTGTCTCCGGCCGGTCCAGGGTCTGGTTCATCGTTTGGCTCTCTGTTGGTCGCTCGATGGGTCGCTCGAAAAATTGCTCGATAGATCGCTCAATTCTTCAATCGAGCTTAGCATCGGGCCGCCATCGAAAACGAAATAGCCGACCATCAAGACGACGCCCAGGCGCCCCCCGTGCCAGTCCTTGGAATGGCGCGGTCAGTGAGGGCCCTGGCAGCGAACTCAGTCGCGCAACACCCGTTGCGATTCATCAATGCAGGTGCGCCCTCTTGATGAATCCGAGGGGGTCTTTACGAGGCGAGTCAGCCCGGTGTGGACTGGCTCTTCAGGAACAGCTTCTGCATGCCGCCCAGCCAGCGGTCGTAGTCGGCGGTCTTGCCGCGCAGGTAGGTGAGCACTTCCGGGTGCGGCAGCACCAGGAACTTCTCGTCGGCCATGACCCGGACGATTTCATCGGCGACCACTTCGGCGCTCAGGATGCCGTCGCCACCGGCCGATCCGCCGTCGCCCGGGACCATGCCGGTGCGCACGGCCTGCGGACACAGGCACGAGACACCCAGCCCGCGCCGCCCGTAGGCGATCGACAGCCATTCGGCGAAGGCCACCGCGGCGTGCTTGGTGACCGCATAGGCGGCCGACTCGACGATGTTCAGCAGTCCCGCGGCCGACGCGGTGATGATGAAGTAGCCGCCGCCGCGCGCGATCATGGGTTCGACGACCGCGCGCGCCGCCCACACGTGCGCCATGCCGTGAATCTTCCACATCTTGTCCCACATCTCGTCGTCGGGCTCCATGCCGCGGCTGTTGCCGATGCCGGCGTTCGAGAAGTAGATGTCGACGCGGCCATAGCGCTTCTCGGCCGCGGCCACCAGCGCCTGGATGTCTGCCTCCCGGCTCACGTCGCAGCGCACGGCCAGGCCGTTGACCGCCTGCGCGACCGGCTGCAGGCCCGCTTCGTTCATGTCGGCGACGACCACGCCGGCGGCGCCTTCGGCGGCGAATTTCAGTGCCGTCGCCCGGCCGATGCCGCTGGCGCCGCCCGTGATGACGGCGACTTTGCCCCTCACATCCATGTTCTGTCTCCTTCGGTTGGCAGTGATGCAAGGATCGTATCCGAGATGCGCGGGCCACAAACTGGCAAGATCGCTCCCTGAACGGCGCCGGCCAATCGCGCCAGGCGGCATCACTTCATTTCGAGACCCGGAGTTTCCCTACATGAGCACGGCCAGCGGCAGACGCTTCGAAGGCAAGACCATCCTGATCACCGGCGCGGGCAGCGGCATCGGCCGCGCGGCGGCCATGCGCTTCGCGGGCGAGGGCGCGCAGGTGGTGATCGCCGACTACAACGGCACGGCGGCCGACGAAACCGCGCAGCTGGCCGCCCAGCGCGGGCTGGGCGCGGCGGTGGCGACGGTGCGCGGCGACGTGTCGGTCGAGGCCGACAATGTCGCGATGGTCGACCTGGCCGTGGCGCGCTTCGGCCGGCTGGATTTCGCGTTCCTGAACGCCGGCGTGGGCGGCGCGTTCGGGCCGATCGCCGAGACCTCGGTGGAAGACTGGGACTACACCTTCCACGTGCTGGTGCGCGGCGTGTTCCTGGGCGCCAAGCATTGTTCGCAGGCGATCCGCCGGCACGGCCAGGGGGGTGCGCTGGTGGCGACCGCGTCGATCGCCGGGCTCGCGGGCGGCGCGGGCTCCCATGCCTACTCGGCGGCCAAGGCGGCGGTGGTGAGCCTGACCCGCAGCCTCGCGGTCGAGCTGGCCGAATACCGCATCCGCGTGAACAGTGTCGCGCCGGGCACCATCATGACGCCGCTGCTGCATCGGGGCCGGCCCGAGAAGATCCAGTCGGTGCTGCCCCCGCAGCCCTGGCCCGACCATGGCGAGCCCGAGAACATCGCCGCGGTGGCGGCCTTCCTGTGTTCCGACGACGCGGCGTTCATCACCGGCGAGACGATCGTGGCCGACGGCGGGCGCATCGCCCAGGGCATTGCGCTGTTCGGCACCGGCGCCGGCAATGTGCTGATGCAGCGCCCCGGGGTGAACCGTGGCAGCACCGGCGAACCCAGCGAACTTCGAAACACCGGGCGTTGAGCGGCAGGCTGTCATGAAACTCAAGATGTCGCCCAACTCCCTGTTCGCGATCCTGCTGCGATCGCCGTGGTGGATCAGCCTGCTGGTGCCGGGGGGACTGTTCGCGCTGGCCCGCCTGTTCATCCCGACGGCCTATGCGATCTTCATGCCGCTGCCCTTCCTGGTGATCGCGGCGATGGCCGGCTGGCGCCAGCTGCGCGCGCCCAGCCAGTCGCGGATCGCCCAGACGGTCGAGAGCGCACGCGCGATGACCTGGGAAACCTTTTCGAGTGCGGTGGCCGAGGGGTACCGGCGCGACGGGTACACCGTGACGCGGCTCACGGGAGCCGCAGCCGATTTCCTGGTCGAGCGTGCCTCGCGCACCGCGCTGGTCAGCTGCCGGCGCTGGAAGGCCGCCCGGACCGGTCAGGAGCCGCTGGAAGCGCTGCAGGCCGCCCGCGAGGCCCGCGACGTGCACGACGGGGTCTATCTGACCACCGGCGAGATCACCGACCAGGCTCGAGCCTATGCGGCTCGGCATCAGATCCGCCTGGCCCAGGGCCCGGAACTGCTCGGACTGCTCGGGGCCGCTCCGCGCCGCTGAGGCGGCGCATCGTCAGCCGGGCTCGGCCTGCGCGCCGGCGTGGATCCGGTAGGGCGTGAGCAGATCGCGGATCTCCTGCGGCAGCGCGGCGCTGCGGCGGGTTTGGGTGTCGATCGCCACCATCACCGACTCACAGGTCGCCACGCAGTGGCCCGCATCGACGATCGTGGTGCGCAGCGCCACGGAACGATCGCCCAGATGGGCCACGCCGCAGCCGGCTTCGGCCCGCAGGCCGGGCGCCGTGCGGTGCAGCCACCGCAAACCGACGTGCGCGACCATCATGCCGCCCACGCCGCGCGGCCTGGCCGAGAACACCTGGTCCAGGAACTCGACCCGGACCTGCTCGGTGCAGCGCGACAGCCACTGGTCGCTGGCCAGTCGGCGCGCATCGCTGTCGGAGAACCGTGCGGCCAGGGTGGTCCGCCAGGGGTAGGCGGCAAGCGGCGCGACGATGCCGGCCGGCGCGGATGGCGGCAAGTCCGCCAGGCCCGCCTCGGCGCCGGGGACGCCTGCCGCCCGCAAGGCCGTGCCGGCCTCGGCGCCCAGTCCGACCGGCCGGCCGTCGCTCCAGCCGCAGACGATGGCCTCGTGCAGACCGATGCAGCGCCCGCTCTGGAACAGCGCGCTGGCGATGCGCAGCCCGGCGGGCTCCCAGCCCATCACGCGGGCGCCCCAGGCCAGCGGCCCCGGGTATTGACCCTCGGCGAGGAAATCGGTGGCCAGCGCCGCGCAGGCGCGCGCCGGCCGGCACGTGCGCCAGGAATCGGGGCCGAAGACGCTGCGCAGCGCCTGCTGCACCGCCTCGCCATGCATCGAGCTCAGCGCCGCGTTGTTCAGGTGCTGCCAGATGTCGACGTCGATGTAGCGCGGCTGGAACTCGCCGCGCAGCGGGTACGACTCGGCCTGCAGCCGCCAGGCGTCGCGTCTCACGACCCCTCTCCGGAGGCCGCCGCCCGGCGGGCGCGCTCCTCGAGCATCGGGCCGTCATGGCGATAGGCGTAGCAGGTGTCGATCAGCGCGTCGATCTTCCAGACATGGACCGGCTTGGGCTCGCCGGCGGGGCGCGGCGCATGGGTCGCCGACGAGAAGGTCTGCAGCGCCGCGGCGGCCATCGCTTCCAGCAGGCCGATCACATGGGTGCAGCCTTCGATGCCGCCAAGCCGCTCGCGCAGGCACTGCTTGAAGCCCTTGGCGATCGACACGCCCACCAGGCGCTGGAAATTGCGGTTCACCTCGGGGCAGCTCCAGTGCGGCGTGGCCGGCATCGCCGAGACCAGCTCGCGGATCACCCGCTGGCGATCGATCGTCAGCCGCACCTGCATGTGGTGCAGCGCGCGGCCGGCAGGCGTGTCGCCGCGCGCTTCGCTGTGATAGGCGAAGGGGCGGGTGTCGATGAAACGTCCTTCGATGTCGAACAGCCCGTCGGCTCGGCGAAAGCCCCGGCAGACGATCGATCGGGTGTGCACCCGTTCGCGCGGTTCGGGCGCGGGCAGGACCCAGCCGAGATCGTGGTCGGCGTGGAAGATTTCCTGGTTCGCGACCTCGGGCAGGCCGAGGAGGACGGGATCGATCGAATTCATGGCGGCGGGCTCGGGCAAGGCGTTGACGGCTGCGATGCGGGCATGGCCTGGCGATCGCCCGAGGGCGGATCGGTGTCTTTCAGGAAATGCTGCAATGCCGCAGAAACCTTACCAGATGCCGCCCCGGCCGGCCGTGTGCGATTTTCCAGTTCCGCCGCATTGGGAGGGGCGGGCCTGACCATTTCACTGCCCTGCGCAAACCGCCCGCAGTGCTTCGATGTCCACCGCCACGCCAATCCCCGGCGCATCGCCCAGTCTTGCCCGGCCGTGATCGAGCGTCCCCACCGCGCCGCAACTCAGGCTGCGCAGCGGATTGGGATTGGCGTCGATCTCGAGCATCCCGTCGCCACCGGCCGCGGCCAGCAGATGCGCCGAGTGCAGCAGCCCGACACCCGCGCCCAGGAAGTGCGGGCAGTAGCGAAGCCCGGCTTCGCGGACCCGGCGCACCACCGGCCAGGTGCCCGAGATGCCGCCCCATTTGGCGATGTCGGGCTGTACCACGCCCAGCGCCCGGGCGGCGATCAGGGCCTCGAAGGCGGCTTCGCCGGCCACGTTCTCGCCCGCCGCCAGCGGCGTGCGGCTTGCGTCGCGCAGCCCCTGCCAGTCGGACCAGGGCCGGTCGGCGCGCAGGGGCTCTTCGATCCAGTCCAGGTCGAAGCGCTCCAGGGCCCCGATCATCGCGTGCGCGCCGGCCAGGTCCCAGCCCTGGTTGGCGTCGACCATCAGCGATTCACCTGCGGACATGTCCTGGCGGACCCGCTCGAGATTGCCCAGGTCGCGCTCGCGCCCGAAGCCGATCTTCAGCTTGAAGGCGCGATAGCCCTGGGCGCGCTGACGCGCCACCACCTGCTCGGGCGCATCGGGGTTGATGCCGCTGGCGTATACCGCCACGTCGTCGCGATTGCCCCCGAGCACGCGCCACAGCGGCAGCCCGGCCCGCCGGGAGATCAGATCCCACAACGCCAGGTCGGTGCCGGCGATGGCCTGCGCGATCGGACCGTGCTCGCCGGTCTGCAAGGCCAGCACCGCGGTGGCGGATTGCAGGTGCTCGAAGCAGGCCCTGGGGGACTCGAAGCGCGTGCGCAACGCCAGCGGCGCGATCACCGTCTCGACCAGCCGGGCGCGGTGTTCGGCGCCGCACGACGGGAAGTTGCACCAGACCTCGCCCCAGCCGTGTGCGCCCTCGGTGTCTTCGAGCCGCACCAGCACGGCCGGCCGGTCGTGCATCACGCCGAACGACGTGCGCACCGGCGTGGCGATCGGGCAGCGCAGCACGTGCACATCGATCCGGGCGATGGTGAAGGCGGCCGGTACGCCTGCCGCGGGCACGCCGGGCAGCAGGCTGCGGGAGTCGATGGTGGATCCGGTCAAGGGGTCAGGTCCATTTCGAGGTGGATGAAGTCGCCGCGGTAGGTGACCTCGCCAAGGTAGATCACCCGGTCGTCGGCATCGGTGAAGACCCGCCGGACTTCGGCCACCGGGGTGTTCACCGGCACGCCCAGCAGCTGCGCCACCTCGACGTCGGCGGTGCCGATCGTCAGCACCTGGCGGGCGTGGGCGACGCCGCCATCCTTCATCGACGACAGGATCGGGATCACGGTTTCGGTCCGAAAGCGCTTGGGGTGCCTGCGGAAGATCCGCTCGTCCAGGTGGATGTTGATCACGCAGTAGGGCTGGCCCTGGCGTGAATGAACTCGACGCATGAACACGTAGCTCGGCGCCGCGATGCCGTCCTGCGGGGTCAGGGGCGCGTGGCGGGTCGACTCCTGGATGTTGACGATCTCGGGCTTGGTGTCGCGATAGACATCGGCCAGTTCCGCCAGCGTGGTCTGGACCTTGAGCCAGCCGCCGCGTGCCGGCATGCCGGTGACGAAGGTGCCGCGGCCCTGCTGGGGCGACACCAGCGCATCGCGGGTCAGCCGTTCCATGGCCTGGCGCACCGTCACGCGGGCCACGCCGAATTCGGCGGCCAGCGCTTCGAGCGAGGGCAGCTTTTCGCCCTGGCGCCACTGTCCGCGCGCGATGCGCTGGCGCATCAGGTCGGCGATCTGCAGGTAGCGCGGGACGGGGCTGTCGCGAAAGCTGATGGCCATGGAGGCAATGTCCGGGGACGTCGGGCGGCCGGGCGGCGTCGGGGTGGCCGGATCCGTGTCGGCCCGATTGACCAAAGGTATGGTCAATAGTATGTTTATCCCACTATGGAATCAAGGCTCCGATGACCGACCGCGGCGCATGGGACTACATCATCGTGGGCGCGGGTTCGGCCGGCTGTGTGCTGGCCAACCGGCTCAGTGCCGACCCCGGCTGCCGCGTGCTGCTGCTCGAGGCCGGCGGCGAAGACCGCAACCTGTGGCTGCGCCTGCCGGTCGGTTATTTCCGCACCATCAACGACCGGCGCTTCTCGTGGCAGTTCCCCACCGAGCCACAGCCGCAGACCGGCGACCGCGGCATCGTCTGGCCGCGGGGCCGGGTGCTGGGCGGATCGAGCGCGATCAACGGTCTGCTCTACATCCGTGGCCAGCGCGCCGACTACGACGACTGGGCCGCGGCGGGCGCCACCGGCTGGGCCTATCGCGACGTGCTGCCGGTGTTCAAGCGCTCCGAGCGCTACGACCGCGGCGAAACCCCGTACCACGGAGCGGCAGGCGAGCTGGGCGTGTCGGACCTGCGCAACGACCATCCGTGCTGCGAGGCCTGGCTGCAGGCCGGCGCGCAAGCCGGCTACGCCCGCACCGATGACTTCAACGGCGCCGACGACGGCGGGCTGGGCCGCTACCAGCTGACACTGTCAGGCCATTGGCGCTGCAGCGCGGCCACCGCCTTCCTGCACCCGGTTCGCCACCGCCCCAACCTGCAGGTGATGACCGGTGTGCAGGTCACCCGCATCCTGATCGAACAGGGTGCGGCCACCGGGGTGCAGTGGCTGCGCGGCGGGCGGCTCGAGTCGGCCCGGGCGGACCGCGAGGTGCTGCTGGCAGCCGGCGCGCTGCAATCGCCCCAGCTGCTGCAGCTGTCGGGCATCGGTCCGGCACAGGCGCTGCGCGGGCTCGGCATCGGCGTGGTGGCCGATGCCCCGGAGGTCGGGCGCAATCTGCAGGACCACTACCAGGCCCGGGTCATCGTCAAGCTGAACCGGCCGCTCTCGCTGAACGACGACATCCGCAACCCGATCCGGCTGGCGCAGATGGGCGCGGCGTGGCTGTTCGGGCAGCGCGGGCCGCTGACGGTCGGCGCCGGGCAGGTCGGCGGCCTGGTGGCCACCGAACATGCGAGCGGCGGGCGGCCCGATGTGCTGTTCAACGTCATGCCGCTGTCGGTCGACAAGCCCGGTGATCCGCTGCATCGCTTTTCGGGGTTTTCCGCCTCGGCCACCCAGTGCCGGCCGCTGTCGCGGGGCACGGTGGGCCTGCGCTCGGCCGACCCGCTCGCGCCGCCGCGCATCGTCACCAACTACCTGACCGAACCGGACGATGCGCGGGTCCTGGTGGCCGGGCTCAAGATCCTGCGCGACATCTATCGGCAGCCGGCGTTTCGCGGCCTGGTCACCGACGATGAATACCTGCCGGGCAACGATGCGCGCAGCGATGCGCAGATCGAGCAGTTCGCACGGCACAAGGGCGGCACCGTGTTTCATCCGGTGGGCACCTGCCGGATGGGCTCGGACGACGCCGCGGTGGTCGATCCGCAATTGCGCGTGCGCGGCGTGGCCCGGCTGCGGGTGATCGATGCCTCGGTGATGCCGCGGATGGTGTCCACCAATACCAACGCGGCGGCGATCATGATCGGCGAAAAGGGCGCAAGCCTGGTGATGGAATCGGCCACGACCAATCCCTAGCTGTGGGCATGGGAAGGGGTTCGAACGGTGTGGCCCTAAAATGCGGACTCGCCCCGCTGCTCGCCTGCCGGCGGGGCCGCCAACCCGGAGCACCCGATGGATACCCGCACCTCCCCGATCCGCCTGCGTCTGGAACGCCTTCGTGATGCGCTGCGCCGTCACTCGCTCGACGCGGTGCTGGTGCCCTCCAGCGACCCTCATCTGTCGGAGTACCTGCCCGAGCGCTGGCAGGGCCGGGTCTGGCTGAGCGGCTTCACCGGCTCGATGGGCACGCTGGCGGTCACCCTGGACCGGGCGGCCTTGTTCGCCGACAGCCGCTATTGGGTGCAGGCGCAGGCCGAGCTGTCGGGCACCGGCATCGACCTGGTCAAGGTCTCATCGGGCGCGGCCGCCCATCACATCGAGTGGCTGCTGCAGGAAGTGCCCGCCGGGCACGCCATCGCGGTCGATGGCCAGGTGCTCGGCCTGGCCCCGGCCCAGCAGCTGCGCGCCGCGCTCGAGCGCGCCGGGGTGAAGCTGCGCACCGACCTGGACCTGTTCAGCGAGGTCTGGACCGACCGGCCGGCCCTGCCGCAGGCGCCGGTCTACGAACACGCCGCGCCGCAGGCGCCGCTGGGCCGTGCCGGCAAGCTCGCCCTGGTGCGCGAGGCGATGGCCCGGCACGGTGCGACCCATCACCTGATCTCGACCGTCGACGACATCGCCTGGCTGACCAACCTGCGCGGCTCGGACGTCGACTACAACCCGGTGTTCCTGGCCCACCTGCTGATAGGGCCAGACCAGGCCACGCTGTTCGTGGGGGCCGGCAAGATCGACCCGGCACTGGCGGCGCGCCTGGCCGCCGAGGGTTTTGCCGTGGCCGACTATGCCGGCGCTGCGCCGGCCGTGGCCGGCCTGCCGTCGGGCTGCCGCCTGCTGATCGATCCGCGCCGGATCACGTTCGGGCTGCGCGAGCAGGTGCCCGAGGGCGTGCCGGTGGTCGAGGCGATCAACCCCAGCACGCTGGCCAAGAGCCGAAAGAGCGCGGCCGAGGCGGCCTTCGTGCGCCAGGCCATGATCGAGGATGGCATGGCGATGTGCGAGTTCTATGCCTGGTTCGAGGCCGCGCTGGCCCGCGGCGAGCGCATCACCGAGATCACCGTCGACGAGCGGCTGTCGGCCGCGCGGGCGGCGCGCCCCGGATTCGTCGGCCTGAGCTTCCCGGTGATCGCCGGCTTCAATGCCAACGGCGCGATGCCGCACTACCGGGCGCAGGCGGGCAGCGAAGCGGTGATCGAGGGCGACGGCCTGCTGCTGATCGACTCCGGCGGGCAGTATCTGGGCGGCACCACCGACATCACGCGCGTGTGGCCGATCGGCACCGTCAGCGCGGCCATGAAGCGCGACTACACGCTGGTGCTCAAGGGCACGATGGCCTTGTCGCGCGCCCGCTTCCCGCGCGGCACGCCCGGGCCGATGCTGGACGCCATCGCGCGCGCGCCGCTGTGGGCCGAGGGCATCGAGTTCGGCCACGGCACCGGCCACGGCGTGGGCTACTTCCTCAACGTGCACGAAGGCCCGCAGAGCATCAGCAAGGCGGTGCCCGAGCCCACCATGGCGATGGAGCCGGGCATGATCACCTCGATCGAGCCGGGCGTGTACCGGGCCGGCCAGTGGGGCGTGCGCATCGAGAACCTGGTGCTCAACGTGCCGGCGACCACGCCCGAAGAGGCCGGCGCCTTCGGCGAGTTCCTCGCCTTCGAGACGCTCACGCTGTGCCCGATCGACACGCGCTGCATCGCGCGCAAGCTGCTGCGCGCCGACGAGATCGACTGGCTCAACCGCTCTATCACGCCCAGGTGCGCGAGCGGCTTTCGCCGGGGCTTCGCGGCCCGGCACTGGCCTGGCTGGTCGAACGGACGCAGGCCATCTGATCGGTTCGCCCGAGGACCTGCCGGCCGCCTTCTCGGCCGATGGAGGCCGGCAGGCGCGGGGTACTATGGAAGTCTCCCTGGCTGGTTTCGTGGCCGCAGGGTGATTGCCCGCGAGTCCGTTTCGCGGTGATGCCTCAGGCGAATCGACCGCAGACATGTCCGCCAACCTGGCAACCGATCGGGCCGTCCCGCGCAAGCCGCACTCGCTGAACCGTTTTTTTGCGCGGCTGATCTGGATCTGCGCCGGTCCGCTGGTGATCCTGGCGTCGTATCTCGCGATCGACCGGGTGCTGGAAGTGCAGGCCGATCATGAGCGCGCGGCATCGGCGATGGTCAGCGGCCTGGTCAATGCGATCGATCGCGACCTGACCTCGCGGGTCGGTGGCCTGCGCATGCTCGCGGCCTCGCCGCTGCTGGACGATTCGGCCCGCTGGCGGGAGGCCTACCAGGAGGCGATCTCCTTCCTGGACAGCTTCGGCAGCCACGTCATCCTGGCTGGCACCGACCGACGGATGCGCTTCAACACCCGGGTGTCGTTCGGCGAGCCCCTTCCGATGCTGCCGCGACCCGGCGGCCCGTCGGCGGTTTCCACCGCACTGGCCACCGGCCAGCCGGCGATCGGCGACCTGATTGCCGGACCGGTTGCGGGACAGCCACTGGTGCCGATCGTCGTGCCGGTGCGCCGTGGCAATGCGACGACCCAGCTGCTGCTGACCACGATCGAGGCGCGCCAGTTCAAGGAGCAGCTGGACCGTCTGACGCTGCCGGCTGGCTGGAGCCTGTCGCTGGTTGGCGGCGACGGCCACCATCGCGGCCCGCGGCCCGGTGATTGCTCCTGGCAGTG
>JADJVQ010000100.1 GCA_016710525.1 Burkholderiaceae bacterium
CGATCCTTCAGGCCGATGATCCGGGCCGGGCGCGATGTCATCCGCTGGATCGCCTCGCCCAGCGTGAAGAACTTGCCCTGGCGGACCCAGTAGGACAGCATGAAGGTCGCCCAGCCCGCATCCATCACCTGCGACACGTGGGCGCCGGAATCGCCCAGGCTCGGGAAGCAGTTGTCGCTGCGGAACATGTGCGCCAGCGCATCGATGTTCGGATTGAACATGCGCAGGGTGAACAGTGCCTTGCCGCCGGATTCGCGCGACATGCGCAGGAAAGTCTCGGACCAGTGTTCGCCGCGGGCCTTGCCCATCGCGACCAGGTTCAGCTCCTCGCCGGCGGTGTAGTCGGGAGACAGGCCATTGCCCATCGAATACACGCGCTCGACGGGCGTGCCGAGGTTTTCCTTGAAGCCGTGGTGCTTGGCTTCTTCGACCAGGGCTTCCAGGGTTTGGGGATCGTTCAGGGCAGCCAGCCGCTCCTCCAGCGTCGCCATCCGATGCAGACGGCCCCAGGTGGCGCCGCGCACCGGCAGGCCGGCCTGCAGGCCGTAGATCATGCCGGAGCCGCGCACCTGCGTGATGGCGGTGATGTCGCGTCCGGCACAGATCGCTTCGAGCGCGTCGCGCCGCTGCTCGGCCAGCGCCAGGTCGCCGCCACCGGCGCCATAGCTGCACAGCACGCGCCCGTCGGTCGAATCGGAAATGTTCTTGAGCAGTCCCAGTTCGGCGCCCACGGCCTGCACCAGCCCATTGCGCTGCGCGACGACCTTTGAGAGGGCGATCAGTTCGGATTCGTCGGCGAACGTGCCGGGGATGGCGCGGCCGTCCGGCAGGGTGTGCATCGCGAAGCGGTTGATCGAAAAGCCGGCAGCGCCCGCGTCGATCGATTTCGCCACGACTTCGGTCATCCGGCGCAGCTCGTCGGGTGTGGCCTGTTCTTCGACCGCGCGCTCGCCCATCACGTAGAAGCGCACCGCACTGTGTCCGACGAGGCCCGAGATGTTGATGCCCGGCTGGATCTTCTCGATGGCATCGAGGTAGCCGCCGTAGTCTTCCCAGCTCCAGGGCAGCCCGGTCAGGATGGCATTGCGCGGGATGTCCTCGACCGTCTCCATCATGCCCGCCAGCAACTCGCGGTCGGCCGGTTTGCAGGGTGCGAAGGTGACGCCGCAGTTGCCCAGCAGAGCCGTGGTGACGCCATGCCAGCTGACCGGTGTGCAGTCGGGATCCCAGCCGATCTGGGCATCGAAGTGCGTGTGGATGTCGACGAATCCGGGGGTGACGGTCTGGCCCTGGGCGTCGATTTCCCGATGGCCGCGGCCATCGACCTTGCCCATCGCAGTGATCAGGCCATTCTCGATGCCGATGTCGCCGGCAACGGCTTCCCGGCCAGTGCCATCGACGATGTGTCCGCCGCGAATCACGAGGTCATATGCCATGTGGTGAGCTCCCCAGGTCAGGCAGTTGGTCTGGAACGCGCTTCCAGAGCGTGCCCGAGTGTGCCCGCATTGGGCCGGCGCGCGGGCGGCATGGGAATGCTTTCCGGAATTCCGGGTGAAGCGGCGGGTGCGGGGCCCGAATCGGGCAATACTTTCCCACCCTCGTCTCCAGAGTGCACCATGACGCTTGCCAACATTCTCCCGGCCGACTCCTTCGAGCACACCGGTTACTCGCTCAGCGACCACGTGCTCACCGTCACCCTGAACCGGCCGCAGCGGCGCAATGCGCTGAACTGGCGGGCCTACGACGAGCTCGAGTCCGCGTTCCGGCTGGCCCATGCCGACCCTGCCGTGCGTTGTGTGATCGTCACCGGCGCCGATCCCGGATTTTGCTCCGGCGACGATGTCGGCGAAGTGATGTCGGGCCCCGATGGCGGCATCGCCAAGCGCAAGGCTTCGGTCATCCACAATCCGCCCACGCCGGCCGCGATGGCGGTGCTCGAGTGCGGCAAGCCCGTGATCGCGGCCGTCAATGGCGCGGCGATCGGCTGGGGCGTCGAACTGGCATTGTTCGCCGATCTGCGGGTGGCGTCCGATCGCGCCAAGTTTTCGGAAATGTTCGTGCGCCGCGGCCTGGTCTGCGACGTCGGCGGCTTCTACCGGCTGCCGGCACTGGTCGGGCCCGAGAAAGCGGCCGAACTCCTGTTCACCGGCGACCTGATCGATGCGGCCGAGGCCCTGCGCATCGGGCTCGTCGGACGGGTGGTGCCGCACGAACGGCTGATGGAGGAAGCCCGCGCGCTGGCCGGGCGAATCGCCGCCAATCCGCCGCTGGCGGTGCAGGCCCTGAAGACCGGCCTGGCCCGCACCGCCTATGGCGATCCGCGCGAAATCGGCGGCTGGGCGATCGACACCATCCGCCGTCTGGCACGCACCGACGATCACCTGGAAGGGGTGGCCAGTTACCTGGAGAAGCGGGCGCCGGTGTTCAAGGGGCAGTGAACCTCGGGTGCAGCACGGCCGGGCGACGGGGTCAGGGCAGGTGATTCATGAAACCCGGGACGCGGTTTGCGTCGCGCAGACGTTGGATCTCGGGGTCTTTGCCGGAGATCATCTGGTGGAGCCACTGCTGGGCCAGCGTGGCGACTGCAGGGTGGGGTGTTTCATGCCTGAAATCACAGCCAGGTCTTTGGCCCATCTCGCCACTTCGTCGGCTACCTTGGCGCATTCGCGCCACTCGCCCTCGGGGGTGACCTGAGGCGAGAGGAGGTCGCCCCGATACGGCATGCCGCCCATGGCCGAATGCGAGCACCAGAACTGCCCTGGCGCCTTGAGATCTCCGCCGGGGAAGGTGACCGGGGCCACGCCCATCACGTTCTTGTGCGAGCCCAGCCGGAAGTCGCGTTGCAGGCTCAGGCAATGCTGGACATTGCGCGGGACCACGAAATGGCCGGGATTGTCGACGTAGTTTCCTGAGCCGCGGCGTGCGTCGCGTGGGTCTGCCACATAGATTTCATTCTCCAGACGGCGCCTGTGGCCGCGCGCGATCGCGTTTCGGATGGCGTTGGAGTCGACGTAGGCGCCCCGTCCGCCCAGATTGGATTGACGGATGCGCTCGCCGATCTGGGCGCTCTCGCGGCCAACCTCGGCCTCGATGTCGAAGGAATTGTCGTAACGGTCGATGACCTGCGCGATCGTGGCCTCGGTGTCGGCGACGGTGACCTTGACCGTGTCCAGCAGCAGCAGGCAAGACCGGGATGCGCTCTGCCCAGGGCCCGCCACCGGATGGCGAGTACGCGCCGCGGCTGTACCAGATCGATCCGCGGCAGCAGCGGCTTGGGCATGGCGCGATGCAATCCATGACGCATCAGCGGCATGCTGACGCAGGCCGGCGTCTTGAAGCCGCCGATGTCGGGTCCGGCGAAATAATGCTTGCGGTTGCCCTGGGCGACACTGGCCTGGTACAGGCAGTTCACGAAGCTCATCGGCAGATCGAAGGTTTCTTCGAAATGCACCGCGTTGAACCAGTCCGGCGTGGTGCCGTCGATGCCGACGAAGATATCCGAGGATGACATGCCTGCTCCGTTGCTGCGGAAGGTTCGGTCAGGTTACGCAAGCGCCTCAGAAACGATTGTGACATGTTGAAAGCCCACCGCCCGCCAGGGCGCCCGCTGACGCGCGTCGGGCCAGGTCGAGCGCCGGGTCAGGCCGGTTCATCCCC
Organism: Burkholderiaceae bacterium; assembly: GCA_016710525.1. Lineage (GTDB taxonomy): Bacteria > Pseudomonadota > Gammaproteobacteria > Burkholderiales > Burkholderiaceae_E > Quisquiliibacterium. Next base: position 3,658 of record JADJVQ010000100.1, read on the forward strand.
GCCGGCCAACACCGGGGCGGCGATGTCGCGCAAGGCCTCCTCATCGAGCGTCTCGTGTTCGAGCAGGGCTTGGGCGCCGCGCTCGAGGACCGCGCGGTAACGGGTCAGCACGGCGGTCGCCGTCGCGAATGCCTCGGCCATCAGGGCAGACTGCGCCGCGTCGATTCGGCGCATCGTTTCCTCCGAGAGGCTGCGGGGCGCCGCACCCCAGGGGCCGGCGGTCTCGGGGGACACGGGCCGCCGGGCGTCGAAGCTTTCGTGGCCCAGGCCCGGATCCATGCCGTAGCGGGTCACCATGTCGCGCGCGATGTCGGTGGCCTTGGCCAGGTCGTCGGCCGCGCCGGTGGACAATTCGCCCAGCACCAGGACCTCGGCAGCCCGCCCGCCTAGCGGCACGGCCAGCTTGCGCTGCAGTTCGCCGCGCGACATCAGGTAGCGGTCCTCGGTGGGCCGCTGGATGGTGTAGCCCAGCGCGCCGATGCCGCGCGGGATGATCGAGACCTTGTGCACCGGGTCGCCGCCGGCCTGCGATAGCGCCACCAGCGCATGGCCCATCTCGTGGTATGCGACCGCCCTGCGTTCATGCGGATTGAGCACGCGGCTGCGCCGCTCCAGTCCGGCCACCAGCCGCTCGACGGCCACGGTGAAGTCGGCCTGGGTCACCAGCGGCGCCTTGCGCCGCGTGGCGGCCAGTGCCGCCTCGTTGACCAGGTTGGCCAGGTCGGCGCCGCTGAAACCCGTGGTGATGGCGGCGATTTCGTCCAGGCGGGTTTCGGGCGCCAGCTTCACCTTGCGCACATGCACGTTCAGGATGTCGGTGCGGCCCTTCTTGTCGGGGCGATCGACCAGCACCTGGCGATCGAATCGCCCGGCGCGCAGCAGCGCAGTGTCGAGGATTTCCGGGCGGTTGGTGGCGGCGAGGATGATCAGGCCCGCCGACGTGTCGAAGCCGTCCATTTCGACCAGCAGCTGATTGAGCGTCTGCTCCTTTTCGTCGTGTCCGCCCAGGCCCGGAAAGGCGCCCCGTGCGCGACCCAGCGCATCGAGCTCGTCGATGAAGATGATCGCGGGCGCCTTCAGCCGGGCCTGCTCGAACAGGTCGCGCACCCGCGCGGCGCCCACACCCACGAACATCTCGACGAATTCGCTGCCCGAGATCGAGAAGAACGCAACGCCCGCTTCGCCGGCGACGGCGCGTGCGAGCAGGGTCTTGCCCGTGCCGGGCGGGCCGACCAGCAGCACGCCCTTCGGAATGTGCGCGCCCAGGCGGCCGTATTCCTGCGGATGGCGCAGGAAGTCGACCACTTCTTCGAGCTCTGCCTTGGCTTCGTCGACACCGGCGACGTCGGCGAACGTGACGCCGGTGTCGGCCTGCACATGCACCTTGGCGCGGCTCTTGCCGATCGACATCAGGCCGCCCAGGCCACCGCCTTGCTTTTCGGCGATCCGCCGGAACAGGAAGTACCACAGCCCGAAGAACACCAGTGCCGGCACGATCCACGAGGCCAGTTCCCGCAGCCAGGTGCTCTCGACCACCCGGGTGTAGGGTACGTTGTACTTCTCGAGCCTTGCCGCGAGGTCGGGCTCGACCCGGGTGGTGATCAGCACGCTCTTGCCGCCATCGGGCGACTTGAGCCGGCCGGTCATGGTGCGCTCGGAGACGACGACTTCGGCGACCCGCCCCTCGGCCAGCGCCTTTTCGAAGGCGCTGTAGGGCACGGATTCGAACTGCTGGGCGCCTTGCCAGAGGCTTTGCACGAAGGCCAGCAGCAGCAGGGCCACCAGCCAGTAGCCGAGGTTCCAGGATTGTCGCTTGTCGATCATGGGCACGGGCCGGATAGTGGGACTGCCGTCGGCCCGAATGCGGACCGACGCACAATCAGCGCGGGGACGTCTGCCAGTGAGATCGCCGCTAAGGCGAAGGCGGGATTAGCCGACACTGTTCACAGGGTACCAGCCAGTGACGCGGCGATCTCGCCAGGGCAGGGCTCAACGCAACTCGGGTTTTCGCGACCGGATCGATCGGCGATCCGCGGCTCTCCGCGCGCCCGGCGCTTTCTGGCCCACAGATAAAAGCCGGTTACCGATAGCATGACGATCGCGGCACCCAGTGCCGAGACAAAAACCTTGTAGGGCAGGCCGAATACGTTCGCCTCATGCAGGGACACCAGCCAGTTGGTAACGGTACTTCCCGAATGCTGACCGCTGGGCAGGTGCATTTGCTGCAGTGCCCCGCTGTCGGCATCGAATGAAACCCAGGTGCGTCCGCGTCGGTCCTGGAAGTCCAAGGTACTTCGCACCACGTACCGGTAGGTGTTGTGCTGCCGATCGATCCACAGCGCGACCGTCTGCAGCACGATGAATCCGCGTGCGCTCGCCTGTTCGGCCATCAGCCGCTCGCCAGTCGCCTGAGCCGCCCGCCAGTCCAACCGGGGATGGTCCGACAAGCCCGCACGAGGCGGCAGCTCATGAGCTTGAGCAGGGTAGTCGAGCAGCAAGCGGGTCACTGGCGCGTAGACCCAATCGTGCATGTTCATATGGACGCTGGACCATCCGAATACCAGCAGAGCAAGCCACAACCACAATCCGCCTGCGCGATGCAGATCGAAATTGCGCCGGTAGGTTGACGCCCGCCGCTTGACTTGCCAGGCCGGCAGCCATCGCCGCAAGAAGCGGCGTTGCTTGGGCCCGGCCACCGCGTCAGCGAAAGTGCGGATTGGTGAGGGGTGACCGGCAAGGTCAGATAAAGGCCGACAAGGCAATCGAGGGTCCTACCACCGCAGCAATGCCTAGAATCCACGCCTGTCCTGCCCAGCGACAGGTTGTAGTGCAGGCGATAGATAAAGGGCATCAGGTTGACCCTGCCGTCCGCGATCGCCCCGTGCAGACGCCGGCCCAACTCCTTGCCGGTGTAGGGGTCCAGGAACAACTGATCGAACGTTGGCGGCTGGGCGAGTCCGCTCGAAGGAACGCCAGCAGGTGAGACTCCGACGATCGCCGTGCCTTGTTCATGCAGGAAGACGCCCCTGATCCGAACCCCGGGCAGGCGCTCCTGCACCTGCGTTGCCAGGGTACCGGGTCCCAGGAGCGGCCCGGCACGCTGAGCAGTGAAGAACTCCGGCGTCGCGAGACGATTGAGCTCCGGCAGAAAAGCCAGCAGGCTGCCGGTCGCCCCCACCACGATCAGGAAAGCCGCGCCAGCCAGTCCGCAGACCCGGTGGACCACCACCCAGAGTTGTCGCGTCATCAGTACTCGTACTTGAGCGAAACCATGAATGTGCGCGGCGCGCCGGGCATGCTGGTATTTCTCCCCCCCGAGGAGTTGGCGAAATAGGCCTTGTCCGTCAGGTTGTAGGCATTGAGCTGTGCGGTCAGCTTCGAGCGTCCTGAGCGCATCAAGTAGCTGGCCATCGCGTCCAGACGGGCGAAGCCGGGGAGCTGCACCGTGTTGTTGGCGTCGGCCTGGCGCAGTCCGACAGCGACGCCGCCCAGCCCGACACGGATCGCATCACTGTGCTGATAAACGCCCCACAGGCTGCCCTGATGGGCCGGCGCGTTCTCCAGGCGATTGCCTCGCAGTCCGTTGTTGTTCACCGTGTAGCGGGCATCAGTGTAGGCATAGGTCGCCAGCACACTGAATTGCCGGCTGACTTGTCCCGAGACATCGATCTCGATGCCGGAACTCTTCGCGGTGCCGGCGAGGATCTGAAAGCCGGCATTGTTCGGATCGGTGGTGAGCATGTTGTATTTGGTCAGATCGAAGATCGCGACGGTCGAGCTCAGGCGCTTGTCCGCCGATTCGGTCTTGAATCCGATTTCGTACTGCTTGCCCTTTTGCGGTGAAAACGCTCGCCCGTCCACGCTGACCCCATTGTTCGCGCCGAACGACTGGGTATAGCTGCCGTACAGCGACATCCCGGGGGTGAGCTGATAGAGCAGGCCGACGCGTGGACTGAACTCGGTGTCGACGCGTTCGATGCGTGCCGCCTTGGCTGCATCCATCGAAATCGGCGATGAGATTGCGCCGGTCTTCACCCGGTCGTAGCGTCCACCCAGCAACACATGCAGCTTGTCGGCCACGGTGATCTGATCCTGCGCGTACAGGCCCGTCCAGGACTCCTTGCGATAGAAGTTGTTGTTGCGGCTGACCGAGTCCCAATTCACCTGCCCGTAAACCGGATTGAAAATGTCGATCGTCGGCCCGGCTCCAAAGAACTGGTGTGCGCGGGTCTGGGCCGCGAAGCCGTCGATTCCGAACAGCAGCGAGTGTCTGGCACCCAGGAAGTTGACCTTGCCCGTCAGGTCGAGATTGGTCGAGCGAGTGTCGACATCTTGCGTGCTCAGCAGAAGATTGCGCGCCAGCGTGCGATCGTTGGCCTGTAGCGCGCCCATCAAGACCTGTTTGGCGTTCAGCGTCCAGTCCTGCTGCAGGAATCGCTGCTTGATTGCCCAGTTCTCGTCGAGTCGATAGGTCCAATCGAAGGCGACCAGTGTGTTGGTGATCGGCTCGCGTGTGGGACTGTCGGACAGATTGCGATTCAGGGGAACCTGGGCCGGCCGGTTGCCGATCGCCGGGATGCCGATGTCCGGATGGAATCGGTCGCGCTTGTGCTCGAGGTCGATATTGAGTTCGAAGCGCTGATTCGGTCGCCAGGACAGCGACGGCGCGATGAACACGCGCTCGTTGCCGACGAAATCCCGGAAGGATTCGTTGCTGGCGTAGGAGCCGTTGACCCGGTAGAGCAGCGTACGGGCTTCATCGATCGCGCCGGTGGCGTCGATCGAAGTGCGGTACTGGCTGTTCGAGCCGATCTGCTGCTGGAGGGCGACATATCGGCCTTCCTGGGGCTTCTTGGTCACGTAGTTGACCAGGCCGCCGCTACTATGCGGCCATACAGCACAGCTGCCGGGCCTTTCAGGATTTCCCGATGCGTTCAATGTTGGACAGGTCGCACGTGTCTGGCGGTTGTAGGAGTCCCGTTGCGAAAGCATCCCCTAAGCTTCGCTGACGCTGAAGCCGCGGATGATGAAGTTGTCGTAGAGGAAGCCACCGCCGGTTCGCCCCAGCACTCCGCTGACATGCCCGTTGACCGCGTCGGGCATCGAAAGGGCTTGCTTGTCGTCGAGCACGGTTCGCGCAATGACCTGGATCGAGGCTGGCGTCCGCAGGATAGAGGTATCTGTCTTGGTTGCCGAGGTGGCTTCTTCGACGCTGTAGCTGCGTTCGGGGTTCACGGACATCCACGGTGGGCAATCGGTGGCCTGATCGCTGGCCTGCGCAACCAGGATCCGGGTCGGTGGCGTGCGCTGCAAAAGCAACCGGCCATCAGGCTGGCCAGGGTGCTCTTGGCACTGAGGGCGAGCGAGGTCGGGCCGACAGAAGCTTTCATCGGGATCTGTCTGATCTTTTTCTCTCCAAGTCCTGTGCCCCGGCAACGCGCGATCAGACGGGCTGATCGGCAACGGAGGGGCCAATCGATTCGATGGGCGTACGGTGCCGGCCAGGAGGCCTGCCGTGACCTGGGTCAGGAGGGCCTCACGGCAACGGCTCGTTTTCAATGCGATCGATCCGCGCGCCTGACCCCCGAACATCCCAGCGCCGGCAAGGGAATTCAGTGGCAGGCTTCGCGAGTCAGGCGAGGGCGGGGGGCGCTCGGCTCAGGTGGGCGCCCGGGGCGGGCTTGGTTCGATGCGAACCTGAGCGGGTCCCCCAAACACTCCGAGCGCGATGGAGATCCTGAAAGCGGCAACCGGGCGGCTGGACGGCAAGACCGGCGAGTCGCCTTGGACAAGGCAATAGGGACAGTCCGCACCCGCGATTGCGACGGGAGGCGCTTCGTCGCCCGGGTCTGGCAGCACGGCCTTTCGGACGATGCCACCGGTCGCGCAGATTTCGGCCCAGGTGCGTCCCTGCGAGGCTGCGAGCAGGTGCGACAGTGATGGTGCAAGTGCGGCGAACAGCACCGAGCACAATGCGATCCAGGATAGCTGGCGTCGTAGGGCCGCTATCTGCGCCTCCGCGGTTGAACCCCTTCGAAGAAGGCCGTGCATCAGGCAGGAAACTAGGCTGGGAGCAACAGGCACGGATGCGATGCGTGACGAATTGTTGGTGAACCTGCTCAGTATGCCCTTGTCGCTAGCCCGGTCAATGCGGCAAGCCCGGCCCGGCGTTTCGCAAGAAGCGGTTCGGGCAAGTGCCGGTGGTTTTCAGTCCGGTTCGAAGCGCACAGCCTTCACCGATGCGGCGGACAACAAGAACGAAGGCGCCTGGCACTCGACTCACTCGGCCACCGGCGCGACGAACGGCTTTGCGAGATCGGAATGCACCAACTTGTCGGGCACCTTCCGCTGTGCGTTCGAGGCATCGGGAACGAGCCGCCGAACCGTCGGCTGGCGATCCGTCAAGGCACGACGCGGGCCGGCAGGCCGCTGACCGAGGAAGGATTCGCGGCTAAAGCCCGGGCGCCCCGGTCAATCCGCCTGCACCCCCACCGCGCGCACCACCTTCGCCCACTGCGCCGCTTCGGCGC
>JADJVQ010000101.1 GCA_016710525.1 Burkholderiaceae bacterium
GACAGCTGCGCGCAGGAGTGCTGGGCGCGCTACCCGCAAACGATCACCAAGTTCCTGGGCACACCGTCCGAGCGCATGCTGTTCACCGGCATGGCGATCGGCTACCAGGACACCTCGCACCCGATCAACCAGCTGGTCACGCAACGCGCGCCGCTGGACGAGTTCGCCAAGTTCCACGGCGTCTGACCCGAAGGAGCCCGCCATGGCCCGCCTGCCCTATCTGGAAAAATCGCAAGTCGCCGCCGAACATCAGGACCTGATGGACCGCGACATCACGCTGTACAAACAACTGGTCCACAGCCCGGGCGCGCTGCGCGCGTTCCGCGGACTGGGCGGCTACATCCGCTTCAAGAGCCCGCTGGACGCGCGGCTGCGCGAGCTGGCGATCCTGCAGGTCGGCTACCTGGCGCGGCCGAGTACGAGTGGTCGCATCACATCAAGCTGGGCTACACATTCGGCGTGACCGATGCCGACATCGAGGCCCTGATCGCCGACACCGAAGGCCGCCCCGCCCAGCTCGATCCGCTCAGTGCGCTCGTGATCAAGGGCGCGCGCGAAATGACCTCCGAGGGCGAAATGTCGGCGGCCACGTTCGCCGCGCTGTCGGGGCACCTGCCCAACGAGCACCTGGTCGACCTGATCATGACGGTCGCGTTCTACAACGGCGTGGTTCGCGTGCTGGGCAGCCTGCAGATCGACGTCGAGCCCGACTACCAGCCGTACCTGGCGCGCTACCCGCTGCCGCCGAAAGCGGCGTGAGCCATTCTTCCATAGGAGACTTCAGATGCGCATGCAGAACAAGGTGGTGGTCCTCATCGGCGCCGGCCAGAGCCCCGGTGAAGGCGTGGGCAACGGGCGCGCCGCGGCGCTGCTGTATGCCCGCGAAGGCGCGAAGGTGCTGGCGGTCGACCGCGACCTGCTGGCGGCCAGCGACACGGCATCCGCCGTGGCGGCCGAAGGCGGCATCTGCGAGTCGTTCCAGGCCGACGTCACCCGCGAGGCCGAGCTCACCGCGGCCATCATGGATGCCAAGAAGCGCTGGCAGCGGATCGATGTGCTGCACTACAACGTCGGCGTGAGCCTGGCCGGCGGCGACCGCACGCCACTGGAGATCACCGAGGACGCGTTCGACAACGTCAACGCGATCAACCTGCGCGGCTACGTGATGGCGGTCAAGCACGTGCTGCCGATCATGCGGGCGCAGCGCTCCGGCGTGATCCTGAGCATCTCGTCGGTGGCCGCCTGGTCGACCACCTACCCCACGGTCGCCTACAAGACCTCGAAGGCCGGCATGATCGCCTTCACCGAGCAGATCGCGCGCCAGAACGCCGAATACGGCATTCGCGCCAATGTGGTCCTGCCCGGTCTGATGGACACGCCGATGGCCGTCGACACGCGGGCCCGCGAATGGGGCAAGCCGCGCAGCGAGATCGCGGCGGCGCGTGATGCGCAGGTGCCCTTGCGGCGCAAGATGGGGACCGGGTGGGATACCGCCAATGCGTGCCTGTTCCTGGCGTCGGACGAGGCCAACTTCATCACCGGGGTGGCACTGCCGGTCGATGGTGGGGCGAGTCTGCGGGGTGGGGCCTGACGGTTGGTGTGTTGCCGATGGGTGCTCGCCCGCGGGGCGCCTGACGGCTGGCCCTCGCTGACGCGAGGGTGCCCTGTGGTGCTCGCCGTCCGGGGCGGGCGTGCAAACTCGGCCCGGCGGGCCTCAAACATGCACGCCCGGCCGCGCTGCGCGCGGCTGCCCCCGGTCGGCTGTGCTCCTCGGCTGCGCCGACAGGCCACCCGCGCCCGAGCACCCATCGGAAATTCGATCATCGTGGCGTGCGAAGAGCCCCACCGCGCGAGGGCATTTGCTGGTTGATGAAGAACGCACCGCGCGAGGTGCTTGGGGCCAGCTGGCCGCACCCTGACACCATCGCGTCGCGGGACGGATTCAACACGCACTCGCGGATACTCGCGAACACGCCTGGGTTTCCTTCGCACACCCAGACGCACCGAGCGCGGCGCGGGGCGCGTGAGGCCGGGTCGGTTGGCCATGGACGTCGCCGAGGAGCACAGCGACTCGGGGGCAGCCGCGCGCAGCGCGGCCGGGCGCGCTTGTCTGAGGCCAGAAAGGCCGAGTTTGCGCGTCCGCCCCGAGACGCGAGCACCGCAGGGAACCCTCGCGCAGCGAGGGCGACGCCCCAGGCCAACCGACCCGGCCTCACGCGCCCCGCGCCGCGCCCGCGCCGAGCACCGCCTCGTAAACCCGCCGCTTCAGATCAAACGAAAACGGATGCCAGAACGCCATCTGCCGCTGCGCCATCACCAGCCCGGCCAGGTTGTGGCGCGGCGAAATCCACCAGTGGGTACCGGCAATGCCGCCCCACTGCAACTCGCCGAGCGACGCCGGCGGATCGATCGACGAAGGCGCGAGCGTGACCGCGCCACTCAGGCCGAAGCCCTTGCCGCGAATCTGTCCCTGGCCCAGAAAGTTGATCCACTGGCCCTCGGGAAGCTGGTTCGTCATCATGGCCGCCAGCGTCTCGGGCTTGAGCAGGGTCGGGCCGCCCGGCACCAGCGCACGGATCAGGGCGATCATGTCCGGCAGCGAGGTGACCAGACCGCCGCCGCCCGACAACCGGGCGAAGGGCCTGCGATAGGCCTGCGGATACGGCGCGTCGTCGGTGCGCGTCAGACCCGGCTTCAGTGGATCAAGCACATCGGCCCCCGCGTAATAGGCGACCAGCCGATGCTGCTGGTCTGGCGGCACCACGAACGTGGTGTCGGCCATGCCCAGCGGACCGAGGATGCGCTGGCCGATGAACACATCGAACGCCTGGCCGCTGACCACTTCAACCAGCCGCGACAGCACGTCGGTGGCCACCGAATACTCCCAGCTGGTGCCCGGGTGAAACGACAGCGGCAGGTCGGCCAGCGCATCGATCATGTCGGACAGCGGCGTGTCCTGATTGCGCACCTTGCGCGCGTTGTACCCCTTGAACATCGGCGTGCCCGGATCGAAGATCCCGTAGCTCAGCCCCGCGCTGTGGCTGAGCAGATGGCGCACGGTGATCGACGCGCGGGCCGGTTCGGTGTCGTCCAGCCGGGTCGCACCGGGCTTGAGGACCTGCCGGTTGCCCAATTGCGCAATGTATCGCTCGATCGGATCGTCCAGCGCGATGCGCCCGTCTTCGACCAGCAGCAGCGTCGCGCACGAGGTGATCAGCTTGGTGCTCGAGAACGCCCGGAACAGGTGATCGGGGCGCAGCGCGACGCCGGCCTCCTTGTCGGCCCAGCCCTCGCAGTGCAGGTCGACGATGTCGCGGCCCACCAGCACGGCCGACGACACGCCTGCGAGGATATTGCCGTCGACCCAGCGGCGCATCGCGGCGTGCGTCGCGCTGAAGTCATGGGGATTCGCCTTCACTGCGAGATCTTGCACCGGGGGTCTCCTAGGCTCATCGGTGAGCGGTGTGGGATGCGGGATGCGGGATGCGGGATGCGGGATGCGGGATGCGGGATGGTTGCCATCAGGATAAGCGATTCGCCCAGTGCGATATTTCGGACCGGCATGGCCGGACCGCTGCGTCCTCCTGGTTCAGCGGATGTGGCAACCTCGCTGGCGTGTGCCCTCCCCGGCACAGGCCTTCGCAGTCCGGCCGGCAACTCCCGCCCGGCACGCGGCAAGACGCGCACTCGCGCTCCCCCTTCCTGAATCCAGGAGATTCCCGTGGCCCTCAGAACCGCCAATCAGTACCTCGACAGCCTGCGCGACGACCGCGTGGTGTATTACGCGGGCGAGCGAATCCGTGACGTCGTGGAACACCCGCATTTCGGACTGCGCGCCCGCGCAAATGCCGAACAGTTCGGCCGGGGTCCGGAAGAAGATCCGGCCACGCTGGCCTTGCGCACCGTGCGACTGCCCGACGGCGAGCCGATCCATCGCTGGCACGAGCCGCCCAAGAATCGCGACGAACTGCTGAAGTTCATCGAGATGGAAGAAAGCATGCCGGGCGACGCGCATGGCGCAATGACCGCGGGACTCTCGGGTCTGCGCATCTTGTCGCGCAAGATGGACGCCAAGCACGGCACGGCGTACACGCCGCGCATCGATGCCTACGCGGACTGGTATGCGCGCAACGACATGCATGGCGCGTTCGCCATGACCGATGCCAAGGGCGACCGCTCCAAGCCGCCCTCGGGCCAGGCCGACCCGGACCTGTGGCTGCGGGTGGTCGAACGCCGCAAGGACGGCATCGTGATTCGCGGCGCCAAGACCTCGGTCACCTCGGCGGCACTGGCCAACGAACTGCTGGTGCTGCCCACCCACGGCATGGGACCGGCCGATGCCGACTGGTCGGTGGCCTGCGCAGTGCCGGCCAACGCGCCCGGCGTGGTGATGATCTCCAACTACGCCGGCGCGCCCTGGGGCGAACGATTCCGCTTCGACAAGCCCGTCAGTCACAGCACCTTCCATCACGATGCCACCGTGATCTTCAATGACGTGTTCGTGCCCAACGAGCGCGTGTTCATGGACGGCGAGTTCGAGTTCACCCGCGAACTGCTCGGCTATTTCACCACCCTGCACCGCACCGGTGTGCTGGTCAACGAGCCGCGCGGCACGCGCCGGCTGATCGGCGCGGCGCAGCTGATGGCGCGCTACAACGGCCTGGAGTCGGTCGGAGCGATCCGCTCCACCATCGCGGAAATGATCGAGACCGCGCAGCTGCTCGACGCCTTGCGTTTCACCGCACTGAATCGCGTGCAGATCATCGAGGGCATCTGCGTGCCGGATGCGGTCGCCTGCAACCTGGCCGGCCTGACCGTGACCGGCAAGCGGGACGCCTATCTCACCTTCCTGTGCGAACTGTGCGGCGGCCCGGTGCTCACCGCGCCGTCGGGCCTGGACCTGGTCAATCCCGAGACCGCCGCGATGGTGAAAAAGTACTACGTCGGCAAGGAGGGCGTCAGCGCCGAGGAACGGCTGCGCCTGGTCAAGTACATCTACGACGTGTGTGCCTCGGATGCGTCCGGCTGGACACGCGCGTCCGGCGTCACCGCGGCGGGATCGCCCGGCGCGCGGCGGGTGGCGGTGGGGCGTGGATTCGATCTCGAGGGGTGCGTGAAGGCGGTGCTGGGCGAGATTTCCTGAAGCTGCGTGGTGAGGCCGGCCGGGCGTTTGCGTGGTGAGGCCGCGTGATGCGTCCGGCTGGGCCTGGCGGCTGGCCCTCGCTGCGCGAGGGTGCCCTGCGGTGCTCGCCGTCCGGGGCGGACGCGCAAACTCGGCCTTTCAGGCCTCAAACAAGCGCGCCCGACCGCGCTGCGCGCGGCTTCCCCCGGTCGGCTGCGCTCCTCGGCTGCGCCGACAGGCCCAGCCGGACGCATCACGCGGCCTCACCTCCACCATCGGAGCGGGCCGAGACACCTCCAGGCAGAAGTAAACGAAGCTCGTCGCACGCCCCACTGCGTCGAGCAAGGTGCGCGGTGCGGGGCGCCGCTGCGGGCGGCCATGGACGTCGCCGAGGAGCGCAGCGACTCGGGGGCAGCCGCGCCCTGGCGCGGCCGGGCGTGCTTGTCTGAGGCCTGAAAGGCCGAGTTTGCACGCCCGCCCCGAGACGCGAGCACCGCAGGGAACCCGGCAAAGCCGGGCGACGCCCCCGGCCGCCCGAAGCGGTACGCCGCACCGAGTGCCTTGCCCGCCCAAGACTCCCCCAGGCCGACCGGATCGCGTCTCGTCGCACGCCCCGATCCATCGAGCAAGGTGCGCGGTGCGGCGTGCCGCTTCGGGCGGCCATGGGCATCGCCGAGGAGCACAGCGACTCGGGGGCAGCCGCGCCCTGGCGCGGCCGGGCGTGCTTGTCTGAGGCCTGAAAGGCCGAGTTTGCACGCCCGCCCCGAGACGCGAGCACCGCAGGGAACCCGGCAAAGCCGGGCGACGCCCCCGGCCGCCCGAAGCGGTACGCCGCACCGAGTGCCTTGCCCGCACAAGACACCCCCAGGCCGACCGGATCGCGTCTCGTCGCACGCCCCGATCCATCGAGCAAGGTGCGCGGTGCGGGGCGCCGCTTCGGGCGGCCATGGGCGTCGCCGAGGAGCACAGCGACTCGGGGGCAGCCGCGCGCTGGCGCGGCCGGGCGTGCTTGTCTGAGGCCTGAAAGGCCGAGTTTGCACGCCCGCCCCGAGACGCGAGCACCGCAGGGAACCCGGCAAAGCCGGGCGACGCCCCCGGCCGCCCGAAGCGGTACCCCGCACCGCGCACCTTGCCCGCCCCCACCCCACAAGGCGCACAATAGCGGCATCGTGAAATCACTCCAGACCGTCATCGCCGCTGTCGCCGCCGCTCTGCTCGCCGCGCCGGTCGCCGCGCTCGCGCAGGCCGGTGCCGCACCCCTGCCGCGCGCATTCACGCCCGCGCCCTTCTACGGGCTGACGGGTCCGTATTCGGTGGGTGCGCATGCTTTTCCGGGTCATTGCGGGGCGGGCTTCTGTGACGACTCGGTCGCACTGGGTCGTACGCTGCGCCGTGAACTGCATCGGCAGGAACTGCGCCGCGAGCTCGACCAGCGGGCCGAAAGCGCCGCCCGCCCGCCCGACCCCAACCCCTATCTGACGCCCCGCTACCTGCCGCCTCCGACGCCAGACTCGCACCTGCAGCCCCGCTATCGCGGCACCGGCGAGATCCGCCCGGAATACCTGACGCCAGCCCCGCCGCGTTAACTCAGCCAGCGGCCGCACGAGCCTCGTCTCATCCCTCGCCGGCATCCGCACAATTCCCCACCCCCCGAACGTCTCCGCGCACCTCCCAGCACCGAGCAATGCGCGGGGGGGGTCGGTGTGGCGCGCTGCCGCCCCCACGCTCGCAGCAAGGTGCGGTGTGCGGGGTGCTGCTTCGGGCGGCCACGGACGTCGCCGAGGAGCGCAGCGACTCGGGGGCAGCCGCGCCCTGGCGCGGCCGGGCGCGCTTGTTTGAGGCCTGAAAGGCCGAGTTTGCGCGTCCGCCCCGAGACGCGAGCACCGCAGGGAACCCGGCAAAGCCGGGCGACGCCCCAGGCCGCCCGAAGCAGCACCCCGCACACCGCACCTTGCCCGCACAAGACCCACACAAGCCGACCGGATCGAGCCTCTTCGCACGCCTCCCCGCAACGCGCAAGGCGCTGGGCGCGGGGGATCGGGTCGGGCGGCCACGGACGTCGCCGAGGAGCACAGCGACTCGGGGGCAGCCGCGCCCTGGCGCGGCCGGGCGTGCATGTTTGAGGCCTGAAAGGCCGAGTTTGCACGTCCGCCCCGAGACGCGAGCACCGCAGGGAACCCGGCGAAGCCGGGCGACGCCCCAGGCCGCCCGAAGCGACGCCCCCGCGCCCGACCCGATCCCCCGCACCCAGCGCATTGCCCGCACAAATCTAGGAACGCACGCTCCAGGAAGGCGCCCGCTTCTGCGCGAAACTCGCCAGCCCCTCGGCCGCCTCCGCGCTTTGCCGCTTGGCCGAATGCAGCGCGACCAGCTCGGCGAACTGCGCGTCGTCGATCAGCGCCCCGGCGCACGACATCGCGCAATGCTTGCTGACCGCGATCGCCTCGGGCGCCGACTGCAGCAGACCCTCGATGACCGGCGCCGCCGCGGCATCGAGCGCACCCGGCGCGCAGACCTCGTGCACCAGGCCCATGGCCATCGCCTTGGCCGCGCCGAAGCGCTCGCAGCTCAGCGCGTAGCGGCGCACATTGCGCAGGCCGATCGCCTCGTTCAGCTGCGGGAAGATCACGGTGGCCGCCAGCCCCCAGCGCGCTTCGCTGATCGCGAAGTTGGCGTCTTCCTGCGCGATCACCACATCGCAGGCGGCCAGCACGCCGGTGCCCCCGCCCACGGTGGACCCATGGACGAGCGCAATCGTGGGCTTGGTCAGCTCGTTGAAGGCGCGCACCGCCTGGCCGGTGAGCCGCGAGGCTTCCAGGTTGACGGCCGCGTCGCCCCGGCTGATCTCGCGCAGCCAGGACAGGTCGGCGCCGGCCTGGAAGTGCGGGCCGTTGCCGCGCAGCACGATCACCCGCACCGAACTGTCGGCCGCCAGCGCGGCGACCCCATCGAGCAGGCCCTGCAGCATCTCGCCGTTGTAGGCGTTGTTGCGATGCGGGCGGTTCAGCCGCACCGTGGCCACGCCGCGCGCATCGATCTCGCAAAGGACAGGAGGTTCGGTCGTCATGGTCAGTGCTTGTTGGCGCCCATGTAGCCGAACAGATGGCCGGCGATCTTGCGCATCTGGATCTCCTCGGAGCCTTCGGTGATCCGATAGCGGCGATGGTGGCGATAGATGTGCTCGAACGGCTTGTGACGCGAGTAGCCGATGCCGCCGTGCACCTGCATCGCCCGGTCGGCCGCTTCGCAGACCAGCCGGTTGGCCCAGAAGTTGCACATCGAGACCTTGTCGGACAGGCGCTTTTCCACCTCGGGCTTGGGCATCTGGTCCATCTCCCAGGCGGTCTTGCGGATCAGCAGGCGCAGCATCTCGCACTGGGTGGCCAGTTCGACCAGCGGGAACTGGATGCCCTGGTTGCGGGCCAGTTCCTGGCCGAAGGGTTTGCGCTCACGCGCATAGCGCACGCTCTCGGCCACGCAGTAGCTGGCCGCACCCAGCGAGCTGGCGGCCTGGCGGATGCGGTTCTCGTGCACGAAGTGCTGGGCGATGGCCAGGCCCCGGCCCAAGGGGCCCAGCAGCGTGCTCTCGGGCACCCACACGTCGGTGAAGCTGACGCGCGGGTGGTCGGTGGGCATGTTGAAGGTCCAGAGATACTCCTCGATCTTCACGCCCGGACTCTTGGCGGGCACGAGGAAGCAGCTGATCCCGCCCGCATCGCCGTCGTTGCCGCTGGTGCGCGCGAACACCGCGCAGTGGCTGGCCACATGCATGCCGGTGGTCCACATCTTCTGGCCATTGATGCGAAAGCCGGCCACGCCGTCGCGCATCTCGGGAACGGCGCGGGTTTCCATGTGGGTGGCGTCCGACCCATGGTCGGGTTCGGTCAGGCCGAAGGTGACGCGATACTTGCCGCCGAGCATGCCGGGAATGAACTCGGCGGCCTGCTCCGGCGAGCCCAGGTCGCGAAAGATCAGCACGAACGGATAGTTGGCGACGATGGAGTGTTCGTTCTGCAGGTCGTTGTGCAGGCCCAGGCCCTTGGCGGCGAAGTGCTCGCGGATGACCGCCATCCACAGGTTGCTGCCGTCCTTGCCGCCGTACGCCTTGGGCAGCGCGAAGCGCAGATGCCCCGCCTTGTCGGAGCGCCGCTTCGCCTCGGCCAGCAGCGCTTCCCATTCGTGACGCGGCAGGCCGCCATTGTCGAAGTCGGTGCGGGCCCATTCGCGCCGATGGTCGAAGAAGCGCTCGTTGTCGTCCTGGGCCTGCAGCGGCTTGATCTCGCGATCGATGAAGGCGTCGAGCTCGGCCAGATAGGCGACGAGTTCGGCCGGAAGAGAAAAGTCCATGGGTCAGAGTCCTTAGGTTCGTTGAGACCGATGCAGGCGGTGCATCACGAGTGGGTTTGCACGGGGGGCATCCAGGATTGCGCCCGCCCCGGATATCAGGGCTTCGGATGCACCGGAAGTTCGTCGGCAAAAAACAGCGGCGAGCGCGACAGGTCGATGAAACGCCGCTCGTCTTCGAGCAGCGCGCGTCCGGCCTCGCGCGCATCCTGGCCGCGCGCGGCCAGGCATTGCTCGAGGCTGTCGAACCAGAGTTCGGCCACGCCATCGTAGCCCGGCAGCGAGCCGCGCGAGGCCGTCATGGCCGCGAATGAGGCCTCGTCGAGCGTGTGGCATTGCACATAGCGCCGGATGCCCAGCACGGGCGCGAAGGATGCGACCAGCGGCGCGTGCTTGTCGCGCCAATAAGCCTGGAACTGCTCGCGGCTGAGTTCCGGGCGGCGATGCAGGCAGAAGATGAGTTTGACCACGAGACGTCCAGGCCGGTTCAGTTCGGTTCAGTTCGATGGGAACACCCTCGATGCCGTGCACCGCATCGAGACCCGACATGGTGCGCCAGCCGCCGGGTCGGCAAATCGTCCGAATTGACGATTCTGGACGCACCGGCGCAGGCGACCGGCGCGCGGGCTCCCCGGCGGTGAGTCCTTGCCGCGCGGCGCCGGTCACCTGTCCGAAGGCGCCGGACCGCGGGTCGGGTCGGCACGCTGCGGCCCGAATGTGAACCGCCTTGGAGACGATCAGGCGGTCGACCGGGCGGTCAGCGCCTAAAATCGGCCGAACACGCCCGCAGCCCCGATCCGGCGGCGCGCGCCGTCCCCATGCAAAAAACCGCCCCGCTGCCCCCGCCCCGCCTGGTGCACAGCGCCCGGACCGTGACGCGTTACACGCGCGCGCTGCTGGCGGCCAAGCTCAACCCGCCCGCGCCCGGCGGTGCCCAGGTACCCCGTGAGGCCGTCTGGGAACAAGTCGGCCAGGCGGCCAACGCCCGGGTCGTGCTGGTCAGGGCGCCGGCAGGGTTCGGCAAGACGACCGCCCTGCTGCAGTCGCGCGAACGCCTGCAGGCGCGTGGCGTCAGTGTCGGCTGGCTCACGCTGGACGCCGCCGACAACGATCCTTCGAGATTCCTGACCTGCCTGGCCCAGGCCATCGACGAGATGACCGGCCATGGCGCCGCCGGCGGACGCGGCGACGACGACTCGAGCCATGCCGACCCGCCCTCGGCACTGGCGGTCGTCGAGAGCCTGGCCTCGCAGGCCCATCCGTTCGCCCTGGTGCTGGACGATTTCGAGTGCATCCAGGAACCCGCGGTGCTCGGCCTGGTGCGCCAGATCATCGATCACCTGCCGCGTGGCGGGCAGCTGCTGATCGGCTCGCGCAGCCTGCCCAGCCTGAGCCTGGGCCGCCTGCGGGCGCGCGGCCAGCTGCTCGAGATCGACACCGACAGCCTGCGCTTCAGCCTGGCCGAAACCATCGAATTCCTCAGCGGGCGGCGCAACCTGCTGCTGCCGCTGGACGACCTGTCGCGCCTGCACCGCAAGACCGAAGGCTGGGTCGCCGCCTTGTGGCTGGCCTCGGTGGCGCTCGAGCGGCGCGAGGCGCGCAGCGAATTCGTCGCCCGCTTCTCGGGCACCGACCAGGGCCTGGCCGACTACCTGGCCGACGACGTGCTCGCTGCGCTGCCCGCGTCGGTGCGCGAGTTCCTGCTGCGCACCAGCATCCTGCGTCATGTGCACGAGCCGCTGTGCGACGCGCTGATGCAGCGCACAGACAGCGCCGAACGGCTCGAGCAGCTGCACGCGGCCAACCTGTTTCTGGCGCCCATCGAAGGCGAAGCCGGCGGCTATCGGTACCACAGCCTGTTCGCCGGTTACCTGCGTGCGCAGCTGGCCCGCGAGCATCCGGACGACCTGGCCGGCCTGCACCTGATCGCATCGCACTGGTATGCCCGCGAGGGCCGCCCGGTACCGGCGATCGACCACGCCATCGCCAGCGGCGATCTGGACCATGCGCTGGCGCTGCTGTCGCGCCATGGCGCCGCGTTTCTGTCGCAAGGACGCATGCGGCTGCTGGCGCGCTGGTTTCGCGCGCTGCCCGAGGACACCCTCGATCGTCACCCGCGCCTGCAGATGGTCGCCATCTGGGCGGCCTGCTTCACGAGCGGGCCCTGGCAGGCGATGGCGATGCTGCAGCGGCCCAAGCTGCCGGGGACGCCGCTGCGCGAGGTGCAGGCGCACGAGCGCGCACTGCGCCCGGTTCTGCTGGCGATGATGGACCGCTCGGAAGAGGCCTACGAACTCGGCCAGGAGAGCCTGCGCCAGCTGCCCAGTGCCGATGCCTTCGCCGACAGCGTGCTGACCAACGCGATGGCCCATGTGGTGGCCACGATGGGCGAACCCCGTCAGGCCCACCGGCTGCTCGATGCGGCGCGCCGCGCGCAAGGTGCCGGCCCTTTCAACCGGATGTACAGCGAGTCGGTCGAAGGACTGATCGACCTTCGCGAAGGCCGCCTGCAGCAGGCGACCGCACGCTTTCGGATCGCGGTCAACGCGACGCAGTCCGCCTCGTACACCCACACCAACGGCAACGCCTGGGCCGGCGTGCTGTACGCCGGCACCCTCTACGAGGCCGACCGGCTGGCCGAGGCCGAGCAGCTGCTCAGCATCTATCTGCCGCTGGCCTGCGACGTCGGATTGCCCGACCACATGATCCTGGGCCACACGATGCGCGCGCGCATTGCCTTCTGGCGCGGCGATGTCGACCAGGCCTTCCAGCAGCTCACCGAGCTCGAGTACGTCGGACACGACCGCCAGTTGCCCCGCGTGAGCGCCAGCGCCAAGCTCGAGCGCGCCCGCATGCTCGGCCTGCAGGGCAACGGACCGGCCTGCGCCGATGAACTCGACCGCGCCGACGACCCCACCGTCTGGGCGCGCGCGCGCCGGCTCCAGCTGGCGGCGCATGACATCGAGGACATCGAGATCGGCCGCTGGCGATGGGCGATCCGCTTCGGCGACCACCGCCCGGCGCTCACCGGGCTGCCAGCGGCCATCGCGGCCGCGCGCGCACGTTCGCGTCAGCGGCGATGCCTGCGCCTGCGCGTCCTGCACGCGATGGCCCTGCAACGCGGCGGCGACATCGCGGCGGCCAGGGCCACGATGTCGGCCGTGCTGCGCGACGCCAGTGTCGAGGGCTTCGTGCGCCTGATCGTCGACGAGGGCGAACTGGCCGGCTCGCTGATCCGATCGCTGATCACCCTGGCCGAAGACGACGAATCCGCGCGGACCAACCCGCTGCTCACCGTCTACCTGCAGCGGATCGGCGCAACCCTCGGCCCGGGCACCGGCACCGAATCGGAGGCGGCCAGCCAGGCCAGCGCGCTCACCATCGAGGCGCTCACCCGGACCGAGATCCGCGTACTGCAGCTGCTGGCCGAGGGCTATTCGAACAGCGCGATGGCCGAGAAGCTGTTCGTGTCGGACAGCACCGTGCGAACCCACCTTCGCAACATCAACATGAAGCTCGATGCCCGCAGCCGCACGCAGGCAGTGGCGATCGGG
>JADJVQ010000102.1 GCA_016710525.1 Burkholderiaceae bacterium
ACCCGCCAGAACTGCGGGCTGTCGGTCGCCTTCTCGAAGTTCTAGCCTCTGGCATCTGACTGACGTCGCCTGCCAGGGGAAATCCGATGCCTTCGCTGCCTTTGCCTTTTTGCGGGCTGCCTCCGGAAGAAGAGATCTTCCGACGCTTGTGTTCATTGGGACTTCGACCCAGCGAAGTCCGTGCTGCGCGGTGCCTGCTTCACGGCTGGTGCAACAAGCGCATTGCCAACGAACTGGGCCTGAGCGCAGGCACGGTCCGAAACCACCTGAGCGTGGTGATGCGCCTGCTCAACGTGAGCAACCGCACCCAGGCTTCGCTGATGATCCAGTCCCTGCTGTACGGCCAGGTCCGCACACCCCCCGGCCCTGCACTGGCGGCAGCAGCGCTGCATGTCACATGACGCACGGCCCTGACATCCGCCATCTCGGCGGCAGCCGGGGCGCGCGGAACAATGGCGCTCATGCACACCGCCCGCGCCATCGTCTGCACCAGCACCCTGTTGCTCGCCGCCGGCGCGGCGGGCGCCGAACCCGGACCCCCACACGAGGGCCCTAGCTGCATCCGCCGGGCCGAACAGCGTTACGGAATACCGCAGGGGCTACTCACCGCCATCTCCTGGATCGAGAGCCGCCATCGCGCCGGCGCCGTCGGTCCGCGCCTGGCGGACGGCCACCAGGCCCTCGGGCCGATGCAGATCAGCAGCATCCATGCGCACCACCTGGCGGTGGGCGGTATCCGCTTGCGCGATCTCTTCGACCCCTGCGTCGCCTATGCGGTCGGTGCGTGGGCACTGCGCCACTGTCTGGACCGCTTCGGCACCACGTGGAAGGCAGTCGGCTGCTACAACACCGGCCCTGCCGCGACAAGTCCGATCGCGCAGTGGCGCTACGCCATGAAAGTTCAAGCCGCATGGCATGCGCCATCTGCCCGCCGTCAAAACCCGACCCGTCCGACTTTTCTCCTGGAGTGATCCGACATGCCCTTCGCCCAACCTGTTGCCGCCGTCCAACTATCCAGGTCCTTGTGGCTGCGCACCGCCCTGGCCCTGGGCGTCCTGATCGCCCTGCTGGCATTGGCCTCGCAGGCCGACGCCGCGCCGGCAGCGGCCGACGAGTTCACCGCATCGGCTGCCAAGTTCGAGAACTGGGTGAAGGGTAACCTCGGCAAGACGGCAGCCTTCATCGCACTGTGCGTGGGCTCGATCGTAGCGGCCATCCGCAAGGACTGGAGCTGGTTCGCGGGTGGGGTGGTGCTGGCGATGGGCATCGGCATCATCGTCGGGCTCATCAACTCGTCATTCACCGCGCTGATCTGAGCTTTCCCGCGCCATGGACGAGAAGCGCTTCGATCATCTGGTGCCTCAACGGCTGGACGACTCGGGCAAGTTCCTTTTCTGGGACACCGATGTGGCGATGGCCTTCGTGGTCTTCGTGATGCTGGGCATCCTGGTCTCCCAGCCGATCACCTGCGCGGCGATCGGCGCCTTCGCCGCCTACGCATACAACCGCCTGAAGTCGGGCAGGCACCCGGGTCTGGCCGCACATCTGGCCTACTGGCACCTGGGGCTCAGGCGCCCTCGTGAATTGCCCCCGTCCCATCTGCGCGAGCTGCACGGGTAGTCAGGCCGCGCCTAGCCTAGCCTAGCTAGGACGGGACGGGACGGGACGGGACGGGACGGGACGGGACGGGACGGCGGCATCGTCATGCATCGGCGTTGAGCGGTCTGTGCGGCCCATCGCCTTGGCGCCAGGGGAGTAGTTTGCTGCACGTTCGCCGTTCGCCCTCGGCGCTCGCACCCCGTTGACTGATGCCTCACGTCAGCGTTAAGACCCGCGGCCGGGCAGCCTTGCGGAATCGCCGAAGCAGGCGCTTAGCGACGGCGTACACCCGGTCTGGCATTGCGAGGCGCCAGCCGGGCAATATCGCTGCCACGTAATCGTGGCAAGAGTCCGCGCTTCCCTGCGATGGCGCTGGCGCTGTGAATCGTCGACCGACGCGTTCCTGAAGTCCGCCGCTGACAACCGTCTGCGCGGATGTTCGCGCCGTCCCCCATCTCACGCTGGGTAGCGGAGTGAATTTCATCCGATTCTTCATTTCACCGGTTGCTGAAATCTAGATCTGCAATGGAAATTCTTGAAGCCTTTCATCGGAAATGATAATTTCAACGCCTGATGAAACCAGCCTCACCAGTGAAACTCCCCAACGAGCTCTCGGTTGCAGACCAGCTCCGACAGCTGTTAAGCCGCGTCCAGTCGGTCTCAATTCTCGAAATCCGGACGGAAACTCCAATCGGCGAGCCCCGTCTTCTTGTAGACCTGTCGGTCAGGCTCAACGCCTATGACGACGAGTGGACGCTGCTGGTTGAGGGAAAGCCTTCCGGCGAGCCGCGGGTCGTGCGCGGCGCGGCCTGGCAACTGCAACGCGCACTGAAAAGCCTCCCCGGCAGGAACTGCGGGCTGGTCGCTGCGCCGTTCCTCTCAGAAGCTTCCCAGGCAATTCTCCGGGAAGCCGGCCTGGGATGGCTCGACCAAGCCGGCAACTGTCATCTGGCATTTGGCGGCGTGTACATTGACGTCCAGCGGGCGTTGCGCAACCCCTTTGCGACCAAGCGCTCATCACGATCGCTCTTCGCCCCCAAGTCAGCCCGTCTCTTGCGCCTCCTGCTCACCAGCCCTGTGCCCTGGAAAGTCACCGACCTTGCGAGGGAGGCAGGCGTCAGCCTCGGTCAGGTCAGCAACGTGCGCCAGGCACTTCTGAAAAAAGAGTGGGCCAAAGCGGAGGTCGGTGGTGGCCTTCGGGTGACTCGCCCGGGAGCCATGCTTGACGTATGGCGCGAGGCCGCCCGCCCGCCCACCATCGCCATGCGTGGTTACTCACTCGCACACGGCAAGCACCTGGAGACTCAGCTGCAGCTGCTGTTCGCCCGCGCCCCGCTGGAGGGGGCCAGGATCCTGCTGGCGTCGTATTCGGCCGCCCGGCGCATGGCGCCATTTGCACGCGTTGCCGGCGAATACTTCTACGCGGACACCAAAGGAGTCGATCTGATCAGACGACATTTGGAGCTGGAGCCCGCGTCAAAGGGCGAGAACGTGACTATCTACCAGCCTGTTGACGACACAATGTGGGGCGAGGCCGTCGCCCCGTCTGGCGAGTTGCGCGCCTCGAGTCACCTGCAGACTTACCTGGATCTGTGGACGTCTGGCGAGCGGGGGCAGGAAGCAGCGGACCACTTCCGGCGCCAGATGATCGAACCACTGTTCACGCGGTTGCATGACTGAGCTGCAGTCGGCGCACGACTACGATGACCGCGGGGCCGCCGCGGTCGTTACCGTGCTGCTCGAGATCGGTCAGGTTCTCGGCACATTTCGTGACCGGTTTGTCGTTATTGGCGGTTCCGTGCCGTGGCTGCTGTTCCCGGACGCAAATCCCAAACATGTGGGCACATTGGACGTCGACCTGAGCCTGGATGCCGAGGCACTGACCAACTCCGAATACACGGGCCTGATCGAGACACTAGAGAAGTCGGGCTACGAGCGCGCCACCGTGGGGCTCAGGGCGTTTCAGCTGCGCCGCACTGTCACAATCGATGACGGTGAACCGATCTCCGTCATCGTCGATCTGCTGATGCCGAAAGAGGCGATGCTGGTCAGGAACAGGCCGCCCCTGCTGGCCAACTTCGCGGTGCAGCGCGCTGACGGCGCTGCGATCGCCATGCGCGACTACGTCGAACACACGATCGAGGGGGTCATGCCGGACGGCCGCCGCAATGCGGTCAGTCTTCGCATCGCGAGCATTCCGGCATTCCTGGTGATGAAGGGATATGCGCTCGCGGGACGCAACAAGCGCAAGGACGCGTACGACATCTATTTCGCGGTCCGCGAATTCGCCGGTGGGCCGGACGCGCTGGCCAACGCGTGCCGCCACTTGCTCGCTGATCCGGTCGCTCGGGTCGGCTATCAGCACATCGCCGGAAAATTCACCGCCGACGATGCCTTCGGCCCGCGAACCGTTCGGATCTTTCTCGAGGAGTCCTCCGCACTGGGTGACATGACTCCCGCGCAGGTTCAGCTCGACGCGTTCATGCAAGTTAAGCGTTGGCTCCTGGGCCTGGGACTCTAGCGTCACCGGTTGGCGATGACGCCAAGGCCGCTGTGAAACCGCGGCCAATAACCACGACACTGCGAGGCGGCTGACCGAGATCTGCGGTAGTCCAGCGGGAGAGGCTGTCGAGGCCGCAGGCGGCCATTCGATCCCGCCGATTCACAGTTGTCGCCTGGTCTGTGCTTCGAACTCAGGCGCCATATACCCCGAAAGAGGGTGAGCCGCGGGAGGGTCGCGCGAGCATCCGGATGCTGACGTCCTGCGCCGGCGCTCGCTGTTTGAAACGCACATCAGACGCGGTGGCATCGGCCAGCGCAAGCTTCGCCTGGCCCAACCGGCGAGACAGCTGCCACCTGACCATGACACCCGGCATCTCGGCACGCGGCGCGGGCTGGCGAAAAATGGTTCCTGTGAACCTGTCCCGCCTGCCAAGCCCCGAACCCGCAATGCCAATTGATGACTGGCCCGGGCGCGCTCGACCCCGATCAGGCCGGCGGCCTGTTTCGGCGATGCTGGGCTCGCGACACATACCAGCCCGGCCAAGCCGCACGCTGTGGTGGAATGCCCGGCGGCCGCACACAGACACGGCTCCCGGCAGCTGCTCCACTGCGGGCGCGCTCCAATGACCCCAGAGCTCGCACAGACCCGCGAGCGCAAGCTGCGTGCCGATCTGGGCTACCACCGGATCGTCACCGCACTGCTGGCGGCACTAAACCTGGGCCTCTTCGGCGGATTCTTCTTTCTGGTGTTCAACCAGAAGACCGTGATCACGCCGGCCCAGCTGCACCGGCCCTTTGCGGTGGGCGCGGCCTATGCCTCGCCCGAGTACCTGGTGGACATGAGCTACCTCGTGCTCGATCTGCTGCTGAACACGGACTTCAGCCGCATTGAGTACTCCAAGGCGTCGCTGCTCAAGCTCGCCGACCCCGAGTCCGGAGCGCGCATGCGCCAGGTGCTGGACGACGCGATCCGGCGCATGAAGCGCGAGGAGCTCACCACGATCTGGCGTCCCGAAAAGACGGTCGAGGTCAACGAGCGCGCCCACACCGTTGTGGTGAGCGGGGCCCTGCGCACCCTGTCGGGCAGCCGGGTCGTCTCCGACACCACCCGGCGCATGCAGGTGCGCTTTCGGGTGGACCTGTCCGGGCGGCTGACCGTGCGCGAGGCCGGCGAGCTCGGCGCCGACGGCGCTCTGCTGGCCACCAATCCCTAGGAGCGCGCGATGCACGCCAGCTTTCAACGAGCAGTTATCACCTGGCTCACTGTCTTCGCATTGTCGCAGGCCGGCCATGCGCCTGCGAACGCCCAGACGCCGGTTGCCGACGCCCACCAGCGCATCGTGCGGGTGGAGATCTCCTCGGCCGAGCGCAACCGGATCTCGCTCACCGGGCGCGACCTCAAGTCGGCGCACGCCTCGGTGCCGGGTTCGCTGCAGCTCGAGCCGATCGACGACCGGTCGTTCTTCGTCACTGTCGCGCCGGGCTTTGCCGGCACGACCACGCTCTTTCTGAGCGATGTGCAGGGCGCGAGCTACCGGCTGCTGCTGGCCCCGCGCGCGATGGCTGCGGCCAGTGTCACAGTGCTCGCACCGCCCGAGACCGCAGGCCCCCCTGCGAAAGTGCCAGCGCGCCAGCGCGAGATCCGCGCACTTGTACGTGATGCGCTGATCGGCCAGCGCGAGGGCCTGGGCACGCGCCGGCTGCACGACGAGGAGATGGTGCTCTGGGAGTGCACGCGCTTCGTCCTGAAGGAAAGCGTCGAAAACCCCGCTGGCTCGCCCAGGCCTATCTGCTCACCAACACCTGTACCACGCCCTTGCGGATCGCCGAGCCGTCCTTCCATCAGCCGGGCGTCGTGGCGGTGTCCAGCGTCAATCAGGATGAGAGGAGCGCGTCAATCAAGATGAGAATTCCAGCGCGGGCGGGAGGCTGGCGGGCGTAGCCCGACAGGCTCCCGCCCGCGCTGGCGAGGACGTTGCCCGCAGGGGCAGCTTCGTCGGTGATCGCGGTAAGTCAGGTACGAAGGGGTTCTCGATCTTGCGAGGCCCGACCGTGCCTGGACGTCATATCCACGATCACCAGATGAGGTTGTTCATGAAGCTCAGGCTCTCCAAGACGCTGCCCGTAGCGGCCGCGCAGGCCGCTATCAGTGTCGCCACCGCCTACCGTTTCGAGCGCGATCCGCGGCTGCCCTCGGACAAGCAGACCCCACGCGAACGCCGCCGGCCCGATCCGCTGGCCGACATCTTCGAGGCCGAGGTCGTCCCGCTGCTGCAGGCCGCCCCTGGGATCCGACCGGTGGCGATCTTCGACGAGTTGAGGCGCCGCCATCCCGCTCTGCCGGGCTCGGTTCGTCGAACCCTGGAGCGCCGCGTGCGCGCATGGCGCGCCGTGCACGGCCAGGAGCGCGACGTGATATTCCGCCAAGTGCACGAAGCTGGCCGCATGGGCCTGTCGGATTTCACCGAGATGGGAGACCTGGCCGTCACCGTGGCCGGCGCGCCGCTGGACCACCGGCTTTACCACTTCCGCCTGGTGTGCTCGGGCTTCGAGCACGCCCACGTCATCCTGGGCGGCGAGAGCTACGTCGCGCTGGCCGAAGGCCTGCAGAACGCGTTGTGGGCGCTGGGCGGTGCGCCGCGTGAGCACCGCAGCGACAGCCTGTCGGCGGCATTCCGCAACCTCAACGCCGAGGCGCGCGAAGACCTGACCTCGCGCTATGACGCGCTGTGCGCGCACTACCGGATGGCGCCCACACGCAACAACCGCGGAGTGGCCCACGAGAACGGCTCCATCGAGAGCGCGCACGGACACCTGAAGAGCGCGGTCCATGACGCGCTGCTGATGCGGGGGGCGGTAGACTTCACCGACTTGGCGGCCTACCGTCGCTTCATTGACGAGATCGTCAGCCACAAGAACGCCCGCAACGGCCCCCGCATCGAAGCCGAACGGGCGCTACTGCAGCCATTGCCGCCGGCGCGGACCTCCGACTACGAAGAGACCTTCGTCTACGTCACCTCCTCGGGAGGCTTCACGCTGCGCAAAGTCTTCTACACCGTGCCGTCCCGGCTGATCGGCCACCGCGTACGCGTGCGCCTGTACGACGACCGGCTCGAGCTGCTGCTGGGCGCAACCCTGCTGATGACCCTGCAGCGCGGGCGCAGCGGCGCCAATGGCAAGCATGGCCACGTTGTCGACTACCACCATGTCATCCACGCGCTGCGGCGCAAGCCCATGGCGCTGCTTAGCTTGGTCTACCGTGACCAGCTCTTCCCGCGGACGGCCTACCGGCTGATGTTCGACTTCCTGTGCCAGGAGTTGCCCGAGCGGGCCGCCTGCAAGCTGATGGTGGCACTGCTGAGTCTGGCGCACGACCGGTCCTGCGAGGCGCAGCTGGCGGGCTTGCTGGCCGAAGACCTGGAGCAGCGGCGGCTGCCCGACATCACCGCCTTGCTGGGGTGCTTCGCGCCCGATCCGGCGCGATTGCCGGAGGTCTGTGTGCAGTTGGCGCCGTTGAGCTCCTACGACGTCTTGATGGAAGCCGCCCTGGAGGTCGACGCATGAACGAGAACTTCGATGCCGCGCGGCTGACGCTGCTGCTGTCGGAACTCCGCCTGCCGGCCACCAAGCAGATCTGGGCCCGCTTCGCCGAGCAGTCGGACAAGGAAGGCTGGCCTGCGGCCCGGCTGCTGACGGTGATTGCCGAGAACGAGCTGGCCGAGCGCGACCGGCGGCGTATCGAGCGGCACCTGGCCGAGGCCAAGCTGCTGCCGGGCAAGACGCTGGACAACTTCGACTTCAACACCGTGCCCATGGTCTCCAAGGCGCAGGTGATGGCGCTGTGCGCGGGCGACGAGTGGCTGCGCAACGGCGCCAATGTGCTCCTTCTTGGTCCACCAGGGGGCGGCAAGTCGCACTTGTCGTCCGCCATGGGCCTCGCCTTGCTGGAGAAGGGCTGGAGGGTACTGTTCGCCCGAACCTCGGACCTGGTGCAGCGTCTGCAGGTGGCGCGTCGAGAGCTGGCCCTGGAAGCGGCCCTGGCGCGGCTGGACCGCTTCGACGTGCTGATCCTGGACGACCTGGCCTACGTCAGCAAGGACCAGGCCGAAACGTCGGCGCTGTTCGAGCTGATCAGCACGCGATACGAGAGGCGCTCGATGATCATCACGGCCAACCAGCCCTTCGGCGAATGGGGCAAGGTATTCCAGGACCCGGCCATGACGCTGGCCGCTGTCGACAGACTGGTTCACCACTCCACGATCTTCGAGATGAACGTAGAGAGCTATCGCCGCCGCACAGCCATCGAGCGCAAGCAAGTCGGTGCTGGACGGCCGGCCAGCTACGCGACGCCCAAGAACGTCGGCGTGCCCAAACCCAGCGACAACCAGCCTCAGCCGTAGAACCCGCCCGCGACAATCAAATGTCGGGCATGATCGTCGCGCCGCGACACGGTTCTCACCCAGATTGTCGCGCGCCTCTCACGCAGATTGACGCGCCACAACGTGGAACCCTTCCTGATCCAGCACAGCCAGGGCGCCGTCGAAGTCAACCCGGCCGTGCGCGACTCGTACACGCCCCGCAGCCGCGAAGAAGTCCGCCGCGAAGCAACCCAGCCGCGCAGCCTCGACTCCGGCTATTTCGCGTGAACAGATAGGTGGACTTCAGTCGACCGCGCGGCGCTCGCATCCCGCCCCCGCCAGTGATCGGCAACGGCCGCTCTCGGGGGTCGATTCCTTTGGCTGAGCGCTATTTCACCCGAGAATCAGGGCTGCACCGCCTCGTTCGGGGGGCTCGTCCGAGGTCCTCAGCCGCCATGCACACTCACCAGGTTCATGGCCAAAGCCGGCGAGCAATTGGGTCATTGCCACCGCCGATCGCGCCGTTGGTGCGGTAGCGGCTGCCGTTTTCGCTGCGAGGCAAGGCCTACGAGCCAGCCAGCAAATCGCCACTGGTGACACGTGGCAGCGCCGCTGCCGGCAACCTGGACACATGGGGCATTCGAGGGCCGAACCCGTATCGCTTCGCAAGCGGTCTGACTTGGTACCTACGGACTCGACACTTAGATCACCACACGAGGTGTGGCTCACTGAACGGTCCCGGCATATTGGCTGGCAGGGAGTGTGACCCTGAGCCGGGCATCCGCCCTACTCCGCCAGGCCAAGCAAATGCCACCAATCGCGCGAGCTGTGCAGCACACGAACGACCAAGATGTCTCCCGGACGCGGCAGGTAGAAAATCAGAAAGCGCTCGAAATCTGCCACGCTCCACTTGCGCACGCCTTGTAACTCGGGCGCTGTCGTTTGAACTAACACGCCCAGATGTGGCTGGTCAGCGATTTGAGCGAAGCTGACTTCGAGCTGCCAGAAGCGCTCTGCCACGGCCTGGCTGGCCTCTTCTGTAAGGTACAGGTAGTGCTCGATCAGGTCGACCCGGGCCGCCTGGCTCCTGACGACGCGCAGCATCACCGAGCCACTTTGCGCGCTTTCAGTTTTGCAAGGGCTTCCTGGCGGATGACCTGCAGATCGTCGGAAGTCAACGGCGTTGCCTCGCCGCGCAGTCCTTCAAGCAACAGCTTCTCAAGCTGGTCTTGCGCCTTGCGTTTCTCGTCCTCTCGGATGAGTTCGCGCATGTACTCGCTGACGCTGCTGTAGCGACCGCTCGAAATTTGCCCATCGACGAACTCTTTCATCGGGTCGGGTAGAGAAATGTTCATGCTCTGCATGGCGTACCTCGCTCCTATTCATTTTGCTGAGAATGGCATCAAATGTCAAAATATGACATTTGATGCCATTCTCGTCCCTATCATGGCGGCCGATGCTACTTTGGGCACCGCGTCGGATAGTTGAGCTGGGAATCCATACGGGCCACCCGTACTCTTTTGCCATGCCCTGCCCCGTCCTAAGACCGCGACGCCCACCGGCACGGGCTCTGCCTCAACCTCAGGCGCGTTCGAGGCGAAGAACTCATACAGATTGGCCGCAAGCATTGCCCTGCCCGAAAAGTGGGTCCGATGTTCAGTAACCCGCCTGTTCGGCATCCGTGAACGATCAACCGCTCCAACACGAAAGTCGCGGCCGCCCACTTGCGCTGGGTATTCCGCGGTTGATCGGCCTCTAGACGTGAAGTCTCACCGATTGCGATCCCATAAACGGCGACCTTTGACCAATCCCATAGATGGTGACCTTCAGCGCTTGGTAAGGAATGAATCCATGCACTGCACTCGTTCCACTCGTGTCGCCCGTGACCCGAGTGCAGCGAGAGGGCGACCAAATGCGAGTAGTCCCCGCTTGAGCGACTGCATGGCGCACCAATCGGATCCACACGGCTCCAAAACTTGATCCAGACCGTGCACCACGGAGGACTGCTCCCGCGAAGTGTCCCCTGGGTGCGATCCCGCTCATTCCGTGTAGTGCCCGTTCTGCTTCAGCCACCCATGAAAGGCGCTCACCGCACCCTTCGACTCCATGCCGGAGCGCTCGATCATCTTTCGGATCTGAGGAGCCATCGACTCGTAGAACGCCCTGGCCAGCGCGGCGCGGTGCGTTTCGTCCTGCGCGCTGTACCACGCCCGGATCGCGTCGGCGCCACCGGACCGCGTGACATCGGGGGGAGCCGGCATCGTGGGCAATGACGCAATAGCGCCCTGCCCTTTGGCGACGGGAATCGGCGCCATCGGCTGCTCGGCAATCCGGGGAGTCTGAGTCGCGGCGACATGCCCCGCATAGTTGCCCTGCAGTGCCGAGCGCAGGTAGGCCCCAGGGACCTTGACCCGTTCGCGCGTGCTGTCGCTGAAGCGCCGCTGAACGTACGCAACCTGCGCCTCGATGTAGGGCAGCGGATGCGATGCGGCGATCACCTCGATCTCGCGGTCCTTTAGGCCGAGCCGGTGCAGCGTGTCGGTCAGTGGCCGCGGAAGCGACTCGGCCGACTGAAATGGCAGCTGCCCCTGGTGGCGCAGTTTGATCACCACCCGCATGCGATGAAACGCCTTGCCCCGCTTGGTGAACTCCACATGGATCTGGTGGGAAGCGTGATGCGCGTTGACCTGCTCGATGGCGCGCTTGAGCATCTTGGAGAGCTCCCGCATCGACTTGTGCGGCTCGGATGAACCCGACAGCAGCATCGAATAGGTCTCCCAGGGCAGCCAGGGCGATGCGCCCTCCCCCGCGTAGCGCAGCACGTACTCGTAGAGCGCCAGTCCGGCGCGTGAGGTGAACTGGGCCTGCACATGAAGATCAATCGAGCGGTACTGATCCGGGCGCAGGATCTCCTGGCGGATCACCTCGGGGAACTCGACCCGCATCCGGTTGATCGAGCTGTCGATCTCGATGAAGGAGATGAGCTGCGCGGCCGCCCATTTCATCGGCGCGCGCGCGGCGCGACGGCCCTTTCCTTCGGGCTTGGGCTCCGGCGGCGCGAGCTGGCGCGCCAGGCTGTTGTACTCGACGCGCAGATCGAGGAGCTGGCGTGCGGCATTGATGAAGTATTCGGTGTTGTGGCTGTCAAAGCCGGCAACCTCCATCACCTCGTTCAGCGGAAACTCAAAGATCCGGGTTTCGGCGGCATTTGCCGTGGACTGAGCGAACGCGATCCACACGTTGTAGACCTTGTGCTGCAGCAGCGTGATCGGCCGGTTGGTGACCCGGATGTCGATCGTCTCGAGGGCCTTGCGGGCCTCCACGGGATCCTGAAGTAGGTCGACAGACCCCTCGGGATACACGACGATCATCGAATCGGTCACCATAGCCCAAGTGTGCCATACGAGGTACCAGACGGCACAATAAGATTTCGGATCGTTTGCACGGCACCGGAACACCCGAAGCGTCACTCCGGCGGTCAGACGGTCTGCCCCCATGAATGGCACCTCAATCCCTGTTGATGGCACCGCACCAGGCAATTCGCCGCCGAAAGGCGCCATTCAGCGGCGCAGGCCTCCCGGGGTGGGCGCCGGCAGAACTCGGGGCTGGGTTATCCACAGGCTGGCGCCCCTCCCCTGCGGTTTTAGGTCCCATCACCGGCACCCGACTCCCCACGACCGGCACAGGAGGGAATCAGGCGGCGCAGAATCCCCCACGAAGGTCTCCAGCGGCCCCATAGATGGCACAGAAACTGTCTTAATCCATTGTTTTAAAACGATTTTCTCACGCTGTATAGGTAGTAGATTCTGTATCTATAGTCTGTGGTCTCTTCAGGCAGATGCAGGAACCCCAAGCCCCGGTTCTGCGGTGCCATCCCTGGGAAAGAATCAGGGTCCTAGAAACGTGATTTTGCGTGAAAGGAGAGATTCTCCCCGAAAGACGCAAAACAGCGGTCGCGGTCTACAATGGTGCTCTAGGGAACTGATTGATCAGAGGCACGCAAGATGGCGGATTCCAGCTTAACAAACCCGGGCGAAGTGTTTGAACGCTGCGCAGAGAATGGAAGCAACTTTCTTGAACGCCTGCGCGCCCAGATCACTGCGCCGGAGCAGCGCAAGCGCATGCGGCGCTGGGGCATTCAGGAGGCGGCGAGGCTAATCGGGCGCTCGCCTCAGAGTATCAGGCAGCTAGAAGCAACAGGCGAGGCCTGGCTTACCCAACTGGGCGAAGTCGACAAAGACGCCAGCGGCCGGCGCTCCTATACGCTGGAGCGCATCAACCGCTATCGGGAGCATTTCGGGACGCGCAACCGCCGACCGCCCGGCTCTTCGGCCATCCGGTGCGCGGTGACGAACTTCAAGGGTGGCGCCGGCAAAACCACCACCGCGGTCCACCTTGCGCAGAAATGCGCGCTCGAGGGGCTCAGGGTGCTGGCCATCGACCTGGATCCCCAGGCCAGCTTCACCCTGCTCTTCGGGATGATCCCCGATCTGGACGTGGAGCGCGATCAGACGATCGGCGACGTGCTGGTGAGCAATCCCGCAATGCTCGGCGAAGTCATCCAGCCGACCTACTTCACCGGGGTCGACCTGGTCCCGGCGAATCTCGCGCTGCAGGACTGCGAGATGCTGCTGGGCAACCCGAACGCCAATGAGGCGCGGGCGATCGGATTGTCGCCGGTGGAGCGGCTGAACGAGGCCATCCAATCGGTCGAGGACCAGTACGACGTGATCATCATCGACTGTGGCCCGAACCTGGGCATCCTGACGCTCAATGCGGTGTACGCGGCCAGCGGACTGCTGATCCCGATGCCCCCGGCGATGGCCGATTTCGGGTCGGCGGTGATGTTCTTTCAGACGATGAGCATCCTGCTGTCGAACCCTCGCTTCAGCAAGACGCTGGATTTCCTGAACATCCTGATCACCCGCCATACTGGATCGGTCGAGGCCAAGCAGACCGAGGCGATGATCCGGCTGGCGTTTTCGCCGTACGTGCTCGATTCGGTGATGGTGCAGACGGTGGAGATCGAGCGGGCGGGGAACGATTTCGGCACGGTGTACGACATTGAGCAGCCGCGCGGTTCGGC
>JADJVQ010000103.1 GCA_016710525.1 Burkholderiaceae bacterium
TCTGGCTGACCGCCTGTTTGGTAACGACAACACCAATATCATCGTTGGTGGTGGCGGCAGTGACATCATGCAAGGTCGTGGCGCTGGCGATACCCCTGACCGCGGGTGCTGGTAGCGATCGTCTCGTCTATGCTGGTGCGTCTGAGACGGGGCACATCTTGGGAACGGTTCTGACCTCCGCCGCACAAGTCGACCAGATTAATCAGTTTGACGATGCATTTGGGGGACTTCCGGCACCGGCAACGGATTACCTGGTTCTTGACGGTATTGGGTCTGTCAACTTCCCGCTCGTCAATACGGTGGTTCAGTCCTCAGCCAACTATGGCGCTACAGTGGATATCGCTGCTGGTGCTGTGGTTCTGGCTGGAGACCCGGACGCGATTGCCCCAGCCAGCATGTATGACATGAACCTCGTCGTGACAAACATGAAGGCGGCCCTCATTCTGGGTCCCGCACTTCCTGTGGGAGCGGAACCAAGCGGGTGCAATCCTTAACACCGGAGCCGCGGTCAAGGTCGGAGATCAGGTGGCATTTTTCCTCGATGCCACTAACAACGTCGGCTTGTATCTCTGGACCGCCGGAGTGGCGGGTGATCTCACGATCGATTCCACTGAGTTGCAACTACTGGCAGTTTTGGACGACACGACGGTCGCAACCGGAATTGCCCCCGATGTCAGTGACTTCCGTCTCACCGACTTGGCGTTGCGTTACTCAGCGACGCTTGGGAAGCAGACGGTCCTTCTGAATCCAGGTGTCCGTGACGAATTGGTCTACACCGCCCAGAACCAATCGACGTTTGGTCAACTCGATATTATCGGGCGATTCAACAGCACGATCGTTGGACCCCCTGTTGGTACCGGCGCGATCGAAGCCTCCTTCGTCTCCGGGGAAGACAAGATTGATTTGTCGGCATTGAATCTGGGTGCAACGAACGGTCTGCTGATTAACTCCATCGTCACTCGAGATATGAGTGGCGCGCCAGCTATCACCGAAACCGCTGCGGCGAGGTTCTTTTACACCGTTGGAGGAGATACCTCATCCCAGCAGGTAGCGGTAGTGGTGGAGTTCGACAGGGATGACGGCGACAATGGCACCCTGCTCAATCAAGGCCGCGCCCGGGTGTTTGTCGACCTAGACGGGAATGGTAATTTGGATACGTCCGTAGACATGGCCATCGATATCTCAATCGATGGTGCACTTCCGGTTGCTGGGCACCCCCAGATTCCGGTTTATACGGACTTCATCTTCGTCATCTAAGGGTGAGCGAGGTGGCGCCCGAGGAGGGCTGCCAGTAGCTTACTAGCAAGGGCCCTTCGGGCCTTTTTCTTTGGAAGGGGATTTTTGCGATGTTTACGTTGGGCGTTTGTGGGAGGAGTCTGTGAACAACTGGGCGGAAGGCTACATGAACAGAGTCACATACACTTCCGGCCTACCGAGAGCTGGAGCCGGAATTCATTCGTTTCAGTGTTCTGCTTAGCGGCTATGAGCCAACCCAAACGGAAATACATTCTTCGGTACCGATTTCATGCCTGAGCATTGTTTGGTTGCGCGGCAGATGGCGGCATCCGGTGGGATTGAAAACGTCCAATGGGCGGAACTGGGGTTTGGCGAATACCTGAATGAGGATCTGCCGCAGTTTGACTACATCGTCATGCACGGGGTCTATTCATGGGTCTCTGACGAGGTTAAAGCACAGATCCGTAACTTCCTTTCGCGGAAGCTCAGGCCCGGCGGCACGGTCTATCTGAGTTACAACAGTCAGCCCGGATGGTCGCAGGCAGCGCCATTGCAGACCCTTCTTTCGATCGGCGCGCGTGAAGCCGGCGTCGCCGGAAATTCGGTAAATGCGCGGTTCGGCAGCGCCCTAACGTTCGCTGAGAGGCTGGCAGACGCCGGTGCAAACTACTTCAAGACGAATCCGGAGGCTGTCGAGAAGCTTCGTTCGATGAAGACTGAGGATCAACGCTACCTGGTGCACGAGTATCTCAATGAGCAGTGGAAGCCACTTTACTTCAGCGATGTTGCTAGCGAACTGAACCCCTGCAAATTGAATTTTGCCGCCTATGGGGACCCGTCCGAGCACTACGACGCGCTTTGCCTAAACGCATCAGGCTTGGCCCTGATCGAGTCGGTTGATGACCCTATACTGCGACAGACCCTGCGCGATTACCTGATGAACACAGCCTTTCGAAAGGATTATTTTCTCAAGGGAGGGCGCAAACTGACTCCCTTCGAGCAGAGGCGCTTGTTACTTCAAACACCTTTCGCGCTCTGCGTGCCCACCAAACATGTGGTGGCCGAGTTCGTGGCGAGAATCGGAAGGGTCGCTCTCAATCCAGAGTTCGTATCAAGTATCACGGGCTTGCTCGAGGCGGGGCCGCAAACCCTGGCAAGTCTGATGGAACTGACCAAGACAAAGGCGCAAAACTTTACTGCCCTATTGCAACTGATCGTAGCGCTTGTAACCTTGGGTGCGATACATCCGTGCCCGGTCAAGCCACGGGAATCCGCCGCGGCGCGACGTCTCTCAATCTCTCAATGGCTCGTCAGGCACTTGAAGGCCGAGAATGGGCCTATTTCGCCTCGCCATTAACAGGGTCTGCATTGTCTGTGAGTCGCACCCAGATGGTGATGGTCGTCGCACGTGATGAAGGCTCGGTGAGCATTGAGGATCTAGCGTTGCG
This sequence comes from Burkholderiaceae bacterium, assembly GCA_016710525.1. GTDB lineage: Bacteria > Pseudomonadota > Gammaproteobacteria > Burkholderiales > Burkholderiaceae_E > Quisquiliibacterium. Next base: position 2,685 of record JADJVQ010000103.1, read on the forward strand.
GCTGGAGCAGTGGCTGATGACGCAGGGAATGCGGCTTTCCAAGGATGGAAAGCCCCTGGAGGATGGCCACCTTCACCACGAAGAGGCGATGCGTACGTGCAGCGAATTCACTCATTCGACCTTGCCCATTCTGCTGGCCCACGGGGCCGTATAATCACAATAGCCGCAGCTAGCCACAATACTCTTCACTTAGAAATCACAATTGCCTGAATGACGATCGCTGGGTTCGGCGATTTGCCGTGACGTCGTTGAAGCGGCTAGTTGCTCATCTTGCGTTTGATGCTGCGCAGGTGTTTGTCGGCCGGGGCGGGAGACGAGACGCTCCCCCCGTCAACTGCATTGCCGATCACGCGGGCGCGCTCGGAACGCGTAAGCGTCCGACCTCCACCGTATTGACGGCCGGTCTTACTCGTTGATCTCGTCGACCCGTTGGCCTTGGCGCCGGGCGGTATCCACGGCCAGGTTCAAGCGGTTCAGTAGTTGCGGCAAGGTTTCATCGGGATGGCACTGCAGCATGGCGACGGTCTGGCGCCCATCCCAGGCCACTGCGGCGAAGTCGATCGGGTCGACCCGCCCAACCATGATGTGCCCACCGCCATCGATCAACGCCCGGATGTGACCCAGCGGGTCTGGGGCGCTCACGCTGCTTGCAGCGCCGCCCGATGGGCCTCTACGTCGACGTTCCACGGCAGCAACTCTTCGATGCGGTTGATCGGGTGCTCGGCGATCCGCTCGAGCACATGACGCAAGTATGCCTGCGGATCGTGCCCGTTCATCTTCGCCGTGCCGATCAACGAGTAGAACGCTGCCGCCCGCTGGCCGCCGGCATCCGAGCCTGCAAACAGCCAGTTCTTGCGCCCGACCGCAACCCCTCGCAGCGCCCGCTCGGCGGTGTTGTTGTCGATCTCGAGCAGGCCGTCGTCGCAGTACCGTGTCAGCGCCTTCCAGCGCGTCAACGCGTACAGGATCGCCTTGCCCAGCTCGGATTTTCTTGACACCGTCGTCAGTGTTGCCTGCAGCCATTCGTGCAGATCCTTCAGCAATGGCCCGGCACGCGCTTTTCGCACACGTCGCCGTCGCAGTGCCGATCGGCCGCGTATCAGCCGCTCGATTTTGTACAGCTCCTTGATCTGTCTTATCGCGTCGGCCGCGATCGGCGAGGCCGTATGCTCGTAGAAGTCGTAGAAGTGCCTGCGCACGTGCGCCCAGCATGCCGCTTCCTGGATCGCGTCGCCTTTGTACAGCTTGGCGAAGCCGCTGTAGCCATCGGCCTGCAGCGTCCCGCGGAACTCACGCAGGTGACGCGCCGGATGCTCGCCTTTGCGATCGGGTGAGTACCCGAACCACACCGCCGCCGGCTCGCTGCTGGCGCTGGCGTGGTCATCACGCACATACGTCCACAGCCGGCCTTCCTTGGTTCGCTTGCGCCCAGGTTCCAGCACCGGCACCGGCGTGTCGTCGCCGTGCAGCTTGCTGGCATCGAACACGTAACGCCGCAACGCATCCACCAGCGGCTGGGTCAACCGGGCGGTGGCTCCCAACCAATCGGCCAGTGTTGAGCGCTCGATCGACACACCTTCGCGGGCATAAATCTGCGACTGGCGATACAGCGGCAGCGCGTCGGCGAACTTGCTGACCGCGACATGGGCAAGCAAGCCCGGGCCAGGCAGTCCGCGATCGATCGGGCGGCTGGGCGCGGGCATCTGCGCGATCGTGCGGCAACTCCCGCAGGAGAGCTTTGGGCGCACATGACGGATCACCTTGAAGCGAGCCGGCACGTACTCCAGCATCTCGGCGACGTCTTCACCGATGCGCTGCATCGCGCCACCACACTGAGGGCATTCGCACGCCGGCAAGTGATGCACGATCTCGCGCGGCAGGTGCTCGGGAAGCGCCTTGCGCACCGTGGGTGATGCCACTGGTGTGTCGACGAGCTTGGGCTTGGCAGCGACCCTGCTGATCGCTTCGCGCACTTCGGCTACCAGCAGTTCCAGTTGATCGGAGTCCACGCGCTCCGAGGATCGGCCGAATCGCGCGCGGTTCATCCGCGCAATCGTCATCTCCAGCTTGTCGATCCAGGCGCGCAGATGTCGGTTGTTCTGCCGCTCAAGCACCAGTTCGGCGCTGACCGATTCGAGCTCGGCGCGCAGATTTGCGTCGTCGTCGTCCGGAGTCATCTGGTCGTCGGCTGCGCGCATGGGCGCAGTGTAAAGGACGATCGCCGTGCCGTGAATCCGGCTCGATCAGGCTGCTTGCTCTGGCTGCCAGGTTCGACTTGGTCGACGCCAGTCGATGCCTTCGAGCAGCATCGACAGCTGCGCATTCGTCAGGTGCACTGCGCCATCCGATGCCTGCGGCCACACGAATCGGCCACGCTCCAGACGCTTCGCGAGCAAGCACATGCCGTCACCGCTCCACCACAGCACCTTCACCAGATCTCCACGTTTGCCGCGGAACACAAACACGTCTCCGCTGAACGGCCTTTCGCCCAGCGACAGTTGAACAATCGCTGCCAGCCCGCTCATGCCTTTCCTCATATCGGTGACGCCCGCGGCAATCCACACACGGTTGCCCGCGGCCACACCAATCATTGCAATGCCTGGACGATCGCACGCAGTTGTTCCGCAGTTGCCCCTGACGACAGCGACACCGCCAGCTTGCCCACCCGCAATTCCAATGCGGGCATCACGACGCAATCAGCGCGGGCGGGCTGTTGCGGCGAATCGCTAACCGATACAGGAATCAAAGCAATTGGCTGGCCCGACGCGTCATCAATACGCCGCTCGACGCGGCCCGCGTTTATCCATTTCCTAACCAGGTTGGCATTCAACCCATGGCCAAGCGCCACCTTTGCGTATCCGTCCGGTGAACCCATCTTGAATCGACATTCGTGATGTAGGAAGTTCGAGGCCTCGAGTTTCTCGGTGGCCCAGTGAACGATCCATTCCCCGTCGTACCCGGAGGCCGGCGCCGTCGGCGTCGCCACAGCGATGATTTCCGTGCCGAGGTGGTGAAGGCCTGCACGCAATCCGGCGTGTCGATCGCGGCGGTCGCGATGGCCAATGGCTTGAATGCCAATCTTGTGCGCCGCTGGGTGCACGAGGCCGAGACCGGTCGATCTATAGTGCCGAGGGCTCGTTCCAGACCGCCGGCGCGACCGTCGGAGTCGACACCCGCATTCGTGCCGATGCCGTTGCCCACGCCTCCCGCGGTCGCCGACATCCGCATCGAGGTCCGGCGTGGCCCCAATACGATCACTGTGACCTGGCCGAGCAGCGCAGCCGCCGAGTGCGCGGTCTGGATCCGCGAGCTGATGCGATGATCCGAGTGCAGGGCCTGTGGCTCGCGGTGCAGCCCCTGGACATGCGAGCGGGCACCGAGTCCGCCCTGGCCCGCGTGGTCGCCGCATTCGGTGCCGCGCATCCGAACCAGGCCTATGTGTTCCTGAACCGGCGTGGCGATCGCATGAAGGTGCTGGTGCACGACGGGATCGGCGTCTGGCTGGCCGCCCGGCGCCTGAACCAAGGCAGCTTTGCCCGCGTGCCGATCGGCGCCAACCGTGAACTCACCCGGGCGCAGTTCGACTCTGGTACTCGGCCTGCCCTGGGAGCGCGTGGGCAAGCATGGCGTGATCACCGTGGTGTAGCCGCGCAATCGGGAGATGTCCCGATGGCCTCGCGCACGCGCGCGATGCATCATCGGCGCCATGGTGGACGCCGACAACGAATTGGATGGACTGAGCGAGGAGCAGGTCCGCGCGCTTGCGGCTCGGCAGAAGGTCCAGATTCGTCATCAGCAGACGGTGATCGACAAGCTCACGCACGAGATGGCGGTGCTCAAGCGGCTGAAGTTCGCGGCCACCTCCGAGCGCTTCAGCCCCGAGCAGCGAAGCCTGCTCGAAGAAGACACCGATGCCGACCTGCAGGCGCTCTCCGACGAGATCGCGCATCTGACCGCGACGCCCGGTGTCGGTGCCGCCGAGAAGCAAGTACCCAAGCGCCAACCGCTGCCGGCGAACCTGCCACGACGCGAGATCTGTCATGAACCGGCCAGCACTACCTGCGGCTGCGGGTGTGCGCTCAAGCGCATCGGCGAAGACGTCGCCGAGAAGCTCGACTACGTGCCAGGCGTGTTCAGCGTGGAGCGCCACATCCGCGGCAAATGGGTCTGCGCCAAGTGCGAGACCTTGATCCAGGCGCCGGTGCCGGCGCACGTGATCGACAAGGGCATCCCGACCGCGGGGCTCGTCGCGCAGGTGCTGGTGGCCAAGTACATCGACCACCTGCCTCTTTACCGGCAAGAGAGCATCTTCGGGCGCGCTGGCCTGACCATCGCCCGCTCGACGCTGGCCCAGTGGGTGGGCGCAGCCGGCGTTCGCCTGATGCCGCTGGTCGAGGCCATGCGCACGATGCTGATGAGCCGCACGGTGCTGCATGCCGAC
>JADJVQ010000104.1 GCA_016710525.1 Burkholderiaceae bacterium
AGCGCCCGGTTTTCCCGCATACTGCGCGGGCTTTTCCGCGACCACGGTGCGCACCTCATGTGGGTCAGGAATCTGATCGTCTATTCGGTCCCCGCTGGCTGGGACTTGTCACCCCAAGCATTGGCCGAGCTGCTCACGCCCCAGGCCTTCGCGCCCGGCTCGAGCATCGAGGAGCCCAGCGTCGGCTGGGTGCCGCCCAAGAGGGCGACACCGCGCTGGTCTACGCGGTGGGCCGCCAGATGCTGCTCACGCTGCGCCATGAAAAGAAGCTGCTGCCCCTGCCAAGGTGATCGCGCAGGTGGTCAAGCAGCGCGCCGAGAAGCTCGAAGAGGAAGAGGGCTTCAAGCCCGGCCGCAAGCGCCTGAAGGAACTGAAGGAACTGGTGCGCGACGAATTGCTGCCGCGCGCCTTCAGCCTGTCCAGCGACACCCGGGTGTGGATCGACCCCGTGCACGGCTGGCTGGCGGTGGACACCGGCTCGGCCAACAAGGCCGGCGAGATCTTCAGCCTGCTGGTCAAGGCGATCGACGGCTTTCCCGGGCGCTCGCTGAAGGTGACCGCGTCGGTACCGGGCGAAATGACGGCCTGGCTGTCCACCGGCGAGGCGCCAGTCGGCTTCACCGTCGACCAGGACGCCGAACTGAAGGCGCGCGACGGCAAGAGCACCGTGCGCTTCGCCAACTCAATCGCTGGAACTGGACGATGTGGCCCGCCACCAAACGCCCGCCAAGCTGGCGCTGACCTGGCCAGCCGGATCAGTTTCCTGCTGACCGACAAGCTGGAGATCAAGCGCATCGGGCGTTGGACATCCTGAAGGAAGCCGGCGGCAATACCGAGAGCGATGCGGACGAGCGATTCACGGCCGATGCGATGCTGATGACGGGGCGGCTCAACTGCTGGACGGAGTGGTGGAGGCGCTGGCGGGCGGCAGGTCTAGAGGCGGTCGTTTATCCAGGACAGCCCAGCCAATGTGCGCAGCAAATCATCGTTTCATCAGCAGCCTATCCGGCCAGTCTTAGGCCGCACAAGGTCATAAGCAATTGGACCGATGACCGAGGCCCCACGACTGTGGGGGGGCGGGGGGGGTGGGTTGAAGCGGGGGGGGCGAGGGGGGGGGATTCTCGGCGCGTACAAATTACGTTAGGGATGGTCTGCATAAATCGGCCGCTCCCTCTGTTGCATGAAGCCGATCCTCAGGCGACGATCTGATCCATGAAACAAGCCGATCTGGGATTGAACCTCTCGACCAAGCGCACGCGCAAGCGCGAGTTTTTGGACGAGATGAATCGCGTGGTGCCGTGGGCGGCACTGGTCGGGCTGGTGACGCCGCATGCGCCTGCTGGCCGCCGCGGTCGACCGCCATTCCCGGTCGAGACGATGTTGCGCATCCACTTCATGCAGCAGTGGTTCGGCCTGTCCGATCCCGCGATGGAAGAGGCGCTGTTCGATGTGCCGCTGTACCGCGAATTCGCTGGATTGGACAACGGCAACGTTCGGTTGCCCGACGAGAGCACGATCCTGCGGTTCCGGCATCTGCTCGAAACCCACAAGCTCGCCGGGCCGATGCTGGCCACCGTCAACGACGTGCTGCGCGACAAGGGTTTGATGCTGCGTATCGGCACGGTGGTCGACGCGACGTTGATCTCGGCACCGAGCTCGACGAAAAACGACTCCGGGCAACGTGACCCGGAGATGCATCAGACCAAGAAGGGAAATCAGTGGTACTTCGGAATGAAGGCCCACATTGGCGTCGATGCTCAGTCGGGCCTGGTGCACACGGTCAAAGGGACCGCGGCCAACGTCAATGACGTGGTCGAAGCCAACGGCCTTCTTCATGGTGACGAGACGAATGCCTTCGGCGACGCGGGTTATCAAGGAGCGCACAAGCGCCCTGACGCCAAGGACGGCGTGACCTGGCACGTGGCGATGCGTCCGGGCAAGCGCAAGGCACTCGACAAGAGCACGAAACTCGGTGCGCTGACCGATGAAATTGAACGCCTGAAGGCCAGCATCCGGGCCAAGGTCGAGCACCCGTTTCGGGTGATCAAGCGCCAGTTCGGCTTTACCAAGGTGAGATACCGGGGGCTGAAGAAAAACACCGCGCAGATCACCACGTTGTTCGCGCTGGCCAACCTTTGGATGGCTCGTCGCGAACTGATGGGCGTCGGGGCATGAGTGCGCCCAAAATCCGCGCGGCGGGCCCGAAACGGCTCCCTGATGACGCGATATTCGGCGCCAGCCGAGACTCTTGGCAGTGAAATGACGGGTATCGATCACGATTTGCGTTTGTTCAACGGACTGCCGCCTTCGCCGGCGCGTTGTTCAGGGAGCCGCCGGGGGGGTGGGGGCGGGGGGGGGCCGCCTCGCGGGGGGGGGCCCCCGGGGGGGGGGGGGGGGGGGCGGGGGGGGGGGGGTCGTGGCGGGGGGGGGCGCCGGGGCGGGCCCCCGGGGCGGCGCGGGCCGCCGTGGCGGGGGGGGGCCTGCCAAACATGAAGGGGCTGAACATCCATTTCTTAAGAATGAATATCTTCAGTCGCTAACGGGGAGGAACGAACTCGAACTATCAAGCTGCTGAACGAACCTGAGAATTTCTTTAAGCACGCTGATCGCGATCAAACGCCGCGATCCAGTTCAATCCAGAGCTAACCGAGTTGTTCTTGGTTGACGCCTGCGCGTACTTCCGAGGTACGAGTCTTGAGCGACCTACACATTACGATGCGCTCAAGATATGGGCTGGAAAGACGAAAGACGAAATCCCCCAAGACAGCAATCTCCGGGTGATCGTGGATACCGCCCGAGAAGTACTTAAGGCTCAAGGTAAGCGAGAGTTTTGGGCAATGTACAGCCAACACTTTGTGTCGCGCAATGACGCCTAACCCTGCGGTCGACCCCGTTCCGTTCGGTCACTGGACGCTGCGCGATGAAGCCGCGCAGCGCCGGTCACCTCCACGTTAGGTCACCAATGGACGCATCAGCGTAGAATCAACCCCCGTAGAGAAGATGGAGTGCACGATGCCAAGTACCTTCGCGGATCTCGAATATCAGGCGCTGCTCTTGTCGCCAGAAGATAGAGGTGCAGCTGGCCGATCGACTGCTTGCGAGCTTGTCTTCAAGCCCGAGCGTTGAACAGGGTGGTCGGCGGAATCACTTAGGCGTCTGGCCGAGTTGGAAGCCGGAACAGATGCCGGAGTGTCGGTAGAAAGTGCGATCGCGCGTGCCAAGGCCGCCATTCGTTGAGAATTATTCTTCATCGGTTAGCGCAAGCCGAACTCGTGGACGGGGCCTCGTTCTACGCGACGAAGGCTGGCCCGTCGATGGGCGAGCTTTATTGCCGAGTTCGAGCGAACAGTTGATCTCCTGAGTTCGCATCCGAGGTTGGTTCGCGATGGACCGGCGGTCTCCGGCGGCTGCCACGCGAAGATTTCCATACAGCATTATCTACGCGGACTCAGAGGTGCAGTCCGCATAGTGGCGCTTCGCTCATCAAAGCCGTCGGCCGGGATACTGGCGTGGGCGCTCATAGAAGGTTGCACCCCGACCTAACCTGCCATGGAGCAGACAGGCCTCTGGCCTGCCGCTCATGTCGAACGTTAGGCAGCACAGGACCAGGACGGTGGACGCTCTAAAGACTCAACAGCCAGTTCCCGGGCTGCTTCTGCGCCGGGCGAGGCCCGGTGACGCTCTGTGCCTCTCCGTACTGGCCATGCAGGTCTTCCTAGACACCTACGCCACGGAAGGTATTCGGGTCGAGGTCGCGCGTGAAGTCCTGTCTGCCTACTCTGAAGCGAAGTTCGCCGCAGCCATTGTCAGTAGCGAAAGCCATATTGAAGTGGCTGGAGTCAAGGGCCACATGGTCGGCTTCGCGCACGTCACATTCGGTGAAACCCACGAGCTTGCGCCCGAAGGTACCCAATCGGAGCTGCTCCGACTCTACGTTCAAGAACCCTTCACCGGGTTAAAGGTCGGCACGCAGCTGCTGGCAGCGGCTGAACGAATTGCGGCCGAGGCCGGCGCCAGCGTCCTGTGGCTGACACCCTGGGTTCACAATCGGCGCGCCCTGATCTTCTACGCCCGCCGTGGCTACAGTGACTACGGCCTGACGTTCTTCAATTTTCAGGGCGAGTCGCACGAGAATCGTGTTTTTCGCCAAGCTCTTGTCAGTGCAAAAGTGCTGCCTAACTGCGACGGGATCATGACGGTTCGATTCACATACCGCGCGAAGGTCATTCGAATCATTGGCGCCGGGTACTGGCGCAAAGGCAGATCGATCTATCAGCGGGAAAATCAAATACACCGATGAGCCGATCGGAGATCCTTAAGTGATCCGTGACTTTCTGCCGTCACCCGAGGAGCTTGCGTTCAGGGGCGATGACGTAAAGGTCACGATCAATCTGAGTAGAAAGAGTGTCGAGTTCTTCAAAGAAGCCGCAGCGAAATCGGATATGCAGTATCAACGGATGATTCGCCGCCTGCTGGATGCCTAGGTCGAAGCCTACACGCCGGTTCTAACCCGGCGCTCTGCTCGGACGCGCGCAAAGGCGCGCGCCGGTTAGCTCCACGTTGAGCGTCATGAGCGGCTGAAATTCCGCGCGGCGGTATAGTCCGCTCATCAATCGAGGAGATTTCCGTGACCCACGTTGAGCCACCCCGCCCCTGGTCGAGATTCCCGTCGCGGGCAGCTCCCAGACTTTCCGGTCCGTCGCGTCTGCGTCCGGGCGCAATTACGTCGAGCATGCCAAGGAGATGGGCTTCACCGGCCGCGAGCCGCCGTTCTTCTTCATGAAGCCGGCCGACGCGATCCTGGTCGTGCCCGAGGGCGCCACCGGCGAGCTGCCCTACCCGTCGCGCACCAGCGACCTGCACCATGAGATCGAACTGGTCGCGGCCATCGGCAAGGTCGGACGCAACATCGCCGCGGCCGATGCGCATTCGCATGTATACGGCTACGCGATCGGCCTGGACATGACCCGGCGCGACCTGCAAGGCGAAGCCAAGAAGCTGGGCCGGCCCTGGGAAGTCGGCAAGGGCTTCGACCACTCCGGCCCGATCGGCCCGATCCACCCAGCCGGCGCCACCGGCCACTACACCAAGGGTGCCATTTCGCTGGAGGTCAACGGCGCACCGCGCCAGAAGAGCGACCTGTCGCTGCTGATCTGGAGCATCGCCGAGACCATCGAGCACCTGTCCACGCTGTTCGAACTGCAGCCCGGCGACCTGATCTACACCGGCACACCCGAAGGTGTGGCAGCCGTCGTCAAAGGTGACCTGCTGGTCGGCAAGGTCGAGGGCCTGGGCGAACTGCGCGTGCGCGTGGTCTGACACCGGCAAAACCGCGCAACCCGCGGCACGGGGAGCACAGCATCCGCCTGCGGCGCTCCCCCTATGACACCTCATTCGGAGACACCACCATGCACCCGTCCATTCACGCGGCGCGCACGCCCGACAAGGTCGCCTATGTGATGGCCGCCTCGGGCGAGGCCGTCACCTACGCCCAGCTCGAAGAGCGCTCCAACCGCATCGCGCACCTGCTGCGCGCGCGCGGCCTGAAAGCCGGCGACCACCTGGCGATGATGCTCGAGAACCACCCCCGGTTCTTCGAGATCGCCTGGGGCGCGCAGCGCGCCGGCATCATCTACACGGCAATCAGCTCGCGCCTGACCGCCGACGAAGCCAGCTACATCGTCAACGACTGCGCGGCCAAGCTGGTGATCTCGTCCGCCGCCCTGGCCGACGTGGCCACGAAGTTGCCCGCCACCTGCCCGGCCGTGGGCTCGTGGCTGATGATCGGCGCGGCGCCCGCCGGCTGGGAGTCCTTCGAAGCCGCGGTGGCCGCACAGCCTGCCACCCGCATTGCCGACGAGACCGCCGGCACCGACATGCTGTATTCGTCGGGCACCACCGGCCGGCCCAAGGGCGTGTTCGTCGCGCCCGAGTCGCCCGCCATCGATGCCAACAGCCCGCTGATCGAGCTGGCCTGCAAGATCTACCGCATCGACGAGCACAGCATCTACCTGTCGCCGGCGCCGCTGTATCACGCCGCGCCGCTGCGCTTCAACATGCTGGTGATGCGCCTGGGCGGCACCTGCGTGCTGATGGAGCACTTTGACGCCGAACAGTACCTGCGCCTCGTCCAGCAGCATCGCATCAGCCACACGCAGCTCGTGCCCACGATGTTCGTGCGCATGCTCAAGCTGCCCGAGGACGTGCGCCACGCCTACGACCTGTCCAGCCTGGTGTGTGCCATCCACGCGGCCGCGCCCTGCCCGGTGCCAGTGAAGGAACAGATGATCGCCTGGTGGGGCCCGGTGCTGATGGAGTACTACGCCGGTACCGAAGGCAACGGCATGACGATGGTCAACTCCGCCGACTGGCTCACCCACAAGGGCACCGTGGGCCGCGCGATGGTCGGCGAACTGAAGATCTGCGACGACGAAGGCAACGAGGTGCCCACCGGCGAAGAGGGCACCATCTACTTCGCCAACGGCAAGCCCTTCGCCTATCACAACGACGAGGCCAAGACCGAGCAGTCGCGCAACCGCCGAGGCTGGACCACCCTGGGCGATGTCGGCAAGGTCGACGCCGAGGGTTATCTGTACCTCACCGACCGCAAGGCCTACATGATCATTTCGGGCGGGGTGAACATCTACCCACAGGAGGCCGAGAACATCCTGGTCACGCATCCCAAGGTGATCGACGTGGCGGTGTTCGGCGTGCCCGATGAAGAGTTCGGCGAGCAGGTCAAGGCGGTCGTGCAGCCGCGCGACATGGCCGAGGCCGGGCCGGAGCTGGAGGCCGAGCTGATCGCCTGGTGCCGCGAGCGCCTGGCGCACATCAGAATGCCCGCGCAGCATCGACTTCGATGCCGAATTGCCCGCCACCCACCGGCAAGCTGTACAAGCGGCTGCTGCGCGACCGCTACTGGCAGGGCCGCAGCACGCGAATCAACTGAGGATCAGTGCCGGCACCGATTCACGGCTCGGTGCCGGCACACGCATCACCTTACTCGGGCTGGAAGCCCGCCGCCTTCATCGACGCCGCAAACGTCACCAGGTCACGCGATTGGCGCTGGGCGAACTCGGCTGGCGTTGAGGTCTGCACTTCCAGGCCCAGGCCGACCAGGCGCTGGCGCATCTCGGGGGCCTCGAGCACGGCCCGAAGCTCCTTGTTCCACGCCGCGATCATTGCCGGGGCCATCTTGCCCGGGCCATAGAAGCCGTAGAAGCCTTCGCTGGCGAGCTTCGGGTAACCCAGCTCCGAGATGGTCGGCAGATCAGGCGCCGCGGTGGCCCGCTTGGGCGCCGAGATGGCGATGATGCGCAGCTTCTCGCCGCGGTGGTGGGTGAGGAAGTCAGTCAGACCGCCGCAGCCCGCCGGCGCATGCCCTGCCGACAGATCGGCGATCAGCGGCGCCGCGCCCTTGTAGGCCACCGGCTCGAGCGGCACGCCGATCGCCTGGCCGATTTCGACGCCGAAGAAATGGGTGGAGCTGCCCATCGCGGTTGAACCGAAGCTGGCCTTCTTGGGGTTCTTCTTCAGCCACGCAATGTATTCGGGCAGGTTCTTCACGCCGATCGTGGGCGAGACCACGAACACAGTCGACACCGTGCCGGCCAGCGTGATGGTGGCCAGATCTTTTTCGAGGTCGTAGGGCAGCACTTTCTTGGTGACCGTCTGGGCAACGGTGGCGGCGCTGGGCGCGTACATGATGACCGTGCCGTCGGTCGGCGCGTTTCTGAGGGTATCGCAAGCCAGCGTGCCGCTGGCGCCGGCCCGGTTCTCGACGATGACGTTGGCGCCGGTGCGCTCCTTGAGCTTCTCGGCGATGAGCCGGCCCATCACATCGGTGCCGCCGCCGGCCGGATAGCCGACAAGCATGCGGATGGTGCCGGTGGGCAGCGACTGCGCCAGGGCCGGACGGCCGATGGCGGCCACTGCGGCCGCAGCACCGGCGGCCGCCAAGGTCTGACGGCGGCTGATACGAAAGGTCATGCGAATACCTCTGTTGGTGTTTGAGAAAAGCGAAGAGAAGGGAAGGCCTGCGTCGGGAAGCGCTGCGCTCGCGAGGGCGCACGCAGCGGTTGCGTCCGCCCTATTCGGGTTCGACCCCGGCCGCCTTCATGGTGGCGGTCATGGTGGTGATGAGATTGGACTGGCGGGTGAACAGTTCCGCCGGGGTGGAGCTTTGCGTCTCCAAGCCGACGCCCAGCAGCCGCTGGCGCATGTCGGGGGTGTCGAGCACCGCCCGCAATTCCTTGTTCCAGGTGGCGATCAGACCCGGGCTCATCTTGGATGGGCCATAGAAACCGTAGAGCCCTCGTAGTTGAGCTTGGGGTATCCGAGTTCGGCAATGGTGGGCAGATCAGGCGCGGCATTGACCCGCTTTGGGCGCGGAGATGGCGATGATGCGCATCTTCTCGGCCTTGTGATGGGTGAGGAAGTCCGACACCCCGCCACAACCGGCCGATGCGTGGCCGGCGGACAAATCGGCGATCAGCGGACCGGCGCCCTTGTAGGCGATCGGCTCCAGCGGGATGCCGATCTCCTTGCCGAGCAGCACGCCGAAGAAGTGCGTCATGCTGCCCATCGCGGTGGTGCCGAAGTTCTGCTTGCGCGGGTTCTTTTTCAGCCAGTCGATGAACTCGGGCATCGTGCGCACGCCGATCGTCGACGACACCACGAACGCCACCGACACGGTACCCGCCAGCGCGATCGTGGCCAGGTCTTTTTCGACGTCGTACTGCAACTGCTTGCGGGTGACCCGCTGCGCCACCGTCGTGGCGCTGGTGCCGTACATCAGCAGCGACCCGTCGGCCGGCCCGTTCTTGAGCAACTCGCAGGCCAGGTTGCCGCTGTTGCCGGGCCGGTTGTCGATGATGATGTTCAGACCGGTACGCTCCTTGAGCTTCTCGGCAATGATCCGGGCCATCACGTCGGAGCCGCCCCCCGCCGGAAAGCCGACGAGGACGCGAACCGTGCCCGTGGGCAGGCTCTGGGCCAGGCTTGCTCGGGGGGCCATTGCGGCAGCCAGTGCGCCGCCGGTCAGGGCAAGCACTTTTCGCCTGTCAAAACGAATCGTCATCGCGTGTCTCCTCTGATTTCGATTTGTGACGCCGACCGAAAGGCGACGCCAGCGCAGTCCTCGAAACTTCTGCGTTCCGTGCGATGCTACAGACAACAATGCGATCGCGCTGCCATCGGGTGTTCCACGATGCGCGCGCGACGCCAAAGGAGAAGTCGGCGTGAGTGAAATTGCAGGACGTGACCGGGCGCCCCCCGACCACCAGGCGGGCAAGGCTCCGTCACCACCCGCCGGCCCCATGGGCAGCGGTCCGGTCCGTGGTCCGACCGAACTCGCGGCCGGCTTGTTCCTGCTGGTCTGCGCCGTGCTGGGCTGGTGGTTCGGCCAGCCCCTGAAGGTGGGCACCGCGTATCGCATGGGACCGGGCTACGTGCCGATCATGCTGTCGTGGGTGATGGGTGGCTTCGGCCTGCTGCTGTGCGTGATGGCTTTCGTGCATCGCGGGCCGGCGCTGGAAAAATGGCGGGTCAAGCCGATCGTGCTGGTGCTGGGCTCGCTGCTGGTGTTCGCCGCCACCATCGAGCGCACCGGCCTGCTGATCGCCTCGATCCTGGCGGTGGGCATGGCCAGCCTGGCCTCGCCGCAGCAGCGTCTGCGCCAGACCCTGCTGCTGGCGGTGTGCCTGGCCGTCTTTGCCTGTCTCCTCTTTCCCTTCGCCCTCCAGCTGCCCCTGCGGATCTTCCCGTGAGCGACATCGACCTTTTCTCCAATCTGGCGCTGGGTTTCGGTGTCGCGCTGTCGTGGCAGAACCTGCTCTATGGCCTGGTTGGCGCGCTGCTGGGCACCCTGATCGGCGTGCTGCCGGGCATCGGCCCGGTGGCCACGATCGCCATGCTGCTGCCGATCACGTTCAAGCTGCCCCCGACCAGCGCGCTGATCATGCTGGCCGGCATCTACTACGGCTGCCAGTACGGCGGCTCGACCACCGCCATCCTGGTCAACGTGCCGGGCGAGGCCTCGTCGATCGTCACCACACTGGACGGCCACCAGATGGCCCGCCAGGGCCGCGCCGGCGACGCGCTGGCGGTCGCCGCGCTGGGCTCGTTCGTGGCCGGTTGCTTCGGCACGCTGCTGATCGCGGCCGCCGGCCCGCCGCTGGCCGGCATGGCGCAGCAGTTCGGGCCCGCCGAGTACTTTTCGCTGATGGTGCTGGGCCTGGTCGCCTCGGTGGTGATGGCTCACGGGTCGGTGCTCAAGTCGTTCGCGATGATCTTCTTCGGCCTGATGCTGGGGCTGATCGGCACCGATGTCGACACCGGCGCCATGCGCTACACCTTCGGCATCGGTGAGCTGTCCGACGGCATCAGCTTCGTCGCGCTGGCTATGGGGCTGTTCGGCATCGCCGAGATCCTGCGCAACCTGGACGGCCCGGAGGCCGACCGCTCGGTGCTGGGCAACAAGGTCACCGGGCTGTGGCCCAAGGCCAGCGTGCTCAAGCAGGCCCTGCCGGCCGTGCTGCGCGGCACCGGCCTGGGTTCGGTGCTGGGGCTGCTGCCCGGCGGTGGCGCAGTACTCGCCTCGTTTGCGGCCTACACCGTCGAGAAAAAGCTCGCCAAAGACCCCTCGCGCTTCGGCAAGGGTGCGATCGAAGGCGTGGCCGGGCCCGAGTCCGCCAACAATGCGGCGGCCCAGACCTCGTTCATCCCCATGCTCACGCTGGGCATCCCGTCCAACGCGGTGATGGCGCTGATGGTGGGTGCAATGATCATCCAGGGCATCGAGCCCGGCCCCGAGGTCATGACCAAGCGGCCCGACCTGTTCTGGGGCATGGTCGCCAGCATGTGGGTCGGCAACCTGATGCTGGTGATCATCAACCTGCCCCTGATCGGCATGTGGGTGTCGCTGCTGCGCGTGCCCTACCGGCTGATGTACCCGGCCATCGTGCTGTTCTGTTGCATCGGGGTCTACACCCTGAACAACTCCACGTTCGAGGTCGTGATGGCGGCAACATTCGGCCTGATGGGCTATGGCCTGATGAAGTTCGGCTTCGAGCCCACGCCGCTGCTGCTGGGCTTCGTGCTCGGCCCGCTGATGGAGGAAAACCTGCGCCGCGCGATGCGCTACGCGCAGGGCGACCCGATCGTGTTCGTCGAGCGCCCGCTCAGCGCCGCGCTGCTGGCCGTGGCCGCGCTGCTGCTGATCGTGGTGCTGTTGCCGGCGATTCGCAAGAAGCGAGAGGACGTGTTCGTCGAGTGAACGGGGCGCGACTATGCCGGAGAACGCCTGGCCGCTGACCCGCTGGCCCCAGCCCGGCGCGGTCAGTCGCCTCCGCCGCCGCCGCAGCCTCCGCCCCCATCGCCCCCGCCGTCGCTCGAACTGCTGTCGCCGAAACCGTCGGTTCCACCATCGACCGACGCACTCGAGAAATCGCCGCCGCAGTGAACGACCGAACCTGAGGAGACGCCGAGCTGGCGCACCGTGTCGCAGTTGGCGACATACAAAAAGCCGCCGGCAATGGCGAGCTTCCCATCGAGCGCGAACAACAGCGGCAGCCGGGTCGGCGAGCGCGGATCGATGTTCTCGTCGCGGCACGCATACCACCAGCAACGACGCAAACCGGCATTGCTCTGCTTGCCGTCGCTCAGCACCACCGCCGGCGTATGGTGGAAAAACCGGCCGAAGGCTCTTTCGCAGAACGTCTGATACGCCCTGGTATGCAAGATGAATTCGTGCCAGAGATCATCGGTGACCTGCGAGGGCATGCTGACGAACTGCCGCCCGCTCTTCAGGTAGGCCAGGAAGAATTGGCGCAGGCCGTGCGCGACCAGCTGGCACTCCTTGAGGGTAAGCGACGGATGCCGCTTTCGCAGGCTGTCGAACAGGCCGACGGGCAGCGTAAAGCTGCGGATGTAGGCGTCGCGGCGCAGTGCAAGCTGCCGCTGCCACAGCAGCGCAATGACGATCAGTGAGACCAGACAGGCGGCGATGAGGGCGGGCATGGAAGACTCGACACACAAGGAGGGACTTGCGTCCGCGGGACCGGACACCAGACGCTGCCCACGCCGACGCACAAAGTCAATCGCCCGGGTGTGCTTCAATCGGGGCTGAAGGGTCGCTCAGACGCCCCGCCTGAACACGCCCTGATCGATGGAGACACCCGCATGCGTTTTCCGCACCCACGCTCGCACTCGCGCCGCGCCGCCTGCCTCGCCCTGCTCGGCAGCGGCGCTGTCCTGCTGTCCCCGGCCGCACGCGCGCAGCAGGCCAGCACCGCCGCACCGCGACCGACCGCCCCGCTGCTCGACGGCCCCTTGAAGATCGTCGTCGGCTACGCGCCCGGGGGCGCGTCCGACCGCGCAGCCCGGTTGCTGGCCGATTCGCTCAAAGACCGCCTGGGCGTGCCGGTGATCGTCGAGAACAAGACCGGCGCGGGCGGGCGACTGTCGGCCCAGCAGGTCAAGGCAGCGGGGCCCGACCAGAACGTGCTGCTGGCCGGCAATCCGGCGATCAGCGTGGTCGCGCCCCTGGTGGCGGCCAACGTCGGCTACGACCCGATCCGCGACTTTGCGCCGGTGTCGATGCTGACCCGGTACGACTTCGCGGTGGCGGTGGGCGCGGCGGTGCCGGTGCGCGAGTTCACCCACCTGATCGCCTGGCTCAAGGCCAACCCGGACAAGGCCAATTTCGGCGTGCCGGCCACCGGCAGCCTGCCGCATTTCTTCGCGCTGATGATCGGCGAAGCCGCCGGCCTGAAGCCGCAAGTGATCGGCTATCGCGGCTCGGCGCCGCTGGCCACCGACCTGCTGGGCGGCCAGATCCCGGTGGCCGTGGACACCCTGGATTCGCTGATCCCGCTGCACGAGGCGGGCAAGCTGCGCATCCTGGCGGTGGGCTCCGGTGCGCGCCTGCCCGAAGCGCCCGCCCTGCCCACCCTCAAAGAGTCCGGCCTGCCACTGGTGGCCGACGGCTGGAACGCATTGTTCGCCCCCAGTTCGATGCCGGCCGCCAAGGTGCAGGCGATTGCCCGTGCAGTCGAAGCCAGCATGAAAGAGCCGGCGCTGCAGGCGAAGTTCCGTGCCAACCGCATGACGCCCGTGGCGGCCTCGCAGGCGCAGACGGTCAAGCTGCTGGCCGACTTCCGAGCCAAGTGGGAGCCCGTCGTCAAGGCGTCGGGATTTCGCGAATAACGGCGGTTTGACGCTTGTCAATGCCGATCGAGGGCGGACGGCCGATAGTCAACACGGTAGGATGAGCCGCCGGCCTCGAGTCCGGCCCATCACACGAGACACGTGCTGCCGGAGGGCGCACGCCACGGAGGAAACCCGATGCCCGCGCAGAAGCTGATCCTGGACTACGTCTACGACCACGAAAGCGCACAGCGCGACACGGTCTACCTCACCCAGCCGGTGGGCGGAAAACCGCCCGTTGACTACACCTGGGGCCAGGTGCTCGACCAGGCGCGGCGGATGGCGGCCCACCTGCGCAGCCGCAACCTGGGGCCTGGCGCCAAGATCGCCATCCTCTCCAAGAACTGCGCGCACTTCTTCATCGCCGAACTGGCGATCTGGATGGCCGGCGGCACCACGGTCGCCATCTACCCGACCGAAGGGCCCGACACGGTCAAGTTCGTGCTGGAACACAGCGAGTCGCAACTGCTGTTCGTGGGCAAGCTCGACTCCTGGACCCACCAGGAAACCGGCGTGCCCGCCAACATGCCGCGCATCGCCTTGCCGCTCGCACCATCCACCTCGTACGAAACCTGGGACGCGATCGTCGCGCGCACCGAACCCTTGACCGGGCGGATCGCCCGCGCGCCCGATGATCTCGCGATGCTGGTCTACACCTCCGGCTCGACCGGCCAGCCCAAGGGCGTGATGCACAACTTCGAGCGCATCACCCTGTGCAGCGAAGGAATCGCCAAAGAAGTCGGCTACAACGCCAACGACCGGTTCCTGTCGTACCTGCCTCTGGCGCACGTCTTCGAGCGCGCGTACATCGAATGCACCACCCTGGTCAGCGGCGGCCACGTGTTCTTCGCCGAAACGCTGGAGACCTTCGTAGCCGACCTGAACCGCGCGCGCCCCACGCTGTTCATCTCGGTGCCGCGGCTGTGGGCCAAGTTCCAGCATGGCGTGCTGGCCAAGATGCCGGCGCGCAAGCTCGACTTCCTGCTCAGCCTGCCGATCATCGGCAACATCGTGCGCAAGAAGGTGCTGACCGGACTGGGCCTGAACCATGTTCGCCTGGCCGGCAGCGGCTCGGCGCCAATCCCGCCCGAACTGATTGCCTGGTACCACAAGCTGGGCCTGAACCTGCTCGAGGGCTACGCGATGTCCGAAGACTTCGCGTACTCGCACCTGTCCAAGGAAGACAAGCACAAGCCCGGCTATGTCGGCGTGCCGTTTCGGGTCGAGGTGCGGATCAGCGACGAGCACGAGGTGCTGATCAAATCGCCTGGCCAGATGGTGGGCTACTACAAGCGCCCCGACCTGAATGCCGAGGCCTTTACTCCCGACGGGTTCTTCCGCACCGGCGATCTGGGCGAACGCGACCCCGACGGCATGCTCAAGCTCACTGGCCGGCTGAAAGAACTGTTCAAGACCGCCAAGGGCAAGTACGTGGCACCGGCGCCGATCGAGAACCTCATCAACGAACATCCGATCGTCGAAATGTCACTGGTCTCCGGCGTCGGGCACCCGGCCGCCTTCGCGATGGTCGTGCTCGCCGAAGACCTGCGCCCGAAGGTCGCCGGATCTGCGGTGCGTGCCGAGGTCGAGGCCCAGTTGAAGGAAGTGCTGGCCGACGTGAACCGGCGCGTGGCCGAGTACGAGCAGCTGCGCATGCTGGTCGTGGTGAGCGACCCGTGGTCGATCGAAAACGGCCTGCTGACCCCGACCATGAAAATCAAGCGAAGCAAGATCGAGACCGCCGTCGCAGCCAAGATCGACCAATGGTACGGCGTGCCAGGCCAGGTGATCTGGGCCTGAGTCCGGTCTGCGGGGCGGTCAGCGGCCGGCGGTATGCCGCAGGATCGCCATCACCATCGATTCAGGATCGACCGGTTTGGTGAGGTAATCGACCATGCCGCTGTCCAGGCAGCGCTGGCGATCTTCAGGCATCGCAAACGCGGTCTGGCCGATCACCGGCAAACCGGGAGCGATCCTGCTCAGCCGCCGAGTGGCTTCGTAGCCATCCATCTCGGGCATCTGCACATCCATCAGCACAGCCGCGAACGCGCCGGCCTCGGCGCGCGCCACCTGGGCGACCGCCTGCGCGCCGTCGTCGGCAACGGTCACCTCGGCGCCTTCCATGCAGAGCAGATCCTGCAGCACCTCCTGATTGATCGGATTGTCCTCGGTGACCAGGATCGACAGCCCGGCCAGTCGCCGGCCCGCGGGCATCGCCGGGCTGGCACGCACTTCGCGCACGGCTGCGATCAGCGGCAGGCGCACCGTGAAGCGGCTGCCGATGCCCACGGCACTCTCGACCTCGATCCGCCCCTGCATCAGTTCGACCAGATGACGGGTGATGGCCAGGCCCAGGCCGGTGCCGCCGAAGCGGCGCGTGGTCGATCCGTCGGCCTGCTCGAAGGGCTTGAACAGGCGCTGGATCTGCGCGGGTGTCATGCCGATGCCGGAGTCGGTCACCTGCACCGACAGTGTTTCGCCGGCGCGCGACAACGTCAGCGCGATCTCGCCCTGCGCGCAGAACTTGACCGCATTGGACAACAGGTTCATCAGGATCTGGCCCAGCCGAACCGGATCGCCGACGATCCATGCCGGCACATCGGGGGCGACCTCGCAGCGCAATGACAGTCCCTTGGCACGCGCGCGGATATCGAAGGGTTCGACAAGGGTCTCGAGCAGCCGGGTCAGATCGAGCGGCACCGCTTCGAGGGTGAGCTTGCCAGCATCGATCTTCGCAAAATCGAGGGTGTCGTCGATGATCCCCTGCAGAAGCGCGCCCGATTCGAGGATGCGGGCGAAATGCTCGCGCGATCCCGCATCGGCGGTGCGGCGCAGGCCCACCTGTGCCATGCCCAGCACGCCATTGAGCGGCGTGCGGATCTCGTGGCTCATGTTGGCCAGAAATTCGCTCTTGATCCGCGCCGAACGCTCGGCCTCGTGGCGGGCCGCCTCGAGCTCGCTCGTGCGCGCCGCCACCAGTTCGCCCAACCGTTCGTGTTCACGCTCGAGGACTTCGCGGGCACGAACCTGCAGCGTGATGTCGGCACAACTCGTCAAGATGTGCGGCACCCCGCCGATGTCGACCAGGTTGGTCGACAGCGATCCCTCGAACTCCACTCCCGAGCGCTTGACGAATCGGGCCGTGTAGTTGCGCAAGGGGCCCTGCGCCACCATCTGCCGGAGTACGCGCGGGTATTCGGCGGGGTCGCGCCAGACCGCCAGTTCGGCAAACGTGCGTCCCAGCACTTCGTCGCGGCCAAACCCCGTCATCTCGAGCCAGGCGTCGTTGACGTCGACCACGCGCCGGTCTTCCACTCGGGTGACGGTGATGCCCAGCGGGCTGGTCTTGAACAGGGTCTGGGCCCGCGCCTCGCTGTCGCGCAAGGCCGCCTCGGCGCGCTTGCGGTCGGTGATGTCGTGCGCGATCCAGGACACGCCCACCACGGCCCCGCTTGCATCACGGATCGCCGACACCGAGAGAGACACATCGATGACGACGCCATCCTGGCGAACCCGCCGCGTTTCGT
>JADJVQ010000105.1 GCA_016710525.1 Burkholderiaceae bacterium
CATGGTCGCCATATCCTCAGGTTGAAACCGGACGACGTTGTTGGCGGACATCCAGACTTCTCGTTTGCGTTTGGTGCAGCGAACTTTTTGCTCATGCCTTGGCGCTTCGGCGCAGCCGTTTCGATAATTACGAAATTTTCCGCAGAGGGGCAGCTTGATCTGATCCATCAACATGGGATTACGATCCTGTGCGCGGTCCCAACAGCGTTAAGAATGATGTTGGGCGTTGAAAACGCTGAGCATCGGCATTCAGTATCCAAATTGAGAATGGTATTGACAGCTGGCGAACCACTACCTGCAAACACAGCGAAGGAGTGGCGTGCGCGTTTCGGTCAAGATGTTATTAACTCGCTTGGCTCTGGTGAATTGCACTATTGGATCTCGACATTTGGGGGGATGCCCAGCGAGAAATTTGGATCAACAGGATTGCAGGTACCTGGATATGAATGCCTAGTGGTAGACGAAAACTTAGAGCCTGTACCAAATTGCACGGAGGGGGAGCTAATTGTGCGGGGTCCGTTAGGACAACTCTACTGGCGCCGACCCGATGCACAGAGAAATGGTGTTTGTCCGCCAGATTCGAAGTATCCAGGTTGGAGTCGTCCAGGGCTATGCTTCATGCAAGACAGCGATGGCTACTTTTGGTACAAGGCGCGCCTAGACGACATGATTGTTACGTCTGGATACAAGGTGCCCGGCGGTGAGGTAGAAGAAGCGTTGAACAGTCACCAAGCGGTAATGGAGTCTGTTGTTGTCGGAGTACCTGACGAGGAGCGTGGCAATGTCATAGTGGCCTTTGTTGTAACAAAGCCCCATGTCAACGGCGACAACCGGCTCGCTATTGAACTCCAAGAGTTTGTCAAACAGAAAATTGAACCCTATAAATACCCACGACATACGGTTTGTCGCATCCCGAGTCGTTTCCAAGGACTGTTACCGGCAAATACAACTCAATGTTCTGAGAGAACGAGAGGTGCAGCTGACTATTGGATGCGAAATTGTTGGGTAATTGTGACAAAGGCGATATCGGGCAGCTGCCAAATCACCGTGACCGCATGCCAGTTCCGGTAAGGACTAGGGCGTGTTCTCAATTAAGCCAACCAGATGAAGGCACACGCCAGATGAACGAACGACAGAAAGGACGATGCCAGTTTGTCGTAGCGCGTGGCGATACGCCGGAAGTGTTTGATGCGAGCGAAGAAGCGTTCGATCAGGTTGCGGTCTCGGTAGAGATGGCGATCGAAGCTGCGCTGGGTAAGTCGATTGGAACGAGGCGGAATCACGGCTTGTGCGCCAGTGGCCTCGATCTTTGCAATGAAATGATCGGCGTCGTAGCCCTTGTCCGCGATGATGGCGTGCGCCGAGAAGTCCTCGATGGTCTTGGCCGCACAGTCGATGCCGGCAATCTGACCGGCCAAGAGAATCACCCGCAGCGGATTGCCCAGGGCATCCACCGCGACATGCAGTTTGGTGGTTAGCCCACCCCGCGAGCGGCCGATTTCCTGGCCGCCGGCTTTTTTTGGGCGCCAGCAGAATGCTGGTGGGCACGCACGATGGTCGAATCAATGAACAGGTGCTCCATGTCAGCGTCGCTACGCATCGCTTGGGCAACGCGCTCAAATACACCCTTCTTGCGCCAACGGGAGAATCGTACATACGTCCGATGCCAATGCCCGAACTCGGCCGGCAGGTCGCGCCATGGGCTGCCCGTTCGCATGATCCAGAGGACCGCCTCAACAAACCGCCGATTGTCCCTGGCCGTAACACCCCGATCACTGGCCTGTAACCGGTAACCCTACGGCGTTCTTCCCTGCGCGCGCGCGATGACGAGAATGTCTCCCGAGACAAATCACTCACGGGAGCGAAAGCGATGGCGGAACGTAAGAAGGGCAAGGGATCACGGCGCAGCCGGCACGAGTGGCGAACCTTGTTAGCGAAATTGGACGACAGCGGCCTGGGCGTGGACGCCTTCTGCCGGCGCGAAGCAATCAGTGCCGCGAGCCTGTACCGCTGGCGCACTCTGCTCAGCGACGGCCGCGATGGGGGCGAAGCCGTGGTCAGCAAGCAAACGCCGGCCTTCGTCGATCTCGGCACCCTGAATTCCGCGTCGCCCTTGAGGCCGCGGATCGAACTCAAACTCGACCTCGGCGACGGCTTGTCGCTGCATCTGGTCCGCGGCTGATGTTCTTCCCCGAAGGCCAGGTCCGGGTCCATGTCTATGGTCGCCCGGTCGACATGCGCAAATCCTACGATGGGCTCTACGCCCTGACGCGCCAGGAACTCGGTCAGGATCCCCTGAATGGCCGCCTGTTCGTCTTCATCAATCGCCGCGCGACGCAGATGAAGGTTCTCTACTGGGACCGCACCGGCTTCTGCGTGTGGGCCAAGCGGCTCGAAGAGGGACGATTCCTGTCCGACTGGCGCCGCGTCACGACGCGGGAAATGGACTGGACCGGACTCAAGTTGCTGCTTGAAGGCATCGAAGCAAAAGTCGTCAGAAAGCGCTACAAACCTTCCCGCAAGGATGATGCCTACGGTATAATCGCGGCATGAATTCGGCGACCGGATCACTCGTTCTCAGCCTCAATGAAGCGGCAGCTTACCGCCCGCAGCAGGTCGTTGATCTGAGCCGCGAGCTGGCGGCGGCCAAACATCAAATCGCCTGGTTCAAGCGCCAGATCTTCGGCCAGAAGAGCGAACGCCGGATCATCGACGGCGCCGATGGCCAGATGAGTCTGGGCGAGGCGATTACCCAGGATCAGGTGACCTCACCGCCGCCGCCCACCGAGCGCCCGGTCGCGGCCCACACGCGACGCGCGACGCCGAAGACGCCGGACACCGGCGACGACAGCCTGCCCTTCTTCGATGAAGCCAGGGTGCCGGTCGAAGTCATCGAACTGGCCGCACCGGAAGCGGCGGGACTCGCGCCGGAAGACTTCGAGATCATCGGCCACAAGGACAGCTATCGGCTCGCCCAGCGTCCGGGCAGCTATGTGGTGCTCAACTACCGGCGGCCGGTGATCAAGATCAAGGAAAGCCAGGCCATCGTCTGTCCGGCCGCCCCGGTCGGGGTCATCGAGGGCAGCCGCGCCGACGTCAGTTTCGTCACCGGCCTCCTGATCGACAAGTTTGCCTACCACCTGCCGTTCTATCGCCAGCACCAGCGCCTCACGGATGGCGGCATCACGGTCAGTCGACCATGGCTGACGCAGATCGGGCAGCAGGGCATCGCGCTGCTCGAACCGATCTACGAGGCGCAATTCGAGTCGATCCGCGCTTCCCGCGTCAAGGCGATGGACGAGACGCCGATCAAGGCCGGGCGCGCCGGACCGGGGAAGTTGAAGGCCGCTTACTTCTGGCCGGTCTATGGCGAACTGGATGAAGTCTGCTTCCCCTTCTTCGAAAGTCGCCGGATAGAACACGTCGAAGAGGCGCTGGGCCTTACGCCGGTCGAGCGCGGCGTGCTGCTCACCGACGGCTACACCGCCTATGAGCACTACACGGAGAAGACCGGGCTGACCCACGCCCAGTGCTGGGCGCACACCCGACGCAAGCTGTTCGAGGCGCAGGACGCCGAACCGGAGGCGGCGGCGCGGGGGCTGGACTTCATCGGCGGGCTCTACGCGGTGGAAGAGCGCATCCGCGAGCAAAAACTCAGCGCCGCGAAGAAACTGGACTATCGACTGATGCACGCCAAGCCGATCGTCGAACAGTTCTTTGCCTGGATCAACCAGCAATTCGAGGCGCAGGGTCTGTTGCCGAGCAATCCCATGACCAAGGCGCTGGCCTACGCCCGCGAGCGAAGATTCGGGCTGGAGGTCTATCTGACCGATCCGGACGTGCCGATCGATACCAACCATCTGGAGCGCGCGCTGCGGGCGATTCCGATGGGTCGCAAAAACTGGATGTTCTGCTGGACTGAACTCGGGGCCAAACACGTCGGGATCATGCAAAGCCTGATCGTGACCTGCCGACTCCACCAGATCGATCCCTACGACTATCTGGTCGATGTGCTGCAGCGCGTCGGTCAGCATCCGGCCAGTCGTGTCCACGAACTCACCCCGCGATTGTGGAAGCAACTCTTCGCCGACAATCCGCTGCGCTCGCCTTTGCATAGTCTTTGATCGTAGGCAAGAACGGCCGGTAGTTACCGGTTACACTGGCCTTGCCTGGCAGGAGTTGTTCAATGCGTTCCAACTGGTCGTCGCGCAACATCTTTCGCTCCATTCTGACTCCGCCCAAAAGTCAGGATATGACCATAATTCAACCCCTGTGAACAGCCCTCCGCTATCCCATTGACCGTGAGCGATTTCTCTTTTCTCGTTTGCGTATGGCATATAAGGATTCATTCAAATGAGAGCACGCCATAGACCCCAGGCGGGTATTGAGAGTCACCAGCACTGCACCTGCCAGCGGTACACCGAAGTGGGCCCAAGCATTGAGCGGGTGTTTGGCAACAGCACGGCGACCCGATCTCCGGCACTGATACCCAGAACTTGCAGCGCGCCGGCCAGTCGTTCACAGCGTGTCAGAAGTTCGCGTTAGTCGTCTCATGTCCCGCATCAATCACCGCGACCCGATCGGCATGGACGTGAGCAGACCGCTTCAGGAACGCAACGGGCGAGAGTGGCTCGAAGTTGAAGTCGATATTCATGCTTGTCGGAGTCCTTCACTCAAGACTGACGCAGCCCAGCAGAGCGCGGCCCGGTGGTTCTGGAGTATGCGTAACGAATGTCTTAAGGACTGTCCGCTCCATAGCGCAAGGCACATTGCCAGCCGATGTCAGCCAATGGTCCAGCCTTAGCCCCGGTTTCTACTGCGTCCGGCGAGTTCGCCGTGCCATCGGCCGCACGTTGCGCGATCCCATGCAAGATAGCCGCCATCCGGAATAGGTTGTACGCGAGATAAAAGTCCCAGTGCTCGGCCGGCTGACGACCTGTTGCCTTAGCGTACATCACCAAATACGATCGTTCGTCAGGAATTCCCAAGGCTGCAAGATCGAGCCCGCCGATGCCCCGCCACAGCTCGGCTGGGATGTGCCAGCTCATACACTGGTAGGCGAAATCGGCCAGCGGATGCCCAAGAGTTGAAAGTTCCCAGTCAAGCACGCCGATCACTCGAGGCTTTGTACGGTGAAATACCAGGTTGTCGAGTCGATAATCGCCATGTACCAGCGCGGTTTCGTCTCCAGGCGGGATGTGGTCGGGAAGCCAGTCCATCAGCTGCTTCATGGAGTCATTGACAGGCACGGTGGATTCGCGGCATTGCTTGGACCAGCGCCCAATCTGGCGCGAAAAGTAATTGCCTGGCTTGCCGAAGGTCTGCAGACCCGACGCGTCAATATCTATCCCGTGCAATGCTGCGATGACGCGATTCATTTCGCAATAGATTGCGGTCCTTTCTGCCGGCTGAGTTCCCGGCAACGACTGATCGACCAATATGCGGCCGTCGATGTATTCCATCAGATAGAAGGGCGAGCCAATCACCTCGGCGTCGTCGCAATAAGCGAGCATTCGCGGAACAGGGACAAGCGTGCCAGCAAGCGCCTGCATGACCCGGTACTCGCGGTCGATCGCGTGCGCGCCGGGCAGCAAGTTGCCTGGCGGCTTCTTACGCAGAACATAGCGGGCACCTCCTGCCTGGACGCAGAATGTAGGATTTGACTGCCCACCCGACAAAGCGCTGGCGCTGACATTGTCTCCGCCGTTGAGGCCCGCGGTCCTGAGATAATCCGCCAAACGCGGCAGGTCGAGTCCGATTCCCTCTGTGCCGCTCACAGCGAACTCACCAGGTGAGCCCCGTCAACCGCGACAGTGGCGCCAGACATCGCGGTGCCCGCGTCGCTGGGCAGCAGCAATAGCGGTCCGTCCAAGGCTGTCAGCTCGCCGAAGCGACGGCTCGGGATGCGGGCGCGCAGCTTCTGCCCCGCGTCGCTCTCGAGAAACTCGTGGTTCAGGGCGGTCACTACATAGCCGGGCAATAGAGCGTTGACCCGAATCCGATGGCGGGCCAATTCCAGGGCCATGGCCTTGGTGGCCTGAACAACACTCGCCTTGCTGATAGCGTAAGGGGCGACGCTACCGGCTACACGCTCGCCGAGGATCGAGGCGACATTGATGATCGTACCGCCCTTGCCCGCTGCCACCAGCCAGCATCCCTTGAGGTTAGTGGACATCACTCGTTCCCAGTTTTCCTCAGTTTGATCGAGCAACGGACGAGTGACAGTCGCGCCAGCGTTGTCGACCACGATGTCGGGTATCCCCCAAGCGGACAACTCATCAAGACATTGCGGCACTTTGGCGCCGCAGGTCACATCGAGCGACACTGCACGCACCTGCCCCCCGGCCGCCTCGATCTCGCGCACGGCCGCCAACAACTGTTCGCCTCGTCTGGCCGCCAGTGCCACGCGCGCGCCGACAGCGGAGAGTAGGCGGGCCAAATTGCAATCCCAGACCGCCGGAAGCGCAGGTCGCTTGGGCGATGCGCCCATCGAGGCCGGAACCGATCGAAGACTGTAGCCTTCATCGCGCCCCCTCGCGACGCTCGACATCGTCTGTCTGCATGATCTTGCGCGCCATGCTCCATCGATGTACCTCGCTCGGACCATCGTAGATGCGGAACGCACGCATGTCGCTGAAGATGCGCATGATCGCGGTCTCCCCCGTCACGCCCTGACCACCGAGAATCTGCACGCAGCGATCGGCCACACGCCACTCCGCCTCAGAACAGACCACCTTGGCACGGCTCGACTCGAAGTTGCAACGTTGGCCTTGGTCGAGTAGCCACACCGTATGCCAGATGTGCAGGCGCGCCGTATGCAGGTCCATGTCGTTGTCAGCAAGCATGAAGCCGATCCCTTCGTGTTCGGCTAGGAGTTTTCCGAAAGCATGACGTCGCCGCGCATAGCCAACGGCAATGTCGTGCGCACGACGCGCCTGACCCAACCAGCGCATGCAATGCGTCAGACGCGCTGGCGCCAGCCGCACCTGAGCGTAGCGAAAGCCCTTGCCCGGCTCGCCCAGGATGTCTTCGCCGGGAATGTAGAGATCGTCGAACCTCAATACGCTGTGACCGCCTGTGAAGCAGCTGTCCAGCGCATCCATGTTACGCTCGAGCGTGATCCCCG
>JADJVQ010000106.1 GCA_016710525.1 Burkholderiaceae bacterium
GGCTGGGTTTCATGCCCATCAAACAGCATTCCATTTCTTTCGGCATTTGACCTTCCGCCGCACGTTGAAGTCTTGACAAAGGCCGAAATGCGCATTCAGCAGCTGTTTGCACGTACCGCGCTAATGATCACCGACCTCTCTTCGGTCGCGTTCGAGATGGCCTACCTCCGACGCCCAGTCATCTACTACCATTTCGATTTTGACGACTTCTATGGTGGAGGCCACAACTGGCGCAGAGGCTACTACGACTATGCGAAGGATGGTTTCGGTCCCATTGTGCATGAGTGTGATCAGCTGCTCTTACAGGTCGCATCATTCGTGGACGATCCGGGGGCCCTCACAGGCCTATCTGCCACGAATGCAGCGCGCACTGCCTGATTGTGACGGCCGCGCATAGCGGGCGATTGTTCGAAAGAATCAAACGCCAATCTCGAGAAACTGAATGCGGATAGACGGTACGGCCATGGCCTGCAAGATTTAGCGTTTTGTGCCCCAACTTCATCAGTTACCTGGCGCAGTTGCTTCGAAGCTCGCGTACCAGCGGCGCGTCAAGGTAGTTGTCGCCTCGGTCATGCAGCCAACGCGGTTTGATTCGTCGACTTCGACGCGATGCCGACCACTGAATCCTTCTCGGGATTGAGCGTGACCGCGCCGATCGGCGTCCAGTTACGGGTATGGCGCGACCAGCGGGCCGGATGGCGGGTGCGGGCCGCGAGGTACACGGCGTGACGCGCGGCGAGGATCGCGTGGTCCTCGCCGGCATGGCGCTGCGCCGGGCTGACGTAGCGGATGCCGCTGTGCCGATGGTCGACGTTGTACCAATGCACGAAGCGCATTGCCCACCGGCGCGCTTCATCCAGGTCGGCGAAGCCCTTGACCGGGAACTCGGGCCGGTACTTCGCCGTCCGGATCAAGGCCTCGGCATAGGCATTGTCGTCACTGACCCGCGGCCGCGAGTAGGACGGCTTGACCCCGAGCCAGTACAGCATCGCCAGCACGGTGGTGGCCTTCAACGTGGCGCCGTTGTCGCCGTGCAGGACCGGCTTGGTGGCGAGGCCGCGATCCCCTCGGCCAGCGCCGTGCGGCGCACCAGGTGCGCGGCGTGGTCGCTGTCGTCGGCGTCGTGCACCTCCCAGCCGACGATCTTGCGGCTGTACACGTCCAGGATCAGGTACAGGTAGAACCACTGGCCGACGATCGTCGTTGGCAGGAAGGTCATGTCCCAGCACCACACCTGGCACGGCGCCGTGGCGACGTGCGTGGTCGGCGGCCGCGACTTCCGTGGCGCCTTGGCCCTTCCGCGGTGGTGGACCTGTCCCTGCGCACGCAGGATGCGCGCAAAGGTGGATTCGCTGGCCAGGTACGTGCCCTCGTCGGCGAGCATCGGGACGATCCGCGCCGGCGGCAGATCGGCGAAGCGCGGCTCGTTGGCCACTTGCAGTACGGCCGACCGCTCTTCCGGACTCAGCGCGTGGGTCGGCGCTGGCCGCGACGCCTCGGGCCGACGATCCCCGGTGACCAAGCCATCGTCGAGCTGCCAGCGCTGCAGGGTGCGGGCGCTGATGCCGGCGACTGCACAGGCGCGGTCCAAGCGCGCGCCGGCAGCGCGGGCGGTCTCGATTTCGCGGGCCAGACTGCGGCGATCTTCGAGGCCGATCATTCGTCCCCGCCCTTGTTGAAGATCGCCTCGACTTTTTTTGACAGCACCAACAGCGCCGCCGTCTCCGCCAACGCCTTGTCCTTGCGCCGCACCTCGCGCTCGAGCTCCTTGATCCGGCGCCGGTCCTGCCGCGTCTGCTGCGGAGTGGCCCGCGCATCCTCCGGTGCGGCCAGCGCTTCGGTCGCCGCCACACGCCACGTCGCCAGCTCCTGCGGGTATACCCCGTGGGCACGACACCACGCGCTACGACTCGCCTCGTCCATCGCCGCCGTCGTCACCACCGCATCCAGGCGTGCCGCCGCACTCCACGCCCGCTCTCGCGCCGGCTCGGCCAGCGCTGCACTGCGCCACCGCTCCAGCGTCGCCACCCCCACGCCGTATTCCCGCGCCACATCATCCAGCGTTGCGCTTTCCGGCGGCAGCAACCGCGCCACCGCTCGATCCTTGAATGCCTTTCCGTATCGGGCCACCACGTCCCCTCATCATCGCCCCCAGATTCATCGATTCTATCGGGGCGACAACTATTCTGACGTGGGGGGCCAGTTCTGGCCCGGGCTTCCGGGCGACCAGCCACGCTCAGAGTGAACTGCTTGCACCAAGCGGTCCGCAAGCGTTTACTGATGCCGGCGCTGCAAAGCGAGCCGAGACCATATGACGCATCGTACGCAAGCCTGCAGCCAACTGCCGCGCTGAACAGTCACCCTATCAACCTGCGGAGCTCCAATGGCCGACAAAGGCCTTCACCCCAGCGTTGGCTGGATAATTGCATGGGATCAACAGACGGCAGCATCGCGACTGCAGGGAACTCTCATCCATGAGCAATTGAAGACGATGGGCGTTCGCTCATCAATCATCGCGGAGAATTTCGCTGCCACATTTCATCGCTACTCCTGGGACTTCCTTCGCTTCGCCAGGGACCTGCGCGTCAAACGCGCGTACGACGTGCTCATGTTTACCCGCCCCGAATGGATGGGCATCAAACTCAGTCAGCTTTGCAGACTGGCCGGCATACCCACCGTCTGCGTCATAAGCGACCTCTTGCCTGCTCAATATGATGAGCACTTCGATCTCACGATCGTGCCCACACGGCGGCTCGCATCTGCGCTCTCTCTGAAGCGCTATTGCGTAATCGAAGACATGATCGAAGTTCCTCCGAGTGAATGCAAGCGAACCTACGAACAGTCGTCCGATAAACTGATCTTGGTTTGGGTCGGGCATCCGAGCTGCAAGAGTGTTGTCCTCGACCTGACTGCGGAGTTGACCGCGCACCCTGCTCTACGGGACAGAATTGAAGTGCGAACGATCTCGAAGGGATCTTGGGCGACGCACCAGTGGTCACTCGATACGGTGTATTCCCAGATGCTCGCGGCCGACATCGCAATCCTCCCGATGCCTGCGGGCGAGAATATCCTTGTGAAGTCAGCGAATCGCCTCGCGCTCTGCATGGCTCTGGGGCTCCCAACCATCGCAACCCCAATCCCATCCTACGAGAATGTAGGACTAGCGGGAAGCGCTTGGATGCCCGCGAGATCGTCCGACGAATTCTGCATGCACGTTCTCGCATTGGCAGACCCTTCCACGCGGCAACGTATCGGCCATCTGGCACGCGATCATGCACAGCGGCTCTTTGCTCCTGCCGTCATTGCGCGCCAGTGGTTGACAGCGATCAATGAGACGTATCGCATCGGCGTGACCCCAACAAACTCAACATTTTCGACGACTGTCGTCGATCGAGCGCTGCGTCTCATGGGCGCCTAAACCAGCACCACCATCGGCGATAGCCGATGGCATCGACGTTCTAGGTCGTTGCGTCTTGAGCGTTGAGCGACATCGCTGTACGTTGAACTAGATCGCTCGTCGAAGCACGTATATGTTCGACTCCTGCCCAAGAAGCCAGCGACGAAAGCCATAACGGCGCAGCTCGACGTATCCCGGCACAGGCCCGGATGCCACCACATACTCGTCGTCACTAACCCACCACCAGCTCTTTTCACGCGATCGAACATAATTCGCATCATGCAAGAACCACCCGTTGAATTCATACCCGCCATCGATGTGTTCTGGTTTCGCTTTAGTGTCGTAGATCAGGCTATTCAACGCAACCCATCGAGTTCTGTTCCACGAGAGGTAGTCGTGCGTCGCCGCAACGGAAAAGACGGCATACGCAACGAGCAGTGCAATCGATGCCCTTGGGCTTCGCCGGGGCACCCACGCAAGCGCCCAATTGGCAAATGTCGAGAGAAGCAGGACGCAAAATGGGACAAACAGAAGAAAATAGCGATCGAACACAGTCAGGCGCGTCGAGGCCACGAATAGAATCAGGAGATACGCGGCCGGTGCGACCAGCAACATTGCAGCAACCCAATACTCGGGTCGCGATTCGGCTACCCTTGCGAACAAGAATTGATAGCCCATACGCAACAGTAGCCAAGTCAGCAAAGTCGCACCGAAAGCGCCCATTGCCGAAATCGCGACCCAACCAAATTCCAGAAAGATGGGAGTGATCGGAATGTTCAGACCAAGGATGAACGTATCGCGTAGCGTGAGTGGTCCGAGCCTGTACTTGGTAAGCACGTTCCTTGATGACGGCATTGTCAGGCCCTGCCACCAGAGAAGTGCAAGCACCACGATTGCGATGAGTGTGGTGACACGCGTGAACGTCATTGATGTAGAACTTCGGAGGCTGTTCGACTTGCTATTATGAAAAAGGACGATAAAAGGAAGCAAAAAGAACCCAACATAGGTCACTGCTACGACCAAAGTGCGGCGCGCCACCCATGGGGAGGGTATCTGAGCACTTTCCAAAGCAGCATGGGGTGAGAGAATTGGCATACGGTTGGTGTGTATCAACCAATGCTCGTAACCGAAATGCATGGCGGCGCCCGCGAGAAGGGCAGCGATGGCTACGAGCAGCCTCATCGGCTTGATTCCATACTTAATTGCGTACGCGGCGGAAAACCCCATAAGTACAACTAATCCCACCTGGCGAATCATGACCGCAGCAAACGCAAAGAGGAGACCGACAATCAGATACCGCGAGTCCTCCCTTCTGAAGCCTCGGGCAAGGCAAAACAAGCTAAGGATGACGACGGTGGTGAAGGGAACGTCCGTCATAAAACTGTTTGCCAGACCAAAGTAGAGTGGATTGACGATCAATACCAGGGCACCCACCAGCGCGGTCCTGCGAGTGCCGCCAAGCTCCTTGATCAAGAAAAATAGCGCGAGTGCCCCGAGGAGTCCAAGGACCAATGTTGAAAAGCGAAGTGCCGTAAACGAGAACCCGAACGGAATGCAGAAAAGGGCTCCCCAATACGCTTGTGGCCCCAGGTTGGCGCTTGCTGGGCTGGGAAAGTGGTAGTAGCCGTTTCCAACAATGACCTGACAACCAGCCCGTATACCCAGTCATCGTTGAGTGGGAAGTCGCCTATCGGGTTTGCTGCCGCGATCATCAAGATCCAGATGACAGAAATCACGGCGCAACAGGCGCGGTCGAGGGTTTTGCCACTGAGCTCAGACCGGCAGGTCAGATCGCTTGTGGCCCGTCGTTCGGCATTGCCCATTACTCTCGCATTGTCCTCGTGCTTTAATCCCGGCAACTCAGAACTCCTGAGCTTCGTACATGTTGGGGACGAAACCTCGGAGAGGGAGGCTCGACGGACCGCTCCTCGGAGTTCTGCGTAAACGAGAAACGTCTTGTGCCCAATAAAGCTGATGATGACCTGCAGCGCCATGATCACTGCGCCCGCGATGTATGGAGAGGCGCCTGGATTGCCGTAAACAAATGTCACGAAGTACACCGTCGGCGGCAACAGCGCCAGCCCCACCGCGATGCTGCCGCTACACCATCAGGCAACGCACCCACTCCTTCAGGTAGTTGCCCTTGGTCTTGAATACGAACCACTTGTAACCGAGGAAAGATACCGTGATGTTGAGCACGCTGGAGAGCAGGCTTGCTGCCGGTAACTCGCGGGAATGTAACGATCCAACAGGGCCGTCAGGAGTGCGAACGTCCGTATCCGAATGCGGTGTTCAGATACCAACCACCAGGTAGCGCCCCAGCTGCCCCGGCGGGATGTGTCTTGTCACCGACGCAATCGAAGAACGAATCAAGTCAAGGTCCGTTGATGTAGGCAGCGTAAGCACGCTGTTCGGGAATCAGGTTCTCCGGGCACTGCTCATGCCACAGCCACTGATTTGGCACAGGAGCATCGGGCGTGTACCGTCGGCGTTGATCGAGCTCGTTCGTCAATCGGCACTTGTAAAGCAACGAGATGAAGTGCCCCCGGTCTCGCCGCCCGGGAATCGTCGACTCGTGGACGCATATTGGAGACGCGCCGAACTCAACGGCGGCGCACAATTCCTGCTTCGCGACCATTCGAATTCGATCCGCCGCCATTTCCTTATATCGAATGATTCCCCCGGGTACGTGCCACCCGGGACCAAAGAACCGGTCATTTCTCCAGGTGAGCAGCGTGCGTCCGCCACCATCCTGGATTAGAAGATCGACGTTGATCAGGGGCGTAATTCGACTGACGAAGAGAAAGA
>JADJVQ010000107.1 GCA_016710525.1 Burkholderiaceae bacterium
CCAACGGGCCGCCGACAAGGTCGCGTCGTTCGGCGGCTCATGGACCTTCGTCGGCCTGTTCGCCCTGGTGATGCTGGGCTGGATCGGCCTGAACGCCGCGCTGCTGGTGCTTCGCGGCGCGACCTTCGACCCCTACCCTTACATCCTGCTCAATCTGTTCCTGTCGATGCTCGCTGCGATCCAGGCACCGGTCATTCTGATGTCCCAGAATCGGCAGTCCGAACGGGATCGCGCCGCGGCCGGGCACGACTACGAGGTCAACCTCAAGGCCGAACTGGAAATCATGCTGCTGCACGAGAAGATCGACGGCCTTCGCGACCAGCAATGGTCGGACCTGCTGGCGATCCAGAGCACCCAATCCCGTCTGCTCGCGCAACTGGTCGAGCGGGACATCCCGCGAACGGGCGCCGGACCCGGCGCCACTGCGGCGCCTTGAACCAGTTCGCGGCGCTTTAAATCGACAGACCGGCGCGACCCGTCCGACTGACCCTGCGTCAACGAGATCCGCTACGGCACCAGCGCCAGGAACAGGAACGCCGCGAAGATCACCAGATGGACCGCACCCTGCATCACGTTCGTACGGCCCGAGGCGAGCGTGATCGAGCCCACCAGGAAGGTCAGCCCGAGCAGGGCCATGTCCTTGGACTCCAGCCCCAGCACCAGCGGCAGGCCGAGCACCACCGAGGCAGCAACCACCGCCGGGATCGTCAGTCCGATACTGGCCAGCGCCGAACCGATCGCCAGGTTCATGCTGGTCTGCAAACGATTGGCGCGCGCAGCCCGCACCGCTGCCCAGGTCTCGGCAGCAACACCAGCATCGCGATGACGATGCCGACGACCGCCTTGGGGGCATCGGCCGCCGCGACCACGCTCTCGATGAGTGGCGAGAGCACCTTGGCCAGCCCGACCACCCCCACCAGCGACACCAGCAACAGACCCATGCTCGCCCAGGTCCGCCCGAGACTGGGCGGAGGCGCGTGTTCCTGCTCGTCATCCGCCCCCTCGTGCGGCAGGAAGTAGTCGCGGTGCCGCACGGTCTGGACGAAGACGAACACCGCCCACAGTGCCAGCGAACTGGCGCCGACGAACACCAGCTGCGCATACGTGTAGGTGCCCTCGGACGAACTGGTGGTGAAGGTAGGCAGCACCAGCGACAAGGTCGACAGCGCGACCAGCGCGGCCAGGCCGGAGCCGGTGCCTTCGATGCGAAAACTCTGCTCGCGATGGCGCAATCCGCCGACCAGCAGACACACACCGACCACCCCATTGCAGATGATCATCACCGCGGCATAGATGGTGTCGCGCGGCAGTGCGGCCTTGCCTGAGCCCCCGGCCATCATCAGCGAAATGATCAATGCGACCTCGATCACGGTGATGGCGACTGCCAGGACCAGCGTGCCGAACGGCTCGCCCACCCGGTGGGCAACCACTTCAGCGTGATGGACCGCGGTCAGCACCGCGCCGATGAGCGCGAAGACGCACAATGTCGACAATGCAAAAGAGATCGGCAAAAAAAGGGCGGTGCCAAGCACCGCCAGAGCGAGTAGGGGCGATACGTCGGACAGATATTTCATGCCGGGATTATCACCCGGCGGCCCGACCTGCCCGTCGCTGGTCCCTCGGTGGAATCAGTGCTTGGACTTCTCGGGCGGGAACCACGCGTCGGTCGCTTTGCGCTCCCAGTCCGCGATCTGCTTCTCGGCCTCGTCCTTGGCAATCCCGTAGCGTTCCTGGATCTTGCCCGAGAGCTGGTCGCGCCGCCCGGCGACGACATCGATGTCGTCATCGGTCAGCTTGCCCCACTGCTCCTTGGCTTTCCCGGTCAGCTGCTTCCAGTTGCCTTCAATGCGATCCCAGTTCATTCGTATCTCCTTGAATCAGGTAGTGGCTGGACTCGGTGGCGAGTCGCAGTGCTGCGATCAGGGACGAACGGCGATCTCGTTCTTCACCGACTTCACGCCCTTGACATTGCGCGCGAGGGTTTCGGCCTTGTTGCGCTCGAGGCTGCTCTTGGCGAAGCCCGACAGCATCACGGTGCCGTTCAGCGTCTCGACACTGATCGAGGTGCCGGCAACATCTTTGTCCTCGAGCAGGCGCGTCTTGACCGAAGTGGTGATCACGCTGTCGTCGACATAGGCGCCGACGGATTCCTGGCCGCGCGAGACGGCACAACCGGCGGTGGTGATCACGGCCATTGCAATGAGGCCGGCGGCAATCGAGGTTCGTTTGATCATGGTGTAGCTCCGTTGAAAATGGGGGATGACTTGACGTCAACGGGTGGTGATCGGCCCCACCGCCCGAGGGCATAAAACGGCTGCGGACCTCAGTCCGCGAGCCAGTCCTTGAGTTCTTCGGCGTGCTCCTGCTCGTCGCTGAGGATGTCCTCCAGCAGGCGGCGCGTGGTCGAATCCTTGTCGCCGATCAGCGCGATGATCTGGCTGTAGGCTTCGATGGCCACGCGTTCGGCGATCAGGTTGGCCCGGATCATCGCCTTCAGGTCGGTCGCATCGTCGTAGGCGGCGTGACTGCGCGCGAGCAGCGTGTCGGGCGAAAAATCGGGTTCGCCGCCCAGCTGCACGATGCGTTGCGCCAGCCGGTCGGCATGAGCGGACTCTTCGTTCGCATGCACCAGAAACTCCTCGGCGATTTTCGGCGAGGCAAGCCCTGCGGCGGTGAAGTAGTGACGCTTGTAGCGCAGCACGCAGACCAGTTCGGTGGCCAGCGAGGCATTGAGCAGTTGGATGATGTCGGCACGCCACGGTCCGATGTTGGGCGTCACCGCGCCCTGTTCCAGACTGTTGCGCGCGGCGTCCAGAGCGACCTGGTCGAGCATCATCCGTTCATGACCGGCTTTGACACCCGGTTTGACGGGGGCGGACTGTGTGCTGACAACCATAATTTGCTCCTGGAACAGTTTGGAGAGGCCGTTGCGATGAGTCACCGCTCCGATAGACTCACTTTAGGTGCGCCATGACCGCGCGCCCATCAGTGGCAAACCCCTTCGCGTGGTAGGACAGCACCCGGTGGCGTTGTCGGCCGAGCCACCAGGCGCGGCGCGCAACGGCCCCGCGGGGCTGCGACGGGGTAGCGACGGGCAGCGCGGGCGCGAGGCGCGACGGGGCAGCGACGCGGGCAGCGACGCAGGCATCTACACCGGCACAGGCACCGACAGCGGTACCGGCACAACGGCCGGCAGCGGCACGACAAAGCAGCTGTCCGGCGCCAGCCCGTCCCACGACAACGAATGACCAGGCTCGAGCAGAGGCACCGCGCCCAGCGTCATCGCTTCGTGCGCCGCTTCTGCAGCACCGCGCACCAGTACCAGGCGCAGAATGCGAGCGTCGCGGTGCAGGCGCAGTTCGGCCCTGGGCCAATGCGCAGGCAGGCATGGGTGCAAGCTCAGTTCTCCGGCCCGCATCTGCAGGCCGAATATCGACTCGACGGCCGCGCGATGCATCCAGGCCGCCGATCCCGTGTACCAGCTCCAGCCGCCGCGTCCGGCATACGGTGGCTGCGTATATACGTCGCCGGCCATCACATAGGGCTCGATGGCATAGGCGGCGCCATGCACCGGATGGCTCGCGCGATGCGCGGGACTGAGGTAGGTGAAGTAGCGGTACGCCAGATCGTTCTCGGCCGCCGGCCGTTCGACCCGTCTGCTCAGTTCGGCCTGTGCCATCAGGGCCCAGACCGCCCCGTGGTTGTATTGACCACCGTTCTCGCGCACACCCGGTGGATAGGCCTGGATGTAGCCGGCGCTCGGAACCGCCCGCGCCAGCGGCGGGTCCAGCAGTTTGACGAGTCCCAGCGCCGGATCGACCAGCAGGTTGTCCATCGACGCCATTGCGATGCGCTGGCGGGGTCCGCTGCCCGCGTCGGACAGCACCGACCATGCCTGCGCGATCAGGTCGATGCGCGCCTCCGCATTGACCCGCGACCCCAGTGGCTCGCCGTTGTCGAAGAAGGCGCGCGTGTACCACTCGCCGTCCCAGGCCGGCCCGTCGAGCGCGGCACGCCATCCCTCGGCGGCCGTCTCCCAGCGCCCGGCGCGATCGGACTCGCCGCGGCTGCGCGCGATCGGTGCGAAATCGGCGACGACGCGACACAGGAACCAGGCGAGCCAGACCGATTCGCCGCGGCCCTCGTGGCCGACGCGGTTCATGCCGTCGTTCCAGTCGCCGCTGCCCATCAGCGGCAGGCCGTGCGCGCCGACGGCCAGGCTGTGATCGACAGCGCGCGCCGCGTGTTCGAAAACGCTGGCCTGCAACGCACTGACGACCGGTGTGTCATAGGCATCTTCGGCCCCTTCGGGGATCACGGTGCCTTCGAGAAACGGCACGCTCTGATCGAGCACCTCGGTGTCACCGGTCGTCTTTACGTAGTGGGCGCAGGCCCACGCGAGCCAAAGCAGGTCATCCGAAAAATGCGTGCGCACACCCGCGCCGGTAGGCGAATGCCACCAGTGCTGCACATCGCCCTCGGCGAACTGGCGCGAGGCGCACAGCACGATCTGCTGGCGCAACATCTCCGGTGCCGCCCAGGTCATCGCCATCGCGTCTTGCAACTGGTCGCGAAACCCGGTCGCCCCGCCCGCCTGGTAGAAACCGGCCTTCGCCCACAAGCGGCACGACACCGCCTGATACAGCAGCCACCGGTTGACCATCGCATCGAACAGCGGATCCGGTGTCTTCACCTCGGTCGCCCCAAGCAGCCGGGCCCACTGCTGGCGCACCGCTTCCTCGCGCTGCCCGGCGGGCACCATCGCGGCCACGGTCGCCAGCTGCCGCGCGGCGTCGGGAGTCTGTCCATAGCCCACCAGAAACAACCGTTCGGCCGCGCCACCCGGCGCCAGGTTCAGGCGCACCGACATCGCCGCGCAGGGGTCTAGCCCTGGACCGTCGCGCCGCCCGAAATGGTCCGGCAGCACGAGCCGCCCGCGTGCATCGAAACACTCTCGGCGATCGCAGGTCCAATCCTCCACGTCGTCCTGCGCCCCGGCGATCGCCAGGAAGGCCGTGCCCTCGCCGAACCCGGCAGCCCGCTCGCGCTGGCTGCACAACAAGGCGGTCAGCATTCGCTTGCGGGCCGGTTCGCCCGACCCGCCGGTGTCGGGGGACGAGGGCAAGCGCTGCCGATGCAGGGCGGTCTGCACCGAGGCCCGATCCTCCCGACCTGCGCCCATCACCCATTCGAGCAGGCCGACCACACGCAGGTTCACCTGGCGGCACCTCGATTGACGAACTGCAGCCGGACCTGCTTTTTGATCGACGTCTGCGGATCGACCGTCCACGTGGCGCTGATCTCGAGCGGGCCGCGGCGATGACTGATCACGCTGCGGCCCTGGCCATGGGCCACCTGGTAGCTCGCCAGCGGATCGCCCCAGGCCGATGGCGCGACACTCCAGACTGCGTGCGTATCGAGGTCCTGGAGCAGGAACCACTCGGAGGGCGGATCGCCGACCGGATCGTTCGACCAGCCGGTGAGCTGATTCAGGCGGCTGTTCAGTGCCCACGAGTAACCGGCACCGCTTTCCGAGAGCTGGGCGCCGAAGTCCGGGTTGGCCAGCACATTGATCCAGGGTCGCGCCGGGCGAACTCTCGCACCCGCCTCGAACTTGAAGTCACCGGTCGCGGCATCGAAGCTGCCCGTGGACGCGGGCAGCGGGGCCTCGCGCCGCGCAACAGTCGCGACCACCGCGGTCGACGTGTCGTGCCGCAGTTCGAAGGCTTTCTCGTGCCAGCCGGACCATTCCTGCACGTGGTGGCTCAGCGGCCGACCGTCGGCCTGCAGCCGAACCCGGGCCAGGCAATGCAGGGTCGACAGCTCACCGGGCGAAAGCTCTTCGGCACGCAGCAGGTAGAAGCCTGTGCCGGCGTTGCCCGAGGGGGCACCGGTGTCGGCGACATGCCGGTCGCGCAACGCGCCGATCTCGCGGTGCAGCGGCATCTCGTACGACGCGGGCTCGGCATTGAGGATCACGAGATCGCAGGCGATGCCGCCCCACGACCAGACCCGCATCGCCTTGGCCAGTGAGCGCAGCAGCCCCAAGCCCTGCGGGGCCCCGGCGGACACGAGCAGGATCGGACGGTCACCCGACAGGCCGAACCGCCACAGCAGCCGTCGGTCGCACAGCGCCAGGGACGACGCTTCGCCGGCCGGCGGCCGGCCCTGCGGTCTGGCCAGGGTCAGTACCAGGGCCGTCGTCAGCAACTGCGCGCCGGCAAAGTCCTCGGCGCCGATCCGCAAGGCGCGCAGCCGGATGCCCGTCAGGGTGGCTGACATCAGCGAAGCCCGCTGGACGTGGCTGGCCTGCCTGTACTTGTCGATCGTCGCGCGCAGCACCCCTTCGTCGTCGCTGGCCGCGGTGGCGAAGATCAGCTGCGCCTTGGCGTTGGGCGCGATCCGCAGTTGCACCGCGAGCGCACAGACTGGATCCAGACCGGTGTCGAGCGCGATGTCGTCGCTTCCCGAGTCGCCCGGCGGCGGATCGCTGGCTGCCTGCGCCGCATCGAACTGCGCCATCGGCTGACTGGTGTCGTGATTGCGGCCACGCCAGCGCTGCCGGTCGGTCTGCAGGCGCACGCCGGCCACCTGCGGATCGGACTGGGCCAGGAAGTGCGCGGCCCGTGCACCGCGCTCGGTGGCGAGCCGCGGCGCGCGCTCGAACAGCAGGGCTTGCTGTGAGGGCTGCCAGCGCGCCCGCACGAACAGACTGGTGAATGCCGGGTGCGACTCGTCGGCGCGCGGATCGGTCAGTGTGACCTCGAAGGCCGACATCAGTTCGATCTCCAGGGGCCGATCGCTCAGAT
Source organism: Burkholderiaceae bacterium (assembly GCA_016710525.1). Classification (GTDB taxonomy): domain Bacteria; phylum Pseudomonadota; class Gammaproteobacteria; order Burkholderiales; family Burkholderiaceae_E; genus Quisquiliibacterium. Next base: position 6,810 of record JADJVQ010000107.1, read on the forward strand.
TGCGCAGCTCGACCTGGCGAAACTCGATGTCATCCTCGGGACTGACCCACACCGTCGTGTGCGCCTGCAACTGCGGCCACGCGGCGTCGAAACAGACCCGGTCCGAATGGTAGGTGCTCTGGTACACCGCGGCCGGATCCGGCGCCGGATGCTGGGTGATCGACACAGGCTGGGGTTGACGGTCCCAGCGCAGGAAAAAGAAGCTACCGTGCGCATCGCGCAGCGCGTCGTCCCGCCAGCGGGTGATCCCCAGGCCACCCCAGCGGCTCCAGCCGGCACCGTTGGCCCGCAGGGCCACGCTGTATCGCCCGTTGGACAAAAGATGGGTGGGCTCCAGCGCCCCCGAGCCCGGCAGCACTTCGCGCAGCAGGCCAGGCGAGCGGCGCCGCGAGACCTGCGGCATCGGGGCGACCGCGGGCGAATACAGCGCGGTCACTTCGCGGGGAACTTTTTCGTGCAGGGTAGAGGCCACCGCTTCAATGTGCGCGTCGGCCATCCCCCAGCGCTGCGCGACACCGTCGCGCAGCACATTGGCCAGCGCCACGATGGTCATGCCCTGGTGATGCGACATGAAGGTGTCCACGCGCGTGAACGCTTCGCTGCCGGACTGGCGCGCCGCAGTGAAGTCCAGTGCCTCGACGAAACCATAGCGCGCGCGCGCCCCCATTGCCTGCAGGGCCATCAGGTTGGCGCAGGCACGCAGTGGATCGACCTGCGCGGCCAGCGCGCTGGCGTAGGGCGCGATCACCAGCTCGTCGGGCGGCGTGCGATGCAGCGAGCCTGGGCACTTTGCGGCGTACTGGTACGCCAGTGTGTGATCGCTGCCGGCATAGGCCGACTCCGAAATTCCCCAGGGCACGTCCTCGCCCCGGGCGAACGCGATCTGCTCCCGGACCGCGGTCGCGCAGGCTTGGTACAGCACGCTGCCCGGCGGCTCGGACAGCACCAGCGTGGGCATCAGGTACTCGAACATCGACCCCGCCCACGAGCGCAGGCCCACGCACGCGCCCAGCGCATAGAACGGCCGGCCCAGCGACGACCAGTGGCCGACCGGCACGTCGCCCTTGGCCACTGCAACCAGGCTGGTCAGACGCGACCCGAGGCCAGCAGGTCGAAGCCGGCATCGAGCTGTTGTCTGGCGACCCGGTAGCCGATGGGGAACAGGCGCCGGGTCGGGTGATACAGGAACCGGTAGTCCGCCGCCCAGGCAAGGTCCTGCAGCGCCTGCGCCATCGCCAGCAACCGAGCCACAGTGGGCGACTCGCCATTGCCGTACCCTGCCCCCCCCTCGTGCGCGGCAGCCCGCAGGTCGAGAAGCGCCGAGCTCAGGCAGGCCCGGTGATCGGCGAGCAGCCACCGCCATGGCGCATGACCCGATGGACCCGGCGTCGCGGTGCCGTCGTCGTCGGGGAGCGGGCATCCCACTGGCCAGGTCCGCGTCGGCCTGGTCGAGCAGGGTCTCGAAGGCGGCCAGATCCCGTGCGGCCTGGGCCAGCGGGTCGGTCATCGCGAGCAGTTTGCGGTGCAGGCTGCCTGCGGCGGCAAGCCGGCCAGGCAATCGCCAGCCTGGAGCGCCTCGGACGCCAGCCGCCGTCCGCTGGTCGCGATCGCCTGCGCTGCCGCCTGGGTGTCATGCGGCGCGCTGGCCAGTTCGCGGCAGGCCTGCGCGACCGCCAGCAAGTGGCCGCTCAGGTTGCCGCTGTCCACCGTGGACACATACATCGGCAGCAGTGGCTGGGCAGTCTGCGTGTCGTACCAGTTCATGAAGTGACCGCGATGACGGCGCAGCCCGTGCAAGGTGGCGAGCGTGGCGTCGAGCCGCGCCAGCAGCTCCTGCGCCGATCCAGCCGAATCGCCGCGCGCAGGCCGCGCTCAGCAAATACAGCCCGATGTTGGTGGGTGACGTTCGATGCGCCACCATGTCGTGCGGCGCCGTCTGCAGGTTGTCCGGCGGCAGGTGGTGGTCCTGCTCGACCACGCAGCGCTCGAACAGTCGCCAGGTGTCGCGGGCCACGCCCTCGAGATAGACCCGTTGCGCGGGCGCCAGCTCGGCACGGACGTGCACCGGATGGCCGCCGCTGACCCACCAGACCCACAGCGGCGAAGCGCCCCAGACCAGGCACAAGGCAAGGGCCAGCGCCGGATGCGGGCTGCCCCCGAGCAGCAGCGCA